>NZ_JAQVBV010000013.1 GCF_028690125.1 Bacteroides sp. | reverse complement strand
CCTGATGTTCCAATACACGCCCGTTAGTAGAACGGAATTGAGCCTCATCAAAAGCATCACCGAATTTCTTTGCAGCTTTAGCTACTTCTTTATTGATCTTATCATCGTATTTAGCCAACTGATCTTCAACCAATACGTCAGCACGATAACGTTTTTTAGAATCTTTATTATCAATCAAAGGGTCATTGAATGCATCAACGTGTCCGGAAGCTTTCCAAATAGTAGGATGCATAAAGATGGCAGAGTCAATACCGACAATGTTTTCGTGCAACAGCACCATGCTATCCCACCAGTATTTTTTAATGTTATTTTTCAATTCAACGCCCATCTGACCGTAGTCATATACAGCGCCTAGTCCGTCGTAGATATCGCTTGAAGGAAATACAAAACCATATTCCTTACAGTGCGATACAAGTTTCTTAAAAACGTCTTCTTGTGCCATTTCTTATATCTATCTATTAATTTGAGTTTGCTTTTTTACTAAAAAGTGCCACAAAGATAGGTATTTATCTCATAAATAAGACAGCTAGGGTATTAATTTATCTTATTCCCGAACATCTTCAAAGGATTTCTCATATATTTGTAGACCGAAATACGACAATTAGAAATTGACTGATATATGTCTGAAGTCCAAAGTACATATTATGAAAGTGAATCCATGTTTCATGGATTTATAAATCATATCATGGGAACCCGATTCGACATTCTACTCATTCATACTGACCCAACATTAGCCGACAAGCTATGGTCAGCTATTGTAAATGAGTTGGAATGTTTGGAAAAGATGCTCAACCGTTTCAACCCTCAAAGTGAGGTGGCTCTTCTGAACAAACATCTTTCAGCGAATAAAACCCAAATAAGCCCAGAGCTATGGTCCATGTTACAACTTTGCCGCCAATATTACGAACAAACACTCCACTTGTTCGATATAACACTGAAAGACTTCTCACAAGTAAATTTCCATAGCGACTGTTTCATTTCTTCCAATCATCCGGATTTATCATTCGATTTTGGAGGATTTGCCAAAGGATATGCACTAAAAAAAATCAGAAAGATGATCGTTTGCGCAAACGTAAAGGACGCGTTTGTAGATTTCGGCAACAGCTCCATCATCGGTATCGGACACCATCCTTATGGAGATTGCTGGAAAGTCAGCTTTCTCAATCCATATAGCCAAACTCTGCTAAGAGAATTCGATCTTTTAAATATGGCACTTTCCACTTCCGGAAATACACGGCAATATACCGGACATATTATCAATCCGCTCACAGGAATTTATGACGAACAACGAAAAGCCAGTACCATCGTGTCCGAAGACCCTTTAGACGCCGAAGTGCTTAGTACAGTCTGGATGATTGCCAATGAACAACAACGGGAACAAATCAGCACGAATTTTAATAATATAAAAGGAACTATATATACATTATAAACCATGAAAAATAATACAGAAAAAGGTGTAGACCTTAGTCTCAGACAATTCATTAAAAGTCTGGGATGCATTGCCGGAGGAAGCGCATTATTAGCTAGTACTCCTTGGCTAACCTCCTGTACACCAGAAAAACTAAAAGAAATTAGCACTGAAAAAGCAAGGGTGGCTGTTATTGGCACAGGCTCCAGAGGACAATACCACCTTCACAACCTCAAAGAAATACCTCATGCACAGGTCGTTGCTATCTGCGATAACTATCCTCCTAACCTGAAAGCTGCACAGGAATTATTCCCGAATGCAAAAACTTATACGGATTACAAGAAATTACTCGAATCTAAAGATATTGACGGAGTCATCATCGCAACTCCCCTCAACTGGCACGCGTGTATCACACTAGATGCTTTAGCTGCCGGCAAACACGTATTTTGCGAGAAAGCCATGGCACGCACGCTGGAAGAATGCAAAGCAGTCTACGATACCTATCAGAACACTAACCAAGTGCTCTACTTCTGTATGCAACGTATGTATGATGAGAAATACGTAAAAGCAATGCAAATGATTCATTCCGGACTCATCGGAGAGGTGGTAGGAATGCGATGCCACTGGTTCCGTAATGCTGATTGGAGACGTGAGGTACCTTCACCTGAATTGGAACGTAAGATTAACTGGAGACTTTATAAAGAAAGCTCCGGCGGTTTAATGACCGAACTCGGTAGCCATCAATTGGAAGTCTGCAACTGGGCGATACACAAAATGCCAACACATATTATGGGTATGGGTGACATTGTTTTCTGGAAGGACGGTCGCGAAGTTTATGATAGCGTAAACGTGACATACCGCTACTCCAACGGAGCAAAGATAGCTTATGAATCATTGATTTCCAATAAATTCAATGGAATGGAAGAACAAATTCTGGGACATAAAGGAACGATGGATTTGTCAAAAGGATTATATTATCTGGAAGAAGATCACTCCACCACCGGTATCCGCCAATTAATAGATCAAGTAAAAGATAAAGCATTTGCCGCAATCCCTACAGCTGGTCCCAGCTGGCGTCCGGAAACCAAGATGGAATATATACCGCACTTCGTCATCGAAGGAGGTAGTAATGTCAGCAACGGTTTGAGTATGGTTGGATTTGAGAAAGATGGTTCAGACACAATACTCTCCGCATTCTGCCAATCATGTATTACCGGAGAAAAAGTGAAAGATGTTGTAGAAGAAGCCTATTGTTCTTCAGTACTTTGCTTACTGGGTAACCAATCTATGGAAGAAGAACGCTGCATTGTTTTCCCGGATGAATATAAAATACCATACATGAAATTTTAAGCCATGAAAGATATCGTCATTACTTCAAAAAAAATCAAGAGAGAAAGAAATATCTATATATTGTGCTTTGTCCTTGCCTTCATTATTAATATTATCGCTATCATTGTTTACACACGCCCATGGGTGGAAATGTTCTCCCAGATAGGCTATGTATTTGTCATCAGCCTTTTTATCTATTTCATATTGTGGATTCCGCGACTGCTTTTCATAGGAGGAAAAAGTCTTTTTAAAAAGAAGAGAAATGCACACTCGTACAAATAGACATTATTAATGTAAAATAAAACCCTGATATGAGTTATCTATTAGACAACCTATATTAGGGTTTTATTTTTGTTTCTTCAATTATTCACCGGATTCCTCTTCCCACATTTCTGCACCGGACTCTTCTCTTTCCTGTTCTTTATCAACCTTCTCCATCTCCTTCGTGAGCATATTTTCCGGCATATAGTATTTGAAAGGAATACGCACACATTTTATCTTTTTCACCTCCCTTCTAAAATCGGGATGTGCAACAAAGTATACGCGAGAGACAGATACTTTTCCCGGTGTCACTTGTTCCGGACGCTCAAACCCGGGACTTGTCAATGCCGTTTGAAAAGTTCCCAATCCATCAATGGTCACCGACTCTCCCAGGGAAAGCATTTGCAGAATGTTAGCAACCATTTCAGTAAGAATACCCTCTATCTGTCCACGATGGAAACCACTTGTTTTCTCCATCCACGCGGCTAATTCTTTGTTATTCACACCTCCTCTCTGCTGCAATTTCCTCGGTACTCCATACCACAATTCTTTTCTTTCTCCGGATGTCATATCCACTTTTTTTCGCACTACATAAGGAACTCCCATAAACTTATACTCCTTTCTTTTTTTGTTAGTAATCCAATCTTGTATGACACCCGGGTGTCAAGCATACCAAGACCCGGGTGTTGAACACGACGACACCCGGGTGTCGTACAGCACGAGACCCGGGTGTCATACAAGTTTCCAGTACTACAAAGATAAAACTTTATTGTAGGATAACAAATATTAGAAGCTACTAAAACAAATTCTTTCTAAAAACCTCATTTATTCCAGATTCCAGCTTTCATGAACTTTATTGTTCAGACATTAATAAGTAAAGGATTATATTTAATTTCAAAATAAAAAATGACAATGAAACCTATTTTCTAAACTGAATCCGACAAGAAACATCTCAAACCACAATATTTTACTTTTGCATAGTATGAAACTAAATCGGATGGATAGTCCCTAAAAAGGAGCATAGTAATTGTCCGGGTGTCTGCATACTTAACACCCGGACAAAATAAATTATTTAAGGTCCAACTTCACAGGTCCTATCAAGCCAGACTCCTGTAAAGGAGAATCACGATTATATGGGCTCATCCCAACCCAGGTTTCTTTAGCCATTTCCGGGTAGATACTGTTACCGATCAAACGATTCACCCATGTATTGACAACATCTATACGAATCGTATTTTTTCCCTGTTTCAGTGCAGATGAGATATCCAAACTGTAAGGAGATGACCATACACCGCCTACATACCGGTCATTTATCCAAACTTTAGCCATCTTCGCCACTTTACCAAGATTAAGCTCCACAGTTCTTTTAGCCATTCTAGATAAATCGACATCAATTGTGGTCGTATAAATCATATTCCCTGAGAAATACTTGATTTTCGGATCAGACATTAAAGACAAATCCTGTAGTTTAGGTAGCCGAATAGGATTGGGAACTGCCAGAGGACTTTTAAAACTAACATCCCAAGGGGAATCTATAACTATACTTTCCACAGGGTCGGAAAAGTTAGTTGCGCCCTTCACTGGTTTTCCTTTTTTACGGAACACAATGAAAGCACTTTCGAAACCTTCCAGTGTCACAGGTACTGAAGTAAGACCTCCATTCACAGAGAATTCATTAAGCGGACGGATAGTGCCATGCATCGGATTCCAAAGTTCCGGCTGCATCCCTTTTACTCTGAACTGCATGATCGTTTTCTGGCGTTCTTCACTCTGATTGGACAGGAAATAAATATCCGTATTGTTTTTTGCCGTACGATGTCCGAACAGGATGGGAGCATCGTTCTCACTTTTACAATCAACAGTCCACCCGATCGTAGCAAATAGTTCTTCGAGGCTAACTCCATTAAACACCATTCCTTTGCCATACCGACGGGAAGTAGCCTGCACGCCATCAACATTCCCCCATAGCTCGGCGGCGGCACTTGCTACCAGTCTGTCCGCTTCGGGCTGGTTCTCCAGACTTGGAGAATGCATGGGAGCAGCTCCCAGAATAATAGCTCCATCCTGTACCAATTGTTTGATCTTGAGCAACAATTCCGGACGCATACTCTTTGTTTGAGGTAGCGACAAAACTTTGTAAGAAGTTCCATGCGGTAATGTAATCATGCCATTTTTCACGAAAGCATCTCGTAAAAGTACTTCTGCGTTGATATAGTCGAACTGGCAACCAGCCGGCAAGGACGGATCTTGGATTCCCGTCATCTTGGGAACATCTTCACTGATGAAATAAGCAATGTCCGCTACATTTAATCCCTGACGAAGCATATAGTTGCAACGTTTCACATAGTTGAGAAACAGATCAATGTGAGAATACCAGGTATTTGCCCGGTTAAACTCCGTACCAAACCACGCATTAGTGCCCGGATAACGGTTTGTATCCGGTTGGTGAATATATACATGCAATAATGTATTATTGATCCCTTCCGAAAAATATTTGTCGGTACGTTGCTTGGCATCAGCTGGAACACGGGAGAATGCAGGTCCACCACTTGTGTTGGATTCTGCCGAAACTAACGGTTTGCCATAAATGTGGGCACAAGAAGAGGCTGCGCGGTTCTCGATATTCCCAAGATCATTTTCCCACGAAGGAAAGGCATTTGGCAACCAATACTCACCGCCTACTTCGTCAGATTGACCTCCATATTGCAAAAATTCGGCAGGAAATCCCCAGTGCCCATAGTTTTCAAGCCAGGTAGTCATACCATGCTTATGGCACAATTCGCGAAGTCCTCCTACGTAATCGTAAGCTATTCTGTCAGCTACAATACGTCTCATATCCCAAAGAAAGCGGTCGGATTGCTCCTTGCTACCCACTACTTTACCGAAATAGGCAGGCAAGAAAGGGAGTGCGTCATAGCCATAGCGTTCTTTGAAGCGTTCCAAAAAGTCATCCGTGAAATTCTGACCACCAGACTCATAACTATCCTGAATCACTACTTTGAAAGCCTTCCGATCTTCAGCAGGAATACGTTCCATGATTTTACCAATGAACGCATCAAAATGGCTCGCCAAATGTTTCTTACTTAATTTATCCGTCTCGAGTCCGGTTCCATCAGGACCGCCGGGATTGTTAGTGACTCCGGTAGATGTCATTCCAGTACGTACAATAACCCAGTTGCCGGCAGGTACATCCCAAGTCACAGTGCCATCAGGAGCCATGTGATCAGAAATATCTACGACTTTGGCCGGGTCGATATTTAATGAAACGTCGGTCACTTCGGGCTGTTCGCGCCACGTATAGTAATCCCATTGAGGCAATGGACCCTGAAACATTTTCGCAAAAGTTTTTGCCGCATAACTTTCAATGCGAGGAGTAGAAGACAATTCCACTTCGGCAATTCCGCCTTCATGATGTCTGTTTTTCACTAACAAACGGAAGTCGGTAGCATTCGTTTCATCTATCGTCATCACGACTGGTGCAAACGGCTGAAATCCGACAATATTGGCAAGAAAGTGCCAGTCTATGACAAAGTTAGAAAGGGTACGATATTCATTTCCTATCTTAGCTTGTAACTCAAAAGTAGCGTTAATATTGCAATGAGAAGGGTAAATAGTCAAACTTCGTGCTGTAAAATCCTTGTCAGTTTTCATATCGATGCAGTAATCCACATTCTGCGGAAGGCGGATATCCGACAAACGGTCTCCGTCGAACATCTTATCCGACTGTTCGATAGCAGGACTTACAGCGATACGCGCATTTGTTGTATTCAATACTGATTCACCGGTATCATTGACAGGGTAAGCTATTAACTTGACATCCTGAAAATCCGGATGTGGTTTTTCTAATTTTGTGCTTAACTTCTGAGGTCCTTTTACTTGTATTTCGGAACTATTCAGATAACGCATCGACTCTTCAGGTTTCACCCAAGGGCCACCTGCTTGTGTCCATCCGGGAGAGTTGAACATACCAACTTCAATGTCTAATTCACCGGCAGTTTTTACTGCTGTATGTAGTACTTCCCACCATTCATCGCTCATTAATTTCACATTGCGTCCACCGGCATAAGGATCAAAATAATTGTGACCGATGAAAACGCGGTTGATGCCAACCTTTTTCATTTCTTGCAAGTCCTTCACTACCCCTTCTTTCGATATGTTACCACACATCCAATACCAATAAACACTGGTTTTCACTTCTTCGGGTGGGGCAACAAACTCATGCTGCAAACGATTTTTCTGGGCGTATGTATTTAATCCGAAAAGGATGACCAAGAATAATGCTAGAATTTTCTTCATAATTTCTATTGTGTATTTAGAGTTATGTTTCAATATTTAATAGTTTCAAAAACGACCTGCCCTATCAATCCTGAAGCAGGAAGCGGAGAATCCGGACGATGGGGATTAATAAAACAATACACCCGGCGTTCACTTTCCGGTGCATTCAGATCACCAACAATACGATTTACCCATGTATTTACAACTTCCACTTTAATCTCATTCATGCCATTCTTCACAAAATCCGTCACATCGAGCTTATACGGGGTAGTCCACACGCCTCCTGCATATTTACCATTGATGTAAATCTTGCCCATTGCACCGACCTTATCGAAATTGATAAACATACGTTCTCCTTTACCCGCTTTCTTCAAGTTCGCATTTGTTGTATAAGTCGCCATACCGGAGAAATATTTTACACGATCATTAGACACTGTTGCCAAGTCCTGGAGTACATCCATCTTTATCGGATCAGGATTTTTAAAAGCGCTTTCAAAAGTAACATTCCAGGTACTTTGCACTTTTTGTACAGAAACAGGAGACGGGAAATTAGCTTCTACAATGTTGGCCACCGGCTTTCCTGTTTCACGAAATACCACAAACACACATTCACCTTTCTCCAATTTCATCGGTACAACCGTAGTCTTTTGTTTATGTGTGAAAGCCGGTAGCTTGCGTATTTCTCCTGTCAGAGGAACCCATAATTCCGGTTGTTTACCGGTCAATCTGAATTCTACGTCCATCGTTACAGCATAGTTTTCCTGATTAGAAAGGATATAAATATCTGTATTACCATCTTTCTGGTGTCCCTGATAAATCAATGTACCTGCCGGTACCTTACAATCGGGGGCATAGCCAAGCTGTGCAAAAAGCTCTTCGAAATTCACTCCATGACAAATTATTCCTTTGCCATACTGCCGCTGTTTCACACTCACTCCATCTACATCACCCCAAAGTTTTTCTGCAAGTTCTTTTACCTTTCGATCGGCTTCCGGTTGATTTTCCAGACTCGGTGAACGCTCAGGGGCAGGACCTAATACGATAGCCCCAGCAGCTACTAGTTCTTCAATTTTTTCAAGTAATTCCGGACGCATCGTTTTTAGCTTGGGAGGTAATACAAGCACCTTGAAAGATACTCCATGAGGTAGAACTAACCGACCGTCTTTTACGCTAAGATCACGTATGATCACTTCTGCATTGATATGTTCAAACTGATATCCTGCGGGTATCCACGGTTCCATAATCCCGACCATACGAGGAGCGTCTTCACCAATAAAATAAGCGACATCAGCCTGATACCAACCTTGGCGCATCATGTAATTGCAACGTTTAATATAAGTGGTGTATAAGTCCATCTGCTTAAACCAGATGTTATTCCGGTCGAATTCAGTACCAAACCAGGCATTCGAGCCCGGAAGCCGTTCTTCTCCCGGCTGGTGAATATAGAGGTGGAGTACTGTATTGTTAATACCATAAGTAGAATAACGATCCATGCGTTGTTTCAAATCATTCGGAGTGCGCAAATAGGCAGGTCCGGCGCTTGTACTTGACTCCGAAGAAGTTAGCTTCTTACCATAAATATGTGAGCAAGAGGTAGCTAGCCTATTTTCGATCTCACCATAAGGAGGATCTGCCCAGAATTCTCCACCCACTTCATCTGCTTGTCCGCCATATTGCAGAAATTCCCCGGGGAATCCCCAATGTCCATAGTTCTCCAGCCAGGTGGTTAAGCCATGCTTATGTGCGACTTCACGCGTGCCTCCTACATATTCATACGATATCCGGTCTGCTATAAAACGACGCAAATCCCAGAGAAAAGCATCCGAATCATGCTGGCTACTTACTACAATGCCATTCAGGACCGGTAAATAGGGCGTAGGATCATACCCATATCTTTTCGTAAAATCGGGGATCAGATTGTCTGTGAAGTTTTGTCCTCCTACTTCATAGCTATCTTGCACGAGTACTTTAAAGGTTCTTCTGTCTTTTTCCGGAATGCGTCGCAACATTTCGCCAACATACGTATTAAAATGGGTTTCAGCATGCTTCTTGCTCATTTTATCTACTTCATAACCTGTAGCATCGGGACAGGCGGGTTCATTTACGACCCCTGTAGGAGCCATACCCGTTCGGATAACCATCCATTCGCCTTCCGGAACTTCCCAGTTTAATAGGCCGTTTGCCGATAGTTTATCAGAAATATCTATCACCTGTCCGGGATTCAGAGTATATTTTCTCTCATCTTTTTCCGGTTGTTCTCTCCACAAGTATTCATCCCACGAGGGAACCTCTGTCTGGAACAATTTGGCTAACGACTTTTCTTTAAAACGTTCTACACGCGGAATGGAGGAGATCGTCAGTTCGGATATGCCGGTATTTTTATTCGTTGAAGCAAAAATCACTCTAAACTCGTTGGAGGTAGTTGGTTCAAAAGTTATCGCAACATCTGCATAGGGATCAAATCCGACTTTCTTCCAATCTCTAACACGACTAATTAGAAAGCGGCTGACTGTTTTGAATGTTCCGTCATTACCCTTTGCCTGTAGTTCTACATCCGTATGAATAGGAGCCGGAGTGGTCCGGACCACAATGCTACGTGCCGTAAACGGTTGCTTGGTGTTTATATTAATAGTAGATCCTCCTTCACCATGAAAAGACATTCCGGTACGAATGTCGCCATCCACCAAATTACTCACATTCTCCGTATATGGGGTGACAGTGATATCGGCATTTGCCATATCCAGTACGGTTCCTTCAGGGGTAGGATTTGGAAATGCCAATACCTTCACGTCTTGAAAATGTTCTGTAGGTTGAGGCAATTGAATGGAAACCCTCCCCGGTCCTTTCAATATTTTCTGTGAAGAAGCCAGATAACGCATTGTCTCTTCGGGCTTTATCCAAGGACCTCCGGACTGACTCCAACCCGGTGAATTGAATATACCGATTTCAATATCGAGTTCGGTCGCTTTCTTGAGTGCAGCATGGGTTATGTTCCACCACTCGTCACTCATAAACTCCACTTTACGGGATGCATTAGGGTCACCGGTTCCCGCACCACCGATATTGGCTATAAAAGCACGGTTGATGCCGGCAGCTTTCATTGCTTCGAGGTCTTTTATTACTCCTTCTTTAGAAATATTACCCTCTATCCAATACCAATAGGTACCGGTTTTGACAGAAGAAGGTGGATCTTTAAATTCAGCCTTCATCTTGTTTTGAGCCATACATTGTACGGAAATACTCGCAATTGCCGCGAATAACAGATAACGTGAAAAAAGGCTCAGTTGTCTCTTAAAATACATCATGTTATTTTTTAGATAGAATTGACATACATCATTTCACAAAAACATTTTTTACAGCTTTCAGATAGCCGTATCCATAGACATTGCATGGTACGAGATAACTTGTTTCTGTCCACTCGTTCCAACTATTGATGGTAATGAGAGGAGCTTGTTCGGGATGTTTGTCTACAAAGTCGCGAGCTTTTATCAGTGCCTTTTCAAAATTTTCCGGAGTATTGTTCCTGATTACAGCACTATGTCCGGTACGCGGACTGTTATCCCATCCTACACTAACATGAGGGTAATATTTGCAATCGAATACAGAATCAATGCGATACCACTCTTTTTCTGCACGATCTACAACATTGGCATACTCATCGTCTACATTAGTAAAGTGTACAAACTGATAATGAGTAGCACTTGTAAAGCCCAGCATTTTCACAAATTCATTTTCAGGACTAGTGGTTTTCCCTGCGTCAAATCCGCTATAATTAAGGTTTATTCCCCACATGGTTATTTGCAAATCCAATCCGGGGAAACCCGCTTTCTTCGTTTCCTGTGTGAACCAGTTTAATGCATCAACTGTCTCTTTAATTCCACCCAATCCTGATATCAATTGCGGGATATCATAAATCATAAATACCGGTTTGCCATCTATCTTATAATACTGAGGATGCTTAAAATATTTTTCAATATTGCGTTTGCAAATCTTTTCAAATTCCTGACGGTCTACCTTACCTGTCCAGATTACATTGTTTTCATTGACACGTGCTAGACGGGTATCCCATAAGTTTAATACATCATGGTTCGCCCACATCAGATAAAATTTCATCTTAGAAACATTATCCGCTTTCAGAAAGCCATTATCCAAAGTCGTTTCCATAAAAGGACGACCATCATACCAATACCAATCGAAAATAAAAACGTTTACTCCATGATTGGTAGCCTGTTCAATTTCCATAGACATTACTGACGGATCGGCTTCATTAATATATCCCCAAAGAGGCTTACGGTTCCAATAATGATTCGGATAACGGTTCTGTACAGTCATTACAGTTTCCCACTCTCCGATACCCATGGGCCAGAAGGGACGCAAACGGGGATCATCCGATGCATAAGCAGGATACAGAAAAGCTGCAACATCATATTTCTGCCGTATTTCTTTCTTTTGTGCTTTCAAAGAAAAGGAAATTCCAAATAGGAATAATAGTAACAAAATGTGTTTCATGAAAAATATGGGTTATTAGTGTTTATAAATTCCAGTCATTAAAATAGACTATATATATCTGACTGTTATCAATCAAATAGTTGTCATAAATATTAGTTTCAGTAAAGTTAGAAAACATCTTTCATATAGTACAATAAAATGAGCTTTTTAACTACAGGAATTGGTATCATTCCCATACATTTCTAAAAAAAAATATCAATACTGACATATAATTTTCCATTTTTGATAAAACTGATTTGTTAATTACAGTATATATATAAATGAATATTCCTGAAAATGTTTTATTTTGCAACAATTATCACTCTATCTTAATTTATACGTTCAAATGAAAATCACAGAGAGTCGCAATATCAAATATTTCAACATCAGCAACACGGATGAAGCTTGGGGGATTGTGGTTACCACTGTAGGGTATCAATCCATTCCATCTAATAGTTCATATCCTCCCTCCCAACATCCTAAATCACATCTCTTTGACCCCAAAAATGGAAGGATTCTGAAAGAATATCAACTCATTTATATATCTGATGGAAAAGGCTGGTTTGAATCTAAATCATGCAAAAGACAACGAGTGAAATCAGGAACGATGATTCTGCTATTTCCGAATGAATGGCACACCTATGAACCGGACAAAGAAACCGGATGGTTTGAATACTGGGTAGGATTCAGAGGAGAGCATATTGACAAGCGAGTAAATAAAGGCTTTTTCTCTCCCAAAAATCCGGTATTTTATTTAGGCTTTAGTTCTTCTATTATCAGATTATACGAAGACATTGCCAACTATGCGCTGCAAGAAAAAAGTGCTTACCAGCAAATCATTTCAAGTATCGTCCTTTATATTCTGGGAACAGTTTATTATAAACACAGAAATGAGACATTAAATGATTCTTTTGCCATCAATAAGATAAATGAGGCACGGGATATCATGAAGCAAGATGCGGGATATAATTATTCTCCCGAAAGTATTGCTGACAGTCTGGGAGTAAGCTATTCCTGGTTTCGAAAGAAGTTCAAACAGTACGTCGATGTATCTCCGGCACAATATCAATCTAATATGAAATTGCTCCGTTCAAAAGAGCTACTCGATATTATGAGTATGAGTATTACAGACATTGCTTACAAACTGGGCTTTGAAAACGTAAGTCAATTTTCAAAATTCTTTCGTAAGAAGACGGGAATTCCTCCTTTGCAATATAGAAAGGAAGGGCAACACTTTAAAAAATAGAAGAAAAGAACACATTTATTATATATATCATTGCATAGGGTAATATCAAAAGCGGAGATATATCAGAATCTCACAACTACTATCTTTTAGGCACGAAAATGTTATAATTCACACTATAAATTTAGCATTTTTATCGCTATACATTTAATATTAAACAAGATAATTGTTGCGATTATATTATGCTCACGTTGAGATAAAATATCTCAAAATATTGCAAAAAATAAAGTACAGTCACCTTGATTCTTCCTCTTTATCAGCTTTTAACACTACGAATCTCTGCCTTTCTTTATTAGATTCTCTTTTATTTTTTGTATTTTTGCGTGCGTATGCGTTAAAATGAAGTATATAAAGCAAATTTATGAGTGACGAAATTAACGAGATAACAGAAGGACATTCAGATTATAAACCGGCTGACGTACGGGACGAAAACTTAAAACATCAACTTACAGGTATGTATCAGAACTGGTTTCTGGACTATGCTTCGTATGTGATTCTAGAACGTGCCGTACCTCACATCAATGATGGTTTAAAGCCTGTGCAGCGTCGTATTCTGCATTCTATGAAACGTCTGGACGACGGACGATATAACAAGGTAGCCAACATAGTGGGACACACCATGCAGTTTCACCCTCACGGCGATGCTTCCATTGGCGACGCACTAGTACAGTTAGGACAAAAAGACCTCCTGATAGACTGTCAGGGAAACTGGGGTAATATACTCACGGGTGATGGTGCGGCTGCTCCCCGTTATATTGAGGCACGTCTTTCAAAATTTGCACTTGACGTTGTCTTCAATCCCAAAACTACAGAATGGAAACAATCCTACGACGGACGAAATAAGGAACCGGTCACACTTCCTGTAAAATTCCCCTTATTACTGGCACAAGGTGTGGAAGGTATCGCTGTGGGACTCGCATCCAAAATATTACCGCATAACTTCAACGAGCTTTGCGATGCCTCTATCGGCTACTTACGTGAAGAACCTTTCCAGATTTATCCGGATTTCCAGACGGGTGGTTCAATCGACGTAGCCAAATACAACGATGGCGAACGGGGAGGTGTAGTAAAGGTACGTGCTAAAATCAATAAGATTGATAATAAGACCCTAACTATCACGGAAATCCCATATGGAAAGACCACTTCTAGCGTCATTGATTCTATTCTGAAAGCCGTCGATAAAGGAAAAATCAAGATACGTAAAGTCGATGACAACACTGCTGCCAATGTAGAAATATTAGTTCACCTGGCTCCCGGTACTTCATCAGACAAGACCATTGATGCGCTATATGCCTTTACCGATTGCGAAGTGAGTATTTCGCCTAACTGTTGTGTGATTGATGACAGCAAGCCACACTTCCTCACTGTCAGTAAAGTGCTGAAAAAATCGGTAGACAACACACTGGACTTGTTGAAGTTGGAGCTGGAAATAAAGAAGAACGAAATATTGGAAGGACTTCATTTCGCATCTCTCGAAAAAATATTTATTGAAGAACGAATCTACAAGGATAAAGAGTTCGAGCAATCCAAAGATATGGATGCTGCCTGCAAGCACATTGACGGGCGACTAGCTCCTTTTTACCCGAAATTTATCCGTGAAGTAACCAAAGAAGATATTCTCAAACTGATGGAGATCAAGATGGGACGTATTCTAAAGTTTAACTCGGATAAAGCAGATGAGCTGATTGCCAAAATGAAAGAGGATATCGCAACGATAGATCACCATTTGGCAAATATCATAGAATATACCATCGACTGGTATCAGATGCTAAAAGAAAAATATGGCAAAAACTTCCCACGCCACACGGAACTTCGTAACTTCGATACCATCGAAGCCGCAAAAGTGGTAGAAGCCAATGAAAAGCTCTATATTAACCGTGAAGAAGGATTCATAGGAACTTCTTTAAAGAAAGACGAATTTATTGCAAACTGTTCGGATATCGATGATGTGATTATATTCTTCCGTGACGGAAAATATATTGTAACTCCGGTAGCAGATAAGAAGTTTGTAGGGAAAAATGTGCTTTATGTCAATGTCTTTAAAAAGAACGATAAACGTACCATTTACAATGTGGCTTACCGGGATGGCAAAGAAGGCACTTCCTATGTAAAACGTTTTGCTGTTACTTCTGTTGTACGCGACCGTGAATATGATGTTACTTTGGGTACACCGGATTCACGCATTACTTATTTCAGTGCCAATCCAAATGGAGAAGCTGAGATTATTAAAGTGACATTGAAACCGAATCCTCGCGTACGCCGCATTATCTTCGAACATGATTTTAGTGAAGTGGGAATCAAAGGTCGTCAGGCACGAGGCGTTATCCTCACCCGGCTCCCTATACATAAGATAGCACTGAAACAGAAAGGAGGATCTACTTTGGGAGGACGTAAAGTATGGTTCGATCGCGATATACTACGCCTCAACTATGATGGTAGAGGTGAATATCTGGGAGAATTTCAAAGCGACGACACCATTCTCGTTGTACTGAATAATGGTGAATTCTATACCAGTAACTTCGATCTGAGCAACCACTATGAAGATAATGTAAGTATTGTTGAGAAATTTGATCCCAACAAAATATGGACTGCCGCGCTTTATGATGCCGATCAGCAGAATTATCCTTATCTGAAACGTTTCTGTTTTGAAGGAACTAACCGCAAACAGAATTACTTGGGAGACAACAAGAATAACCGTCTCATTCTGCTGACAGACGAATATTATCCAAGGTTCGAAGTAATTTTCGGTGGACACGATAGTTTCCGTGAACCAATGATCATTGATGCGGAAGAGTTTATTGCAGTGAAAGGCTTTAAGGCAAAAGGAAAACGCATCTCAACGTTCGGTATTGAAACAATCAACGAGCTCGACCCACTCCGTTTACCCGAACCGATGCAGGAAGAACAGGAGGAAGCCGAAGAGGAACTGGAAAATCTGGACCCAGACAGCGATAAGAGTGAAGGAGACATCATAGATGAAATTACAGGGCAGATGAAATTATTTTAAAGTCTCCCTTTCATCCCCTTCCCATCCGGAAAGGGAATTAAGATAGAACAGAATGATAAAATTCAGAAGAAGTATAATAGTATTAATTGCATTGATAATCCATGCGCTCCCTAGTTTGGGACAGGATAAAAAAAGTTGCGGGGAAGGCTTTTCCGATCCGGTCCGTTACGTGACACGTTCCACCATGTACGGTGTCGGTTTTACCAATGTATTCGACACTTATCTCTCACCCCAGGAGTACAAAGGAATTGATTTCCGTATTTCGCGTGAGACGATGCGAATGACAAAACTGTTCGACGGAAACGTCTCCGTACAGAATTTCTTTCAGGCGGACATAGGGTATACACACAACCGTGCCGACAATAACAATGCTTTTTCCGGATTGGCAAACTGGACCTATGGACTCCATTATCAGTTTCGATTGACTGAGAACTTCAAGTTGTTGGCAGGAGGGCTATTCGATGCCAACGGTGGATTTGTTTACAACCTCCGCAACGGTAATAATCCGGCTTCTGCCCGTGCATTTGTTAATCTGGACGCCTCAGGGATGGCAATCTGGCACTTGAAAATCAAGCGTTATCCGATTACACTCCGTTATCAGGTCAATTTACCACTGATCGGATTGATGTTCTCTCCACATTACGGACAGTCTTATTATGAGATCTTCTCGTTGGGCAACGCAGGCGGAGTAGTTCAGTTTACTTCTCTCCACAACCAACCCTCCCTTCGCCAAATGCTTTCTGTGGATTTGCCAATAGGAGACACCAAAATGCGTTTCAGCTATCTGGCTGATTTGCAACAATCGAATGTAAATAAAATCAAAACTCATACCTACTCACACGTGTTTATGGTAGGATTTGTAAAGAACCTGTTCCGTGTTTCAAATAAACAGGCAATATCCTTGCCACCTGCTTTAGAGGCCTACTAAAAACGATAAGCAGAAAAATGAAGAATGTAAGAATGAAAAATAAAATAATACACCTATTCCGATTACTTTGTTGCATCCCCCTACTAACGGGATGTATCGGA
Organism: Bacteroides sp.; assembly: GCF_028690125.1. Lineage (GTDB taxonomy): Bacteria > Bacteroidota > Bacteroidia > Bacteroidales > Bacteroidaceae > Bacteroides. Next base: position 108,937 of record NZ_JAQVBV010000013.1, on the reverse strand, counting down.
GAAGACAATTACGCTGATGATCCTGTAGGTAACTTCGAACAATTATGGAAGATCATCGACCAACAATACTGCTTCCTTGATGAAAAAGGGATCGATTGGGATGCTGTGCGCCAAGAATACAGTAAATATATTTCGCCAGAAATGACCAATGAAGACTTGTTCGACAAGTTAAGCGAAATGCTATTTATTCTGAAAGACGGTCACGTAAATCTTTCCTCTGCCAGCCGTACCTCCTATTATGATGCCTGGTACGAAGGATTTCCCTGGAATTACCGGAAAGACATTCTTTACCAAAGCTATTTAGGCAGTGCCAGCTCGGGTTATCGTACCTCTGCCGGAATGAAATATAAAATATTTGATAACAATATCGGATATATCCGTTACGAAAGTTTCAGTTCCGGAGTAGGAAACGGAAACCTGGATGAAATTCTAGTCTATCTCTCCACTTGCAACGGTTTGATTATCGATGTACGCGATAACGGTGGAGGAAATCTAACATATTCCGAGCGTATCGCCGCACGCTTTACAAACAAAAAAGTACTGACAGGATTTATGCAGCACAAAACCGGACCGGGACATTCCGATTTTTCAGATCCGGAGCCGATTTATTTAGAACCCTCCAATAGCATTCGTTGGCAGAAAAAAGTAGTGATCCTGACTAACCGCCGTTGTTACAGTGCAACAAATGACTTTGTAAATGTAATGCGTAGTATTGAAAGTGGTAATATTATCCAGTTAGGAGATCAGACGGGAGGAGGTTCCGGACTTCCTTTCAGTTCAGAACTACCAAATGGATGGAGTATTCGCTTCTCCGCCAGTCCACATTATGACAAAAACATGAAACCGCTAGAGAATGGAATCATACCTGATATTTCCATCAATATGACGGAAGAAGATCAACTTAAAGGCAAAGATACCCTGATTGAAAAAGCATTCGAAATTCTAAGTGAATAACTTTATTGCTTAATTATTTGTCAAATCAAAAAATCTTCCTATCTTTGCACCGCTAAACAAAAAGCGACATTTGCGGATGTGGCGTAATTGGTAGCCGCGCCAGACTTAGGATCTGGTGCCGTGAGGCGTGTAGGTTCGAGTCCTATCATCCGCACAAAAACTAGAAAGCCTTCAAGAATCTGTCTTGGAGGCTTTTCTAATTAGCTTCTATAGGAGCCAACATCAACTCTACATTTGAGTGTGAGTTTCACCACATGACTTTCACTATTGGGCAATCAGATTAGAGAAATCAGTTCCGGCTTGAGTGGCACATTCATTCAGATAAGAAACTAATTCATCTCCTTGTGCAATTTTTCGCTTCATTGCCCCTTCTAGTTTTACCTCTTTAACCCCGCCCATCCGTGTATCAGTAATCTTCCAAAGAGCAGTGTACTTCATGACAATGTTTCCAAACGAACTCCCGAACATACCACCCGACTCATAAGCGGCATTGGTCATTGCAACAAAAGGAATATTGTGTGCCGAACCTCCCGATTGTAGTTCGCCGATTATCTGAATCGAAAATGCACTCAAATCAATCCATACATCTGGATGATAGTCATTCGTAACTTTCTGAATATCCAAACTTTTATCAGAGTTACGATACTCATCACTTCCAATATAAACTTTCCCATTTTTGGTATCTCCCTTCTTATATGCAGTTTGTAAAGTAGAAGTCACCAGGTATTGAGACTGAATAAGGGTATCCATTTTAGCGACAGTGGAACCTGCACCGGATAATTTCAAATCTCTGTTCGAATGAATAAAATTGGAAGAGGTGGTTACTTTCAGGATATTCATATCAGGATAAGTGTGATCGTAAGAAGAAGTAGCCACATAGCAAACCCGTCCTTTGGGAAGTATGTAACTCTTGGGTGCAATAGAATCCAGCGTTGACATATCAACAGCTTTACAGAAAATCATGTTTTTGCCGGAATGACATGCACAGCATAAAACTAGCAATAGTGTAACAGACATTAGCCTCATTGTTGTATTTATTAATCAGTACTAATGAATTTTCATTAAAGTCAAAAAAGGTTGGGTTATCCTCTCAAAATAAGTTGCATACAAGTAATGTTTGTCATTATTTTCGCAAGTACTACTATAGAACCTTATTTCATAATGACAACTAGGATCATATGAATAATTTATAACTGTAACATCGGGGACTACTTTCCCAGACTGAACTAGTTCCAACTCAGACCAAGATTTTTGTTTATATATTTTATAGCTGTCTACTTTCATATAGTTTTTTTTATCCTCTATAATAGAACCTGAACTCTCTGTTTTTAGAATAATGCTAGAATAATTGGTCTGCATGGAATATGATAAATAATTCCTTTGACAATCTCCCAACGGACCAAGAGTTCCAGAATCTTCCTTCACAACAAGACTATAGGTTTTCTTACATGAAGAGCAATTAGAAGATATTAGTTCTTTGCAGGAAAACGTACAAGTAAAAGTATAGTTTGTCGAATTATTTGAGAAGAAAAGGCTTCCACTTGAACTAATACTTTCGGAAACAGTATAACCAGATGCCAATTTATATGAAAATATTAGATTTTCATGAGGGGTATATCCATATGTCCAGGTAACCATAGTCCCGGGAGTTGACGAATATTTATTCAGATGCGTAACTGTAACAACAGGCAAGCACTGTCCACTTCCATTACAAGAGTATGCAGAAGACAACTCTTTCAAGTCTTTTTTAGAATCTTTTTCTAGTGCTAATTCATCATACTCATTAGTACAACTTAATAGAAGCAAACCAAAAGTAAATAACTTACAGCAAAATGTTCTTTTTTTCATAATAGTTCAATTTTATATTAATAACATAAACAAAAAGTATCTGGCATTAATTATTTTAAGAACATATGAATATAATTCTGCATCCTTTAACTGCAATATTAAAGAAAAAAAACAATATATCCTATTTTTTCAACAGAAAAATAATTGCAAATAATTCTATAAGTACCAACAAATAAAAAAAAGCACTATACTAAAAAGAAATTCACACTAGTGGGAAACTAGTCATCAGAAGAAAAGATGAGCGTTTCACGCTACAAAAATTGAGAAAAGAAACCGCACCGACATAAAGCACATCCTTAAATTTTACAAGGTATTGAAATATCCGCTTATCTTGCCTTAGACCAATCAATAATTCATCATACTATCTATCGGTAAAATGACAAAGAAAAAAACACATATATCCATTCGAGGCTAAATTCGGTGGTACTAGTCTTTTTTCTATCTTAATTTTTGAGTTCAACGTTAGATTCGCTAAAAATAAATCAAGTGTGGAAAAGCAACTGTGGTAGCAAAGTAAGAGCATGGTAACAAAAAATGCTCACTAATTGCAAAGAGTCCGTTGAAGTCTTATTTGAAATAATATATCAAAATCATATTAGTATCTGTACTACTTAACAACTGTTTTAGTTTACCCTTACCCTTGTGTTAAAAACAGGCATTCTACCCTTTTCCAAAATCTTTTTTGCATTTTATTTGTTGCATTTAAGACTTTGGCCTAAGAGGGCAAGAAAGACTTCAACCTAAATAATAACAAATAGAAAAATTTAATGCAATGAGGACTAGATCTTTACAACATCTTCAACAAAAAGCCTTCAGGTTTAAGAGCATCATGATGCTCGCTTGCTTGTTGCTGACTTCTGTTTCCACTTTTGCACAGACCAAAACGGTAACAGGAACAGTAACAGACTCTGCCAATGAACCGTTGATAGGCGCAACAGTGCTCGTACAAGGGACTTCTACCGGTGCCATCACAAATATAGATGGTAAATATTCAATTTCTGCAACCCCGGAAGACGTGTTAGTATTCTCGTATGTGGGAATGACTCCACAAAGTATCAAAGTAGGTACACAGAGTGTTATTAATGTCATCCTAAAAGATGATTCACAGTTATTGGACGAGACAGTTGTCATCGGATACGGTAGCGCGAAGAAAAGGGACTTGACAGGTACCATTACCAACATCAAAGGAGACGAAATTGCTAATAAACCGGCAACAAACCCTCTTTCTTCGCTTCAAGGAAAGGTAGCCGGTGTACAAATCGTAAACTCCGGACGGGCAGGTTCTGATCCTGAAATACGTATCCGTGGTACAAACTCCATCAATGGATACAAACCTTTGTATATTGTGGATGGACTATTCAACGATAATATCAACTTCCTTAACCCGGAAGATATTGAGTCTATGGAAATTCTGAAAGACCCTTCTTCATTAGCAATCTTTGGTGTACGCGGTGCAAACGGTGTTATCATTATTACCACTAAGAAAGCTAAAGAAGGACAGACATTAGTGAACATTAATACTTCCTTTGGCTTCAAAAAAGTAGTAGACAAAATAGATCTTGTTAATGGACCACAATTCAGACAACTCTACAGCGAACAGCTTTCCAACCAGAAAGATAATCCGTTCGACTACACGGGCTGGGATGCCAATACCGACTGGCAGGATGAAATCTTCCAGACTGCTTTTGTTACCAATAATAACATCAGCATTACCGGTGCTTCTCCTAAACACAGTTTCTATCTAGGTGTAGGTTATTCTCACGAGCAAGGTAATATTAAGCATGAAAAATACAGTAAAGTAACAATCAATGCAAGCAATGATTACAAAATCACTGATTACCTGAAAGTAGGATTCCAGTTCAACGGAGCCCGTATGCTTCCGGCAGATGCCAAACAAGTATTAGGTGCACTCCGTGCCACTCCTATTGCTCCCGTATATAATAATGAATTCGGTCTTTATGCTGCTTTACCTGAATTCCAGAAAGCACAGATCAACAATCCTATGGTCGATGTGGAATTAAAAGCCAATAAAACTAAAGCTGAAAATTATCGTGCATCAGGAAGTATCTACGGCGAAGTGGACTTTTTGGACCATTTTACTTTCAAAACAACATTCTCTATGGATTATGCTTCCAACAACGGACGGACTTATACGCCCATCGTGAAAGTTTATGATGACGCCGTTAGTGGTGATGTTTCTACTTTAGGAACGGGTAAGACTGAAATCAGCCAATTCAAAGAGAATGAGACAAAAGTGCAAAGTGACTACTTAGTGACTTATACCAACAGTTTTGATAATGGTAACCATAATCTGACAGCAACTGCCGGTTTCACCACCTACTATAATTCGTTGAGCCGCCTTGGCGGAGCTCGTAAACAAGGAGTAGGTCTGGTCATTCCGGATGATCCGGACAAATGGTTTGTAAGCATCGGGGATGCAGCTACTGCAACCAACGAAAGTACCCAGTGGGAACGAAGTACCGTATCTTTACTCGCACGTGTCATCTACAACTATAAAGGAAAATATCTATTCAACGGTTCGTTCCGTCGTGACGGTTCTTCAGCCTTCTCATACACAGGTAACGAATGGCAGAATTTCTTCTCTTTAGGAGGTGGCTGGCTGATGAGCGAGGAAGAATTTATGAAAGATATCACTTGGCTGGATATGTTGAAAGTCAAAGCATCTTACGGTACTCTGGGTAACCAGAATTTGGATAGGGCATATCCTGCCGAACCTCTATTATCAAATGCTTATTCTGCGGTATTTGGTAAACCATCTATCATCTATCCGGGATATCAGCTTGCCTATTTGCCTAATCCTAACCTTCGGTGGGAAAAAGTAGAAGCATGGGAAGTCGGATTCGAAACAAACGTGCTTCGGAATCGTCTGCACTTCGAAGGAGTATATTATAAAAAGAATACGAAAGACCTTCTTGCAGAAGTTCCCGGTATCTCAGGAACAGTTCCGGGCATCGGTAACTTAGGAGAGATTGAAAACAAAGGTGTGGAAATGGCTCTTACCTGGCGTGACCAGATAGGCGATTGGGGATACTCAGTCAGTGCCAATCTCACCACAATCAAGAATAAAGTAAAGAGCCTCGTTCAGGATGGATATTCCATTATTGCAGGTGACAAGCAACAAAGCTATACCATGGCCGGTTATCCAATCGGATATTTCTATGGTTACAAAGTGGCAGGTGTATACCAATCACAGCAAGATATCAACTCTTCTCCTAAAAACACACTCGCCACTGTTACCCCTGGTGACCTGAAATTTGCTGATGTAGATCGTAGTGGGGATATCACTCCCGAAGACCGTACCATGATCGGTAATCCTACTCCAGACTTTACTTACGGTTTGTCTCTGGGACTGACTTACAAAAACTGGACTTTAGGCATTGACATGATGGGACAGCACGGAAACGAGATTTTCCGTACCTGGGATAACTATAACTTTGCACAGTTCAACTATCTGGCGCAACGCCTGGATCGTTGGCGTGGTGAAGGTACCTCCAACAGCCAACCGCTGTTGGACTCCAAACATTCCATCAATATGCTGAACTCTGATTATTATATTGAAGATGGTAGTTTCTTCCGCATCCGTAACGTACAACTGGCTTATGCTTTCGACAAAGGACTACTAGAAAAGATCCGCTTGCAAGCTCTGAAAGTTTACGTCAATATACAGAACCTTAAAACCTGGAAGCATAACACCGGTTACTCCCCTGAATTAGGTGGTACAGCTACCGCTTTCGGGGTAGATAACGGAAGTTACCCTGTACCTGTTGTTTATACATTCGGTATTAACTTAACCTTCTAAAACCATTAATAACTGATTGAAATATGAAACTGACTAAATATATCTTATCGACCTTTATCGCTGCCGCAGCAATAGCTATCAGTAGCTGCAGCGACTTTCTGGATCGCAGCCCACAGGGACAGTTCACTGAGGATGATAATCCGAATGCACTGGTGAACGGAAAAATTTACAACGTGTACACACTGATGCGTAATTATAATATTACTGCCGGTCCTCCTGCATTTGCCATTCACAGTTTCCGTTCCGAAGATGCGGAAAAAGGTAGTATTGCCAGTGACGGCTCGGACATAGCTGAAATGTACGACGACTTTGTTTACACAGCTACCAACGGACTATTAGGAGCTTATTGGGGACAGAATTACGCTGTTATTTATCAGTGTAATGATATTCTCGAAGCGATTGCCGCTAAAGAAACAGCCGGTCAAACAGAAACTGAGGACATGATCAACAAGGGTGAAGCCTCTTTCTTCCGTGCTTACTGTTATTTCAATCTGGTACGGGCTTTTGGTCAAGTTCCATTAGTTACTTACAAGATCAACGACGCTTCCGAAGCTAATATTCCGAAAACTACTGCCGAAAAGATCTACGAACAAATTGATAAAGATCTTAAGACAGCAGAAGAAAATCTCCCCGATACTTGGAGCAGCGAATATACTGGACGACTCACTTGGGGAGCAGCCCGTTCCTTACATGCACGTACTTATATGATGCGTAACGATTGGAACAATATGTACACCGCTTCAACCGATGTCATCAATAAAGGATTATATAATCTCAAAACTCCGTATGACGAGATATTTACGGATGATGGAGAAAACAGCGGGGGTTCTATATTTGAGCTTCAATGTACCGCAACAGCTGCTCTTCCTCAAAGTGATATTATTGGCAGTCAGTTTGCAGAAGTACAAGGAGTGCGGGGAGCTGATAAATGGGACCTTGGATGGGGTTGGAATATGGCAACTGAATATATGGCAGAAGCTTATGAACCTAATGACCCGCGTAAAGATGCAACTCTACTCTATTTCCGCAGGTCGGATAGTGACCCTATCACCCCGGAAAACACTAATACGCCTTATGGAGAATCTCCAGTATCGCCGGCAATAGGTGCTTACTTCAATAAGAAAGTTTATACGGACCCGGCATTACGCAAGGAATTTACCAATAAAGGATTCTGGGTGAACATCCGTCTGATCCGATACGCAGACGTAGTATTAATGGCAGCAGAATCGGCAAATGAAAAAGGAATCCCCGAAGAAGCCGTTGATTTTCTCGAAATGGTACGTGCACGTGCCAGAGGCAAGGATACAAGTATACTGAGTAAAGTGACAACGAATGACCAGACAAAACTTCGCGAAGCTATCCGTCACGAACGCCGTGTAGAATTAGGAATGGAATTCGACCGTTTTTATGATTTGGTTCGTTGGGGTATTGCCAGTGAAGTATTACATGCTGCCGGAAAGGTAAATTACCAACCTAAGAATGCATTGCTCCCATTGCCTCAGTCAGAAATTGATAAATCAAAAGGAGTGTTAGTACAGAATCCTGACTATATTCAATAAAAACTAGCTAGAATGATGAACTGTAAGAAATTAAGTTTACTAGTCCTGCTACTTTCGGCAGGACTTATGAATGTGGCGGCACAAAAGTCGCCACAAGATATGAATCGTTTTATCGATGCTCTCATGAAAAAAATGACTCTGGAAGAGAAGATTGGACAGTTAAATCTTCCGGTGACAGGGGAAATTACTACGGGGCAAGCCAAAAGCAGTGATATTGCTGCCAAAATAAAGAAGGGCGAAGTAGGAGGTCTTTTCAATCTGAAAGGTGTAGACCGGATTATGGATGTACAGAAACAGGCCGTAGAGAATTCCCGTCTTGGTATTCCGTTACTTTTCGGAATGGATGTGATTCATGGATACGAAACGATGTTTCCAATTCCGTTAGCGTTATCTTGTACCTGGGACATGACTGCAATTGAAGAATCGGCACGTATCGCTGCTGTTGAGGCTAGTGCAGATGGCATCAACTGGACATTTAGTCCGATGGTAGATATCTCACGTGATCCCCGTTGGGGGCGTGTATCCGAAGGTAGCGGTGAAGATCCATTTCTGGGAGCAATGATTGCCGAAGCAATGGTAAACGGTTATCAAGGGAAGAATATGCAACGAAATGATGAAATTATGGCGTGTGTAAAACACTTTGCATTATATGGAGCAAGCGAAGCCGGACGTGATTACAACACGGTGGATATGAGCCGCCAACGGATGTTCAATGACTATATGTTACCCTACGAAGCTGCTGTAGAAGCAGGTGTAGGTAGTGTGATGGCATCGTTCAACGAAGTAGATGGTGTTCCTGCTACTGCCAATAAATGGTTGATGACGGATGTTTTGCGTGGTCAATGGGGATTCAATGGTTTCGTTGTTACCGACTATACGGGAATTTCTGAGATGATAGACCACGGAATCGGTAATCTGCAAGAAGTATCTGCACGGGCTATCAACGCCGGAGTCGATATGGATATGGTCAGCGAAGGATTTGTTGGTACACTGAAAAAATCTGTTGAGGAAGGAAAAGTTTCAATGGAAACATTGAACACAGCTTGCAGACGTATTCTGGAAGCTAAATATAAGTTAGGATTGTTTGATAATCCATATAAATACTGTGACCCGAAACGTCCGGCGCGTGACATATTTACAAAAGCGCATCGTGATGCAGCTCGCACAATTGCAGCTGAAAGTTTTGTTTTGCTGAAAAACGATCCTGTACCAGGACGCCCGGGAGTAGCTCCGGAACCTTTGCTACCTTTCAAGCCGAAAGGTAATATTGCTGTGATAGGCCCGTTAGCTGACAGTAGGGCAAATATGCCGGGTACTTGGAGTGTAGCAGCTGTATTGGATCGTTGTCCGTCATTGATAGAAGGCTTGAAAGAGATGACTGCGGGAAAGGCTAATATCCTCTATGCAAAAGGTAGTAACCTGATTAGTGATGCAGCTTACGAAGAACGTGCCACAATGTTCGGGCGTTCACTGAACCGGGATAACCGGACAGATCAGGAATTATTGGATGAAGCTCTAAACGTAGCCCGTCAGTCTGATATTGTCATTGCAGCTTTAGGTGAATCTTCGGAGATGAGTGGAGAAAGTAGTAGTCGGACAGACCTGAATATTCCGGATGTACAGCAGAACTTATTGAAAGAGTTAATGAAAACAGGGAAGCCTGTAGTACTTGTATTATTCACCGGGCGTCCACTCACACTAAACTGGGAACAGGAAAATGTACCTACTATACTGAATGTATGGTTTGGCGGTAGTGAGGCAGCCTATGCTATTGGAGATGCCCTGTTCGGTTATGTTAATCCGGGAGGTAAGCTGACAATGAGTTTTCCTAAGAATGTTGGTCAGATTCCTCTTTATTATGCACATAAGAATACGGGACGACCACTGGCCGAAGGTAAATGGTTTGAAAAGTTCCGCACTAATTATCTGGATGTAGATAATGAACCGCTTTATCCATTCGGTTATGGGCTTTCATATACTACCTTCTCTTATAGCGATGTGGCTTTATCTCATTCCAGCATCGATATGACTGGTGAACTGACAGCCACAGTGCAGGTCACCAATACAGGAAACTGGCCCGGTACAGAAGTAGTACAGCTTTATATCCGTGATCTGATGGGCAGTTCTACCCGCCCCGTCAAAGAATTGAAAGGTTTCCAAAAAATATTTCTGGAACCGGGAGACGTGAAATATGTTTATTTCAAAATAGCACCGGAAATGCTGAAATACTATAATTATGACCTGCAATTTGTTGCCGAGCCGGGTGAATTTGAAGTTATGATTGGTACGAACAGCCGGGACGTAAAATCAGCAAAATTCACATTACGCGAATGATAAACCAACCTGAGCTCGATTAACTATCTATCGAGTTCAGGTTGATATCGCTCATATTAAACCTATTGAAGTATGATAAAAAACTATATTTACTTGCCGCTCCTTTGCTTACTTTTAATAGTAGGAGCCTGTAAAAACAAACCTGCGGGACAGACTGTTGATAGTGGCACAGAAATCTCCGATGACGCATTACTGGATACAGTTCAACGGCGTACCTTTCTTTATTTTTGGGACGGAGCAGAACCAAACAGCGGACTTGCTCCCGAACGTTATCATGTAGATGGTGTTTATCCTGAAAATGATGCAAATGTCGTTACTTCCGGTGGTAGCGGATTCGGTATTATGGCTATTCTTGCGGGAATAGATCGCGGTTATGTCACCCGTAAAGAAGGGTTATCACGCATGGAGCAAATCGTTTCTTTTTTGGAGAAAGCAGATCGCTTTTATGGAGCTTATCCGCATTGGTGGTATGGAGATACCGGAAAAGTAAAACCTTTCGGCCAGAAAGACAATGGAGGCGACTTGGTGGAAACAGCCTTCCTGATACAAGGATTGCTTGCCGTTCATCAATATTATGTCAATGGGAACGAGAAAGAAAAAGCATTGGCCAAACGTATTGACAAGATTTGGCGTGAGGTAGACTGGGACTGGTATCGCCAAGGAGGGCAGAATGTTCTCTACTGGCATTGGAGTCCTACCTACGGTTGGGAGATGGATTTTCCCGTACATGGGTATAATGAATGTATGATTATGTATATTCTTGCCGCTTCCTCTCCTACACATGGAGTACCCGCAGCTGTCTATCATGATGGATGGGCACAGAACGGAGCTATCGTTTCTCCACACAAAGTAGAAGGTATCGAATTACATCTCCGCTATCAGGGTACAGAAGCCGGACCGCTCTTTTGGGCACAATACTCCTTCCTGGGACTTGATCCTGTGGGATTAAAAGATGAATACTGTCCTAGTTATTTCGACGAGATGCGTAATCTGACATTAGTGAATCGGGCTTACTGCATTCGTAATCCAAAGCATTACAAAGGTTTCGGACCTGATTGTTGGGGATTGACAGCCAGTTATTCAGTAGACGGATATGCAGCTCATTCTCCGAATGAACAGGATGACAAAGGTGTCATCTCTCCTACTGCTGCACTTTCGTCCATTGTCTATACACCGGAATACTCGATGGAAGTTATGCGTCACCTGTACAATATGGGAGACAAAGTTTTCGGTCCATTCGGCTTCTACGATGCTTTCAGCGAAACGGACAACTGGTATCCGAAACGTTATCTTGCTATTGACCAAGGTCCTATTGCCGTTATGATAGAAAATTACCGGACAGGATTATTGTGGAAACTCTTTATGAGCCATCCTGATGTACAAGCAGGATTGACTAAATTAGGTTTCAACAATTTCAGACAGGATGCCAATAAGAAAATAGGATAACCGAAGGGAGGCTATTGAACGCCTCCCTGTGTTTCTTCTCTCCCTGCTTCTTTCACATCATCATTATTTATAGTCCGGGCGGCTTTTTTCACACTGGCCTTCAGTTCGCCAATCCGGTAGCTGAGGCTAAATCCGAAATAACGGCTCGGATATTTACTGGAACTCTTCGAGATAAAATTAATCCCTTCCGTATGATTATCGAAATGCCTGTATTTCTCAAAAATATTGCTGCAATAAACGTTCAGTGTCAAGCGTTCTTCTTTTAGGAACGAACGGTTGATTCCAAAGCTATAGTATTGAAAACCGGAGCCTTTACCCTGTAAACTAATATTTGGAGTTCTTCCTCCTGCATTCAGACTCAAACGAATTTTCCAAGGAAGAGTATGTTGAATACCGCCATGAACTGAAGCATTCCAACCATAATTATGTAATCCTTGCGCCTCACTGCGCAGATCGGTGTAATCTCCACGTCCATTCATATAGATACGTGTTTTGGAGGTAGCATTCCAGTTCAGAAATAAATTCAGTCCGGTCTCTTTTCTCTTTCCAATATTAGCATAAGTGCTATATAAAGCACCTTCTGGAGCCAGATGTTCAGGATTATCATCAAAAATCTCTCCACCCGGTGCAGTGATCAGACGACTGATATTTTCAATTCCATTATTCTGGAAAGAATAACGCAGTGCCACATTGATATTGAACTTAGCCGTGAAGTTGCTATATGAGAGGTCAAAAGCATGGCTTTTTACCGTTTTCAGATCTGGATTTCCCTGACTAATAAACATCGGATTCTGATTATTAAAATAAGGATTCAGGTTCCAGATGCCCGGACGCCAGATACGCATACTATAACTACCTCGTATATTTTGTGTTTTTCCCACCTGCATCCCCAAAGAAGCAGAAGGGACCCAATCACTGAAATTGGAATTGAAGTTCTCTCCCGGACCGACGATGTATTTCACACGCTGTATGGTTTGTTCATAACGTACTCCGGGTTTAAAAGAGAATACTTTATATTTCAATGTGTATCCGGCATAAGCAGCCAAAATATGATTCAAATGGCGGTAATCACTACTACGGTCTTCATTATAGAGGTAATCGTCACTTACTCCTGCCGCTTCAAAAAATTGGTTATCACTGGAATTACGCCGTAAAATATACTTTGCTCCGGTTTCAATGGTATGAAGTTTCCCAATTGGGGTGGTATAGTCTACCTGAAAGGTATGTTCGATGTTGTTCGTTTTACCGTCCGAATGATAATTTCTTAGTAACAAACGATCTACGATATTATCAGTCTGATCCTCCGGAGAAATATCGAGATAGGTATTATAAGAATTATCTGTCTGTGGTTGAGTATTTATCTTATAAGAAAGAGTGATCATCCGCGCTTTATTACTTCGGGCTGTCCGCTGGTAATCAATATTCCCATTAATTGAGTACCAGGAAGATTTACCATGATTATCAGTACGGTAACGATAAGCAATATCTTGATAATTTGCCGCATACATTGCTGTTGTACCATCGCTATTATTTTTGCTACCACCGCCATACATACCAAAAGCCACAGTCAGCAGCCTCAAAGAGTCAATTTCATAGCTCGCTTCCAGATTGCCATGCTGAAAGCTTCCTCTTGATTTTGATCTACTCTGAGATTCCAAATATTTTTCCGTATCCGATTCATAATTTTCGCGGTAACTGTTGGAATAGCTGTTCGGACGATAATTATAGTTGTAGTTATAATTGGCAGAAAGTGTCAGTTTATCTTGCTTTATCATTGCATAACCTCCGATTCCCGAATCATTATTCCCCGCACTTGTACGAATAGTAGCGGTATAGCCGTCGAAGCCACCTCCAACGGTCACAATATTAAGAATTCCCCCGATTCCTTCGGCATCATATTTAGCTCCCGGAGAGGTAATCACTTCGATATACTTAATCGAATTAGCAGGCATACTCTTCAATACATCTTTAGGATTACTACTCATCATATTATTAGGTTTTCCATTGATGTGTATTTTGAAACTGCTGCTACCATTCACCTGAACATTATCTTCTCCGTCTACCGTGACCAAAGGAACTTTCCGAAGCATCTCCAGGATACTATTGGATTTAGAATCTGGATCATCTTCTATGTTATATTCTATCTTATCAACATCGACCTTCACCAGTGGCTTCTGTGCTACAACCTCCACTCCTTTCAATTCATTAGTGGCTTCTGCCGAAAGCATTGTTCCCAAATCAACGATCCGGGCAGAAGGCTTCAAGCTGAATTCCCTTACAACAGTAGTTTTACCAATGGAAGAAACCGTTAGTATATAATCTCCTGGTCCAACATTCAATTTCTCCTGAAACTTTCCATTTGCACCTGTCACGGCCATCTTTACCGCTTTATCCGGTGCGTCTTTATTTACTATCTTAATTGTTGCATACGGCTCCCCCTCCTGAGTCAATGAATCCAGAAGCACTCCTTTAACAGTATAAAAAGATACCGAGTTTTGTGCCCAACCACTCATTGATAAGGTGAACACGAATAGTGATAAAAGAAATAGTTTGTGTCTCATGCCTAGAATAATTATCTTTTAGTTTATTCGCCTTTGTCATATTGGGGGCTATGATAAAAACGTGATAAAAGTAAGTGGTTTCTTTGCTATTACGAAGCCTTCGGAGTTAAGAATATAAAAAGAAGAGATAAAAAAGATTATTACTTATTGTAATGGGCTCATACATCCATACTAATTATCGTAAATCTCAATCATAGGTTCACAACTGATATCATACAATTTATTGGGTATATATGCCCATCATGGTGGGTATATATACCCAATAAGACCTCTATTAACTACAAAATTGATAAATCTTATATCGGCCAAATCGCATAGCTATAAGAAAAAAATCTTCCCAATGTTTGAGTACGAACATTAGGAAGATTTCTTCAAAGATACTTAGTGATTTTTTCAAACTATACATTGTTTATAAACCATTCCAAGCCTTTACTGAATATGTTGCTTCTAGCACATTCTCTAACTTATCATTTAAGTTTGGAAAGAAATCAATTCCCGTCTTTTCTTCCAACTCATCAATAGAAAGTACATAATCTGCAAGGTTCTGGGATTTAGGTATATCGGTATGTTCCAACCAAAAGGCAATGGCTTTAAATGAATCGCTCTTTTTAAATAATAAAGCCATATAGTAATACTTCGGAACTGGTTTACTACGGTCATCACCAATATATTTAGCTATCTGATCTTCTCTATCAATCGTCCCCCCTTTCACTACATATAATGTATCCGAAGTAGTACAACTACGTCCCCATGTCTGTACTTTTGCTTCCAAATCTCTCCAAATTCCAACATTAAATTTATTCCTTTGAGGGCTCATATTTGAATAATAAAAAGTTTGCTCATTTGCTTCATTTGAATAAAGCCGGTCGGCAGAAGCACAAAGATGTCCCCTATCATATCCCTGCCTCCCAAAATCGGCCTGGACACGTAAAAATTGCTGTGGTATAAAAGGGTCTGCATCAAAAGGCTCATTGCTACGAGATACATTAGTCTGTTTTGTCTGGCTATCAAATCGAAAAGCTATCCAACGTGAATGCTTTTTACTTTTATCATATTCCATGCTGAAAGTAGTCACTTTCTTACCATTAAATGTAGTAGAATGGGTTACAAACATATCATTCGCCCCATTACGCAAAGCCGGTAGTTCGACAATACCAATTGCAAAATTGTCAGAGCTGAGTTCTTCTTCATCTTTACTACAGGATACAAAACTTAAGCATAAAAAGCTCAACCAAATATAAAAATAACGTTTCTTTCCAATATTCATAATATATTAATCTTGTTTGAGTATATATTTTTAATAAGCAGTAGTTGCTTACCCTACAAGGAATACAAAGATAAGGATAATCCGCCTTAGGGCTCAAGCTTTTATTTTATTTTCAATCATCTTCACGTTTTCTTTTATCTATTTATACTATATCAATTTACCATGAAGCATCTTTTTACTTTTTTTGCGCAAATATAAAGTTCTATAAATGTACTTCAAACAGTTCTTGTACTTTCATAAAAAAAAGGGAACAGTGATCTGTTCCCTTTTCTTATCAATTATCAAAAGCAGCATTAATTGACATTAATACCAAAGATTACTGCACGTTTATCTGCTGACTCATCAGCTGTTTTAAATTTGATTGTAGAAGTAGCTGTAATTCCTGTTAAAGCAAATTCATGATAATCAGAATCAGCAGGAGTAATCGTAAACGGATAATTACCAGTAGCCCCATCATTTCCTGCTAAATTGATTTGTTTAGAGCTCTCACCTCCTTCAAATGCTCCACCATTTTCAATTGTTACGGTCAGAATGCCAGACTTTCCTTTCCAACCAACAGCATAAAAAGCTAGTTTACTTTTGGCAGCTCCTAATGCTGGTGAACTCCAGACACCTGCCAGTTTCGCCGTTCCGAGTTTCACAATAGGATATTCTGTCGCATCTGTTCCAATCTTAACAATACCACCATAAGCCGCATCAGATGAATTACTCCATGATGTTTCAGGCATTGTTATATTACTTGTATAAGGGCTATCCGGAGTCGGTTCATCACCTCCATCTTTCACGCCAATCAATCTTACATTATAAAGAATGAATCCCATTGTATTATCTGCTCCGATAGCTGAGAATTTCAATGTAGAACTTGCAGTTCCTTTCACATTCAGTTCAACCTGCATCTCAAAAAAGACATTAGCGTCATTATTATCTTTGCTAACAATTTTACTTGAAGCAGTTCCCTCTACGTCATTTAATGACACTTTCAATACATTCAAATCAATAGAGCTTCCAGCACCAAATACATTGGCGCCTAATTCATATTTAACAATGAATTTACTATAGTTTGATGCATCAATATTCGAAATGGTAAATGAATGATCAAAATTAGCTGGGAACCAAATACTGTTCACCTTGTTTGTTTCGGTTCTGTTGCTTTCCGTCATATGTGCTTTAGCACGAATATTACATTTTGGGTCAGCCACAGTAAAAGTAAAATTCTGATTATCCCATCCAGTAAAGTTTGCTACATTAGTATTAGCACTGACAGGTGTACCAAAAGTCTCTGTGAAAATAGTGTTCTCCTCCGGCGTAGGGTCTGGTCCTTCACCACCTGCTTCTACTCCCACATATAAATTATCAATCTGATAAGTACCTGTAGCTGTAGAACTACCAGTATATTTAAATCCGATAAATCCAGTCTTACCACCAAATGAAGACAAATCACCTGTTAAAGTAACAACGTCAGAATACGCAGCATCAGTGTTTTGTGGAATATTGCCTACATTAATCAATGTTTTCGTCACGTTATCACCATTTTTCTCTAAGAAATAAACTTCGAATTTTGTACCTTCTACAAAATAAGCAGATACACAATCAAATGTTACTTTCTTAACTTGCAAATCATTAATAACAAGTGCCGGAGTAATAAACCATGCGATATCAGAAGCATCCTTACTTCCAAAGGCTGTTGCCTGAAGGCGCATATCTGTACCAGCAGCTTTGCCTCTCCAAGTTCTTGTACCAACCTCAGCAAAGTTCACATAACCTTCTTGATTATATTCAGCGTCATTCACTGCATTATCGAACTTATTAACAATTGATGGAACAGTCTTTGTCGGATCAAGTAATGAAGCTAAATCACCGCTAGGTTCAGAACCGCTATCTCCAATTTCTACACCATCAAGTATAGCAGCCGTTGGCGACTTCAATCCCGGAACACCAAAATAGCCGGTTAGAGTACCCTTTATAGTAACAACTTTACCTAAGTTGCTTTCATTATCTTTCAAATTAAGGGCAGCACGTACATCTGTACCCGAAACTAATTGTACAGGAATACAGTTTTTATAATTAGTTTCAGTCGCTGAAGCAGCAATTAGAATGTTTGCAGGATTAGTAAAAGGTCCTGTAAATTCAGAATCTGTAGATATGGATTTATCCTTTATGCTACCTACAATATATCCCATTACCCAAGCTTCCGAACCATCTTGCTTTTTCATTGCAGCTGCTACGTCATACGGATCTTCTTTTGTGCCGCTTCCAACTGTCTCTGTATTATCATCCCCTTCACTCTTAATATCATAAGGAGAAGGAACATCACTACATCCACTAAATGTGATCACTGCAAGCAGTGTCAAGAATAAAGCATTTAGAATCTTTTTCATAATTGTGTATTGTTAGTTTATTAATTATTACGTTGAATATCATTACTGGTACGAATAAGTAACTGCCAGCTAGCATTATAGCGAGTCAAGATACCAGTCACATCTGTATTTCCTTGTGGAAGCACATCCTTAGAAAAATTTGCATAGATACTGGTATGAGCAACTGCTTTACATGGTGTACCGTCTGCAAAATTGATAGTCCGTTCTACAAAACTTAAAGTTGAACCAGCAACATCTTCTTCCGGTGCGAAAGCCACCTTGCCATCTGCCTGCGGGAACTTCACATTTTTCAGTGTTACCAATAACGGAGCACGTTTCATATCTATCGCTGCCAATTCCGTAGCATTAGAAATCTCAAGTGGTTTCAACTCTTCATAAAACATCTGTGGCTTATTGATAATACGCACATGCTTGTTCCATACATATTCCGGCATACGACCTACTTTACCTTCATAAGTAGTACCGATCTGAGCCAATTTACGATAACTGCCAATTTGCAATCCTTCGCAATCAATAACGACTTTCTGACCTACCGGACAAGCTGCATAAAGCCCTGTATTATTAACACCCACAATGATAGCTCCTGTCTCATCAGCCACTACCAACTGCTTGTAGATATTACCACTTTCATCATCTCCTACAATCACACCTTCAATACGTGTTTTACCTTCAATGGTGGTATATGTATCCGTACTGGTATCTATAAATCCGTCATATTTTTCTTTCAAGTTGGCAATTGTTATTGTACGTTCTGGCTCGATCGAGTTATTACCAAACGCATTGCCTGTAACCGGAGTATCAAAGTCGTTCATGCACGAGCTGAAACTCAAAGCACACACCAACATTCCGGTACATCCTATAGATAATATTTTCTTCATATTCATTTTTCTTTATTTATTAATTGTACCAAAAATACATTTTAGAATCTGTAACCGATATTCAAGAATGCATTGATAGCCGGCGCATAATAATATTTAGAGTTCTTAGAGAACATATAAGTACGCATAGAACCATCATCATAAGTATCATCACGATTCTGTTCATAACCGCCAGTACGCATATTTGTATTATTCAGAACATTATTCACACTCAGATTAATACTAACACTCTTACCATTTCTCAAACGAATGTATTTACCGACAGAGGCATCAAGCATAAATCCACCTTTCAGTTTTTCCTGTGAAGGAACTTTTACACCTACCAAATTACCATTAGCATCTACCGAACCATCATTATCACGAGTCAATACACTTTCCAAACGGCGGTAAGCAGAGAAGTCCAGATAGATACGGTCATAGTAATTTCCGGTCAAATTGAAGAACCAACCTTTAATATTATAATCCAAGCCCAAGCTGTAAGCAGAAAGCGGAGTACCGTTAGCACGCATACCTTTTGCATATACGCGGTCAGGATTGGATTCGCTCTCACTCTCGTAAGTACGGGTAGCTACCGGGTTATTCATGTATTCTGCTTCCGACCATGTACCGATTGCAGTCAAAGACAAGTTTGTAGTCAAACGGAAAGTAGCAGCAGCTTCTACACCCCAATGTTCTTTCTTAATGCCATTCATAGACAAGTAAGTAAAACGGGATTCATTATCGTTATAGAAAGCTTCCAACTCTACTTGATTCTGCAAACGGGTATAATATCCTGTAATGCGTCCCATTACAACCGGAGTTGTGAAATTATAAGTAAAGTCGCCACCATAAACTTGTTCTGTCTTCAAGTCACTGACAAAATCGTTCTTGATACGTGGAGCAACAAATGAGTTATATGCTAACGGAGCACGATCTTCATATCCGGCATTCAACGTAAATGAGTGGTTACCATTAAGGAAATAAGTTAAACCGGCTTTCACACCACCTTCCAAGAATTTTGCAGTACCACTGCTACCCAAAGACTTCAACGGAGCACGACCATTACGCATCAAACCGTCACGGAACATCTGTGTAGAACCAATTTTACCAGAAGCGAAATAGCTGAAAGAACCGCTTTTACCCTGATAACGTAACCAGGCACTCTGTTTGTTTACAAATATATTGTAATTGTAACCGAACTTATCACCTTCTCCGATACGACGATTCGGATGATCCAAATCATTCTGGATAATATAAGAGTTTTCTCCATAGTCACGAACAGAGAACTTATCGATATCAGTATATAACTCACCACCGAGCAAATCTTTCATTTTTTTGTAATGCATACCTTTCGTCGTATTAACTGCAATACCGGCTGTATAACTACTGTTTTCATTGATGGTATGATTAAATACTGAATTGAAATTAAATGCCAACTGGTCATTGTGACGTTCTTCTACGTAATACAACGTTTCCTTGTCCAGTGCATTTGCCTGTTGATTAGAGAAATACATCAAATCCCAATCAAGCTGACGGTAAGATTTGTTATCCTTCCATAAGTCAGTCACTTCATCAAACTGTTTCAACTGTTCCGGTGTCGGAACATCATTATAAACATTGAAGATAGAACTAGGCATTTTCTTATAGTAATCAGGACGTGGGTCGGCAGCATTTCCATTCCATCCCAGTGCACTGGTTCCATAATTACTATACTTAAACCCTGCACTTGTCACCAACTTCATATTATCTTTAATCTTGAAATCCCATGCAGCAACTACAGAAGGCTCAAACGAATTTACTACACGCGAATTACGTTTCTTTCCATTCTGATAACCCCAGTTAGGATTATAATAATGACTATTAGCTAAATAATAAGCTTCTTCTGTTGATGCACCCTGTTGTCCGCGTTCGGTAGGAGCTCCCCAGGTAGCAATAGACAAACTATGCTTGTCATTGAAAACCTTTTCAGCAGCCAGAAAATAAGAAAAAGCATTGTAGAAGGTACCTTCTATATTACCTTCATTTGCCCAACGATAACCTGCCGATCCGGTGAAAGCCCAGCCATTCTTCATCAGACCTGTAGAATAAGTATACATTCCGCGGAGAATATAACTACGATTACATCCTGACAATGACAGCTTTGATCCTGCTGAATACTGGCTGGCTCGGAGATCTATATTTGTTGATCCTCCAATCGCTCCAAAAGTAAAATAATTGTTTTCAAAAGGACCGATTCCCTCCTTGTTTCGAGTAGCATCATTCAATCCTCCGATTAATCCGTAGCTGAAACGTCCCGTTTCTACATCATTAAATTGTACTCCGTTAATGTACATGTCATTGTACTGAGAATCGTATCCTCTCACACGAAATCTCATCGGACTGAACAAATAACCAACATTAGACAGATAAACATCATTGTTTGAAGAGACTAATGCCTGCACACTTTGAGCCGCATCGTCATCTTCGTTCAACTGTGATTCTGTGAACATGAAAGAAGCATTGTCTTCACGAGCGTTTTGCTTTGCTTTTTGTTGCGCGAAAATAGTTGGCGCTAAACAAAATAATACGATCGCTAACCCTAATCGTTGTTTCATAATTTAATTTATATTAATGTTAATTGGTCTCTACCATTGAAACGTAGTTAAAATAAAAGGTCGTACAAAATAACAAAGAATTTCATAAATAGCAATGAAATTAACAAAAAAATTACATGGTTTAGGCGGTTTTTCCATTTTCTTTTTAGATATTTGTCACAGATATGATATATAGCTCACTTCTAAAATCAATTTTAAAGATGAAAAAAAGTTTAATGACTTTTGGTATACTCGTTCTTTTCGTCCTTATGTCCTACGGACAAGAAAAGAAATATGCGCTATACAGTGTTGCGTTTTACAACTTGGAGAATCTATTTGATACCATCCATGATGAAGGAAAAAATGATTACGAGTATTTGCCTAACGGTACTAATCAGTGGAATACAATGAAGTACAAGGCTAAACTGAAGAATATGTCGGAAGTATTAAGCAAACTTGCAACAGACAAGCTTCCAATGGGTCCCGCTATTATCGGCGTATCTGAAATAGAAAACTACAGAGTGCTGGAAGACCTTCTGAAAGAACCGGCATTGGCAGAGAGAGGTTATAAATATATTCATTACGAAGGAGAAGATCAGCGTGGAGTGGATTGTGCATTCTTCTATAACCCTAAACTGTTTGAACTTGATCATAGCAAACTCGTACCTTATATATATATAAATGACACCGTGCACAAAACCCGTGGTTTTTTGATTGCCAGTGGAAAAATAGCAGGAGAGAAAATGCACTTCATTGTAAACCACTGGCCCTCTCGTGGAGCTGCTTCTCCTGCCCGCGAACGTGCCGGAGAACAGGTTAAGGCAATAAAAGACTCTTTACTTAATGAAGACCCAGAAGCTAAAATTGTTATTATGGGGGATATGAATGATGACCCGATGGATAAAAGTATGGCAGTTTCACTTGGAGCCAAACGCAAACCTAACGAAGTAGGTCCAACAGATTTGTATAATCCTTGGTGGGATACCCTGAAAAAAGGATATGGCACTCTGATGTATCAAGGAAAATGGAACCTATTTGACCAGATCGTCTTCAGCGGAAATCTGTTGGGTACTGATCGCAGTACATTAAAGTACTATAAACATGAAATCTTCAACAAAGATTTTATGTTCCAGAAAGAGGGTAAATATAAAGGATATCCCAAGCGTACTCAAGCAGGAGGAGTATGGCTCAATGGATACAGCGACCACTTGCCAACTATTATTTATCTAATTAAAGAGGTAAAATAAACCCCTTTGTATATACAGGTCAAATACATTTTGAAATTTTGACCTGTATATAACTTCCTTCTGTCTATTCCTAAACTTATAAAATACTATCCAAAATGACGAAGCAATTATTTAGACTATTCACATTTTTTTTTGTCAGTTATATAGCCATATCATGTAGTGAACAAGATATACCGGATATTCCTGGAAACTCCGGAAATACCGATCAAGGAATCGCAACTATTGATCAGAGTGAAATAAAAGCAGAAGGAGGTAGTTTTATTATCCGTATTAAAACAGATGGCGCATGGCAAGTTTCGAGCAGTGAAACATGGTGTACGCTAAACAAAGTATCCGGAAACGGTAATAGTTCCATCACAGGATACTTAGAAGCTAATACAGGAGTAGAGCGTAATGCTACGATTACGGTTGAAGCAGGAAAAGAGAGTGCCACAATTACCCTGAAACAGGCTAGTGGTACTGGAACATCCCCCATTTATGCAGGAAGAATTGAAATTCCCAAGTTAAAAGGAGGAAACATGAATCTATTTATTACTCATACGACCACTGTCAATGGGAAAGAATTGCCAACTTTCAGTCTGGAATATGACTGTACACAAAAAAGTGCCCGTTGGTCAGCTTGTACTTTCAGCACAGCAACTCCTGACAATGATGCAGGCCGTGGAGATAAGTTCACGGAAGATCCGTCAATACCAACCCAATATCAAACCCACTACACCGATTATACTAATTCAGGATATAGTAGAGGACACTTGATAGCGTCAAGTGACAGACAATATTCTGAAGAAGCTAATTTACAGACTTTCTATATGTCGAATATAAATCCACAAATTCAAGACGGATTTAATGGCGGTATATGGGCGAATTTGGAAAAATGTGTCCAGAGATGGGGAACGATTACCAACAACCAAGATACCCTTTATACTATAAAAGGAGGAACTATTGACAAGCAAAATAATATTATTAAATATATAAAAGCGGATCATACAATTCCGGTTCCTAAATATTTCTATATGGCAATTCTCTCACTAAAAGGTGGCGAATATCATGCAATAGGTTTCTGGTTCGAACATAAATCATATCCTAGCAAAGAAAGCTATAAAAGTTATGCCGTCTCTATAGATAAACTTGAAGAATATACTGAAATTGACTTCTTCCACAACCTCCCGGACAATATAGAAAGCGTGGTTGAAGCAAATTATAAAGAAAGTGATTGGAGCTGGTAATCTCCGCCTATCAGATTAAATTTCAAAATGAAGTGCATCCCAAAAGTTTTAAAACCAACTCTTGAGATGCACTTCATTTATTAAGGCATATTATGATTCTTATTGGTAAATCCAACAAAAAAGTATCTTTATAAAAAATAAAAGAGCAGCAACAGCACAAAATTTATTCCCACCACTGTACCAAATCCTCCCAGAATCCAAGGACGAAGTTTACTATCTTTTCCTGCAAAGAACAGAGCATAGCACATATTCACCAATATATTACTAATAATTGCCTGCATACTGCAAGCTGTAACAACCAATGCTGCTACACTTCCTGTGTTTTGTAACAAGTTCAATATAAAAGGAGTGATATCACTAAAACCTGAAACGAAAGAAAGCAGATTCAATCCTTCTGTACCTGCATATATCAAGGTATAATGAGTCAATATTGTAAAAATTACAAACAGTATGGCAAAGATTAAAGCAACCTTAAATTCCAAGGGGTTACTACTATCCTCCTCTTCCCCATCCGTAGTCATATCTTTGGGACGATGCTGCCGAGTATGTACAAACCAAGCCACCAAAGCTGATACAACAGCCATAATCAGCAAATACGGATAAATAGAATGGAAAATTTCACGACTAAAAATTAGAATTAAAATCATAAAACGCAAAAACATCATACTGACTGCCAACAACATAGCAGCAACATATTCAGTTGATTCCTGTTCCGAGGCTTTACGACTCTTTCGAGCTAATACGGAAATCGTGGCAGTACTACTGTACAATCCTCCGACAATACCGGAAACCAATACACCTGATTCATGAAAGACATATCGCTTCAAAAGATATGACAGGTATGAAATACCGGAAACAACAACTGTTGCCAACCAAATAGTATAAGGAGTAAGATTTATACCAGGAATCAAGTTTTCTTTGGGAAGCATAGGCAGTATGATACCACTGATTGCCAAAAACTTAGCCAACGTAATCATTTCATCATTCTTCATTCGTTGTGCAAATTCCGTAAAAGTATGTTTTAATTCCGTTAGCAGTAGAACAGTAACAATCACCATTACATAAAACCAGGAAGGCTGAGTAACTACAATCGGAGCAATACAATAAGTAATAAGAGCAATAATGATCGTAGTGACACCAAACACGTGAAACTGCGATTGCTTTACATAATAGTTTAGTCCCAATAAAAGACCAAGAATCGCACCACCGCCCATAAATAAACGCATATCCGTAGGATCTAATATATATAGAAGATAACCTAGAATACCGATGAAAGTAAATGTACGGTCCGTACCGAAAAGAGTCGTTTCTCCTTCACGCTTTAAACTGATCCGGCGTTGAGAAAGCCCGATAAGCAAAGAAAACAAAGTTACCAATACAAAAGTCACCAATTCTCTTGGCAGGTAATTATACAATTGCTCCATACACAGTCCTTTTATATTAGAACAAATATATTGTTTTTTTGTTACTCATCGCCAATTTTTATACGGTTTTTTCATTAATTGGGAGTTATAGTAACGCCTATCGCCTGTTACCTCTTCACCAATAAAAGATGGTTTATCAAACGCCTCATCCTCCGAGGTTAATTCAACTTCAGCCACAACCAACCCGACGTTATCACCGTAGAACTCATCTACTTCAAATATGTGACTGCCACTACGCACCAGATAACGAGTCTTATCAATAACTCCCGACTCACAAAGTTTCATCAATTCTTCCGCCTCCGCCAACGGCAATTCCCGCTCCCACTCATATCGACTCGTACCTGAAACATTAGAAGCTCCCTTTATAGTCAAATAACCTTTATTATCACGGATACGCACCCGCACCGTCCGTCCCCGGTCGCTACAAATATATCCCTGAATAATACGATCCTGAGCAAAAGCCTGCGACTTGAACTCACCAGAAACCAAAAACTTACGTTCAATCTCTTGTGCCATGCCACAAAGATACACATTTTTAGAATCGAGTCATAAACTCAATTACAATTTTATCTCGTTCCGACTCTTTAGCAATGCCGGAATTTTTATAAAAGTATTTTTCGAAATTCAGACGAAGATCAGCAATGAAGGCTTTAGAAAGGCTCAACGTAATTCCGCTCGTCACACGATGGCGGGCATAATCATTTATTTTTAATATTCCCGTTTCAGTATCGGTCCTTCCGTTACTATGATCGGTCATCATATCATAACGGGCCAAAAAAGAAATCTTATTAAATACTTTTTTCAGAGGCAGATCATAATTCACAAAGCTGTTTACAGAATGTACATCATCAAAAGCATTGTGTCCGTACATTTTATAAAGGTATTCGGCTTCAATATGAAAGCGATTATTTTGATAATAAACACCGGCATCATACATATTAATACGCACGTCTCCCGGCTTTATCATTTGAGTGCTCAGAGTCACGTTCCAGTTCTTATTTGGCAAAAGCTGAGCTTTTATCGAATAATTCAATGTCTTGTGCCACACCTTTTGATTAGTCAATCCGGAGCCATTGAACAGCCCTCCTTCAAGAATAAAAGGAAAATTATCTTTCTGACTATATGTTGTCACAAAACCAACATCGCGGACATCTCCTACTTGTTTGGCTATAAAAGAACGGTTTGCGAAGTATTGTTGATGAGGAGAACGGTGCGCGTCAATAGTGAAAGGTACACGCATTTGACCAAGAGTAAAATTCAAATCTTTCACAGGGAAAACACGTGCATAAGCATCTAACGTTCTAATTGTACCTTCGTCAGAAAGATCGATCTCCGCTTTGTAAGCTACCATAGGATGCACATTTCCCGAAACACTAAAACGTGCATTACGTACTTCGAAACGGCTTTCGTTTGTTTCTGTCTGATATTCATATTTTGCCCGGATCGTTCCATGAATTTCAGGCAAATAATCCTTCAGTTCCATCCTCTGCTTATTCAGCATCTTGCCATCCCCCGCGTCTTCTTTTGCCTGTCCAAAAGCCATAACTGTCATCAATAGCGCGAAAACAGTAATTGTAAATTTCTTCATCCTAGTAGTTTCCTTTACTAATTTTGGCACAAAGATACCACTGTGAAGATACGGGAAAATTACGAAAAAATTACAATCCTATTACAAAAATTCACCACAGATTACACGCCTCATACAGATTAACTATTAATCATTGCTTGAACAATGCAATAGAATCTGTAAAACCCGTGTAATCTGTAGTGAATTAACCGAGGAAGGAATATGCAATCAGCATAACCAGTGCCAAAATAACCAATGAGATAAATACTATTTTGATTACCTTTTGCGCCTGTTGTTCTTCCTTCTTGCTATGTACTACTTTTCTTTTACTCTTACCCATAATAGTTAGCTTTAAAGTTCAACGCTAACAAAGTAAGAACAAATCTTTTAACTTTCCAAAAATAATACTCGCTATTTTTCGGATTTTATGATTCCTGCGAAGAGAACTCCATCAGATAGGACTTGATAAAGCCATCGATCTTTCCGTCCATCACACCATTTACATCAGAAGTCTGATAGTTAGTGCGGTGATCTTTCACACGCCGGTCGTCGAACACATAGCTTCGTATCTGCGATCCCCATTCGATCTTCATCTTCCCGGCCTCCACTTTTGCCTGCTCAGCCAAACGGTGCTGCAACTCCCTATCATATAAAATAGAGCGCAACTGGCGCATTGCATTTTCACGGTTCTTCGGTTGGTCGCGAGTTTCAGTATTTTCAATCAGAATCTCCTCTTCTTCACCACTATAAGGATCTTTATACTGATAACGCAGACGAACTCCGGATTCTACCTTATTCACATTCTGTCCACCTGCACCACCACTTCGGAATGTATCCCAAGAGATACGAGCAGGTTCGATATTCACTTCAATACTATCATCTACCAACGGAGTGACAAATACGGAAGCAAAGGATGTCATACGTTTACCTTGGGCATTATACGGAGAAACACGTACCAAGCGGTGCACTCCGTTTTCTCCTTTCAGATAACCATATGCAAAATCTCCTTCGATATTGATGGTACAGGTTTTGATTCCTGCTTCATCACCTTCTTGAAGATTGGCAATGGTAGCCTTGTAACCGTTTGTTTCAGCATATCGCAAATACATACGCATCAACATAGAAGCCCAATCCTGGCTTTCCGTACCACCGGCACCGGAATTGATTTTCAAGACACAGTCCATCTGATCGGCTTCTTCACGCAACATATTCTTGAGTTCCAATACTTCCAATGCTTCCATTGCTTTGGCATAAGCAGCGTCTACATCTTCCTCCGTTACCAACTCTTCTTTATAAAAATCAAAGGATAATGCCAGTTCGTCCGACAACGTTTTGACTTCGTTATAACCTTCAATCCATTTTTGCAGGTCTTTCACCAGCTTCATCTGAGCTTCTGCCCTCTTTTGGTCATCCCAAAACCCCGGAGCCTGAGTTCTTAATTGTTCTTCTTCGACTTGAATTTTCTTCGCATCGACGTCAAAGATACCTCCTCAGCGCATCCGTGCGCTCTTTCACATCTTTAAGTTGTTCAATAGTAATCATCTGATTTTCAATTTTATCTTTTATAATTTACAAATTTCGTTGCAAAGATAAGCAAAAATCTGCTACCTTTGTTTTTGTCATCAAAATGTTGTCATCATATGAACAAACTACTGAAACTTTCATGCTTGTCACTTTTCCTTGTATTAGTGTTCAGCAGTTGTAGCTCACAAAAGAAGTATAGCTACGAAACAGTCCCCAACGATCCGCTAAAAGCCCGTATTTACACATTGGACAACGGATTGAAAGTTTATCTCACCGTGAATAAGGAAACTCCGCGCATCCAGACTTACATAGCAGTACGTGTAGGCGGAAAGAACGACCCGGCAGAAACTACCGGACTGGCACATTACTTTGAACATCTTATGTTCAAAGGAACTGATAAATTCGGTACTCAGAATTACGAAGTCGAGAAACCATTACTTGACCAGATAGAACAGCAGTTTGAGATTTATCGTAAAACAACGGACGAAGCTCAACGTAAAGCGATTTATCATACTATCGACAGCCTTTCTTACGAAGCCTCCAAGTATTCTATCCCAAATGAATACGATAAACTGATGGCAGCCATCGGTGCGAATGGTACGAACGCTTATACCGCCTACGACCAAACTGTTTATGTAGAAGACATTCCTTCGAATCAGATAGGGAACTGGGCCAAGATACAAGCTGATCGCTTTGAGAATAATGTCATTCGTGGTTTTCATACAGAATTAGAAACTGTATACGAAGAAAAAAATATGTCTTTAACACGTGATAACAGAAAAGTGCAAGAAGCCATTTTCTCTTCTCTTTTCCCTCACCATCCTTACGGAACACAGACCGTGCTGGGAACACAAGAAGACCTGAAAAATCCTTCGATTACAAATATCAAAAACTACTATAAACAATGGTACGTCCCTAATAATATGGCTATTTGTATGTCAGGTGACCTTGACCCGGATAAAACCATCGCTATCATCGACGAATATTTCGGGCAAATGAAACCAAATCCGGAACTGCCTAAACTCAATTTACCGAAAGAAGAACCGATTACCCAACCTATCGTACGAGAAGTATTGGGGCTTGATGCTGAAAGCGTTGCGCTGGCATGGCGTTTCCCCGGAGCTTCAAGCAAAGATTTTGAGATTCTTCAAGTTATCTCTCAACTATTATACAATGGTAAAGCAGGACTTATCGACCTCGATTTAAACCAACAACAAAAAGTATTGAGTGGATACGGCTATCCTATGGGTCTGACAGATTACTCTATGTTTATATTAGGAGGAGTTCCCAAACAAGGACAAACATTAAAGGAAGTACAAAATCTTTTGTTAGGTGAAATCCAAAAGCTATGTGCCGGAGATTTTGACGAAAAAATGTTGCAAGCCAATATCAATAACTTCAAGCTTTACCAGATACAGAATATGGAAAGTAATGAAGGCCGTGCCGATATGTTTGTCAATTCATTTATCAATAATATAACCTGGGAAGACGAAGTTAATTCGATTGATCGTATAGCCAAATTTACTAAGACAGAAATTGTGGATTTTGCTAATAAATATCTAAAAAAGGACAATTATGCAGTCATTTATAAAAAACAAGGCAAAGACCCCAACGAAAAGAAAATGACAAAACCGGAAATCACTCCTATTGTGTCAAACCGTGATACAGCAAGTATCTTTCTCACTGAAATACAGAACAGTGCTGTTAAACCTATTGAACCTGTATTCCTCGACTACCAAAAGGATCTGACTCAACTAAAGGCAAAATCAGATATACCGGTTCTCTATAAGCAAAACGTTGCTAATGACCTCTTCCAGTTGATTTATGTATTCGATATGGGTAATAACCAAGACAAGGCACTAGGTACAGCTTTCAATTATCTCGAATATTTGGGAACCTCTGATATGACACCGGAACAACTAAAGAGTGAATTCTATCGTTTGGCCTGTACTTTCTACATTTCTCCGGGTAATGAACGCACTTATGTCGTTCTTTCAGGGTTGAACGAAAATATGCCGGCAGCTATGCAACTTTTCGAGAAACTAATGGCTGATGCACAAATCAATAAAGAAGCCTACAATAATATGGCAGGAGACATCCTGAAAGCTCGTTCGGATGCCAAACTAAATCAAGGACAGAATTTCTCACGCTTGATGAACTTTGCCCAGTACGGTGCTAAGTCACCCGCAACCAATCTATTAACTGAAGCTGAACTTATCAGTATGGACCCACAAGCATTAATCGATCGGATTCATAATCAGAATAGCTACAAGCATCGTATCTTATACTATGGCCCAAGCAGTAGTAAAGAGATATTGGATATTATCGATAAGAACCATAAAGTACCAGATACATTAAAAGAGATTCCTATAGGAGACGAATTCCCTTATCTCGAAACTCCTACCACTAAGGTATTAATAGCACCTTATGATGCTAAACAAATCTATATGTCGCAGATTTCAAATACTGATAAGAAATTCAATCCGACTATTGAACCTACACGGTCACTTTATAATGAATACTTCGGTGGAAGTATGAATTCGATCGTTTTCCAAGAAATGCGTGAGACCCGCGGATTAGCATACTCTGCCTGGGCTGCCTTAACTCAGCCAAGCTATTTGAAATATCCATATATGATCTATACTCAGATTGCAACCCAAAATGATAAAATGATCGACGCTATCAATACGTTTAACGAGATTATCAGCAATATGCCTGAATCGGAGAAAGCTTTCCAACTGGCTAAAGATGGATTAATCAACCGTCTACGCACTGAACGCATCATTAAAAGTGATGTTATCTGGAGTTATATCAATGCTCAAGACTTGGGAGAAAATGTAGACTCACGTATCAAGCTTTACAATGATGTGCAAAACATGACATTGAAAGACATCGTTGATTTCCAAAAAGAATGGATGAAAGACCGTACTTATACTTACTGTATCTTAGGAGATAAAAAAGACCTCGATATGGATAAGTTAAAAGCGGTAGGTCCTATCGAAGAACTAACGCAAGAACAAATCTTTGGATATTAAAATAAGAAAAGCCACACCCGAATAACAATGAACGAGGATGTGGTAAAATCCTACTATTACTATCTTTTAGGCACGGATTACGGAATATACGTTTTTTATTAATCAAAGAACCGTGAAATCCGCGAAATCCGTGCCTAAATAGTTTTATATGAAGAGCTTGTTTTACTTCCGATGCAACCTCATCTGTTATCTATAGAAACCATAAATCTTTAAAATTGTACTATATCTTATTTACTCTCATTTAATTTCTTTTCCAACAACCGGATAAAGTAACCACCCACCACCGGTCTTCCCCAGTATTTAGTTAAAGTCCCCTTATCATAAACATTATAAGCATCCGGCATCGGTACACGTGTCTTTGTCTCATTCATAAACTGATAAAGTGGGAGAAGGAACTTACGGAACTGTACACTATCCTTATTTAATGCAGCAATCCACACCATCCATTCTGCCTTTACATTGTTGGTTCCACTATCTAAGGGACAACCGTAAGCACTCAGCTTAGTAGCATAGAAAGCGGTTTCACGTTCGATAACTTTATCAGGAAAAACATTCAATCCCAGCAACTGGTCCCAAATAAGATTATACTTCTGTCCCCAACTATCCAACTGATCAAAAGCCAGTCGATAATGATCTCCATTAAAAGCTAACTCTTCCCATTTCTTAGCCATCTCCTTAGCTGCCGTTGCATATTTTTCGGATTCTTCCTGTTTGTTCAACATCCTCGCCAGTAAAGCATACGAAGCAACTCCCAAAATTCCTTTCGCAGACAAGTTAGCATTATGAGGGCAGCGACCATCAAAACTACCTGCATTGATTTGATCTCCCGTATCTGTCCCATTTTCCAATAGATAGCCAGCCCATTTTGATAAAGTTTCCCAATGTTTTTCAGCGTAAGACGCATCTTGCTCAACTTTAGCCATTGCAGCAATCATAATCAACATATTTCCAGCCTCTTCAACGGGAAGATCAGCCCCTTTGGTAGGTCCATTAACAAAAGGATATCCTCCTAAATTATGAGCTGGAAAGGGTTTATTCCATTTTCCACTCTCACTAAAATAAAAGAAAGGATTAAGCATTGCTTTCAACACATCCGAATTATAATAAAGAAATAAAGGTGAAGCCGCATAATACTCATCTATCGAACCAACCAATGGAGTGAAATAAAGCAATTCGTTATCCGAAGTTTCAGATACCTGAAAAGAGGCTACTGTCTGGTGATAAGCCAAGGCACAAAGTTCAGCATATTCTTTTCCTCCCGCAGAGTAAGCATCAATCATCATCTGACGGTCAAAAGCATAACATTTCGCCATCACCTCTTTATAATCCTTTTCCGCTTCATCAAACAGTTTTTCAATACCCTTTGCTCCATCTTTATTCCAATAAGGTTGTAAATCCTCTCCGAAATAAGCCATCGTACACAGTCCGTCAAAAGACACAATCAAGTGTTGCGGAAGTTCACTACCTACTTCCAAATCTTGTGCGATTGCTGCATAACGTTTTTCATCCGATTTACGTGTCTCCTTTAAGTTACCCTCCTTCATAAAGTGTGCCCGCATTTCAGCAGCATCTCCTTGTGCATACGTTACATCATTTTTTGCAACCAAATATAAATATCCCCATCCGGGTGCATCTTTCTCCTTATCTACCCACAACTCCTGATTCTCCCGACCGGTTTTCATCAAAACAAGTCCATCTTTCTCATACATTTGTGTAGACTGCCCTGCACGAAATGCTTTATGTGGATCCAATTCAAAATAAATAGCCACATTGTGTTCTTTACCGTCCAATGCCTTAGCTTGATAAGAAATATAATTGACGGGACGACTAAGAACTTCCAGATCATTCAACAGATATGGAGCTGTAAAAGTGAGTTTCAACTCTACATCACCGCATTCAAATGTATAATGGGTTTGAGTAGCTTGCACATCTACAGACTTTTGTTTAGCCAGTTTAGGCTCAGCATACAATCCAAAGTCTGCACAAGCACTCCCACCCCGGTTCTCACAACGGGCAGCAATCACAGCCTTCCCGTCTCTCATCGTTTCAACAATTGAATCTGGTATATCAGTACACACATCACTCTTCGCTTTAAACCCAGTGCTGACAAATTCTTTTCCATTGATATACAACCCAACAGCATCATTATGTGAATAATGAGCACAAAGCTGTTTGTTTTTTATCAGCAAAGAGTCAAAAGTTACTTTCCTCCTTACCCACAATTTCGAAGTATTCCAAGGCGTATGGACATCCTGTCCCCCTTCTGTTCCAAACACTGCCTTTCCTACTGTCCATGCGCTATCGTTAAAATTCATCATTGCCCAATTTCCCTCTGGTTGTTCAGTAGTATATCTTCCTTCCCATTCACCCATAGGGGCAATCCTTTCTATAAGGATTCCCGGTTCTTCTGCAAACAACCCAAAATCAAGCAATGCACTCTTCATTTTGTTCTCACAATGTGCGGCAATCAAAGCTTTCCCCTCTTTCATCGTAACCAGAATAGAATCCGGCACTTCTATTTTAAGATTCGCCCCAATTCCATCTTTCGTACTGACTAAATGTTTGCCATTAATGTACAACTGGAGACCGTCGTCATGAGAGTAGCGCAAATAAATTTTTCTATGTTCAAGCAAATAAGGGTCTACCTCCACCTCTCTTCGTACCCATAAATCAGACGAGAGCCATTGTGTTTTCACCTCCCGTTTATCCTTTGTTCCAAAAGCTCCTTCTCCAACCTGCCAGTATTTGTCATCATAATCGGGTTGTTCCCAACCTTTATTCGGCATAAGACTAGTGAATTTACCTTCCCATCTTTCGCCGTCGAAAGCCATTGGTGCAATTGCCTGCATGGGTAACTCCCTGCTTCCCATAAAACGATATATGATCCCATCTACCCGTAAAAAGCCGGTAAACGGCAATGTTTTTCCATTTGTAAAAGAGATATTTTTCTCCGTCAATTTATCCGCACAAGACCACATACGCACTTGTGGATGAAGTGATAATATTGGATTTGATGGTGCGCGAAGTTCATTCTTTATAGTCTCATCAGAGTATTTCGTACTTCCCGTACATGCCACTACTGAAAAGATGAACAGCAGATAAATAAGATATTTTGCCATGATTATCTTGTTAATTGATTCAACTTTATTTCATTATTGAGAAAGCACTATTATAACATCTCATAATTAGCTATAAATGCTCCCTACTTACACATTTATCAAACTAAAAAAATTAAGGTAAGAAACTTCTCTTTTCTAACTCTTCTCTAACCATATTTCTAACATATTCAGTCTCTAGCGAATTAATCTTATTTTTTTGATTTAAAATACGATATGCAATAGAAAGCATATCTTTCTCCTGATGGAGTTCCTTATACAGATTCATCAATAAATATAAAGGATATATCTTATGAGGAATTCGGTAATAAGCCTTATAAAACATCTGTTCAGCCAATTGAGACTTCCCTAGCTGTTGATAATTTTTCCCTAACACATTCAAAAACATAGGATCTCCACTATGCTTAAGTCCTTCTTGTAATATTAGATTACTTTCTTTATACCGTTTGATATTTGATAAACATTGTCCATATTCAAATAAAAATGCAGCATCAGATTTTAAATATGGATATAATGCTGTATAATTGTGAGTTATCTCACTATATTGCTCGGCATCAAAATACGGTTTTAGCAGAGTCCATTGCTCATATGCAGTTTTAGCACTTCCTAAATGTCCGAATGAAAAACATACTTTCCAAAAAACCACCAATAAAGAAAACAATATAAATCCAGACCTTAGAATCATATTCCTTAAACAAGCTTTTTCAGTTGGAAATAACATAACTATAATTATAATACATGAAGATAATAGACATGTATATATATTCCGAAAAGGATAAGAAAAAAATGCGACTATTAATAAGCTGATAAACATTCCTATAAGTGGCATTCGGTATTGAAAATTTATACGTGACAAATTATAAAACGAATAACTAATTACAAAAATAAGTATCAATAGTCCTTTTATGCCATATTCCACTATTATCTGTAGATATTCATTATATGCAAAATCTGGTGCTCCTGCGATATATTTTTCATGTTCTGTGCCTTTATGATCACGAAAATATTTTTCTTGCGCATCTCCATATGCACTGGAAAAATATCCACTCCCCACTCCACTTACAAAATTCTCTTTTATAATAGAATATGAAACTTTCCAAATCAGAAGTCTACCATCCGCAGAGTTTTTCTTAAGACCATATAAAAAACACACAAATATGCCTAATGAACAAATAAATACAGTTATAGTCCCTTTTCCTATTACAAAGTGCTTATACATTGCAATATATATGCACGTCATTATTCCACAACTAACTAATGCTGCTATCCATGCAGTCCTACTCATACTAAATGGAAGTACAAGAAAAGACAATAAAACATAAACAATTGACAATACAGTAATCAACCTATATTGATAGTTCTCAACAAGAAAAGATTTTATTCGTAAAATATAAAACCATGCAACAGGAATAATCATTACAATGAAAACAGAATAAAGTCCCGGATTATTAAATGTTCCACAAATGGTTTGATAAGACCAGTCATTAAAGAAAGCATTTACACATTGCCAAGACCCAATTCCAAGTTCCCAAATGCCTAGTAATAGAAATAATAGAAAAACAAATTGCATAGTATATTTCTATTACTTATCAATTGAAAAAGCAAATGCCCTCTCCAACTGATCACAATACTTTCTTCCTTCTACTTCATATTGAAAAGTACCTGCATAAGATCCTTGCAAACGATTTAAATTCTTTTGATAAACCAGTCCGATTCCTCCTTGAAATTTACAACACGATCCATTTGGTAGAATTTCAGACTTAATAATATAAACCTCTTTCTTTTGAGAATTATAAATATACCAAACTGTGCAAACTAGTTCTACACTGTTTGAGTTTACACTTTGATAAACACTAGCTTTCCGTTTACACAATTGAATATTTTCATCTATTTGATTCAGTTCACATAACTTCCACTGAAGAGTTGTATCAATAGGATTTTCTTTTGCAAAAGAAAATCCTGTACCAACTCGATGTGAAAATTCCCCTTTTTCTATTCCTTCACATATTTTTTTAAGTCCATCATAGATCTCTTGTTTCCGTTCAGGAGAAAGATCTGTTTTCAGAATAGAATAATCTATGTGAAATACACGACTCATAGTTTTCCATATTTCATATTCTTTTGGTGTAACTTTTTCTTTTACCCATTCAGGTACTGAGTCTAATGGAGCCCTATCACTAAAAGGGGTCTGAGCATTACCTGCTAATGATAATAACAAAGTAAATACAATTATTATATTTTTAATTTTCATATTTCGTAATTAATTATAAACATACATTATCATTAAATAAAAAATCCTTTATCCATTAAATAAAAAACTATGCTATGGGAAGAATCATAACAATAAATATAGAATATAGCCTTCTGGACTCTCAAATATCAAGCCAATCGTTTAATGAGAACAATCATTGAGAATTACATCTATAGATTGCATGGACCCTATTCCAATCTCTCAAATTCCTAATAAAATGAATAAAAGAAAAACAATCGGTATTATTTATTACTCGACTGAGGTGAAAAAGCAAAACTCTTGTTTAAATTTTGAAAATGCTCCTTATTCCATTTATCATAATATTGAAAGGTTCCTGCGCAAGATCCTTCGAATTGATTTAATTCTTTTTGATAAGAAAATACTACTGAGCCCTGAAATCTAGCCAAAGGCTCAACCGGTAAAACATCGTATTTAATAATATAAGCATCTTTCTTTAATGAATTATAAATATACCAAATTTCACAACTCAATTGCACTTTTTCCAAGTCTTCAACTTGATAAATAACTGCATTTCGTTTGCAAAATTGAATATTATCATCTATTTGAAACAATACATCAAATTTCCAGTTGAGAGTAGTATCCACATCAGCTACTATTGATATAGTAAATTGTTCACCTTTACTATTAGAATATTCTCCACTCTTTATTGAATTACATATTTGTCTAAGATTATCATAAAGACGTAATCTTTTTCCCGAGGATATGTCTTGTTTCAAAAAAGAATAATCTATTCGAAAAACACTACTCATTATTTTCCATAAATTATACTCTTCTACAGTAACTTTATTCTTTACCCATTCAGGAATTGAATCTAAAGGAGTATATATTTCTTGGGATTGCAATAATTGAGAATTAAATATTACCCAAAGTAACACAATTAAATATTTCTTCATTTCGACCAAATTAAACAAAAATAATTACAGCTATTTCATCACACAATTAAACTTCAAAAAATATAAAAGCTACAGGCTACTCAAATATTTATTTTACCTAAAAAATCGCCCCTATAGTCACAGACTTATTATAAAATTTAACAATCTTTTTATTCTCATTTTGTGTTACATAATACGTTAAAGTGCCTGAACCTTCAACTACAATTGCTGTAGTTCCTTTATTTGCTGTACAATCACCATTGAATGAAACAGCTTGTAATCCAGACGCAAAAGCATGAGGGGACTCTACACTTATTATCTCTCTTTTTTTCACATCAACACAATATATAATTGTTACAAGAACCTCAGCATCAATATTACTTGATACAGAATACAAACGCGATGGTCCTCCAACATGGTTTCGTTGATTGTCACTTTCACCATTACTTAGCCTTTCAACTTTACAAGTATTTATAGACTTAGCCAAATCATGAATAATAAAATATCCAGCATTATTCTTTGTTTTACCATCCTTTATATTTTGGACTAAGGGTCTTATAATACTATAAACAGAATCTTTTTGCCTTTGAGAAAGTTCTTCCTCTAGAACCGAATAATTAATTTCATACTTAGAACTCATAATCTTCCAAAGTTCATATTCTTCTAGAGTTACCTTTTTTTTCACCCATTCCGGTACAGTATCTAATGGCATATACAATGCTTTAGCTTCTAAAGCACTTCTCATTTTCAACTCCGAAATACTCTTTTCATTAGCTTCCAAACCCTCTGAATCAGAGACAAAATCATAATTTTGTTCACAAGCAACAAGAGCAACTAGTATTCCTACAAGGAATAAAGTGAATTTTAACTTTTTCATTTCTACTTTTATTTAGTTAAACAATAATTTTATTATAAACTTCATTATTTCCAAACCTGCTTTCCATCTTTATACGTAAAAATCCTTTCCTGCGTACCACGAGAATAATTTTTCAATAGTAGTAAAGCATTAACAGGAACATCTTTATAGACCAAAGTATCCGCTTTGGAAATTTGCACGCCAAAAGAATTCCACTTATCTCTTCCAGTACAGCAGAATAATTCGTATTCATCTCCCGGACGTATATAATTATCATAACTACGAGGTGTATAAACAATCTTTCCTATCCTCTTAGGACTACCTAAGTCCAAGCCAGCCCATCCACCGGTAGCTGCCAAACAATCGAAAGATGTCTCTATACTACCATCGAATGCATTAGGATATTCATGTGAACCATCTTTTTGATAACAACCGGGAGTACCGATCGCTCTTCCTTTCAACAGTACAGTATCAGAAACTGCATAAAAAGTAATTTCAGCCACATTACAATGTGCATCCTTAGGACCAACATAACGAACATAGCGATAAGGTTTCATAGAACTAAGATAAACAACTGTTTGCAGCCGTCTCGGTTTATGCCCTATCATATGTATTACTTCCTTCTGCCGGAAAGCCGGATCATTACTCACTTCAAAGGTTCCTCCAAGCATACGGTTCTGAAATTTTTCTTCCGACTGCAAAGAATATTTGGAAAACAGCGTAACATCCTGTACACTATCCAATGGAGTAAAGAAATGAAACTCATTAGAAATAGTCACTTCAAACGGATCAGTCCAGAAACGGAGATGTCCTTGCTCGTAAGTAGCTACCCGCATCACAGGACCTTTCTGTATATCTGCAAAAACCAAATTCTGTCCATCAAACTCAGCCCATGCTACAACTTCCCAACTCATACCACTGCTGGCACAGAGATAAGCTATTCGTGAACGTGGTTTCCCCTTGTAAAGTGAAGAAATGGGAATCTTCAATTCTTTTTTATAACTTTTAGCATACCAAGCTGTAACATCGATTATATGAGGGTTCTCGAAAAAAGGAGCAACAACTGTATCAAGTTTCTGCATTTTCTTCTGCATATCATTGTTAAGACTGAAAGTATTACGATAAACTTTGATCTTTGATGAATCATAGAGTTTATTTCGTCGAACTTCTTTCAAAGCATCCAGAAATTCCTGATAATATAAATCGCCATATTTCCCAGTAAATGACACCCATTGATGTCCATCATTCCCGTCACCATGAATCGGCATAAAATCTATAGCACATGGAATTCCTAGTGCACGACAAACATATACAACATAGTCAGAAAGTTCACGGCAACTTCCCGTTCTATTTTGAGCAACTTCGGGTCCAACATGAGGAAGTCCCGAAGGACCAGTAGTAGTAAAAAACTTCTGTCTTTTACGCAAAGAATCAAGTAAGCAACGAGCAGCAACAGCGGGATCTTCTTTATCAAGTACATTAGACATTCGTAATGAATCAAGCAAAGAATTATATTCCCGATAAATACCTTCACGCCACTCGCACAAAGTTTCATCAGCAATACGATAAGGGAGAACATATTCACAAAAATCTGTA
Organism: Bacteroides sp.; assembly: GCF_028690125.1. GTDB lineage: Bacteria > Bacteroidota > Bacteroidia > Bacteroidales > Bacteroidaceae > Bacteroides. The sequence goes on along the minus strand of NZ_JAQVBV010000013.1, from coordinate 68,605 downwards.
AATGATACATTCTTTCCCCATGGTTGTTCTTTCCAAACCTTGAATGCCCATTCGATACTTTTACATAAATATGCAGAATCCACTGTCTCAATATCCTTATAACTCCGCAAAGAATCTAAATGAAATGGTCCGTACTTAGAATAGATTAAATCGACAACAGCCTGTGGAGTAATATTTGCCTCACGGGTTTCACGCAATAATGAATAATAAGTAAGATACTGTTCTAACTGTTCTCCTCTATAATAAGTATAATAAGGCATATTTTCTATCAAGAAACAGGCTGCCTGATATTTTAAACTATCTGCCGGATGTAACTGATAATGAGACAATACCTTTTCAAGTTCTGATCTATTTCCTCCCGCTTCTTGAAGAGCTGCTTCTAATAAAGAAACTACAGTTTCCTCATTTTCTTTCTCAGAACAAGAAAAAAAATATAAATTACCAAATGCGATAAACAAAAAAATACAGATCCACTTTATTAGTATTTTCATTATTATACTCAACTTTTTACAAAAACTACATATACTATTTTTTACAAATGTATAAAACATATTACTAATACACAAGGCTTTGTTACATATAATCACTTACAACATACTGATTATAAGTCCAATTCAAAATTAAAGATACTATTTTAAAGTAAATTTGTAACAATTCAAATAGATTTCAGAAGGATACAAAATTGCTACTTTACACAGCGAGACAATTTCTCCTCTGTTTTTAACAGAATCCGTAGACCCTCTTTTTATGTTTTACGGCATATTTAATATATTTTCGCATATGTCTCTTCTGTTTTTACCAACTCCCCTTTATATTTGATTCAAATATGAAACATTATTTCAAATATGAAAAACATGATTCCAAATATGAAAAAGCCAAAAGAGAATTATAAGGTCCCGAACTTGGAAAAAGGGATTGCCATACTTGAATACCTGTCTCTTTGCCCCCAAGGAGAAACGTTACAAGAGATTAAGTCAATTCTTTCTATATCCCAAACCACGGCTTATCGTATTTTGAGTACATTGACACGGTTGGATTATCTGATTTATCATGAAGATACAAAACGCTACAAACTATCCCGGAAGTTATTAACATTGGGATTTCGTTCATTGAACGAACATAATTTACTGGAAACGGTTTTGCCACGCTTACGAGATTTGAGGGATGAAGTACAGGAGACATCCTGCTTTGGAGTATTAGGAGAGAAAAAAGGAATTTTCATCGAACAAGCACAGGGAAACCATACATTTCGTTTTGTACTGTCACCAGGTAAATCTTTCGACTTGCATTGCTCAGCTCCGGGAAAAGCAATCATGGCCTATCTGCCAAATAATGTCCGGGACCGTTATTTATCACATATGGAATTTACTAGTTACAATGACCGGACTATCACATCTCTCGAAGCATATTTAGAAGAATTGGAAACGGTACGCAAACGTGGATATGCCATTGACAATGAAGAAGAATTGAATGGAGTTATTTGTATCGGTTGCCCGATTTTCAATTATATGGGCTATCCTTGCGGAGCAATCTGGATTTCGGGTCCTAAAGACCGGTTATCGAAAGAAGTGATTCGTACTTCAGCAGCCAGTATAAAGAAGATTGCATTGGAAATTTCAGTGGAGTTGGGATATAGTAAACGATAAAACAAGATATTACTATGAGAATAAATCAGCAAGATATAGTAAGATGTCTATGGGCGATTTGCTTAATCTACTGCAATATAGTTATTGTTTCAGCAGATAACTCACCTCTCTTTCCCACAAGTATTGCCATAAGTGCAAAAGGAGAAATCCTAATTTCAGAGAAAGGGGTAAAAAGAATAGATGTTCTCTCTCCTGATGGAAAAACATTATTGCGTTCTATCCCGGTAGATGATATGCCAACGGGTATTTTACCAGATGGAAATAAAATGTACGTGACGACTTTTGGAGCTACCGGACGTTTACAGATCTTCTCTTTAGAATCGGGAAAAGCAGAAAAGTCAATTATAACCGGTTCGGGAGCTTGTCATCCGTTGTTTAGTTCGGACAAAAAACACGTTTATGTATGTAACCAATTCCAAAATACAGTATCTAAAATTGACCCTGAAAAGGGAGAAGTGGTAGCTACAGTAAATGTGCTGCGAGAACCAAAATCTGCCGTACTTAGCAAAGACGGCAGATACCTGTTTGTGACAAATTTTCTGCCGGCACAACGAGCCGATCTCGATCATGTTACAGCTTGTGTTTCAGTGATAAAAGCAGATGATTTCACCAAAGTTAAAGATATCCGGTTGGCAAATGGTAGCAACGCTTTACGTGACATTTGTATCACACCCGATGGAAAATACATATATGTCTCCCACAATCTGGGACATTTTACGGTGCCTACTTCTCAATTGCAACAGGGATGGATGAATACAAGCGCTTTCAGTGTTATTGATGTTGCCAAACAAAAATTTCTAGGTGCAGTAGTCGTGGATGAACCCGAACGTGGAGCAGCCGGTATCTGGAGTATTGCCTGCAATGATCAATCCATCTACATTTCCCATTCCGGTACACACGAAGTTAGTATCATCGACCACAAAGCAATGTTGAATAAATTCTTCAATTATCAAGATAAATCAGCATTAGATTATGATTTAACTTTCCTTTATGGGATACGTAAGCGTATTCTTTTAAATGGAAACGGACCACGCAATATGATTCTAACAAATACCAAACTGATTGTTCCCACCTATTTTGCGGATATTCTGAATATCATGGATATTCGCACACAACAAATCACAACTGTGGAACTGAATCCGGGACGCCAAGAGAGTTTGGAGAATAAAGGAGAACGTTATTTCAACGATGCTTCACATTGTTTTCAGAACTGGCAAAGTTGTAATGGTTGTCACCCGGGAGATGCCCGTACAGATGGTATGAACTGGGATTTAATGAATGACGGAGTAGGTAATGCTAAAAATTGCAAGAGTTTATTATTCAGTCATGTGACACCTCCTAATATGATTTCAGGTATTCGTGAACACGCGGAGCGTGCCGTAAGAGCAGGTTTTAACTTTATCCAGTTTTATGATATTTCGGAAGAAGACGCAGTTTGTGTCGATGCCTATTTGAAGTCACTTCGTCCTGTTCTGAGTCCATATTTGGTTAATGGAGAACTGTCGGAAAAAGCAAAGACCGGAAAGAAAGTATTTGACCGGTTACAATGTGGCGAATGTCATAGCGGACCTTTTTATACAGATATGAAAATGCACCGGATCGGTGAGGATATCGAGTTTGAGAAAGGTTGGGATACTCCTACTTTGCGGGAAGTCTGGCGTACAGCTCCTTACCTTTTTGACGGACGGGCTGCAACAATGAAGGAAGTCTTTGAAATACACAAACATGGCATTCCTAAAAAGGTATCGGAAAAGGATATAGAAGCATTGACTGAATATGTAAACTCATTATAACAAATTAATCAATAACTAAAATTTTAAACACAAAAGAATATGAAGTATTTTAAGAAGTATACGAACGCTGATTTTTATAAAGACGGAAAGTTTCAACAAGACGTAGCTATAAAAGCAATGAAAGAGATGTTTGCATTTTATGAAATTCCTTTCACAGAATTAATGGCTAAAGACTTGTGGGTAACAGATTTCCGTTTGGGCGATTTTGAAAACGTAGGAATGGGAGGAATTTTCTGGGTAAATGATGCCGAATATAAATACTTTGCTCATGCCATTTATTTATTACCAGGACAGATGATACCCGAACACGCACACGTTGCTACCAATTTTCCTGCTAAACATGAATCGTGGATGGTAGAAAAAGGTTGGGTCTACAATTTTTCTGAAATAGGAGATGAAACGAGCAAAGCTCCAGCCATTCCCACCAGTCATGGTCCTATCAAAAGTAAAAACTATGTGATTCAGAGAGTGGGAGATGTACTTCGATTGAAAGAATTGGGAACTTTTCATTTTATGATGGCAGGACCTGAAGGTGCTGTTGTGAGTGAGTGGGCTTGCTACCACGATAATGATGGCCTGCGCTTCACTAATCCGATAGCTGCTTTATAACAAGACGTATTACTTTATCATTTGCTACATGAACAGATTTTATATATTATCATTTCTTTTGCTTCTTTCTTCGGTAGGATTTGCCAGTCCCACACAGAAGAAAGTTGAAACATGGGTTGAAGCTTCTGTAAGAACGAAAGCAGAGATACAAACAATGCTTAAAAAGCGTGGAATGCCTGTCACTTCGGCCTGGATGAAACACCGGAGTAAAGCTGAACCTTTCACGGTAGATTTGAAAGGAGTTGATAAGCTGGTACTTGTTACTTCCGGCGGAACCGACGGAACGAGTTACGATCATGCTGTCTGGGCAAATGCACGACTTATAAAAGCAAATGGTACATCCGTCTGGCTAGATGAACTTTCATATGAATACAGCATCACCGGCTGGGGAGGTCCTAAGGTGAATAAGAATATATATGATAATGACATTATGATCGCTGGTAAGAAATATCCGCATGGCGTACTTTGCCATGCGGATGGAATATTAGTTTATCCGATCAAGGGAGAATACGTCCGGTTTGAAGCTGAAGTCGGTATTGATGATGCATCAGTAAATGGAAGTGCCTATTTCTCTGCATTGAATATTGCACCCAACTTTGTCATTAAAGAATTGGCGACAAAATACCCTTACGAAATGGCATTGTTCTCGACTACTGTAGAAAATCTGGAGAATTGGATCATAACTCCGGATGCATCTATTGAACAAAAAGCAGTAGAAAAGATAACTTCGAAATTGAAGAATAAAGTTTATTATACAAATGTAGCCAAGCAAATAGCGAATGAGAAAGATATAAATGTACAGATACGTAAATATCTGGAGTTGTTGGAGAAGGTCCAAGAAGTATATACACTCCAAAGTGAGTTGGAGTGGCTGAATATAAATGCAATTCAAGCTGCTTTTAATGATATGAAAAAGCAAACAGGATATAATGTCAGCAAGTATGAACCCTTGTTGGAAGAATTAATCCGGCTGGAAAAGAAAGGTTTTGAAGGTATTTACTCCGGAGATGAACAAGCAACAACCGATGCGCATAAAGCATTAAGCTACAAACAGGATATCTTATTGGGTAATACTTTATTGGACGTTAATAAAATAGTTGCCGCACGTTTTAAATTAGGAATGAATGCCCGCCAGGCAATGGCTCCAGAGTTAGGAACCCAAGCTAATAATTGGAGTAATCAAGAGTCTGCCCGTCGAGAAGGTTTTGATGCTGAAATTGTCGAACTTTCCAATTTACGCGGAGATATCGAAATGCGTCGAATTTATAAACCATCAAACGGTTCTTCTATTTCCGATCTCAAGCTTCATTGGGAAGGAGACAGAGTCATGTTTTCCCAGTTGCAAAGTGATAAACGGTGGAATGTATTTGAAGCGAAGTTGGATGGTTCCGGTTGCAAACCTCTTTTAGAAAATGAAGAACCGGATCTGGAATTTTATGACGGGACTTATTTACCCGATGGTCGCATTGTAGCCGTCTCCAATATCGGCTATCAGGGAGTGCCCTGTGTTAATGGATCCGATGCAGTAGGTAATATGGTGCTTTACAATCCGAAAGATAAAACGATGCGTCGTTTAACCTTCGATCAGGATGCCAACTGGAATCCGGCTATCATGAATAACGGTCGTATCATGTACACTCGTTGGGAATATACAGACCTGACACATTATTATTCCCGTATCGTAATGCACATGAATCCGGATGGAACAGAAAATAAAGCACTTTATGGCAGTGGGTCCATGTTTCCGAACAGTACTTTTGATATGCAGCCCTTACCGGGGTATGGTTCAGCATTTGTAGGAATCATATCCGGTCATCACGGCATAGCTCGTTCCGGGCGTTTGATATTATTCGACCCTACAAAAGGACGAAAAGGAGTATCGGGTATGATACAAGAGATTCCTCATCGGAATCGTCCAATTCAGGAATTAATAAAAGATGAACTCGTAAATGATGTCTGGCCTCAATTCATTAAGCCGACTCCCTTGAATGATAAATATTTTCTGGTTGCTGCAAAGTTATCTCCCAATTCATTATGGGGAATTTATCTGGTAGACATTTATGATAACGTAACCTGCCTGATGCAAGCAGAAGGAGAAGGTTATATCAGTCCGATTCTGGTACGCAAGACAAAAACTCCTCCTGCAATTCCCGACCGGGTAAAGTTGGATGATAAAGAAGCCACCTTTTTTATACAAGATATTTATGAAGGTGAGGGATTAAGAGGCATTCCTCGGGGAACAGTTAAATCTCTCCGTCTGCATGCTTACGAATATGCTTATGTCAATACTAAATCAGACCATAACTGGCAGGGCATTCAGTCCGGATGGGATATTAAACGATTGTTGGGTACCGTTCCGGTAGAAGAAGACGGTTCTGTGATCTTTAAGGTTCCCGCCAATACCCCGATTTCTATACAGCCTTTAGATAAAGAAGGAGTAGCTATTCAGTGGATGCGTAGTTGGGTAACCGGGCAACCGGGTGAGATTGTGTCTTGCGTGGGCTGTCATGAAAATCAGAACCAAATTGCAATTCCCAAGCGTGTAATAGCATCACAAAAAGCTCCGGCTTCGCTGACTCCTCCGGAAGGAGGAAAGCGTTCTTTCACGTTCGATCTGGAAGTGCAACCTATTCTGGACAGAGCGTGTATTGCCTGTCATAACGGGGAAGGGAAGGCTTTCGATTTGCGCGGAGGAAAAAAAGACGAGCAAGCTTACGGAACTTCTTACCTGAATCTGCATCCATATGTACATCGTCAGGGAGGTGAAGGAGATATGGTAGTGTTGCAACCTTATGAATATCATCCTAATACAAGTGAACTGGTTCGCCTCTTGAAAAAGGGACATTACAATGTAAAACTGACAGATAAGGAGTGGAAAACACTTTATAACTGGATTGATTATAACGCTCCGGATAAAGGATATTTTAATGCAAACGTATTGAATTATTTCCCATATAAAGGATTTGACCAAGTAAAGCGCCGTATGGAACTGAATAATAAATATGCCGGTGGTTCTGGGGTAGACTGGAAAAAAGAAATAACCGAATATGCTGAATATTTAAAGAAACAAGGAACGATAACTCCTGTAATACCTGAAAAAGAAACAGTCCGGGAAGTAAAGGAAATTAAAGTCAAAAGCTGGCCTTTTGATGTCAATACGATAAAAAGTATGTTAGCAGACGAAAAAGAGATACGTAAGGTTGTTGAAATAGCCCCCGGAGTAAAAGTTGTTTTCATCCGTATTCCTGCTGGTGAGTTCGTGATGGGGAGCAAGAATGGTGAATCGGATGCTCGTCCTACCTGCAAAGTGAAAATAAAGAAAGCATTTTGGATGGCAGAGCTGGAAACGACCAACGAACAATTCAATGTCATTTTTCCGGAACACGATAGCCGTTTTGTCGATCAACAGTGGAAAGACCATGTAGTTCAAGGATATCCGGCAAATAAACCGGAACAACCTGTAATTCGTGTTAGCTATAACGATGCGATGGAATATTGCCAAAAGTTAAGTGAAAAAACCGGCTTGAATATTACACTCCCTACCGAAGCACAATGGGAATGGGCTTGTCGTGCCGGAAGTGATAATGATTTCTGGTATGGAGACTTACACACTGATTTTAGCAAAAAAGAAAATATGGCGGACAAGACAACATTATTACTTGCAGTCTCGGGCATAGATCCGCAACCTATGTCCAAGTCTGATTATTGGTATAAATATTACACTTTCTTACCGAAAGAAGAAAGTGTTGATGATGGAAATCTGGTTCAGGTGGGTGGAAAAGTCTACGAAGCAAATCCATTCGGTTTGTATTGTATGCATGGAAATGTAGCCGAATGGACTCGTTCCGACTATTTGCCTTATCCATACAAAGAAAAGTCCCAACCGACTTCTGAATACAAAACAGTACGTGGGGGCTCGTACATCGAACGCCCGAAGTTCTCCACTTCATATTCACGTAAAGGCTATTATCCGTATCAACGGGTATTTAACGTTGGCTTTCGTATGATTATTGAAGATAAGTAAATAAGGAAGGATTAATATATCAATGAGTTTATATTAGAGATATATTGATATTTACATGATTTAGGCACGGATTGCACAGATTTCACGGTTTCAGTTATATAAAAGAACCGTATTTTCCGCGTAATCCGTGCCTAAAATATAATAATTCGTAATTTCTAATTAATTACTCTTCATACATCTTTTCAATCATATCTTTATAATTAACAGCTACAACAGAACGTTTTAATTTTAAGGTATTGGTCAGTTCTCCACGTTCCATACTAAACGGTTCGGGAAGCAAAGTAAAACGTTTAATCTGTTCATAATGGGCAAATTGCTGTTGCAAAGTCTCAATTCGTGCACGGAACAAGCCTTGTATTTTAGGATGGAGCAAAAGCTCATTCATATCCTTAAATTCAATCCCCTTTTCCTTTGCATACTCTTTTACGAAGCCATATACGGGCACGATCAATGCAGAAACAAACTTACGTTGGTCAGCGATAATTGCTATCTGGTCAATATAACGGTCGATAACCAACTTTGTCTCCAAAGCTTGCGGAGCAACATACTTACCGTTGGAAGTCTTAAACAAATCCTTGATACGTTCCGTCAGATACAATTGTCCATTTTTAAAATAACCGGCATCTCCCGTATGGAACCAGCCATCAGTATCAATGGCTTCAGCAGTTGCTTCCGCTTTTTTGTAATACCCTTTAGTGATACTTTTACCACGAAGCAATATTTCATCATTGTCTCCGATCTTCACTTCCACTCCTGGCAATACTACACCTACCGAACCGATATCATAACCGATCGGCAATGCGCACGACACAGTAGCAGTAGATTCAGTCAATCCATACCCCACTATCATATTGATTCCCACAGAATGCACAAATTCGTTGATTTCGTCGGGAACAGCCGCTCCTGCGGTTGGAAAGAAGTTACCATTCTCAATACCGATTGTCTTTTTCAATAAAGAGTAAATCGTTTTTTCATAAAACTTATATTTAAGCTGATTCATAATCGGAGGAGTCTTGCCCAGACGCAGATAATCCAGATTATGAACTTTACCTACTTTAATAGCATCCAACATCAATGCTTTTTTCACACCTGTAGTCTCATTTATCTTCTCTTGTACCCCTGCGTACACCTTCTCCCAAAAACGGGGAACACTGCACATAAGCGTCGGACGAATTTCTTTGATCGTAGTCTGAATATCAGCAGGGCGAAGATTAATACAGATCTGCACCCCTTTATGAATGCAGAAGTAACACCATGTCTTTTCAAAAACGTGTGTCAATGGAAGGAAACTCATCGACACATCTTTATCCGACATGGTAGTCAAGCGTTCGTCATGAGTTTGAAACTGTTCCAGATAACAGGAATGATGAAGCATTACTCCTTTCGGCTCTCCGGTAGTTCCGGAAGTATAAAGAATATTCGCCAGGTCATCATAAGAAGCACGTGCTGTCCGTTCTTCCACAATTTCATTATGGGTAAACCCTTCGCCCATAGCCATAAACTCATCAAAATATATAGAAGATACATCGCGCGGATCTTTTACTACGGATCGGTCGAAAATTATCAGTTGTTTCAAGGATGAGCAGAAACCGAAGATACTGAAAGCTGAATCATACTGATACTGTTCTCCGACAAAAAGATAGCGGATTTGCGAATCATTGATAATGTATTGTGCTTGTGCAGGAGAACTGGTTGCATAAAAAGGAATAGCCACAGCCCGGTTTGCAAAAGCTCCGAAATCTACATAAAACCATTCGGGCATATTTTGTGAAAAAACACCAATGTTTTCTTGTTCTTCAACTTCCAATGCAACAAATGCATTTGCTGCTTGCTTTACAGTTTGAGAAAACTGGTTCCAAGTGATTGGAAGCCATTGTGCTGTCTCGTAGTCCCGGTATTTCAGTGCCACTCTGTCGCCATACTTTTCAGCCTGACGATGTACCAAGACAGATAAATGATGATAAGTCATACTCTTTGTATTAGTAAATATGCTACAAAGGTATTAGTTTTATTTGAAACAATTGCGCAAAACGACTATCTTTGTGCAATATAATGTTCTATCTAAAATCAATCTACACAATGAACTATGATATTTCGTCTATGACCGTAGAGGCTATAAGCCTTCTCAAATCACTAATCAGTATTCCTTCACTCAGCCGGGAAGAAAGCCAAGCCGCTGATTTTCTACAAAGTTACATTGAAGCCGAAGGGATGCAGGCAGGACGTAAAGGTAACAATATTTGGTGTCTCAGTCCAATGTTCGACCTGAAGAAACCCACTATCCTGCTCAATTCTCATATCGACACCGTAAAACCTGTAAACGGCTGGCGCAAAGATCCATTCACTCCACGCGAAGAAAATGGGAAACTATACGGATTGGGAAGCAATGATGCCGGAGCAAGTGTAGTGTCTCTATTACAGGTGTTCCTGCAACTATGTCGTACCTCACAAAGCTATAACCTGATTTATCTGGCTTCCTGTGAAGAGGAAGTGTCCGGTAAAGATGGCATCGAAAGTGTATTGCCGGGACTCCCTCCAATCAACTTTGCAATTGTCGGTGAACCGACGGAAATGCAACCTGCCATTGCCGAAAAAGGATTGATGGTAATGGATGTTACTGCGACCGGAAAAGCAGGACACGCCGCGCGTAATGAAGGTGACAATGCAATCTATAAAGTGTTGGATGATATCAAATGGTTCCGTGATTATCAATTCGAAAAAGAATCTCCCCTATTGGGCCCCGTAAAGATGAGCGTCACAGTCATTAATGCCGGTACACAACACAATGTAGTTCCTGATAAATGTACCTTCATTGTCGATATCCGTAGCAATGAGCTTTACTCCAATGAAGAATTATTTGAGCAAATCAAGAAAAACATCTCTTGTGAAGCCAAAGCACGTTCTTTCCGCCTCAACTCTTCACGAATTGACGAACAACATCCTTTTGTGCAAAAAGCAGTGAAGCAGGGACGTGTGCCGTTTGGTTCCCCTACCCTGTCCGACCAAGCATTAATGCCCTTTCCATCGGTAAAAATCGGTCCTGGACGTTCCTCTCGTTCGCATACAGCCGAAGAATATATTATGCTGAAAGAAATAGAAGAAGCAATCGGAATCTATCTTGAATTACTTGACGGACTAAAGTTATAAATCTACCGGACAAAAAACAGGAATTACCAGATTCCTACTACCGGTTACAATCAGAAAAGCCGTGTACAAATGCCCTGCCATGCAATTTGTACACGGTTAAGATATTGGTTTTTACATTCTCACACTCTATATTTGCCCAATAATAAGATCAATTAAATTATGGGATTTATTTATTGTACTTTTATCATACTATTTGCATTCTTCGTCAATAGAAGAGTTATACAACGTGCTTTGGCAAAATCAGAACGTGCAGCCCAATCTGTAGCGTTTGATGCTTATATGAATTCTCTCCGTGAGAAGAGCAATAGTATTATAGACAAAAATGAAATAGATCAGTTACTTCATTCTGCATCAAGATTAACAAAAGGCAACTGGAACCATCTGGAAATATACATAAACCAGTCTCAAGATTACTTTGCCGCAAAATTACGCCAAAACTACTCTTCACTTACTGAAGACGATATCCATATCATTTTATTAATGAGAATGGGGTTGGATCATAAAGAGATTTCAATATTCTGTAATATATTACTTAGTTCATTGCGAACAAGACGTAGTCGCCTAAAAAAGAAAATGAGGGTGAATTGCGACTCTATCTCAGAATTCATTAGAGAACTTTATAAAAACTAACAAGATATACTTTCAAAATACCATAAAAAAACAAATATGAAAAGTTTCTTTTTATTTATGTCAATGCTCATAATAGAAGTTGGCGGAATGTTGCTCATACAGTTTCTTTGTCCCATAAATATGTATATTACAAATTTTGCTATTGCAGGAATTTTATTACTTGCAATCTTTTTACTATATATGTACATTATAGACAAAACACTCATTCCCAAAATAAAAAAAGTTCTTTTGATTACCTTTATGACGATTATAACTACGGTCCTTTTCTACTTAGTTTTTAAGTATGCAGTAAAAAGAGAACTAAATACATTTGCTGTATTATATTTCGCAACAACATCAATGGTTGCCAATTTTTTTCATAAATACATTTATGCACCCAAAAAATAAAATCATATATGAATGCCTAAACCTGGAAGAAAAGAAATGAAGAGTAAAAAACTAAATCTGAAATTGTTATTTAAACTGAAGAAATAGAATATAACAGAACTGCTTCCAGTTTTATATGAAAAGTGCAAAATAAAAAGGCTGGCAGGAACTACAACTGTGAAAAATACCCTTCTCGACGGACAGAGATAAGCAAATGACTTACGACTCCAATTCGAAAAGAAAGAAAAATCTCACAACATTGAACATGTCTCCCCCATGTTGTTCCTGCCAAACCTTAATATCAAACATATATTATACAATATATTTTCTACTATCAAGAAGTGAGTGCCTTTTTTATTTCAAGCCATTCTACAAATAACTTGATTTGGAACTGACAAAATAACGATGAATCAGCACGATCAATGCTCTCATCTAGTTATTTTAATCTTTTGCAAAGATAGGGCTGTTTTTTCTACCAAACAAGATACTGTTACAACACATATCCCAATACATATCTGATTATAAACAAATTAGCAAACAAACAATTTACGCTTTAAACTATATTGTAACATTCAAAAAGCATCCTCAGTTTACCTTTGAACAAATATTGTTATTTTTGAGTAATTATTTCCATTAGAAATCTGTTCGCGCCTTGTTTTAATAGCCAAATAAAAATAGAAGTCATAAACAAATATATTAAATACCCATTTATGACTCTCTGCAAAAGTTCTTATTTTATAGGCTATGTACTAAACTTCTAGTAGAACCGGTAGATACTCCCAAATTGGTAAAGCCAGTTCCTCCCATTCCAATAATACAAAAAGAAGATAAGTATATAGATATCCCCATGCGAATTAATGGAACTTTAAACGAACCATATGATCTGTGTTCGAAAAATATTACTGTCTTTTATTGGTAAAATTCCGGCTATTTATAATCGTTTTACCGCCTGTGCGCAACCCCGAGGTAATAGGATCGACAGGAATACCATCATTCGGTATGATACCCAGAGAGCGGTATTTCTTCCCTTTATAGCTCCAATCCATTTCCAGATAACCGTCGCCAATTCCGACATTTTTGTAGAGCCGTTTTTTGAGCATCGCAATAGAATCTTCGGTGAGTTTACCCCCATCCACCATCTGGCGGACTGTAACTATTTCAAAATTGGGATATATTTTCTGTTGAATCTTAATATCGGTATCCGTAAACGTTGTGTCACTTATAACCAAGTCTGACAACACCGAAACGAAAGGTGCCTTGTCAGAATAGATAGCCTCTATCACTCGGGACTTATTCTTTTCAGACTTTATTTCACCTTTGTAAGTGTAGTTCACCAGCTTCAAATGATTTAAATCGCCCACGCAATTTGAAGTCCAATCATTCAAATATTCCAGAAATTTCTGGCAAGTAGTCTGTGAGTTTTGTGTATGACTTACGGGTACAAACAGGAACAAACTCGCCAAAAGAAATATGGATATAGTGGAAACATCTTTCTTATTCATATTTATCATGTTTATTAATATTAAAAAGCTTTTTTAAAAACAAGAGTGCAACATAACACATTAAATGTCGGTTTATTAATTGAGTATCATTTGCAAATTTACACTTATATAACATAAGTTATGAGTAGTTATTCCAATAACCGAATAAAATACCCTCCCACTACCGAACGTCCACGAAAGTCCACCACCGTAGCACGGTCCGTATTGATTAAATCTGCCATCGGAACACGATCCCCGGTCTCATTCATAAACTTGTGGAGCGGCAAAATAAACTTGCGGAAGGTCATACGATCCCTACTCATAGCACCGGTCCATACTGTCCAATCAGTTTTCGTATAACTATGTCTGCTATCCAATGGACAGCCAAACTCATTCATCTTAGTAAGATAGAAATTCACATCCTTACGAGTAACCCTTTCCGGGAAAACATTCAAGTCAAGCAATCTATCCCACACTAAATTATACTTCATCCCCCAACTATCCGGTTGATCAAAAGCCAATCGGTAATGATCTCCGTCAAAAACGGCAACCTCCCACTCTTTGGCCATTCCATGAGCTAAATCCATGTACTTTATTGCTTCTTCTTTTTTATTCAGCATTTCAGCCAATTTTGCATAAGAGGCAATACCTAAAATAACCTTAACCGATAGATTTGCATGATGATCACACCTTCCGGCGAAATTATCCGTTGTCAATTGATCTTCCGTATCCGGCCCGGTTTCCCATAAATACTCAACCCACTGTGTCAGAGTATTCCAATGTTTTTCTGCATAAGAGGCATTCTTCTCCATTATTGCAATAGCAGCAGTCATTATCAGTCCGTTTCCCGCTTCTTCAGCAGGCATATCACCACCGATTGTTTGTCCGTTCACTATCGGGTAACCACCCAAATCATGTACAGGATACGGTTTTCCCCATTTCCCACTTTCACTATAATAAAAGAAAGGATTCAACATTGCTTCCACTAACTTCGGATTGTAATGAAGAAATAGCGGAGAAGCCGGATAATACTCGTCCAACGGACCAACCTGAGGAGTGAAATAAAGCAATTCACCTTCCGATGACTCCGACATCTGAAAAGCAGAAACTGACTGTCTATAAGCCAAAGCGCACAGTTCAGCATATTCTTTTCCACCTGCAAGGTAAGCATCCGTCATCAATTGACGGTCAAACGCATAACACCTTGCCATTACTTCTTTATACTCTTTTTCGGCTTCCTCATATACATCTTCGATAGTCTTTTCTCCATCCTTATTCCAATAAGGACGTAAGTCCTCACCAAAATAAGCCATTGTGTACAGACCGTCGAAAGCCGCAGTCAGATGCTGAGGGAAATTGCTATTCACATCCAACTTCTGTGCGAATGCGGCATAACGTTTTTCATTCGATTTTCTCATCTGTTTCAGATCACCTTCCTTCATAAAGCAAGCACGCATCTCAGCAGCATCTCCCTGTGCACAAGTGACATTATCCTTTGTTCCCAAATAGAAATATCCCCATGCACGATCTTCTCTATCCTTATCGACCCATAGTTTCTGATTCTCTTTTCCGGTTTTCATCAATACCAATCCATCTTTTTCATACATCTGTGTAGATTGTCCGGCATCAAATGCTTCGTGCGGATCCATTTCAAAATAGATGGCAACATCGTGTTCTTTATCATCCAGTGCCTTCACCTGATAAGAGATGTAATTGACCGGACGAGCAAGTGTCTCTAAATCATCCAGTAAATAAGGAGCGGTAAAACTAAGTTTCAGCTCCACATCTCCACATCCAAAAGTATAGTGCGTCTGGGTAGCTTGTACATCTACCGTTTTTTGTCTGGCTTCCTTCAATTCGGCATACAAACCGAAATCTACCAATGCACCTCCCATCCGATTCTCACAATGGACGGCAATCACCGCCTTCCCGTCTTTCATGGTTTCAGCTATCGAATCCGGAATATCCACTCGCAGGTCACTCTTCCATTCATATCCGGTACTGACCAATCGCTTGCCATTGACGTACAACTGGAATACATCATCATGAGAATAGCGTAAATAGAGCTGTTTATTCTTTACTAGTGCCGGATCGAACGTAAGCGTTCTCCTTACCCAAATATTGGGTGAAAACCATGAAGTATGAACATTCCGCTGGTCATCTGTGCCGAAAGCTGCCTGTCCTTCAGTCCACGCAGCATCATCAAAGTCTGCTGCTTCACATTTTTCTTTAGGTTGTTCCATTGTATATTTTCCGGTCCATTCCTTTTCATAAGAAATCGGAGCCAACGTTTCCACAGGAATAGTCGATTCTTCGGCAAAAAGTCCGAAGTCTACCAGTCCTCCCCCCTCACGATTCTCACAATGAACCGCAATTACAGCCTTCCCACCTTTCATGGTTTGCAAAATAGAGTCAGGAACTTCCACTTTAAAATTCGCTCCCCAATTATATCCGGTGCTTACCAATTGTTTTCCATTGATGTATAATTGAAATACATCATCGTGGGAATAACGCAAATAAATCTTCTTATGCTCCAACAAAAACGGGTCTACATTTACTTCTCTGCGTACCCAAATATCTGATGAAACCCATTGTGTCTTTGCCTCCCACATACCGGGAGTGCCGAATGCACCTTGAGCTACCTGCCAACGCTTATCATCGAATCCGGGCTGTTCCCAACCATCATCAGGAATCAGACAGGTAAATTTTCCTTCCCATTTTTCATGATCGAGTGCCATCGGAGCAATAGCTTGCATCGGTAATTCTTTGCTTCCCATAAACCGATACATTACACCGTCTACCCGCAAAAATCCAATAAAAGGAAACTGTTTGCTTCCGCCAAAAGTTACATTCTGTTTATTCAATTGATCTGTCATAGACCAAAGTTTCATCTGCGGATGCAAGGTCAGTAGTGGATAAGCCGGTGCACGAAGGTCGCTTTTCGTTGTTTCATCGGAGTAAGGTGTGTTTTTACAAGCCACTAAGAGGATGCAAAATAAACAAATAGTAATGTATCTCTTCATATAAACAATGAGTTATAATTTAATTAATCGATATCAGATATTTGATCAATCATAGTGTTATACAAAAAATTAATAATACGAAATAGACAAACTTTATAAAAGTCTCAATATAAGAAACAAAATTATATTTTATTTTTTTTATCCATATCCCATTTAGAAATGTTCCAATACCTAGAAGTGCACACACTCCCATAAGCAAAAAAATTCCTAACCTAGTCCAATAAAGATGGGTCACAATATTCTCACCTCTATAAATATATACAGCTAACAAGAGAATCGCAACTATATATGCCAGATCAAAAAAAACATTACTTTTAATTTCCATAAACAAATCCATTAAATATCTATGCACAAAAATACAACAACATCTCTTTCTAAATTAGTCTCTTGATTAGACATTTCATCCATTTTTACTTCATCCGAAATAAAATTGTCATTACCACACGCACCCATAATAACAGAAGCAAATAATGCTCCACAAAAACTAAAAAATGATTTCATAATTGTAGTCAATAATAAAATTATACATTAATTTTATATTGATTTAACGATTTCCCATATTTACTTCACCTAAAATACTCAAAACCAAATTATTTACTTGTGAATTTGAATTAATTCGAATCTGTTTATTAAAGAATCCTGTAGATAATGCTTTATAGAATCTTTTCTCCCAGGTAGAATAGGATAATGAGGCCAACTAACCGCAGTACACCCACACGTTGTTTCTACATTATAAATAATAGATGTAACTTTGGACTTATTTAATAAATAAAAAGTACGTTCAATTGAATCATTAAATTCAATTTTCCCTAAATTAGCAATATTATTATCAAAAACAAGATTAGATTTCTCATTAGAACCAATATGACACCGCTTCATTTGTAATTCCTTTACATATAAATCATATAAACTTCTTTCCCACCTATTTAAACTATCCAACCAAGTATAATCTAGGTCAGTAGATTCATTTATTTTCAGATACAAATATCTGTTATAAAAATATGGAAACTTTTTTATACATTTCAGCAAATTATCTTTATGTTTTTGAACTGAAATCATATTCTTTTGAAATAAATTTTGCGTCCTAAATATTTGATTTATAATAATACTTTTCACTAAGTCATCACCTTTTAATAAAGATATATCTTTTACACATTTTTTTAATGGATAATTTTTGTAGTTGCTAATTCTCTCATTTATAGAATCACAAGAATTAGATTGTACTATAACTGATGCTATAGAGCCTTTATCAATTATAATAAAACAATTCTTAGCAAAAGAATAAAACAGATGATTAAAATACTGATTATCAATAATATTTTCTTCTACTAGTTGAAAATTTTGCAGTATTTTCTTTGACTCTTTGGTATTGAGCAATTCTTTTGTTCTTCGATAATTAATCGAAGAAGTGTCAGAAAGGAATAACAAAGTCGGTCTGTCATATTCAACATCTTCACCCAACAAATAAGATATTGGAATTTCTGGTTTTTTATTACATCCAATTAACAAAAAAGCTAGTATCCACAAAGAAAATATTTCAAAATCAATATACATAAAAAGACAAATTAAATTATGTGAGAAAAACAAGAATTTAAATAGCAACTTAATATTGCTTATAGTCATGGGCTTGAAACAAATTCCCTATATCCTGCACCAAGTAATGTTTTCTTTGCATTTCGTTTCATCATTAAAATAGAAGAGGTCCTAATTTTCACAGGTTTATTAACTATTAATTCTGCAATATCATACATCTGCTTCTTTTTTCCATTTTCTTTATATAAAGTAAATAGTTTATAAAAAGGCAAGAAGCGAGATGGACACATCAAAGCAGCATTATTATAATACGCTTCTGCTCGTCTGTCCTCTCTTAGTTGCTGATAAGTCTCTCCGATAATTAACTCCAAATCATAATCAGCCCAATACTGACGGCATTTCAAAGAAACCTCCAAACTCTTTTCATATTGCTTATCTTCCAATAAAACAGCGGCATAGTTATAAAGAAAATAAGGATTGTCTGCAAAAAACTTTTCCAGTTTTTCATAAGCAGGAAGAGCTTCACTATGTGCCCCACAGAGCGCAAGCTTAGAGATTTTTCCCCACTTCAATTCAGCCTGTATACGTTCTACCAATTTATAAATGCCCACAATTGAACATCCTAGCACCAGAATACATATCAGATTCCTTCTCCATGACATAGCAAGAAAAGCTTCAATATATTCCCTGATTATTATAAAGACGGACAAGAAAACAATAATCCACGTAAAAGGATAAGTAAACGGATAAGAGAATAATGAAAATGTACCTATCGAGATTAGCGCATAGAGGGCTATTCTCTTTTCATTAGTGACATTCTTTTTATAGCAATAAAACAGTAAGAATATGATTGCAGCCAAAACCAGCAAACCAATGATCCCAAAATTCAAAAGAACTCCCAGATATTCATTAAAGGGTTGCTTTACATTATCAGCTAACATAGCATAGTTATTCTGTTGCCCGTGCATACTGAAATATTCAGCCTGATAATCCATATAATGAGCTTCAAAGCTACCCATTCCATGCCCGATCCATGGAGAATCTTTTACCATATTTATACCACATTGCCAAATCAATAATCTTCCATCGGCAGAGTCCTTCTTCATCCAATAGCAACCTACTATAACGAGAACCACACTGCCCAACAATATATATTTCCATATTCGTTTTCGAATAAATCTCGAATATAGAAAAAGAGCACAAATTACAATTACACTAACAATTCCGGCCCTCGAATATGAGAGAATGATTGCTGTTAAAAGAATAATTCCCGTAGCCCATCCTACATACTGAAAATATTTAGAATTACCTTTCTGTATTAAGAACCCAATAAAAGGCAATCCGGCAGAAAGAGTAATTGCAAATCCGGCAGGATTATCAAAGCTGCCTGTTATTCCATAAACGGAATTAGAAGGCAACAGAGAAAAATATTGTAACAGACCATACAACGCTTGAAAGCAACAAATGATAGCCATACTTTTTCCAACCAAAGATGTATTCATTGTTACTGATTTACCCAATAAAGTTGCGACAGAGAAATATATCCCCATCCCTAAAATGATTAATATTGCAAACAGCCATTTAGGAACTATATAAGGATCCGTAAACAGTGATGAATGTAGAAATATGCTTATCAAAAATAGTATAGCGAAACCACTTTGAATAACTGTTTCTTTAAAACTTGTTATCATATCATCTTACTTTATTATAATGCACTCAACACAATATCTATTCCTTTACTATAAGATTCTCATCCTCCAATATTTTTTTCAATCGCCGATAAGTTTCAAGTTTACGATTCCACATCTCCGGAGTATCATTCCTAAGTTTAAATGCTTTCTTTAACATAGACTTATCACTTTCCCCTTATCTGTCTCGACAATTCTTACCAAGACTTTATCGCCCTTTACCGGTCCCCAATCAAACCAAGTAAGCATACGCAGATCATCACTTCCTATAACCGAAACTTCATCACATGAATATCCATGTGACAAAGCTATAAAGGTAAGACCATCAGAAGCGGCAATTATGGGCTCCTGATCGTTTATTATTATTCCTAAGCCTATCATAATAGTCTAATTCTAAGATTTAATTAGGTATAGGACAATACCTGTACTTATTCAAATTCCATTTTGACAAACATACGCTAAATATAGTAGTCCCCCATCCTCCAGAATTTTCTTTACCCCACTCATTATCTTTCATTATACATTGTAATTTATTATAAAATAATACTCAATATACATATATTAAAAATAACTCTTACTTCCAGTATTGAATACCTTTTTCATATTTAAAAATCCGTTCCTGTATCCCCCGTGAATGATTTTTCAACAACAATAACGTATTAGCAGGAACATTTTTATACGCCAATGAATCAGCTTTGGAAATTTGCTTCCCAAGAGATTTCCATCGATTTCTTTTTGTACAATAAAATAATTCATACTCATCTCCCGGACGAATATAGTTATCATAACTTCGGGGAGTATAAAGAATCTTCTCAATTCGTTTTGGAGTGCCCAGATCAAGTCCGGACCATCCACCGGAAGGTTCAATATAATCATAAGAAGTACTCACATCACCATCGAAAACATTCGTATATTCATGTGAACCATCTTTCTGAAAACATCCGGGAGTACCTATAATCCTCCCTTTTAAAGGAATCGTATCTCCTGATGTATAAAACGCAACTTCCGCAATATTGCAATGCGAATCTTTCGGTCCGATGTATCTTACGTAACGATAAGTCTTTGAAGAATAAGGTTGAACCACCGTTTGCAAACGTTCAGGTCTGCGATCTATCTGATACAAAATATCTTTCTCACGAAAAGCGGGATCATTACTTCCCTCAAATGTTCCACCTATCATACGATTACGAAACATTTCCTCCGTTCTTAGATTATATTTAGCGAATAGAGTAACATCCTGCACACTATCCGACGGAGTGAAGAAATGAAAATCACTAGAGACATTGATCTCAAACGGATCTGTCCAGAAACGAAGTCGTCCCCGTTCGTAAGTAGCAACTCTCATAACAGCCCCCTTTTGTATATCAGTAAAAACAAGATTCCTTCCATCGAATTTCGTCCATGCCACAGGCTCCCACTCCATCAGTC
Source organism: Bacteroides sp. (assembly GCF_028690125.1). GTDB lineage: Bacteria > Bacteroidota > Bacteroidia > Bacteroidales > Bacteroidaceae > Bacteroides. Next base: position 47,237 of record NZ_JAQVBV010000013.1, on the reverse strand, counting down.
TGCTTGCACACAGATAAGCTATTCTTGAACCTGGTTTACCTTTATAAATAGCAGATTCAGGTATTTTCAATTCTTTCTTAAAATCTTTTGTATAAAAGGAAGTGACATCTGCTAAATGAGGATTCTTAAAAAGAGGTACAATGACTGTATCCAGCTTCTGCAATTCTTCTTGCATGGAGTGATTCAGACTAAACGTATTACGGTAAACCTTTATCTTAGGCATTTCGCATATCCCATCTTTCCTAACCTCACTTACGCCGTTAGGAAATTCATGATAATAAAGTGTACCGTATTTATCGATGAATGATATCCATTGATGGCTGTCATTCTCGTCACCGCGAATTGGCATAAAATCTATTGCACAAGGAATACCTAATGCGCGGCAAACGTAAACAACGAAATCTGAACTCTCGCGACAACTGCCGGTTTTAAATTGAGCAACTTCAGGGCCTACATGGGGAAGGTCGGCAGGAGTCACAGTCGTGAAAACTGTTCCATCTTTACGTATTGAGTCGAGCAAACAACGTGCAGCTACAATCGGGTCTCTTTTATCAAGCACTGCGGATGCCCGCAAAGAATCAAGCAAAGGATTGTACTTCTTATAAATGTTTTCCCGCCAGCTACTCAACGTCTCATCTCCAATACGATATGGAAGCATATATTCACAAAAGACTGCAAACGAAACATGACTCCCCCATGGTTGTTCCTGCCAAACCTTAAATGCCCATTCAATATTATTACATAGATAAGTAGAATCTATTGTCTCTATATCTTTATAAGATTGCAAAGAATCTGATTGAAACGTTCCATACATATGGCGAACAGAATCAGCTATTAAATTAGGAGAGATCCCCATACCACGTGTTTCCTGCAATATAGTATAATAGGTAAGATACTGTTCTAATTGTTTCCCCTTATAATAAGTATAATAAGGCATATTCTCTATCAAAAAGCATGCCGCACGATATTTCAAACTGTCTGCCGGATCAGCTTGATAACGGCACAATACTTTTTCCAGTTCCGTACGATTTTCACCAGCTTGCTGAAGGGCATTTTCTAATAAAGAAACTACCGGAATATTCTTTTCTACCTTTGAACAAGAGAAAAAAAGGAAATCTCCAATAACAGCTAACAAGCAAACAAGAAATAATTTTATCAATGCTTTCATTGTACCTGAAATATTTAATCATACCTTATTTTGTAACCATGAAGTGTTTATGGCAACAACTGTTAAGTTTCCTAACGGTTGTATAACATTCGCAAAGATACAGACAATCTTATCATCACGCAATAGTCCGTTACATTATCATTTATCCATATCAATTGTGTATTAGCACATTAGAACCGTCTAAAATAGATTTTAAATATATATTGTAACATTACAGAGAGAGAGTATCAATTCATCTCTGAAGCTGCTGCTTTCTTGAGCTTAAAACAATAACATCTATAAAACAGAATGTTACGTGTATAAGTGTGAATTACAATACAGAAAGAAAAGAAGTTATTTTATTAATCTTTCTAAAAATAGTTTGATGAACAATCTATAAACCGAAAATATCGAACATTTATTGTTTTAATACTATATTAGAAATAAAAGGTTGGCGGGAACAGCAGTTGTGAAAACATTTCTCCTGATTTAAATAGAGCCTGGTAAACAACAAGCATCACATTTGTTACTCTATGTTTTGTCTCTAAGACAAAGGAGAAAAAGCGATTCACAAAATGCATAATGAACATTTCCCCCATGTACGTTCCCGCCAAACCTTAAATTATCGTTCAATATATACAATAAACATAATAAAACTATTATTTCATAAAACAAGACAATTCATATTGATGTTATCAGTTATCTTTGTTCTGATCAAGTTTTGTTTCTTTCCGCTAAAGTACTATACATTTTAACACGGTGCAACAGTCCGTTACAGGCAGCAAAGATATACCTTACTGATTATAAAACAATTAGCAAATAAAAATAATCATTTTACACTTATATTGTAACAATTGCAATATATGTTTGATATACATAAGAATTGATTTTTTCATTTTTAGAACAAATATTATCCTTCCAAATTCTTTTATTTCGCTTACTTTGCATCAAATTTAAAATTAAAAAATCATGACTGGAAAAAAAATGAGAAACATCTCCTATGTAATAGTACTTACCTGTGGACTATTATCCACTTTCTTTATCTATAGCTGTAGTACAGATGAATATTATACGGACGAAACCCGGAAAGAAGATAATGGGGTAGCCAAAACACGTGCACTTTCATCTAGAATGATGGGGATAGGTGATACACTTATTGATTCTATCGCTGCTTCTGATGAGTTTTGGGAATTTCAAATGAGTAGCGAACTTCTTGCCCAGAAATTTGATACTTATGCTTCATCATTAGGACAGGAAGAATATGATGTACTTATGGAGAATCTCAATAATGACGATTATACAACCGAATTCATTAAAACAGCTAACTTAGAAGAAGTATTGCAACAAATGAATAAAGCAAAAGAGAATCTCCTCAAAAACACAGGATTTTCAAAATTAAGTGAAGAGGAAAAAACACAATTATTTATGCAGTTTGCAGAAAGTCGTTCAAATACAAAGATAGAATCTTTGAAAACGCGACAAGAAGGAGGAAATGTATCTGAATGTGAAAAGAAACGAGAAGCCGAAATTCAGCAAGCTGAAGCTACTTATAACCATAATGTGCTATTTTGCGATAGTATATTATTTCCATATCCTTGTTATATTCAAGCAGCAGCTAGACGCAATTGTGACTTAGAATGGGCAAAAAAGCATTACGAAGAATGCATAGGTAATTAATATAATGAAATTAATTAAATATATCACTCTTTATTGCATAATTTGTGGTATTAGCATTGTAATATGTTATTCAAATTACTTCATAAAGGATATTAATTATATTCTTCAATATGTCTTGCTTATTTTTTTCCAATTCCTTTCGTGGATAGTTCTTATAATAGGTGCAGTCAGAACATTTCCAAGACATAAATCATCTAATAAAAGAGTCTGGTTCTACTATACAATAATGATGAGTTCGGTTGCTGCGATTGATTCATTTATAAAATTAATAAACACACTAATATAGCATTACTTCAAATTTTGCAAGAACACTTCCCAATCATCATTTTCGATATTGAATCGTTTTTTTGCACGAGATTTCATAACACGATAAGAGCCATCATTAATACGTAAGATAGATAATATCTCATTTTTACTTTTTCTCATTCGAATAAGAACACATAATATGATGTCACGTGGTGTAGGTTGAATATTTTGCTTTTTTAGCCAACCGAAAAAGATCGGATCCATCGTATGGCATCCTTCTATTAGCAACGAAATTTCACTTGCAGAAAATCGGGCAATAGATTTATTTTCAATTAAACTTCGAAATAACAAAAGTCCTTTCTGTGTAGGCAGAGGAGAATCTATCAATTCTTTAATTCGTTGTGTTTGAAGAATTGTCTGCTGTCGTTCCACTACCAACTTCCTATTTAAAGTTATCGAAAGCTTAATTATACCGGCCACCACCAATCCGCCAATGATCAATGCCGGCAACATATAAGTAGACAGGACCGGATCCATTACCCGATGAATTTCTTTCGGCATCACTTCAAAAACCCTATTTGATGCAAACAGGAGAAAAGCAGCAATAAATTGCCAATCGGTTATTTCAGCACCCAATCCTTGAGCACTCGGTTCGCGAATAGTCCAAAGCAATGCTCCTACAAATAATACCAGCCATAATGTGAGATAAATAGAAGAAGAAAATGCATCAACATACCATTCCGGGAAAAATATCTCGGACAAATATGCCACAACTATGACACCACAGCATAACAAACCGCCTGACAATAGTTGTTGAAAGGAATAAGCTACTGACTTCATATATCTCTGATTTTCACGTGTCCTATTTTGTACAAAGATAAAAAATAAAACTGAAAAATAGCGTGAAAAGGCGAAGAAGGTTATGGATAAAGGACTTTGAAATAATCGGATTTTATGAATAAACCAGCAGAAACGAAAAAGGGCCAATTGAAATCTGAATTACATTACTAAATTATTTTTCATACAACCCAGAGTGGAATAAACTGCACAATTAATTAAGACCGGGGTATGCTTCAAATTCATTTTTATTTAGTGCATATTACAGTGAACATAATAATCTCATATATGTTATTTGAAAAAAAGATATGTTTGATACTGCCCATATTCATCCGATGTTAGTCCACTTCCCAATAGCATTAACTTTATTGGGTGTACTATTTGCCGCATTACGATTATTCAAACCTAACAAATTTGCATATCCGTGTGGAGAATATATTTTGTATTTTGCTACACTTTCTGCTATATTGGCAGCAATAGCCGGCGGTATATTTACCCCAAACTTTACTGAACCGGTTTTAGCTCAAGCTAAAAATATCCATAGCACATTTGCCGGTGTAACAGTAACATTCTTATGTATTGCATCTGCGTTTTATTTAGCTAAGCATTTATTAAAAAAATATGCTGAGAAACTCCATAAGTTTGGATTTCTCTTTTATATTTTGGCTGCTTTTTCTGTTGCTGCTACCGGTTTTTTAGGTGGAGTACTTGTTTACAATGATTTATTAAAAATGTAACCACATTTATTTGTTTATCATATAGAACAAAATCTTGAAATATATCTATTTTGAGGGAGTTACGGTAACTTTATTCTTCACCCCCATTCATCCTTATATAAATTTAGTATTTTCAATGAAATGCCTTTATGCAAAGAAGTAAAGACTGAATCATCCGCCTTACTTTTCCTACAAAAAAAATGCAGAAAAGGCATTTGAGCATCAAATAAAAAACTTACTGAAATAATAATGGTTATAGATAAAATGAAAAGAACAACTATTTTTTAATTTATTGCGGAACACCTCGATGAGTACTTTTTAAAACTAACATATCAAATATTGTAATAAGGATTTTTAGATTTCTAGACTACAATAAAATAAAAGGCTGGCGAGAACTACAAATATAAAAAACACTTTTCTTTTTCAACCAGAGTTTAACCTCTAAGACGATAAAGAAGTAGCATTTATACAATGTTGCAAATGAAACATGCTCTCCCCTCAGAGTGTCCTCGCCAAACCTTAAATCTTCATTTAACATAATTATATATACACACTAGTATAATAAAGTATATCCTCTATTAAAAAACAAAACAACATAGCACTGATAAACATTATCAATATTTTTCTGTTCCTATATTGCTTTTTACTTTTGCAAAGATACCGGTCTTTACAATACAATGCAATAGGGCGTTACACGACAAATTGAGTTATTAAACTCATTACAAACAAATTAGCTAAACGAAAAAAATTGGTTAATGCTTAATCTGTAACGGTTAAACGAATACTTAATTTAATAAGAACACTTTTTTTTATTTTTAGAGCAAATATTTTCCTTCAAATTTCTATTTTTTAGCTTACTTTGCAGCAAATCTAAAATCAAAACAATCATGACTGGAAAAAGAATTAAAAATCTATCGTATGCAATAGTATTTGTTTGTGGAATATTAGCCACATTCTTTATTTATAGTTGTAGTAACGATGACTATTATGCTGATGAAACAGAAGTGGGAGCAAATGGGGTAGCTAAAACACGTGCATTTTCATCAAGAATGATGAATGGGGAATACACCCTTATTGACTCTATTGCTGCTTCAAATGAATTTTGGGAGTTTGAAATGAGTAATGAACTTCTAGCCGAAAAACTGAAAGCCTATACTTCTACATTAAGCGAAGAAGAATACGATCAGCATATGAGCAGCATAAATAATGATGATTATATGGCTGACCTCATTCAAAAAGCGAATATGAATGAGGTATTACAGCAAGTAGACCAAGCTAGGGAAAAGCTCTTCAATCAGACTGGATTCTTGAGATTAAGTGAAGAGGAAAGGACACAATTATTCACGCTATTTGCAGAAAGCCGTTCACAAATAAAGACGAACTCTTTAAAAACGCGTCAAGAAGGGGGAGGAAATACTTCTGAGTGTGAAAAACAGAGAGAGGCGACAAAAGATGCAGCTAAATTAAAATTTGATAATGCAACTGCAACTTGTGGAAACTTCCCAGCAGTTGCACAACTTTGCTATATGAATGCTGCATCAATATATAATTTTGAAACAAGAATGGCTGATAAAGCATATCAAGAATGTATCGGGAATTAAAAATAGCTCTACGATATATCATTCTATATGGTATAGTAAGTAGCATAATATTCTTTTTATGCTACTTAGACCTATTTATCAAAGACATAAATATTGTTATTCAGATATTTATGATCAACTTATTTAATTTACTTTCATGGATAATACTAATAGCAGGTGCTATCAAATTATTCCCTAAAAATCAATACTCCAATAAAAGAGTATGGTTTTATGTTGCTATAATAAGCGGGACTATTTCTGCCATGAATTCTTTAGTAGAATTAATAAATGGATTAACACTTTAGAGATAAAATTATTTTATTTCCTTCAAGAATGTTTCCCAATCTTCATCTTCAATGCCTAAACGCTTCCGAGCACGAGATTTCATAACCCGATAAGTGTCATTAGTCATATCAAGAATAGTTAATATCTCCTCTTTCGTTTTTAGCATCCGAATCAGTACACATAAAATTATGACACGTGGAGGAGGAGTCTGTGGAAGATTCTGTTTCCTCAACCAATTGAAAAAAGCTAAATCAATTATCTGACATTCCTCTACCAATTGGAGGTTGTCACTTGCAGAAAGCAGAATGATAGATTCATTCTTTATAAGTTTACGAATCAATAGACAACTTTTATATTGAGTTGGAGGAGAATCAAGTAATTGCTGAATTCTTTGTGTTTGAAGTGCATTTTGCCTCCGTTCATCTTCTAACCTCCGGTATAACGATGTGGAAAACTTGATTATGCCTGCTACTATTAAACTCCCAATAATCAATATCGGTAATGTATATGTAGACAATACCGGAGCTATATCTCGGTGAATTTCTTTTGGCATAGCATTATAGATTCGGTCTGATACAAATAAAAAGAAAGCCGCAATAAGTTGCCAATCTGTTATTTCAGATGCTAATCCCTTTACTCCCGGTTCACGAAATGTCCAAATCAAGGCTCCCACTAAAAGAACCATCCAAAATGAAAGATAAATAGAAGATGAGAAAGCGTTCACATACATTCCAGGGAAAAAGATTTCAAATAGATAGGCGACTATTACAACACCAATGCATAACAGACCACCTGATAATAATTGCTTGAAAGGATAAATTATTTGTTTCATATCGCTACTTTTCTATCTCATTAGTAATTGCGTCTCAGTTATCTTGCGGCTACAAAGGTATAAAATAACTAATTACGGGAATCAATACCTGTTATTTATATTTCGAGTTACCAATTCATGATACTTTAGTTCACTAGTCTATTCATGCGATGGAAAGAAACTTATGGTAGTTCCGTGTATGCCAAAGCGGGAAGAGTATCATAAATATGTATAGTGAATTAGAAAGTAATAACCAATCTGTGTAAAGTGTTTCCAGACATAATCATAGTTACTTAACATATACAGTTGTGCCATCATATTGGCACAAGAATACCCTCCTATTGTCACAGTTGTGCCACCTCGCTGGCACAACTGTGACAATAGGAGGGCACAAATATAGTTACTAATAAAGGGATACATCATCACAAATAATGTTTTCCTTTGAATCTACTCTCTCTTGACATTAAAAAGAAGAGATGCTTTGCTACGCTCTGGATGAAAGAGAGCAGATTAATTACTAATTTTGAGATACTACTTATTAATAGGCGTTTATATAAATGCTACTTAATAGATATTTATACAAATAGATCTTTCAATACAAACTTCCAACATTCCACTACTAAATAAATAGTAATTGCCCAACTGGATATTAGCCACAGTGCAAAACGTATATGCGTACCCCGTTTTGTTTTGAGTTTCTCCCAAACAGGTTTTACATAATATATATTCAACACAATAGATATTACCATACAAATCAACAATATTAATTCTGAACCTGACATATTACTAAGCTTTTAATCATTTAAATAGTTTATCTATAACTTGACTTAGACCTTTGCAGTAAAAGTATGCCGTAAAGTTAATGTTTTATTCGTTCAGCAAGGCATAAACGCCATAAAATAGGTGCTTGCCTATGATAATCTCCCGCCATATGCCAATGCAACAGCCTTAGATGCGCACAGGCTGTGGCTATAGAGACTGCAGCACCTGATAAATATGAAGAATATCTTATTAATTTTATTAATGCTTTCATCCTACCGGAAATATAAATCTACATATGTTAATAAAGTATCTCACAGTTTCTAAATCACAACTATTTAGTCCTCTAAATTGTCGTATAACATTCGTAAAAATACAGGCAGCCCAAACACCTGACAAGAGTCCGTTACACGCCTTCAACAAACAACACTTATTATCAACAAGTTAAATAAATAAGCAATATTATTTATCTGTATATTGTAATAAAAAGCACAGCTTCCAATTCATACTTAAACAAATATCAGGACTCATTTTGAAACGCTATTCTCCTAAAACCTTAAATCCGCAACCACTAGCGTAATGCCTAAAAAAAGATATCTTATAACTTTTTACACACAATGTTACAGATTTTAGGGTATACTTTTTTAATCACCACCATACTTGTTCTTCATTTTCGTAGGTGAATATTCTTTCTTCTTTTCCCTTTGTTAAATTTTTCAGAAGTAGTAAAGCGTTAGTCGGCACATTTTCATATTCTAATTTAACAGAAGCAGCTTTTTGCTCACCTAATGATACCCAACAATGACGATCCCAATAAAAAAGTTCATACATATCTGATATTTCGATTGTATTTCCATCTCCTCGAGGTGTATACATGATCTTTTCCATTTTTATGGGTTCGCCAAAATCCATACCTACCCACCCGTCGTCATTGAGTGGGGCGTCAAAGTATGTTAATGCATCATTATCAAATGCCGCTTCTCTTGTATATTCAGGCCTATTACCAAATGATCCTTCTGTCCCTATAATGCGCCCCCTGATTATCTGGTGAGATTTACCTCCAACGAATACTACTTCTGCAATGTTACAGTGTCCTCCGTTCGGTTTATAATATCTCCAATATCTATAATTTCCCAAAGAATCAGGTACTTTTATTTCTTCCCCATGAGTTATCCAATTGTCTACTTCGTAAATGGTCACAGGATTTTCGAAATTTTCGTTATCTGAAGCTTGCAGTTTTCCTCCCATGATTCGATCGGCAATTTCATGTACATGCTTAAATACGGGATATTTTCTATATAAAGTTACAGTTTGTAGGTGATTGGTGTCAGGAATGAAAGGTCTAATTTCTCCAGTTGATGTCAGAATGAAAGGGGGAGCTACCGGTTTTATCCGTGCTTTTAGATAACATACCGGCAGATAAACGATATCACGTCCCATGTCTTTAAAAAATGCGACCCCTTTGTTGATTTCTTCAAAAGAGACTGGCTGCCATGATTGGTTGTCGAATACTGCTAAATATGCATAGTTGGTTTTCTGTTTTCCAACGTTAACTTGAATATCACTGGTTATCATGTATTCAGTAGTGACATCTTTTATAAAAGGTGTGCTAAAAGTTGATGGTACGCTTTGTTCTGTTTGTATTAAGCGCTTTACCGCATGATTGATAGCATATGTTTTCCTATATACCTTCGCCATTTTTTCATCCAATTTATGTGGCTCACCGGGGTCACTGTCGATTCCCCCAAAAGGTATGAATTTGCCATTATTAGCTAGAATGGCATTCCATGAATGTCCTAGACTACGAAACGGCCATTGGGGAGTAAAATCGATCATTGCAGGAACACTGTTACTGCGTAGAATAGCAGTTTCCAATTGCGAGTAGTCCTCACAAAGACCGAAAGGAAAACGCATTTGAGTTGAAGGGCGTAATATAGAGATAATTTGTGAATCCCAGACTATAGGTTTCACATAAAATCTCAATTCATGATTTATTTTACATGTAGTCCAAAGAGCAGAACGTTTAAATAAATCACAACAGCTAAGTTCTTCCAGTTTGTAGGGATAGAATGTTTTTAAATAATCTCTCCAATTGTCTAAAGACTGTAGTTCTGAAGATTTATAAGGCAGAATATATTCACAAAAATCATTGAATGAAATATGTGCAGCCCATTTTACAGATTTCCATTCGGTAAATGCCTTTTCTATATTTTCAATTAAAAAATCCGATTTTATGATTTCTATATCTTGAATGGTATCAAGTTTCGTTTTAAATTTATTGGAAAGTTCTTCTATTCTAACTTTTAGAGTATCAATGGGATAGTTTATAGTTAATATAGAATCTACAGCATCATAATATTTTTCAATTGTATTTCCCTGATAAGAATAGTGTCCAGGCATATTTTTTATTAGAAATTTTGCTGCTTCTAATTTTAGAGAGTCATTTTGATAGAAATCTAATACTTTCTCTAATTCGGACCGGTTGTTTTTGGCTAATATTAATGCCTCTTTCAATTGCGAATCACCCCTATTACATCCAGATAGAATAAATGGAATAAAAAAGAAATATAATATAGCTTTTATTATAGCTACGAATCTTTCATTTAAATTGTTAGTTGTGCGAATAAAAAACACATTCGAACTATTCATGTCACTACTGTTGATGATGGTTTATAATATCTCTTTTTACTAAGAGGGTGTTTAAAAATGGCTGAAATCTTATTTATTAAAGTTTCTGTTACGATTTTCGGCATATCCCAACTGTTACTGCCAAGTAGTGGGAAATGACACAGTTTCATCAAAACGTAAAGGTTCCTAGTCCAGAAAAATATCCGCATTACAAGAAACTAAAAACAAATCTACAACAAATAAAAGAGTATTTTCACTTTTTTCATAATGAACAAATTTAATTTATATCAAAAACATATTACTATTTCTTATTGATAGACATAAATAGTCTATTTAATTAATATTATAATTACACTTTAGTGAACAAAATATCTCATTCTAAGTACCATAAATTCTATAATCATAAATCTAATTTATTGCAATTAGATTTACCTGCCACACTAATCAACCCTTTTTCTATAAATAAGTACATTACAACACAATCATTCTTCTCATATATAAAAATCGGTTTAAAGATACAGGTATTCCAACCATTCCACAAGAGCCCGTTACACTTTTTCCAACAAATATACACTGGTTATCAAACCATTAAGCAGACAAACAATATTACCCATCTATATATTGTAACAAAAAAACAGCTTTCAATTCACATTTGAGCAAATATTATTGTTCATTTTGAGTCAATATTCTTCTAAAAATAATTATCTCACCCTTTTGGGTTATCCAATCATTATTTTCTACTATTTTACTAGCTGTTTCCTCCACAGAAAATAAATAGATGCTCTTTGTACATAAACCACCCAACATGGCTTCGCTTTCTTCGGAGCTTTTATAATGCCAGTGAACAAAAAGTACACAAAAAAGAAGTTATTAATACTAAAAATTGAGGCTTCACATTCTCAACATCTTGATAAGGAAATTATAAGAAAGATAATATCCTACTCAAGGCGTACATTATCATGAGCTTACAGCCATAATAATACACGCCTTGTTTTTTAATCTAATGTTTTTAGCAGGATGATCCTAATATATAAAAGTGCCGATGTTGTTTGCTTTCTATTCTTATTCCCTTGTATTGGGGAAAGCGGAAATTCTTAATCTTGCTGCTCCCATGGGAATCAAAGTAATCTCTTCTTTTGCACCTTTCACTGCATTTTCTTCGGGCAATACACCGCAAAGTCCGGTTTCATCTATTTTCCAGCCGGGCACTTGACGACCGTATGCTTTCACTTCCAAAGGTACGCTGCCTACAGTGAATGGAAAGTTGTCTGCCGGCCAGTCTTTACGTACTACTTTGAAATTCTTCAACGGTTCTTTTTGATCTAATACCAATGAATAGTTCCAAGGGCTATTTGCATAAATCTCGGTAGTAGGCCATTTCTTAGAATCTGCACCTTTCTGCCATTTAGAGTCACCGATAGCAGTTTCGCGACTATCTTTCTCTACATAGTTTTCGTCTATCTTGAGAGACATTGTCAATGGTCCGTAATCCACACTTACACTATTCTTATTTACCTGCCAAGTGCGCATAGAAAGAGACATCGGTAAAGTCAGCTCCACTTTATCACCGTCAGTCCATTCGCGTTCGATACAAAGATATTTTCCTGCTACAGGCTTAGCACTCACTTTCTTGCCATTCACACGTACTTCAGCATTCGAAGTCCAGGTAGGAATACGGAGATAGAACGGGAAAGCAACCTTTTCACCGGTAGAAACGGTAAAAGTAATACCTTCTTCGAAAGGATAATTAGTCTGTTCGTGAAGAACGATTTCTTTTCCCTGACCTACTTTCACTGTTGCCTTGCAAGCCCCATAGATAGCAGTTGCCACACCATTATCAGGAGTTGCCAACACGAGGTGTTCTGAGAAGTAAGGCCAACCCTGAGCATGATTGTGCTGACAGCAACGGCTGCTGAACGGGTTCATTGAAAGAAACGGACCACTATTGTCGATGCCCGGATGATGATTCTTTGAATCGCTGACGGTATGGTTGGGACAAGTGATATAACGTAATGATTTGAAATCGGGCATCACGGCAGCAGGATAAGAATTGAATGCTACTTCTTCACAGTGTTCCGCCCACATGGGATCACCGGTCATGCAAAGCATAATTTCATCAGAAGCCATTTGTTCTACCAGTCCGCAAGTTTCTACTCCCTGGCGGGGATCAATGAATCCCATGCGAGCATTTTCGTCAGCACCAAACATACCGCCCGGTACTTGACCAAAAGTACGACGAATCAGATTATGTACATTATAAGAAGCATTAAGCATAGCAGAATCGCCTGTCTGCATATAATAAGTGGCGGGTTCGCGGAAGCATTGGGCGATATTCACATTATGCCAGTTAGGCAAAGAGCTAGGCTTCGTCCAGTTGGCCGTATTGCGGTGAATCTTTTCTGCCAGTTCAAGCAGGAATTTATCTCCAGTGTGGTTGTATAGCCAGTAGATACTGATGATATTATCACCGCCACGGCTGTTTTCCCAATAATCTTTGAGTAATTTATCGTCGGGCACTGTCATCTGCCATTTAAAATAATTAGTCATCAGGTCAATTACCCGCTGATCATTGGAGTATTCGTAATATGATTGCAGACACCAGAGCATAATCATTTGTGCCCAGAGTTCACGTTTGCCGTTACGCTCGTTTACAGGGCCGAAATAGCCATCGGGCTGCCGGCTTGCAAAGGCTCCTTCGAGCCAAATCTTTGTTTCGGCTATCATTTTCGGATCGTTCAGGATGTAGGCCAAGTTTCCATATCCTTTGAGCCAGTAAGGGACTTCTTCCCAACCATGATCTCCGCCTGTAGTGAGCCATGCGTTGTTTTCTTTTTCCAGCCAAGCACTGATTTCTCCCAGATGTCCGGTCAATCCTTCACGTTGCAGTTCGAGGTATTTCTTCACCCATCCTTCCGGGCGGACACTGCCAACCGGTAATTTGATAAAATTCAATGGCTGAAGCGGAGCACGGTAGCTTACATAATTTACGTTAGTCGATTGTGTGTCGGGACGGTCTACTACCTTCACCGATCCATCGGATGAAGGAGCAGCACAAGCGGTAGTAAACAGACTTGCTGTCAACAGAGCACCTGCAAAGGTTACTTTTAAACGTCTATTCTTTTTCATCATAATATAGATAGGTTATACAACCTGTTAATTAAATAACTACTTATACTTAAATATCAAATGTCCTCCTTTCAGAAGTTCGAGATGAGAAATACGATAATCATCAATGAGCTTTCCATTGAAATGGATACTTTGAATCAAATCATCTTTCTTTTTCCTGCCTTTCACCTCAACGGTCAATCTCTTCCCGTTGGACAGGCGAAGCTGTATTTTATTAAAAAGAGGCGAAGTCAGTTCATAATATTCATCACCTACCAACAGCGGATAAAAGCCCATAGCTCCAAACACATACCAGGCACTCATCGTACCGTCATCTTCGTCCATTTCGGGACTATACCCTACGGGGTCATTCTTAAATGCTTTGCCAAAGTAAGGAGTAGGAAATTCCGAATTGCCTCCGTACTTGTGAATCATTGGTTGGGTCATTAAGTTGCGTACAAGCTGTTGGGTTTCTCCCGGCGCTCCGAGACGGTTGAACAGGTAAGGGACATGGATGTCCGGTTCATTGCCCTGATTGTACAGATGATGATCGAAGAAGTAGCTGAGCTGCGAGCGGAGTGAGTCCTGCCCTACCCATTCTATCATCTTGTCGATATATTGTGGGGCTGCCCATCTGTATTGCCAGCGGGTTCCCTGATAAAGTCCATTATTCTTCATCACTTCAAAAGCCGGAGTGACGGTCATAAATTCTTTTTTCCAAATTTCTTCAAATAGTGTGACAGAACGTTGCTTATAAAGCTCGGCATCTGCTTTTTCGCCTATAATATCTGCGATCTGAGCCATTGCCCAAAGATCATAAGCCGATTCCATTTTCTGATCGGGCGAACGCATCGGCAGGCGTTCCATCTCTTCTTTCATACCGGCATAGCCTTTACGGAAATCAAGGTTCGTTATTCCTTTCCGATATGAATCCAGCAATAAAACTACAGTATGTTCGGTACGAACGGTGGGAGTCGATTCGAATCCCGTAGACCAGTCTTTTTTACCGGTGGCATACAGGTGAATCAGAGAAGTAGCCATGTCGCGCATCTTCACTGGCTCGGTCAGTACCAATAGAGGGAATTTAGTGCGGAAGGTATCCCACAATGACCAATTACTGTAATAACGAAAATCTTTTGTAACATATTTCTTCCCGTCTGTGCCCAGATATTCGCCATCGGGAGAAGTGACATCAACCGGGCTCAGGAAAGTCCGGTAAAGTGAGGTATAGAAAATTACTTTATCATCTTCCTCTCCTCCTTTCACGTCTATATTTTGCAGTTGTTTCTCCCATTGAGTGCAAGCCTGATGTTTCAGGTCGGAGAAGTTCATCTTTTTCCAACGGGAGCATTCTTGTGAAGCGAGTTCTGTACTCAACGGCGAGAGTCCGATGCGAACTTCTACAGTACGTACTATTTTGTCGAACATCAGAGCAGCTGTAGTTGTCTGCTGTTCCTGCAAACGGAAAGGGTGGTTGGTGTTGAGAGAGAAGTAGAGTTTGTATTGACCATGTCCGCAAACGTTTCTTGCCTGTACATATCCTTCTATACAGGTGTCTGATATACGTTCGTAATGACAGGTAGCCACACCTTCGAAAGTGGAAGCAAAGTCCACCCACAAGGCGGCGGGGGTATTCTGATTAAATTGGAAAACTTCTGCTGCCATAGCATTGGTTGCCGTCAATTCGGTTTCAATACCATTAGTGAATGCAGTTGTATAATAGCCGGGAATTGCCTGTTCGCTTGACTTATCAATATGCAGTTCCTGTGAAGGAGCCACAGGACGGATACGCAAATTTCCACCACCTCCGCTGCAACCTACTCCGGAGAGACGATTAACAGAAATGCCGGATACTTTTGTCACTGCATAATCATAACCGGCATGAGTGCGCGGATCGCTGTCAGGACAGACACATACCATTCCGAAAGGAACAGTGGCCCCGGGTGCTACTTGTCCGTTATCGCCGGACGTTCCGATAAACAGATTCACATATTTAGTGTTCTGTGCAACGGCTATCGTCGTGCATAATAACAAAAAG
Source organism: Bacteroides sp. (assembly GCF_028690125.1). Classification (GTDB taxonomy): domain Bacteria; phylum Bacteroidota; class Bacteroidia; order Bacteroidales; family Bacteroidaceae; genus Bacteroides. The sequence goes on along the minus strand of NZ_JAQVBV010000013.1, from coordinate 31,408 downwards.
AGCCAAAGACCACTGTACCTTCTCATGATTTTATAATTATTTAGCTACAGAGAATTTGTAGATACATTCACTTGTATACTTCTCTCCCGGACGCAATACAGCTGACGGCCATTCCGGTTTGTTAGGAGTATCAGGGAATTTCTGTGTCTCAAGACATACAGAAGCACGCTTGTTATAAGTAATGCCTTTCTTTCCGGTCAGAGTTCCGTCGAGGAAGTTTCCTGCATATACCTGAACACCCGGTTCGCTAGTATAAAGATCCATTACAATACCTGTTTTTGGTGATTGCAATGTAGCAGCTTTGCGAGTTACATCACCTTTAGCATTCAGCACCCAGTTATGATCGTAACCGTCACCATTTTTCAATTGCTCGAAATTATAGTCGTTGATACGCAAACCTACCGGAGTAGCCATACGGAAATCCATCGGAGTTCCTTCTACTGTAACAATCTCACCTGTAGTCATAAATGTGCTGTCCACCGGAGTATAAGTATCAGCATCTACCATCAGCAGGTGATCGCTATTGCTACCTGCATCACCGTCGAGGTTGAAATATGAATGGTTAGTCATATTTATAACAGTCGGTTTGTCTGTTTCTGCTTCATATTTAATATCAATTGCATTGTCGTCAGTCAATTCCATCACGATTTTGCAAGTAAGGTTGCCCGGGAATCCTTCTTCGCCATCTTCAGACTTACCAATCAGTTCAAGTTTTTGAGGAGTCAGCAGGTTTGCATCAAATATCTTGTATTGGAATCCTTTCGGTCCGCCGTGCAGACAGTGTCCGTAGTTGTTTTTAGGCAACTGATATTCTACGCTATCTAACGTAAACTTAGCCTGGCCGATACGGTTGGCATAACGACCAATAGTTGCGCCAAAGTCAGAAGGTTTAGAGATATAGTCCTGGATTGAATCGAATCCTAATACTACATCACGCATTTGTCCGTCCTTATCCGGAACCATTACAGAAACGATACGTCCACCGAAGTTGGTAATACAAACTTCCATGTTGTTCTTGTTACGCAACACATACAAGTCTGTTTTTTTTCCATCTACTTCCGTCTGGAAGTTACTTTGCAATAAACCGGAATCCGTTGTTTTTTGCTCGGCTTTCGGTGTACAAGCTGCCATTAAAAGGGCGGCAACTGCCCATACACATAACTTTTTCATGATACTTTATTAATTAATACTGTTCAACAAATCCACTTTTCCTTCATTTACCAATTTTAGAATCAGTTCTCCGAAGAGTGTGTTTTGCCATGCAAACCAAGCACGGGTAAATTTCTCCGGATTATTTTTGTGGAATGATTCGTGCATAAATCCTTTTCCGGCATCGGTATCCATCAACATTTTGATGCAAGCCTTGATTTCTGCGTCATCTTTACTGGTAAATGCTTTCATCATAATACTCATCGGCCAAATCATGTCATATCCGATATGTGGACCGCCAATACCTTCGCCGGCAGTACCTTTGAAAAAGTAAGGATTGTCTTCACTCCAAACAAACTTACGGGTATTCTGGTAAATTTTGTCGTTCACATCTACGTCACCCAGATAAGGCATTGCAAGCAAGCTAGGCACATTGGCATCGTCCATCAGCAGTTGATTGCCAAAGCCGTCTACTTCGAAAGCATAGATCTTACCATATTTAGGGTGTTTGTAAACTGCATATTTCTTTAAAGCTGTTTCTACTTCTTTGGCCAATGTTTTGCATTCTTTTGCGAGATCATCTTTCTTATTGACAGCTTCCAGAATCTCGGCAGCTTTGCGCAAAGAAGATACGGCAAAGAAGTTAGAAGGAACCAGATATTGCAAAGTAGTAGCATCGTCTGAAGGGCGGAAAGCAGACACAATCAGTCCGACAGGGTTTACAGGAGCTCCCAATCCATCGTTGTTCAATGTATCCAAAGCACGTTCGGTCTTGCGTTGGAATTTATAAGGTCCGACTCCCTCTTTGCGTTGTTGTTCCTTAAACGTCTTCAGAACCTGAGTTATTGCCTGTATCCACTCTTCAGTGAATATGCTTGCATCACCTGTTGTTTTCCAGTAATGATAGGCCAGACGTAACGGGTAACACAATGAGTCGATCTCCCATTTACGTTCGTGCAGTTCCGGTTTCATAGCCGTCAAGTCTGTCATCCATTCGTTGTCTTCTACCGGACCATCATTAAATGCATTTGCATAGGGATCGATGTTGATACATTTGAACTGGCGGAGGATTACTCCCGCCAGCATTTGTTTCAGTTCAGGATCAGAATTTGCCAACTGTACGTATGGCCAAACCTGTGCTCCGGAGTCACGAAGCCACATGGCATGTATGTCTCCCGTATAAACAAAGGTATCCGGTTTGCCATCTTTACCCATGCGGAAATGTACGGTTGTATCCAGTGTATTGGGGAAACAGTTTGTAAACATCCAAGCTAATTTGGCATTTTTCAGCAACTTCTGTACACGGAGAATTTCTTTTTCTACTGCATCTGAATGGAATAAACGTTCGGAAACTTCCGGACGGTTATCTTTCTGAATGGCATCTACAGCACAAACATACATCTCCGATACACGGTCAGCAGCCTGTACTTGTCCTCCGCAAAGCAGCATAGCTGCCAGCATACCTGTACTAATATATTTTACTTGTTTCTTCATAATTATTTATTTGTTTGAATTATTAAGTTTACCTTCTAGCATTTTAATGAAATATCCACCGACTACGGAACGAGCTTGGAAGCCTCTTTGGTTAGGAGCATCTGTAAATACCCAGTCAGACATCGGTACACGGTTCGGAGTTTCGTTCATGAACAGATATACAGGGTCGATGAACTTTTCGAAAGTAGCTTTGTCATTAGCCAATGTAGCTGTCCACATAATCCAGTCTGTCTTAGTATAGGCTTCCCGATTATCCAACGGAAGACCGTATTTATTCTGTTTTGTCAGGTAGTAAGCGATTTCCGTATCAGCAATCTGTGACGGGAAAATCTGTAAATTCAACAGTTTATCCCATACCAGATTATATTTCTGGCTCCATGTTCCCGGTTTGTCAAAGGTCAGACGATAATGATCTCCGTCATTTGCCATTTTCTCCCATTCGGCAGCCATTTCTTTTGCTTTTTTGGTATATTTCTCTGCAATGTCTTTTTTGCCTAGCATATCTGCCAGATAGCCATATGAAGCGACACCCATAATTGCTTTAATAGAAAGGTTGGCATTGTGTGCAAAGTGTCCGGCGAAGTCGTCTGTACAAAGTTGGTTTTCGGGATCCAAACCGTATTCAACCAGATAGTCTGTCCAAGTTGTCAAAGTTTCCCAATGTTTCTTTGCATAATCGGCATTTCCTTCCATAGCAGCAATAGCAGCAGCCAATACTACCATATTACCGGATTCTTCTATCGGCATATCTCCGCCATAAGTCTGACCGTTAGCCATCGGATAAGTACCTACATCATGAGCAGCAAATGGTTTTGTCCATTTTCCACTTTCACTGTAATAGAATATATGATTCATGGTAGCCTTCACCAGCTCAGGATTGTAGAGTAAAAGCAACGGAGCTCCCGGGTAAGTCAAATCGACTGTTCCAATGGAACCATTACTGAAGTTTTCTTTAGAGAGGAATACAAGGTCACCATTCGGAGCTTCTACTAATTTATGAGCTGCAAGTGCCTGACGATAAGCTAAAGCACAAAGTTCGGCATATTTACGTCCGCCGGCTGCTGTTGCTTCCTGCATCATTTTCTTATCGAAAGCTGCACAGTTTTTCATCTGTGTGTTATATTCTTTTTCGGCTTTCTGGAATTGGGAAACGATTGTTTCATTACCGGTGCGATTCCAATATGGACGCAGGTTCTCACCGAAATATTGGATGGAATAAATATCATCATATCCAATCAACAGATGACCGTTAGCTTTATTTGTTTCGCCTAATGAGCGTACCAGAGCCATCTTATCATAACCTTCCGAAGAGGGTGCTTCCAGTTTGTTTTCAGTAAAGCTCTTACGCAATTTCTTGCCTTCGCCAATGGCATAAGTGCTGTTTTCTTTTTCTGCAGCCAGATAGAAGTGTCCCCAGTCAATACGTACATCATCACCTTGCTTTTTCAGAATTTCCTGATTACGGCTACCGGTACGGAGGAATAACAAGTCGCCTTCTGTAAAGCTGTCAGCTACAGATTCCTGGTGAGGCAGGTCGAGTGCCCATTGAGGAGAAGCTTCGAAGTATAATTCTACTTCATGTTTCTTTCCATCGTTGGATGCTACTTCATAAGAGATATAATTAACCGGACGAGTCATCAGATCCAGATTATCCATAAATAAAGGAGCAGTAAATGTGAGATTCAAATCTACCGGACCACAAGTAAAGGTGTAATAAGTCTGCATGGGTTGCACATCGGCAGATGTTTGTGTAGCTGTCTGATTGAAATAACGGCTATCGTCCAATTCTACCAACAGTCCGAAATCAAGCAATGCGTTTGCTCCGCGATTGTTGCAATAAGCGGCAATTAAGTTATCTCCTTTCTTCAAAGAAGCAATAACCTCATCGGACAATTTTACTTGTACATGCTTTTTACAAGCATTTCCTGTATCTACAACTTTGATTCCATTAATGTAGATAATTACATCATCGTCATGAGAATATTCCAGGTATACGTTTTTGCCTGTCAGGTCTTCCTGGATATCTGCTACGCGACGTACCCAGATAAACTCTTCACCCCACTGTGTTTTTGCGGCAGGCTCATTTTCTTTTGTACCGAAAGCGCCTTCTCCTTCTTTCCATTTGCTATCATCGAAATCAGCATTTTGCCAACCGTCAGCAGGTTTCTCGATTGTATATTTTCCTGTCCAAGTACCTTGTTCGGAGGTTTTCACCAAAGGTCTCAATTCAAGTTCTTCCATTCCCAGGAAACGGTAGAATTGTCCGTCTACTTTGGCTACACCAATCAAAGGAAAATCTTTTCCTGTCCAGTGTTTCACGGAGCCATCATACAAATTGTCTGTAAATGACCAGGCACTGGTATAAGGGTCTATCGTCACCAGCGGGTAAGCCGGAGCACGCAACTCATTTTTCTCGTGCTGCTCAATCTGGGTGCCACAGCTAGAAAGTACAGAAGCTGCTCCCAGAAACAGCATCGTCAGTTTTTGTTTCATAATTTTAGTTCGCATTTATTTTATCTATTTACCATTCAATTGATACATTTACTCCAGCAGGATCATTTTCGAAGGTTAGCAGAAGCGTTTTCGAAGTTTCGTCCCATTCCGGTTGTTCTGTCTTTCCGTTCACCTGTACTTTTTGCGGTTTGCGAGGCAGGAGGACCCTTGATACATTGGTGGTATGCAAAGGGCTTTTCGCAACGAACGAATAGTTTTGTTTTCCTACTTTCTCGTCATAGATGCGGGAAGCACCACAGAGTACTTTCGCTTTTACTTTGCGAGATACCTTATTCAAATCATACAAATATCCCTGCTCACCCGGTTGAAATTGTTTTTCGGTCAGTATCGGCAGGTCTTTGTCGAACAAATCAATATATAATCCGGATAGTGTCAAAGGCTCTTTCGAAACACTTTCATCCATGACTGCTGCAATGGTGTAAACTCCTCTTTCTACTAAGAAACTATTCTTAGTCTCTATTTTTTTACCGGTTTTCTTCTGAAAGGCAGATGCAATTGTCTCAAAATATTTTTGATCATTTCCTGCTTTTAATACAAAGTGTTTCGGATCTTCACGCATGACGATGACTGTACCTTTACCATAATGATAGGTTCCATCAACAGGGTTAAGAGATAGATTCATCATTTCGAACAGATGTTCCGAAGGAGTTTTATAATGATTATTGTCCGTATTCCACCATTCTAATACAGATTGATAAGGATCAATATCTTCTCCGCAATAAACCAGTACCCCGCCATTCTTTACCCAATTTGCGAGGTAAGTATGGTATTCAGGATTCATCGGTTTCATATTCGAATAGGACATTATAAGTACTTGAAGTCCTTTGAATGTCTCTTTAAAGGGAGTGTTTTCTATATGTACCAATTCTACAGGAACGCCTCTTTTCAACAGTGGTAATGTTTGTCCATAGAAACTGGAGAATTGAGGATCATCGTATCCGTTGTGAGTGGGAAAACGTTGAAACATCAATGAGTTAGCCATCAATACACCAATACCATGCGTTCCGCTTATCTTTTTGTCGGATGTACGGATATCGTTCAGTGTATTAATCATGATTTGCATTTGAGTGGAATATGAACGTGGAATACGTTCTTTTTTATCTGTTCCGGCTACTTGGTACAATCCGAGATAGATACGGTCGGGCCAAGGCATTACTTCGTAGGTATCTATCATGGGGTACATGAGTTGTGCTGAAAAAGTAGCCTGATAATTACGTTTAAAATCTTGCCAGTCTCTTGGAAAGTCCTCTATCGGATCTGTCAAGAAGTACATTTTCCGGTTCAACGGTGCAGTCATCGACTTCATACAGCCATATTCAAGGAAAGCATTCTCAAATACCCGTTCTTTTCTTACACCGTTAAAATAGTTGGATTCACGCGCAGTACCTGTCCAGACTTGCGCAATATATCCATCAACGCAATCCAGTGAAGCCAAGCTGGCTTCCGGGCTTACAATCTGCCAGGAAGTATAGTTTATTAATGAATGGGTAGGTACATAACATTTGATATCCAGACCTTTTGATTTTCCATATTCTTTGGCATAGGTAAATATCTTGTCCAGTGCATTATAATACAGATGATATTTCAGTTTATTTGAGAGATAGGTATTTTCGGGCGATTCCTCCTGATCTCTCCACGGGAATTTATAATATTTTTGCCATTCTGATTTAAAGGCTTCACTATATCCACCGCGCATCCAGAATTCCGGTTCTTCCAAAAAGATAGAAGTGATCCCGGCATCAATTACGCGTTTTATCTGCGTTTCTTGCATATAACGGATGAAACTCTCAGTAGGCACAATATACGGTACCATATGTCCATGAGCTATCTCTTTTCCATTACGTTCTCTTTGCCCTTCTTTGAGGTGATCATTTATTCCATCCCACTTTCCCAAAAAATAATCTTGATAATTTCCCCACGCTACACCTGTCATGAATTGTGCCTGATAGCCTTTATTCGTCCATGACTGTACTCTTTGTTCAAAGGTAACACCCGGCCTATCTGAAGTACCATATACAATTGCTGCATCGGCACGTACATCCGTTTCCGGCTTCCAAGGGTCAGATGTCTGGAAAGTCGTTTTCGTCTCTTGATGCTTTATCTTTTGTGCATTGACTGAGTAATTAGAAATCAACAAAAGACAAGAAGCCAGCAGTAGTCGTATATTATTCATGATATTTCAGTATGTATTAGATTGATATATCAAATTATTCGTCCGTTGGGAACAGAAGCATCAATGCCGGTATACCGGAGGCTGAATAGCTATCGATATCTGCTCCATCGGGTAATACTTGCCAGTATCTACCTCCACACACATTGCGTGTTTTATCTCTATTCGCCCAGCCGACTTCAATATTACGTTTCAGAAATGGGACATATTGAATTTGTCCGCAGTCATTTACCAACATGGCCATATATTGGGCAAAAATAGCTGTATAAATACCTTGTTCAATTCCTTTTTCAAAAGGTAGTAAGTTGTGTTGAGCAGACATTTGATTGACTGAATAATCTGCAGCAAGTATAGCATTGTCCAGGTAGCGTTTTTCACCGGTTGCTTTATATAATAAAACTGATGCTCCGATGAAGGTAGCTTGATTATAAATATGTGCTTTCCAAGCAGGTGTGCCTTTCCCATGACGGCTGTCAGCTACAAGCCCGGTTTTCTTATCCAACAGGTTTTCTACTCCCCATTCATAAATTTCTTTGCCTTTAGCCAAATATTGAGCTTTTGTCTGGTACTTGGGTGATTCTTCTGACGACTCTTTTCTGCTCTTCGGCACGTTGTTATAAAGAGTAAGTGCAGCTACCGCCACCGGGAAGTTGATGCAGGCCATTTTACCGTCACCCGGTTTATTGGGATTAGGATTGTGTATAGGTTGCCATTGCCAGAACATTCCTCCATTTTCTTTGTCGTAAGAACCTGTGTCTCCTACTTTCTTTGATCCATACCATACCCGGCTAAAGCTTTCTTCGGACAAGCGCAGGTATTCATCGACTTCAAACAGTTCGTAGGCACGAGCCAGCGTAATAGTCCACCACATGATATCATCGTAAATAAACCACCCGGTATTTTCATTGTTATCGTCAAAATCGAAATGAGCATACTGAGCCTTATTCCCTGCAAATATCTTATCACAGAGTTCTTTATAGTATGTTGCTTTCTTCTTGTCTTTTTGAGTTTTAGCAAGCTTGTAGGCATTCATCGCCATATCCCAATAGGTAGGTTGGCACCAGATAGCTGCTGCGCCATTAAAACGGTCTGTGGCGTTTTTATCTGAAGAATTTGTTTTATAGATATATTTACCGGAATCAAGAAGTGTTTTATTGAATCCTTCGTATGCTGCCCACACGTCGTCGTTAGTATATGCAAATGTTTTTTGCGGTGTTTGTGCCAGAACGTCCATTCCTATCATTGTTGTAGATACTACGAACTGCAAAATTAGGGTCAAGAGAGTCTTGTTTTTCATGATAATTGATTAATTAAAATATTTTTCCAGTTACAAAGATTGCAGAAAATAAGGAGAGTTAATACAAATTTTTATTCAATAAAGGATAAAAACTAGTCAAAACATCTTTTATATGACATTATGACAAGTATATGACATAAAATCGCCCTTATTTGGAATGACGAATAAGGGCGATCTTATTTATTAAATATTCAAATTTATCTGTTTAAAATTCCGGTTTATCTCCTTTCAATGAAGGGCTAGCACCTTCTACATACGGCCAACCATCTTGCCAATTAATGCGATCTAACATCAAAACGCGTCCTGTGGGATTAGCTGTACTAACAGCATGATAAAGCATCCAATCTGCTCCATTGTTATCTGTTACTATCTCAGCGTTATGTCCGGTGCCGACAAATGAATCATTTTTTCCAATCAAAATCTCATGATTGTTCTCTAACATGGGACGACCGCTTTTATCTACATAGGGGCCAAATAGTTTTTCTGAGCGCCCGACTACTGTAGTATAAGTGCTCTTCAGCCCTTCACAACAGCTACCGATGGAAGCAAAGAAATAGTAACAACCATCCCGTTTATGAATATAAGTACCTTCATAGGCAGTACCGGCCACCTTCAAAATCGGAGCATCTTTTTTCAAAGTTAGTCCGTCTTCTGCCAGTTCGGTTCCATATATCCCGCGGAAACTACCCCAAAAAAGATATTTCTTACCATTGTCTTCTATATAAAAGGGATCGATGCAATTCTGTATATTAATCTCATTGCTCCGAAATAGTTTACCATGGTCAATAAAAGGTCCTTCCGGGTGATTAGCAACAGCCACACCAACGCCACAAGTCCATTCTCCACCCCAGACGGACATTGAATAATATAACACATAATGATTTCCTATCTTATTAATATCCGGTGCCCAGATTCCACCTTTGGGTTCGAACGTGGGACGAGTTGCTTTAGTAAAAGCAGTTCCTACAAAGTCCCAGTTTACAAGGTCTTTTGACCGATGAATTGGGACATTTTTGATATCTTCGGTAGCATATAGATAGAAATAGCCGTCATCATCTTTGACAACTGTGGGGTCGGGCAAACTATAATTAATGACCGGATTAGTATATTGTTTTTTATCATTATTCAATTCTCCGGCCGGTACAGTTTGAGAAAATAAAACTGCCGAATAACCTACAGCCATTGAGAAAAAGAGTGATTTAAGCTTCATACAACACTGTTTTTAAAATTTTGGCAAAGATAAGAATTAAAAATGAGACTTAGCACAAAACGAAGTAATAAGGCTGATGAATAGCGGTTTAGGCGAGAGAAAATAGAGTTGAACGTCATCCGAAGCCAACAAAAAGCCAAGTAAGGACAAAGTTACGTTACTATCCCATTACTTTCTTTTGGTTGGCAGATGATTTAATATGGTTTTCAAAGAGCTGATTTACATGGATTTCAAACGCTATTGGCTTACAAATGTAATCGAATTTTCGAGTAAGAAAAATGAGCTTGTGCCGGCCATGTGCCTTATAAGCGTAAACGGCAGACGAGAGAATTGAAAGCCAATACCATACCCTGCAAATACAACTTCAATGGCATTAGGAGGAACACAATCGCCAACCTATGGAAATACAAGCCAAGCACCGTAAGAAGGTGGATATATTAAAACCCACACAAATGGTTTCTAATGATTATATTTTTATCCATAATAGCCCTGCATACTCATTTCCCTTGCCGTGAAGCATTGATACTTATCCTCTTCAAACGGATAGTCCCAGCAACCCAACTGGTGATATATTTCTCCGCCAAAGCCGTGTTTGAACTTATACAGACCGTACATGGGATGCGAGGTGTCGGCATAGGGAGCGATGCCGAACATATCGTACTCGCTACAGCGGTTCATCTTGGCGAGTTGCATGGCCCGCCATTGCAGGACATAGGTAGGCATCAGGTTACGCATCTGCGACGACGAAGCGCCGTAAAGGTAGGTCGCCCGATGGGCGGACAGCACGAGGAACATCGCGGCCAACGGTATATCGTCGAAATAAGCGATCAGCAACTTTACCTGCACCTTCCTGTCCGGACACTCCATTTTCGAGGCTAAAACTGAATGGAAGTAGCTCATGTCGTTCAGGTGAAGCCCGTTTCGTAAGGCAGTTTCCGTATAGAGTTTATACCATACATCCAATGCCTCGATTCCCTCCGAACGCACCTCGACTCCCTTGCGTTGGGCGAGCTTGATATTATAGCGGGTCTTGGGTTTCATGCGAGCGAGGATCATCTCTTCGTCCGGCGTCAGATCAACCACAATCGTATTGGCCGGCAGAATATTGGTGTTGGCTTTGCGCAGGTTCCACTCCGCAGTGCCGTAGTTGAGCTTGAATTCCTGAAACTCCTTGTCGGGAAGACCTACCCAGTTGCCCTCTTCATCGAAATCCTCCTCCTTGCACCAGTGCGACTCCCAGTTCAGGTCATAGCGCAGAGCCACGCAGTGCTTGGGCAGGTAAGAACGCAATGACTCGGAGAGTTCTTCCAGAAAGCGACCGTGATTCTCTTTCGAGGGTTCGATCTCCGGACCGTAAGGAAAATAAGCGATATAATCCTCTTTGTTTAGGTATTGAAAAAACATGATGAAGTCGGCCATCGTATGAGCGTAACCGCCTACGTTGGAATAAATATCGCTGTTGTAGACCGAGAATTCGAACGCCCGGGAATCCATTCCCAAATGTTCCTTTACCTTCGACCAGAACGACGTTTGCTGAACGATCGGCGTGCTGTAAGCATCGACGACCTCTTTGGGTTCGAGTTGCAAGTACATGATTCAAAATTTTGGAGCCTGCAAAGGTAAACAATAAAAGCACACGAGTCAAGGGAATGCCGCTGCGACGGGATATCGCCAGGGAAAATCACTCGTTCGAAGGCTACTCGATACTCGAAATTGTCACATCTTCGAACTCATCCATAGAATCGATCAGCCGTTGGTTGTGATTACCCCGTTTTTACTTTCCTTTCCAGACTCACCTCGAAAATTTCACTTTGTGATGTGCGCCGGTCTTTGAGTTTATAAGAATAGAGTCCGATACAATACTACTTAACCTGACCCACCTCTTCGGCTTCTTCTAACCGAGGCGGGAGCATGGAGTTACACGCTATATCTAATATTTGAGCTTTAAAGTTCTTGTAATCAAGCTCCCATTCCATAAAAACGATAATAGACAAGGATAATAAAAAAAGGAAATTGAACTGACGGATAATCTCCGTTCAGTTCAATTTCATCAAGAAATCCGTATTAAAATCACAAACTTTTATCTTACTTATTCAACGAATTACATATTTTCGTATTAACTTCCTTAATCTTCGGTTCATCAATCTTGATAACTTTACGATCATAAGTCATTAAACCGTTCACCTCCATCTCTACGTCTGTAGTTTGCGTATATACAGCAGCCGAATAGCCACGAGGAATCAATTGATATAACTGATTCGCATATTTCACATACTCATCAGTCACTTCTTTAGAAGAGTTGAACTTAACATATCCCCAATTATGGTTAGGTTCCCACAAATGGCCTTCCAGAGCCAGACCGATACCACCGTATTCTCCCAGTACTGTAGCACGACCTGCGTCATAAAACTTAAGAGTGGGATTCGGATAATGGTGTAAGTCAAGAATATCTCCACATTGGAAGTGATTACCACCACTAGCCGGATTTACTAAACGAGAAGGATCATGTTTCTTTGTCCATGCAGTAATTTCTTCTGTCTTGAACTGTCCCCAGCGTTCATTAAACGGAACCCAAACACCAATACAAGGATAATTGTAAAGGTAATCCATTATTTCTTTCCATTCTTTGCGATAACATGCTTCTGATTCTTCCGTACGTTTCAGTTCGTTGCCTGTAAAGTAGTTATACATCTGCCATTCCGGTTCTTTATCACCGCTGGGCATATCCTGCCATACAATGATACCGAGTTTGTCGCAATGAGTATACCAACGTGCCGGTTCTACTTTCACATGCTTACGGATCATGTTATAACCGAAATCCTTTGTTTTCTGTATGTCGTAAACCAAAGCCTCATCTGTAGGTGCTGTGTATAATCCATCGGGCCACCAACCTTGATCCAATGGGCCAAACTGGAATACATCCTTATTATTTAACTGCAAACGAACAATCCCATTCTCGTCCTGACGAGTAGAATATTTACGCATAGCAGTATAGCTGTTTACTTTATCCGTCACTTTGCCTCCACAAGTCAAAGCAACTTCCATTGAATAAAGGAAAGGAGAATCAGGATTCCATAATTTCGCATCCTCAGGCATTTGAATATCAATTGTCTGACCGTTTAATCCTTTACCAACAGCTACTAATTGCTTACCATCAAACACTTTTACTTCAACAAATTCAGAAGATGGATTTACACTGCTGGTAGCTACATCTACCATAAGTTTTTTACGATCAATATCTGAAGCTGTACGAATATCTGTGATATGGCATTCTTCTACAGGTTCCAACCATACTGTCTGCCAGATACCTGTTACAGCTGTATACCAAATTCCTTCGGGTTTAGTAACTTGTTTACCGCGTGGTTGAGGTCCATCACTTGTCGGGTCCCAAACTTTCACAACAAGTTTGTTATCACCTTTTGCATTTAATGCTGGAGTAATATCTAAAGAGAAAGGAGTAAAGCCACCTGTGTGCTGTCCCACTTTTATGTCGTTTACCCAAACATCAGCCTTCCAATCAACAGCTCCGAAGTTAAGCATTACCCTTTTGCCTTTCCATGCACCCGGAACATCAAATGTCCGCTGATACCAGAGTTCATTATTCGGACCTACGGTTTTCCCTACTCCTGACAAGCTTGACTCTACTGCAAAAGGTACCAGAATTTGGCCTTCAAATGAAGTTGGTGTTTTACCTTTCTCAATAATTGCATATTCCCACAAACCATTCAGGTTTTTCCAATCATTACGTTCCATAATAGGACGGGGATACTCAGGTAAAACGTTCTCCGGATTGATTTCTTCCGCCCATTCTGTTTTAATTTTGTCACCTGCCGGTTTCCATTGCGCAGATGCTGCGGTAGAAAGTAAGGCAACAACACACGCTGCTAAGATACTTTTTTTCACTGTTTTAATTTAATAGTATGTTAATAATATGATATAATGTTCTCCCTTGACAAGTGATATGCACTTGTCAAATATTATAAAAAGTATATAAATATAACCTATTTCTTGACAGGAGTACCTGACGGCTTCGGCAACGGAACCCCCACAGGAACCGGCTTACCTAAATCCGGCATACCATTTGCATCCCATCCTATCTTTTGCAACCTCGTATTACGACTTTCCGGTTCGCCTGTAACCGAATTCGGCATACTTCGTGCATGATACAACAAATATATTTCAGTTCCGTCCGGTGAAGGAATAAATGAAAAACTACCCGGCCCGTAAATACGTTCTTTTGGCTCTTGCTGGAAGACCGGGACCTCTGATTTCTTCCATGAAGCAGGGTCTAATAAATCACTGTCTGCATCAGCTGTCAGCATACCTGTACAATAAAAAGGCGACCAACACCCACTAGCTGCATAGTATACAATCAACTTCTTGTTATCTTTCGAATGGAAGAACTGCGGAGCCTCATTCACATAAATAGGATAGGCTGTCCTACTACCGTCAGGATTCACCCATTGCCGTTCCCATTCATATTCCGGTCGCGAAATCAATACTCTCTCCGAATCGAGTGTCCACGGATCTTTCATCCGGGCAATGTAAATACATTGGGTTTCTGTATTAATTCTCCGGCTGGGCCAACCCGACCACAACAAATAAAGTTCTCCTTTATGCTCGAAAGTAGCAGGATGAATTCCCCAATTCCATCCAGAGTTTGTGACGATAGGTCCTCTCAACTGAAACTCCCCTTCCATAGGATCGGGAGAGTCATTTTCAACTACATAAAGTTGATGATTATCCGTATTTCCATCGTCAGCAGCAAAATAAATATACCATTTACCATTGATCAATCGAATTTCAGGGTCCCAAAGATGCCTACTATTCAAAGGATCTTTAGGAATCCACACCTTTTTGGATTTAGCATGAGCCAGATCTGTAATATCTGTAGTTTTCCACAGCACAATGTCTGATTCTGTTTCATGTGTATAATAATACTGCCCATTATGAAAAATGGCACTAGCATCAGAGCCTCCTTCTGCCAATAGCGGATTTGTATAAGTAGTATCTCTTGCTATAACATCTTGTTTCCCCGTGTTTTTGGGATTACATGACACTAACAGGACCAGAGACAACAACAAACTTAATTTCGTTTTCATAGTTTTCATAACTTCATTCATTTTAAGAAAATACAAAGAAAATGATTTTCAGATCATAGTCCGCCATATTTCTCTTAAATAGTTTTGAATTCATGGATATTATAATACGAATCCCGACTAATTCATATTGCAAAAATCGGAATAACATTAGAAAACATACAAAAATAACTATTCAATAAAGGACAAAAACTGACCATAAATGAAAAAAGATCCTTTCTTTTCCTTTTAACACGGGAATTACGAATAGAATTTGTCTTTTATTGAACAAAAAATAGCCTGCAATTTTCCTTTATTTTCTTTTCTTTGTAATATTCCTTAAAATATCCATTATGAATAAATATTATTTTCATCTCGGTATTATTCTACTCTGTTTATGTACCATCGGACATTCCCGGGGACAAGCTCAAACAGCAAACACCACAGATACAGGCTACGAACTTTGGTTAAACTACAAATCAGTTCACAACCTTGGTTTAAAACAGTCGTATATCCAATATTACAGTCAAGTAAATTTGCCCCGTTGCAAATATGATGAAGTAATAGCAGAAGAATTAAAACGTAGTTTAAAAGCAACGTTGGGAATAACCCCTGAATTCATCAATAATGCCAAAGCAAGTATTCAAATGAATTATTGTAAAGACAAAAGCCTGGGTAAGGAAGGGTATCTTATTCGCAACAACAACAATCAGATTATATTGCAAGCTTACTCAGATGCAGGTTTTCTTTACGGAACATTCCATCTGATCCGCCTTATTCAATGTGAGTATCCTCTGGAACGACTGAATATCAGAGAAGTGCCGGCATTGGAGTTTCGCCAGCTTAACCATTGGGACGATCTGAATGGAAATATAGAACGAGGATATGCCGGAAAAACATTATGGCAATGGAACGAACTGCCGGAAAAACTGGATAAGAGATATACAGATTACGCGCGTGCGAATGCTTCCATAGGTATCAATGGAGTAGTATTAAACAATGTCAATGCCGATCCTCGTATTTTACGACGTGAATATCTGAAAAAGGTTTCCGCTCTGGCACATATTTTACGCAAATACAATATACGTATCTATCTCGCCGCCAATTTTGCGGCTCCGATGAAACCTTCATCAACACCCGAAGTAATGAAGAGATGGGGAGGTGCAGGTACTCTCGATACGGCTAATCCGCTTGACCCTCAAGTACAGAAATGGTGGAATACTAAAGTGGATGAAATTTATTCACTCATCCCCGACTTTGGAGGATTTCTCGTTAAAGCAAACTCAGAAGGTATGCCCGGGCCACAAGATTATCATTGTACACACGCAGAAGGAGCTAATGTATTGGCACGTGCATTAAAGCCGCATGGAGGTATTGTGATATGGAGAACTTTTGTATATAACCCTCAAATAGATAATGACCGTATCAAGCGCTCATATAAAGAATTTCTCCCACTTGACGGAAAATTTGATTCCAATGTGGTACTGCAAGCTAAAAACGGAGCATTGGATTTTCAACCCGGTGAACCTGCCCAACCTCTATTCGGAGCAATGAAGCAAACTCCATTAATGCCTGAATTACAGATTACCCAAGAATATATCGGGCAATCTACTTACCTGGTATACCTGGCTCCGATGTGGAAAGAATTTCTCAATTTTGATACCTATTGCAAAGGTTCCGGTAGCAACATTCACAAAATAATTACAGGCAAGATTTATCCCCTCCGATACCGGGCTATGGCAGGAGTAGCTAATACCGGCGATTCAAGCAACTGGACAGGTCATCATTTTGCACAGGCAAATTGGTTTGCATTCGGACGTTTAGCCTGGGATCCGAGAGAAACAACCGAAAAGATTACCTCTGAATGGATTAAATCGACATGGAATTGTGACAAACCAACAGAAAAGGTGATAAAACAGATGATGATGCCAACATGGGATAACTTTGTCCGCAGCCATTCACCTTTTAGCCTCGGACTAACAACTCAAGTAACTTGTCATTACCAAGCCGGATTTGACATCCGAGCTAACAAGGAATGGAAAATAGATACTAAAGGGATCGGAACCAACCGAACGACTAGCGGCTCTGATTATGTTTCACAATATTTCCCAATCAACAGTACTCATTTCAACGATCTTAAACAATGCCCCGAGTTGTATCTGCTTTGTTTTCATTATGTGCCATGGAATCATCGAATGAAGTCAGGAGATACCCTAGAGAAAGAACTCACAGAAAACCTGAAACAAGGTATAAAACAAGTTGAAGAGAATATACAACTTTGGAAATCAATCCGTTACCAAATTGATTCCAGACGGTTTGATGAGGTTATGAAAAGCCTTTTAAAGGAGCAACAAGATGCAAAAGCCTTTTATGAATCTGCTGACAGATTCTTCTCTATTTATTTGCCTCATCAAGCGCAATAAAAACCGGAATGTGACAGATAGATGATTTACGGACTATATTTAATGAGCTTGGCTAGTAATATCTAGTCATTGCTTAGTAGTGTTTAGCCTTCTCGAGTGCACAAATTAGTTCGTAGAACTATAGTCCTTCGAAGCGACAACTATAGTCTTCCTTTCGTTGGACTATAGTTCTACGAAAGGAAGACTATAGTTCAACGAATTAATATTAGTACACGAAGTGGATAAAGTCTGGCTATCTTCAACTTATTTTATCCGGAACAGCAGATTAATATAAAAAGAATCTGCCGGTGAAATATGAGTTTCTCCCGTGCAGACATTGAATAATATAATAAGGTTCACACACTTGATAGAAGTTGTGAGCTTCGGAGAAGATTGTCACAGCAACGTCTATATAATCATCACTGCACCCAAAGACAAAGAAATTCTTGACATATAATTATCAATCATTGGTGTGATGCTACTTTTTCTGCCCGGGATAAGGCTCTACCATACAACGTTTGGCCCATGCTTCATAGGCCTTCACCATTTCAGTTATCTTTTCCGGATATTTATTAGCAAGATTATATTGCTCACTACGATCCTCATTCAGATTATATAATTCCCATTTTGCATTTTCGCCCGGACGAACAATTTTCCAACCATCATTGGAAAGGAAAGCACGTTCATTGAAATGTTCAAAACCAAGATAATCGTGTCCTTTACGATGACCTGTCTTAAAAACAGGTAATAAACTTTTGCCTTCGAGTGGAATAATCTCATGACCTTTATATTTTTCAGGATAATTTGCATCTGCCAGATCAATGCAAGTAGCCATGATGTCCATCACGTGACCTATTTCAGAAGTCATTCCACCTACATTCTTTTTGATTCCTTTGGGCCAATGTGCAATCATAGGAGTACAAATACCTCCTTCATAAGATTTAGCTTTCCAGAAACGGAAAGGAGTATTGGCTACATTTGCCCAACGTGCTCCTATGGAAGCATATGTTGTTTCCGGTCCAGGAAGTACTTCTTTATTATGCGGATAAACCATCACTTCTCCTTTACGCGTCATATCAGGACGGTCATTTTCACCGGGTGAATAGTTCTGGCAAATTTCATTACTACATCCATTATCGGAAAGGAATAAAATTAATGTGTTATCCAACTGTCCCGTACGTTCTAAGGCATCAATAACCTGACCTATTCCTTGATCCATACGGTCAATCATCGCTGCGTGTACTGCCATGGCACGGGCATCCCACTCTGCTGTAGGATTATTTTCCCACTTATCTTGAAACTGACGATCAGATAAAAAATTATCTATTCCGGGAAATATGCCCAATTGCTTTTGCCGTTCATAGCGAGCAGCACGTATAGATTCCCAACCCACTTTGTAGGTGTCTTTATATTTTTCTATATCTTCGGGTAAAGCATGAAGAGGCCAATGAGGTGCAGTGTAAGCCAGATACATAAAGAATGGTTTATCTTCTTTTGCATATTCGTTCACCTCCTTTACTGCACGATCGGAAAGAGCCTGGGTGATATAATATCCATCGGGTACTTCTTTTATAGGCACTTCTCCTTCTACCAGGCTGAAAGGGTCGAAATAGTCCACTACCCCATAAATAGTTCCATAATGGGTATCAAAGCCCCGGTTCACGGGATAATGGCATAAGTCAGAAAAAGTGTCATGAAAGACATGATGTGCTAACCATTCCCGTTGGTCTTTACGTAACGGAGTCTCTGCAACATGCCACTTACCCACCATACTGGTGGTATATCCTACTTCTTTCAAAACCTCTGCAATGGTTACAGCACCGCGTGAAAGCGTTCCACGATATCCGGGCAAACCTTCATCAAATGTCATACGTCCTATACCCGCCTGATGTTGATAAAGTCCGGTTAATAAAGAAGCACGTGTCGGGCAACTGCGACTAGCGTTATAGAAATGATTAAAACGTACACCTTGTTGCGCTAATTTGTCCAGGTTGGGAGTATGAATCTCACTGCCATAACACCCTAGGTCAGAATAGCCTAAATCATCTGCAAGAATCACCAGAATATTCGGTCGCTTATCAGTCTTTTTACTTTTGTCTTTTGCTACAGAGTTTCCGGTCATTGTCAATACAGCCGGTAGAAGTAATAATTTTGAGTTCATAAATATTAGATATTTAATTCTTTTTTCAATATTACAAATATCGGTATTGAATCTTACAAAATACAAAAAATACTATTCAATAAAGGAAAGAAACTGACCATTATATTCTATCTGCATTGTACCAAAAAAGTTTAAGGGGAAACTTGTTCAGTACAATACACAGAGTAATCCAGAAGTCGTACCCCGCCTGTCGCTACGGGCAACTACGAATACCAACCGAATAATTAGTAAAATACGGTGAAGCAACTAATCCTGAGCTGTTGCATAACAGAACAGGCCAATTTTACAACAATATTGTTTATAGTTCAATAACTGTTTTCAACCGGAATCTGTCAATTAATAAGGCGCGCTGCTCTTCATTTGCAACGAATAGACTGGTAGATAGAATTTCTCCAATGGCTCCATTGGCTGTCACTATAGCCAATTGCCTAAAACCTTCTATCAATTTTCCACTTTGAGGAGAAATTAGATGTTTGCGTTCGGCAGAATCATTTCCTGAAGTTGTGAGACATTCGTCAAATAAAAGCAGAGCATTATCTTTACCGTATGTTTCTGTATTGACCCGCTTTCCAAAATCAACCTTCCAACCTTTACCATTAGGGTGATTTCCCAAAGCGAATACCGAACTGTTTCCCATATTTATCAATGCATTTTTTATTAAATACTTTTCCAATATTTTTCTAATCTGCTCCAAAGCATATCCTTTGAGAAAACCGGATAAATTGATAGTCACACCTTCTTGCCAGAAAAAAACAGATCGATCTTCGGCAGACAATTGCACCGATTGTATAGTATCACGAGTATAATGTTCAGAATGGATAGTGACATCAAAACAGCCTAAAGTCTTCTTATGATATTCCAAACATAAGAAAATCATTTCATAAAGAGTCCGGCTAAGTTTCACGGGACGTAGAGACGCAACCTTATTTACCAGAGCAAGTTCACTAGCGGGATCGTAATAATTAGCAATCTTTTCCAATTGCTGTAATGTATCTTGTATAGCCCCAATCACTAACAACAATTCATCTTCCGAGTTCCGGCACGATAACATAATATCGATACGAGTATGCATAGATGGAAACCAGGCATAAAACAACCCGTCACCATCAGGAGATTGCCTGTAGAGATGTTGAATTGAGGAACACATTTCAATTTTTTTGTAAAAAAGGAGCTATGCTAAAAGTCTATAATCGCTATCTTTTAAACGCAGATAACGCAGATAAACGCGATTCTTTCCTAAAATCCGCGTTCATCTACGTTATCCGCGTCCAAAAATTATATATTGATAGCTTTAATAACTTCTGGCACAGCCTCTTTCATTTACTATTTCAGTTCTTTAATCTTCACATTTTTGAACCAGACTTCATCTCCATGATCTTGCAGAAGAATATTTCCTTCTTCAGGATTTCCGAAATTCGGCCAGTTCTTATATTTACTGTAAGCCACCAATGCATTCCACATATCATTGTTACGATCGTATTCAATCAGCTTAACGCCATTCAACCAGTGTTCTACATGATTACCCTTTACAATAATAGTAGCTGTATTAAATTCTTTCTTATTGAAGTTTTTCTTTGCAGGAGCCGGAATCAGATCATACAATGAACCCAGTTTTCTGTTACCATTAACACCTAGTTTTGCGTCAGGATGTTTGTCGTCATCAAGGATTTGGAATTCGCAGCCAATAGCTGAACCTTCTCCTTTATTCATATCCGGATTAACGAAGTACTTAACTCCACTGTTGGCTCCTTCAGTAATCTTGAAATCTACAGTCAGGATAAAGTTCTTATATTTACGGGTGGTCACTATATCACCGCCATTAGCAGATTCTGCTCCACCACTCTTAATCACTTTCAAAATGCCATTATCAATCTTCCAGCCCTTTTCAGGGAAAGTAGAAAGTTTTGCACCTCTCCAGCCATTAGTAGTCTTGCCATCCCAAAGCAATGCCCATCCATCTTTCGCTTCACGGGGAGAAATAGTATTAATTATTGCATTTGCTTCCGGTGCAACCTGAGATTCCGGAGTTTGGTAACGTTCAACATCTGTTGTACAGATACGAATATCCTTCCAACTTACCGTCTTTCCTTCATCGGCAGCATTACCGATAGCATGTACTTGCAAAGCAATGAATCCTTCAGGAGTCATATCATCCCAAAGATTTGCACAAGGTACGCCATTGATCCAGGTACGGATTGAATTACCGACAGCTTCTATACGAGCTTTGTTCCATGCATTATTTTTAAATGCTGTTTGTGCAGCCGGGTTCTTAGTTAAAGGATATAGCCAGCCTCGGCGTGCTTCATCATAAATACCTCCGGACCATGCACGTTTGGAAGGATCGATTTCGAATTGATAACCATGTACACGTCCTTTTTGGTAATCTTTTGTACTTTCACTACGAAGCTGTACACCAGAGTTCAAACCATCATCTACTTTGAAATCGAATTCGAGGATAAAGTCTCCATACTTCTTGGTCGTAGTAAGGAATGTGTTATCAGTCCCCATCTTAGATATACCGACAATAGCATCATCTACTATTTTATACTCAGCTGTGCCGTTCAGCTTTTTCCATCCTTTCAGGTTCTTACCATTAAAAAGAGGTTCCCAATTCTGTGCTGTCAGAGAAGCGGCGCAGAACAAAAGTAAAGTCAATAAAAAATTCTTTTTCATAATTAGTATTTTCTAATTTGTTAGACATTAGCAGTAGTAGCTAATCTCCGTTGGTACTAAATTTGGTTGTTATTTCAATATTTACAATTTCGTGTGCGCAAACGATATTAAACGAGTTAAACTTTATATTTGTGGCGTCAAAGTTAAGAAAGAAAATTCATTTAAAACACAAGATTCTGACCAACAAAGGAAAAAATCTATTCAAACTAACAATAGAAGAGAAGAAAATATCTATAATTTGATATTTTCTTCTCTTCTATGTTATAAAAAGTAGTTATTTACATTTCCATGATAATTTTCTTTTTAACAGTCTCTTCGCCTGCTTTACATTATATCCCCCTACTCGCAGAAAGGTAGTACCATCTATCTTATCTGCATCTGCTTGAAAGTGGATTTCTTTAGATTCACCCAGTGGAAAATGCAGCGTGGATTGCTCCGTGTGCCAGGCAAAGTTACCCCCATAAGCCAAAATAAGACTGCCCTTTATTCCAAATATAAAAACAACTCTTGCCGGATCAATGCACCCCATAGAACCGGAAGCTGTATTTGGGCAAATAAAATCAGGACATATGTTTAGGCTGTTTGCGCTAAGATCATTAGCTAAGGTTTATGTTGAATTTGGCTTGATCGCAATAGCTCATAGCACCAGAAAGTAAAATCAAAAAAAATCCGGCTAACTTTACATTGTTAGTCGGACTTTTTTATGTTAGATTAATAATTAATATAAATTACCATTCAATAGCTTGATCTTCATCCGGGATCTGAGTATTGATATCACGTGATAATGTCAATGTACCTTTCACATGGTAACGGATTGAGGTACCTTCAACTGGCATATAATTAAAATAATAATCAATATTATTAATAATTACATAGCGATGTTCCAGATAAGGCCTTGCCTCGTCCATTGATGAAGATACACGGAAAGAAGGTGTAACCTCCTTGTTTACTTCAAATCCGATTTTCTCTGCATTTTCACAATAAAGAGTTACGGGCCCATTCTTATCACCGTTAAATGTGAATTTAATCTTATAGTCCTTCCGGTCAGTATAATCTTCATCCACAATTCCTGCATAAGTAAAGATATTCTGCTCATCTACTACATAACCTCTTATCGAGGCTTTTGTGATGGATTCTGCTGTCTCTATTGGATTACCTTTATTATCATATCCTGTAACCACTTTATTAGTCAATCCGGTTCCAGAATAGTCACCCGAATAATCATTGAACGGGAAGATTCTTAATATGGCCTTAGCATAGTCTTTACGCGGATGAGACTGGTAACCATAAGACGGATCGTCTACGATTTGTAACGGAAGCACCCACTTCTCTGACATATCAATATTCCGGAAATCAAATTTAATATCTAATAGCCTTTTATTCTGCCCTGCTGTGATTGGCAAAGTTTCCGAATAAGAAGCATATTTCATTCCTTCCATGCCCATATCCTTGTAATATAACTCCTCACGTGTAGCATAACGAGCATAGTTTAATATACCCAGTGTGTCAGGATCATGTGCTATGTGTATGGTAAGATTTTGTGCATTATCAGTAGAACCACTTACAAGTACCGGCAACTGATAATTAGATCTTCCTTCTCCTCCTTCTGCATAGTTGCCATCTTTGTCATGGCGACTATAAGGTACATAGATATTTGTTACTCCCTTACTATCCAATCGTGAGCTGAAAGAAATGTAGTGCTCGTATTGTTCCTCAGTCCATTCAGAATTGCATGAAGCTCCCAATACAATCATTGCAGCTAAAGCTGCTAAAGTATATATCTTTTTCATATATCTGTCTTAACGTTTAAAATTAATCATACATAGTCCATCCCGGGTTCTGCGTCAGGCGCGAATTTCTTTTCAGCTCCCTATGCATGATCGGCCAAAGCCATAGCTTTTCTGAGAACGTAGACGGGAGATTGTAAATAGGAATTGGAGAATGAAAATCTTCTTTTTTATTAACATTTACAAAAACGTTACAGCCATAGATTTGCGCAGACTCTTCTAAAGGTGCATCTTTCCAACGGCGAAGGTCAAAATAGCGTTTCCCTTCTCCCATTAGTTCGATCATTCGCTCACGCTTTAAAGCCTTACGTAATTCTTCTTTACTTGCGTATTGAGCATCAGTGTAATCAGGGAGACCGGCGCGTATACGTACTGGATGTACACCAGATTCTATTTCATTTTTGTTGCGGCTGATTGTATAAGTCTCCGATTCATTCCAGGAAGGTATATTGTAAGTACCATCTAATTCATTTAATGCTTCTGCATAAAGCAGTAAGATATCAGCGTAGCGAATAGCCGTTTCTGCTTTTGCTACAAATTTACCTGGATAATCGTTTGGATGAATGAATTTTTTAATACCAATACCCGTACGTAAATAGAAACCGTCATTACGATAACCATCAGAACTTCCGAAGTAGTACCATACTTGTTGATTAATATCAGCAGGTTTACTTTGAGTTTGACTCAAATAATACCATGTGCAACCATTGTAAGCAACAGAAGCATAGAACCGTGGCTCACGTTTTACGTATTGTAAGGAGACATTCATACCAATTGGTGATTGTTTGTCATCAGCATTATTCGCATCATATTTCCAGCCTAATTCAGGATATTTGCCATTTTTGAGATCTTCTATCCCAGTAAACCCTGTTTTACGTGTATGTACATCCACACGACCTTCATAGCCAGCAATATTTTGGTACATAGAGTTCATTCCTGGAGTGTTACTTCCATCATTCATATAATAGGCATCCAGCATTTTCTGAGTCATACCGTGGCAATTCCAACCTCCATCATCTTTTGGCATTTGATGTTGTACCATTCCATTGATATCTGTATCACCGCGCGTAAAGATTAATTCTTGATTATTAGCAGGTAGTAAGGTTCCATCAAATATATAACGGTAAGATTTAACTGGATCAATATTTGCCCAACCATCTGGCCAATCTTTTGTCGAAAACTCACCATCAGCTGGTGGAGTAATAGTAGGACGATCAGAAGGACCGTTATCTGTTGTAGATTTATTAACATGAACTAAATCATAAACGCCCAATTTAATGACGTCGCGGCAAGCTGCTGCTGCTTTGGCCCATTTTTCTTCACTGTATTCCAATGATAGTAACGGACGATTTTGATCGTCTACCAATTGTTTCGCATATTCACTATTATTTCCATTGGCAAAAGGGCTAGCTGCAAAGATCAAAGCATAAGCACGAGTTGCCAATGCGGCTCCCCGAGTGGGGCGAGCTACGTTGTAGTTATCCACACGACGATCATACTTTAATTCTTTAGCAGCTTGTATCATTTCGTCACTGATATATTGAGCTACCTCTTCATATGAACTCCGGGGAGTCGCAATCTGTTCGTAGCTTTCTGTATAATCTACACCTTCATCAGGCATAATGGGTACAGGTCCGTAACGGCGTAATAGCAGCCAATAGTAATAAGCACGTATAAAACGCGCCTGCCCTTTATAGTCTTCTATTTCCCAATCTGCCATTTCTTTACATCGATAAACATTATGAATAAATACAGATGCTTGGTAAATACCTTTATAACAGGCTCCCCATGCGCCAACGTTATAAGAGTTCTCATCATATTCACCTAATTTAAACATATTGTATGATAACTCATTTTTAGTGCCATCAATCGCTTTATCACGGTCTCCATAATACATATCGTCTGCAAAACAGAAGGAATTATTGCCCGGATTCTTAGTTGTCACTTCCATATTTTCGCCTTTTACGAATGAAAAGGCATAAGCTAACCACTCTTCCACATGATCTTTACTTTCAAAAGTCTTTTCTAATGTCAGGCGGTCTTTGAAATACTTCTCCGAATTTAGGTAATCAGAGCAGGATGAAAAAGCTCCCATTCCCAATACGGCTAATAATAATATAGATATTTTCTTTATCATAATTTCAGATTGTATTTTATAAGTTAACGGTTACACCCATAGTAAATGATTTCGTCAAAGGATAATCCTCACCACGTGGATTGGTAGATTCCGGATCCCATGTTTTAAAGTCTGACCAAGTAATCAGGTTTGCTCCCGCAATATAGAAACGAATATTATTGAAGTGTATCTTGTTTACTAAGTTTTTAGGTAATGTATAACCAATATCCAAATTTTTTAGTCGGATGTATCGACCGTCACGCATCCAATAAGTGGAGGTCTGTTGATTATTTCTATTTTCTCCATAAGTTAAACGAGGATAAGATGCATTTGGGTTTTCATTGGCTTGAAGTCCTAGTTTCTCAGCTGTGTCTGCATCCACCCATCGATCCTGTATCATGTCTTTGAATATATTACCCCAGTCGCTTTCACTGAACGCATATACACATTTACCATAGATTGGAAAAGTAGATTTGCCAACTCCTTGGAAGAGGATATTAATGTCGAAGCCTTTCCATGCGAAAGAAGCGCCTATACCATAACCTAAGTTCGGTCTAGTTGTAGCACCGATAGCTACCCTGTCCTGATCATTAACAATTCCGTCACCATTGACATCTTTATATTTGATATCACCTGGCTGTACTGTACCCCAGTCTTGTTTTGGACTGGTACGGATGTCATCATAATCAGCGAACAATCCTTCTGCTATCAATCCTTTTACCTGATTTACGCGATAACCTTTTTCATACAAGTATGAGTAAACCTGATTCTCCTCGTCTTTCTCTATCACTTCATTTTTGCTATAAGTAATATTACCACGAAGTGTCATATTCACATCTCCTAGTTTCTGTTTGAAAGCAAAATTACCGTCAAATCCACGTGTTTTTACTTGCCCTACGTTTGCCTTCGGCTGACTTTCCAAACCTACAATATCTGGTAAGAAAGCACGTGACATGAAAATACCTGTACGATTTTCATAAAAATAATCGACTGTTGCAGTAAACTTATCATCAAATAAGGATAAGTCTACACCCAAATCATCTTTTGTCGCAACTTCCCAAGTTATACCAGTAGAAGCCATTTGTGTATAATGGGTACCAGAATATGATCTTCCATAATCACCAAATCCCCAATTATATCCACCTGCACCAGTTCCTATAGTATATAGATATGGAAAACGATTCCATTCCCCAAGATTATCATTACCTACTTTACCATGTGAATAACGTATCTTAAACATATTCATCCATTTGAGATTCTTCTTGACAAACGATTCTTCAGCAACATTCCAAGCAAAAGAAAATGCTGGGAAAAAGCCATATTGGTGTCCTGGAGCAAAGTTCTCTGAGCCTGTATAACCAAAGTTGAAATCTACGAAGTAACGGTAATTCCAGTTATAAGTTGCCCGTCCTGCCAAACCTTGATTTCGTTTCGCCACACCATTCTTAATATCCGATCCAATATCCACTGTACGCTTCTCAGCATCCTGTGTATAACGGAGTGTAAGCCCTGTATGATGATTACCGAAACCACGTTCCCAACCTAATAGAAGGTCAACAAATTCCCGGCGTCTACCAGAACTACCACTAGACTGTTGCATATCATATGCAGAGAACATTTTATCAAAGATTATTTCTCCGGTTGCTTGATCACGTCCATTTGCTTTGTACAAATCCGGCAATCGGAAGCGATTAATCCAGTTACTATTGTCTGTGTCGAATCCGAAGCGACCTACAAATTTCAACCCCTTAGTAATAAAATCGAAATTCTGTTCCAATGTAATATTAGTCTGTACATTGTTATCCCAGTTCTCTTTGTATCCACTTTGTGTTGATGCCACCCACGGGTTAAGTTTATTCACATTGTCGCGGTGAGAAATAGGAGTATATCCATTAGAGTAGTATACTGGTGAAGCAATAGAGTTGTATCCAAAAAGCATTCCCCATAAATTGTCATCTCCCAATCCTGGGCTATTACGTTTAGCTAGCGAACCGGCTACCCCCAATTTCAACAAAGTGGTTTTCGTGATATCTATATCTATATTCATTCGATAATTCCAACGCTTGTAATTGGCGTTTGTATCGTAATCTTTCCGTAGAGTTTCATCGGTTTTGTACATACCTTGGTCTTCCGTATAACTAGCAGAGACATAGTAGCGAGCAGTATTACCACCACCACTCATATTTAAATTAGCCCGATAGCGCCAAGCTCCATCCTTCAGAATAAGATCTTTCCAGTCTACAACTGGATAGAAGTCTGGGTCCATTTGTGTACGGAATAGTTCTAATTCTTCAGGTTGGTAAGCTACTCCCTTATTACGAGTTACCAAAGCTTCGTTCATTAAACTGGCATATGTAAGACCGTCTACAAATTCCGGAGTGATGGTACGCGTATCATAAGAGGTTTCTACTTTAGCATCAATATTGATCTTACCGGCTTTACCACGTTTGGTCGTAATCAATACTACGCCATTTGCACCTTTAGAGCCGTAAATAGCTGTAGCCGATGCATCTTTCAATACAGTAAATGATTCAATGTCTTCAATGTTAAGTTCGTCCAAACTGGCACGTTCGAATCCGTCCACCAGAATGTAAGCGCTTGAGCTAGCACCAAACGTGGAAATACCACGAATCCAGAATTCTGAAGTGCTTTTTCCTGGTTGCCCAGAAGTCTGTTGAGTGATAATACCCGGTACAGTACCTGCCAATGCATTTGACAGGCTAGAAGTAGAGTAACGTTTCAACTCTTCTACATTTACGTTAGTTACGGCTCCTGTTACAGTGAGTTTCTTTTGTGTACCCATACCTGTAACAACAACTTCATCCAATTCACTGGCTGCTGCTTCCTTCATCGTTACATTGACAACTTGTTGCTCTTTTACGAGTACATCTACATCTTCATATCCGATATAAGTAAACAGAAGTCGATGATAAGGCTCCATCTTGATGGAAAATTTACCATTGATGTCCGTAATGGTTCCCAAACCAGCTACATCTCTTACAGTAATGTTAACACCGATCATTGGCTCGCCTTGAGTGTCCTTGACCGTACCACTCACAGTCATTGTTTGCTGTGCCAGTACCATTAGCGGAACAATTAACAGCAACAAAAAGATGGCTAAATATTTTTTCATAATCTAAATAGTGTGTTTATTCGTTAGACTCTTCTGTTGATTCATCTTCTATCGTTACTTCTTTCTCCATCGAAATAGTACGAATGGTATGTCCTACTTGGTCGTGAACGTAGAATATCTCACTTTCGCTATCGTAAACGAGTCCGGTTACATCACGGAAACGAGCTACTTCACGTAGATCACCGTCGTCAGTTCCCCATTGATTCCCATCAGCTAAAGCTGTTGATGCCCCTCTTCCAGCATAAGTTGAAACAATACCTTCTGGAGTTACTTTACGAACACAGAAATTTCCTCTGTCTACAAAGTAAAAATCATAATCGTCATCTCCACCAGCATAATCGGAATTCCGCACAAATACACCTTGGCAAGGATTTGTCATACGGGATTCAGTCCCTACATCATCTTTATAACCAGCAACTTTATAGCCTCCTACAAAGTTATATGGAGTGATAAATTCCTTTTTTATCTCATCATAATCAGAACGCATAAAGTAGTGATTATTGATGACCCCGAAATAAGCATATTTACCAGTAGGATGAATAAAAATTTGAAATTCCCAACTTGGATCGGCAATAGTGAATAGTTTTTTGAAAGTATCTGGATGTTTTTTTACAATAGGATCCCATTCTTTACCACTTTTGACAGTCTTAAAATAATCGGCTAAATCCAAACGATACACCTGACCATTTTCATAACTGTTAAAATATAATTCTCCGTTAATAGGATGAATGCTGGCACCATTACATTGTTTATAAGCTGCTACTAATTGGATGTTAGAGTTATCATTGAATGTTCCATCTGCATTCCGTTTAATAAGAAATACACTAGCACTTTCGTCTCCTTTACCATCAAAGTCTACAGCTACAATCATATATTCTGCTTCATCAGCATATCCTTCTATTTTTTTATTAAAGTCAAGGCTACGAATACGCCCTGTAGGAATATCAGTAAGATTACTTAAAGGAGAAGAGAGATATCTTTTCTCCAAATCTATCAATTGTATAGCCTTGTGACCATCATAACAGATATAGATGTGATTCTTATTCAAGGGATCAATCGCCATTCGACCAGCATCGCTAAAGCCACAGCACTTCACACCTTCTGGTCCATCAAACGGACCATCTCTCCAACCTTGGTCGTCACGATTATTGCGGTAACCACAAAGTGTCGCCACAACCATCTTCTTCTGATAGTCAAATGCAGTACTTGCAGTAGTAGTTACTGCATTTTCTCCTTCACCTACAGTAATCTGGATTTCTCCATTGAAAGCCCCTGAAGGAACGAAGCAGTATACATAGGTATTTTTAACGTTAATAACAACAGCCTGTTTACCACCGATTGTTACTTTCACATTCGAAACGTCTGTACCAAAGTTCTCTCCTGAGATCAATAACTTTTGGTAAGCACCTCCCTCCTTTGGAGTGAAATCTGAAATTACTACAGGCTTTGAAGGATCAAAAACTCCTCCTCCAGTATTATCATCATCTTTGCAACTATAAATGCAAATCGTGAATAATGCCAGTAGTACCCACTGCCATTCTTTCAATACTTTTTTCATTTTACATTTCATGTTTTCCATTTTAGTTAATAATATATTGTATTGCTAATCAAAAAT
Source organism: Bacteroides sp. (assembly GCF_028690125.1). Classification (GTDB taxonomy): domain Bacteria; phylum Bacteroidota; class Bacteroidia; order Bacteroidales; family Bacteroidaceae; genus Bacteroides. Next base: position 609 of record NZ_JAQVBV010000013.1, on the reverse strand, counting down.
CTTATTGCATTTTATCCATTAATACCTGCATCCAATACCCCCCAATCACTGATCGAGCCTTAAAACCAACCCATTCACCACTATCCGTATGATGCCAGTCACTGATAGGCACACGAGATTCAGTCTCATTGATATATTTATAAAGAGGATCAATAAACTTCTCAAAAGTACTCCTGTCCGGGGCCATAGCCGCCGTCCAAATAACCCAGTCGGATTTAGTGTATTCTTTACGGGAATCAAGCGGTAGTCCATAAGGGTTTTGCTTGGTCAGATAATACTTGATTTCTTTGTCGATGACATTATTGGGGAATAAGTTCAGGTTCCACATCTTGTCCCAAACCATATTATATTTCTGGCTCCATGTATTCTCACGGTCGAAAGCCAACCGGTAATGGTCGCCCTCATTCGCCATGGCTTCCCATTTCACTGCCATGTTTTTAGCGATACCGGCATATTGATCGGCAACATCATTCAAACCGAGCATGCGTGCCATCTCACTGTAGCCGGCAACACCCATAATCGCTTTTATTGATAAGTTGGCATTATGTGCCCAATGCCCTGCAAAGTCGTCAGTGCAAAGTTGGTTCTCAGGGTCCTGTCCATACCGCA
>NZ_JAQVBV010000085.1:4221-7751 GCF_028690125.1 Bacteroides sp. | reverse complement strand
CACATAGCCGAAGAAAGGAGTGCGGCAGAACGATTACTGGAGAAGGTAAAAAAGAATAAATCTGAAACAGTAAAAATTACACTCCGGGACAACTCGCATACAACATTCTTTGTCAAGAAAGACAAATTAAAGGCAAGACTAAAAAAGCTGGAACAGGAAGGCAAGGTAATAAAGTCTTTGTCATAATTCAAATTTACGGGCAACACCTCTGACTATTAGTGACTTATTTCGTACATAAAACTACTTATGTATGAATGATATTAATTTCAGCAAAAGACTATTCCCCTCACACAAAAGGTCTACCAAGAAACAACGGCAGACCATAACAAAAGACGTAAATGTACTTTACGATGCTTATTACGCATGGGAATCCCTAAGAGATTTTAGGGAGGAAGCCAAGCGCAATGCAATGTACACTTTCGGGAACCAGTGGGGAGATTATGTTGTCGTAAATGGCAAGAAGATGCGAGAAGAGGATTACATTAAGAGCCAGGGAAAGGTACCTTTGAAAAACAACAGGGTACGTTCTCTGGTTCGTAGTGTTCTCGGACAATTCTCAACTAATCAAACTGAACCGGTTTGTGTTGCAAGGGACAGGGATGAACAGGGCCTAGGCGAAATGATGTCGGCCACAGTACAGTATGCATATCAGCGTAACAGATTATGGGAACTTGACAGGAGAAACCTAGAATCCTTTCTTGTTACCGGAGCCGCTTTTTTCAGAACCTATTACGGGTGGAAAGACGAACCCTGCATGATGGATGCATGGGTGGACTCTGTAAACTATAACAAAATGTTCTTCGATAAGTATATGGACGACCCACGACATTGGGACTGTACTCTTATCGGACAGATTCACGACTTAAACGTAGATGATGTTATAGCACAATTCGCCACTCCGGAGAATGAGGACCAGATAAGGGATATTTACCGGGCAAATACCAAAGAGGGTATTATGACCAATGTAGAGAACCTTACGCAAAGGAAACTAACAGAAATAGATTTCTTTGTTCCGGATGATTTCAACAGGTGCCGGGTGATTGAAATGTGGAGAAAAGAAACAAAGCGGAGAATCCGGGTACACGATTGGCTGACCGGTGAGTATTACAAGGTGGAACTTAACAGGAAAGCCGAGCTTGATGCAACAAACGAAGTTCGCAGACAGGAACAGGCGGCAATGGGAGTAGCCGAGGAAGATATGAAGCTGTTAGAGTACCAAATATTCACTGATAGATATTGGTATTTCAGATTTATGTCACCTTACGGGGATATTCTCAAACAGGGAGAAACACCGTATTGGCACAAGTCACACCCCTACTCTTTCAAGATATACCCATTCTTCAATAGTGAAGTTCACTCTTTTGTTTCTGATTTCGTAGACCAACAGAGATACATTAACAGACTTATCACTACACAAGACTTTATTATGTCTGCAGCCGCCAAAGGCTTACTTATGTTCCCGGAAGAATGTTTGCCGGAAGGTATGAGCATGGAAGAGATAGCGGACGAATGGAGCGCATATAATGGTATTATCTACTACAAAGCCAAAGCAGGCATACCAGCACCCCAACAGATTGTATCTAATACCTCAAATTCCGGAGTATATGATATGTTGAATGTCCAGCTTAAATTATTAGAGGATATTTCCGGTGTCTCCGGAGCTTTACAAGGGCAAGGCGCACGATCTGGTACTTCCGGTGCATTATACGCACAGCAGACGCAAAACGGCGCAATTAACCTTGTAGACGTGATGGAGTCTTTCAGACAACTAAGGGAGGATAGGGACTTAAAGCTACTAAAGACACAACAGCAATTTTATACAGACGTTAGATACCTAAATATTGCCGGGTCCAATTATTCACGACAGGCATCTGTATACGACCCTAAGAAGGGTAGAAACGTTGAAGTTGACCTTTCTCTTACAGAAAGCACTTCGTCACCTGCATATAGAATGCTTCAAAACGAGTTCTTGATGCAGTTATTCGATAAAGGGGCCATCATGGTTGAAGAGCTTCTTGAAATAGGGCAATTCCCCAACGCTGATAAGATTCTGCAGAGGGTACAAGACAGAAGAAAACAGATGGAGGAACAGCAATCACAGTTTGCGGCCCAACAGGAACAAATGGCCGGCCCGGGTATGCAACAACAAACAATGCCAATGTAATGAAAAAGAATATAATATTTTCCGGTATAACCCGACATACTGATGATCAGATTTCGCAGGACGGGGAATGTATGGAGTTAATCAATGCGAGGGTGAAGAATGGTTCTATCACCCCCATTGGTAAGCCTATACAAGTAAGCACACATACATACAAGCCTATTTATATACATAAAAACTCCAACTATGAAAACATAATCCTTTTAGATGAAACTGTTAATGGTGTTAAGTCTTTCTATTTTGAGAACAGCCTACTTTACACAGAAAGCAGCAACAGTTATGGCATCACACACGTTGGGAATATCCTTATCATAAAAACAGATAAGGGTATAAGATACATAAAGTATGAATCCGGGTATAATGACCTAGGGAGTAAACCTCCAATGCCTAATGTTAGGTTTGAAACCACCTCACTGGCCCAGATGTCAGAGAACGATGTAAACGTTACTTTATCTCCGAACGTTTCACTATCTACACTACCGGCACCACTGGGTGTTGAAAACGAAGTAAATGTTAGCAATGCTGTAAATGGAGCATTCCTAAAACTGTATGACAAAATAAAGAAAAGCAAACGCTTTACTTTTCCTGTACTTGTACGCTATGCGTATAAGATGTACGATGGAAGCTACATATATCAGTCATGCCCTGTTTACATCGAATCTTCTCATATCCCTGTACAATTCAACACAGACTATTCCTCTGTAAGACTTGACACAACTACTGTCACAGACTCAACTATTGCAAAATCAATGAAGTTCAATGTATCTTTAGGCAGATATAGCTTAAATATGCATGTAACTCACCCAGACCAATCAGCAATTGAATCTTGGAAAGAAGTTGTAACCGGCATTGATGTATTTGTCTCTCCTCAAATAGAATGGGTAGACTTTAACAAAAAATACACACATATAGTCAACAACTCTATTTACGTAGGCCTCGTACACTATGCAATTGAGCTTGAAAAGTACTCGCAAGAGAATATAAACAACAAGATTGAAACGCAGACACTATTTTACAAGACTCTGAGTATAGGTTTGAAATCCGGAATTTACTCAATTCCTCCAGTTGATGATGTTGCCGGAAAAGATACTGTAACAGATGATGAATTTTCACATGTTGATTTAATTCCCGAAGCATTGTACACATACAATGGCAGATTGCATTTAGGGTCCATTAAAACAAAACTATTCAACGGGCATAATATTAATCACTTCATATTTGAAAACAATCAATTAAGAAGTGACCTAGACAAAGAGAAAACATCATTCCCACTTGGTTCCGGCCATATAGAAGTATATTTAAAAACAGACTCCGGAGTCTCCAAAGTGGTCAATAGATTTTCGGCTACAGGATTAAATATTTTCGGTTT
>NZ_JAQVBV010000085.1:0-4121 GCF_028690125.1 Bacteroides sp. | reverse complement strand
TATCGGACCCAGTATTACAGAAGATACTAGCCATACCAAAACTAACAGCATCCACTACTGAGTTCAAATATTACCTAGAGAATGCTGAGATTGGGTACAACTACCAGGAGAAAGAGATTATCATTTCAAATAGTGGTTACGACTATTCTTACGTGTACAATCTAACAAGCAAGCAATGGTGCAAACTATCATTAAAGATTACTTCATTCTTGAACTCATATCCACAATGCTTGGCCGTAGGCGATGGAAATGCCATATACGACATTCACAACGGACACAGAACAGTTAACGACATAGCTTTGATTACAAGGCCGGTAAAATTAGGTTCTTTAAGTCACAAGAGAATCATACAAGCAGCATTAAGGGGTGTTGTTAAACCATCACTATCTGAACTATACCTAAGAGGAGAAGCAGTATTGCTAAATGGCAATCCGCTAACCATGTTCAAAGAATGTGGATTCTATGTATTAGGAAGTAACGATTGTGAACACTATACACTGATAGCCGGGACTGAAAAGATAAACGACATAAGAGACCTTATCACAAAGATGAATAAAACAAAGGCATATAAGTACTTTGTGTTCTGTCTGGTTGGTGGAGTCAGAACGGATGTCGCTTTAAACTTCGTTGAACTTGTAGTTGCCGGAGCATTTGAGAATAGACTAAGATAAACAAAGAAGCCGGGATAAACACCCGGCTTACTTTTTAATTAAAATGGTTGCATCTTCCTTCTTACTGGCCCGTTCCTCTGATTAACTCTCTTGATTAAACCAGATACAGACCTTTTCATTTCATCCTCATATATGCCGGCCTCATTCTTCTTTGTCATAACACACCACCTAAATAAAGTGTAGTTTATCATGTAATCTTTAATAGACTCCAGTAACATTTGGTTCTTATCGAATCCGGCAGGAAGGTCTAATGTATATACAAACTTGCTTAACAATTCATCCTCCACAATAGAATCCCCCTCAGAATACTCTGCTGTTTTCAGATAAGGGGTAAGAATATCAATAACCCTTGCAGCTGATGTTTGTATAAACTTATTCAGAATATCATCATCAGAGTCATTTGCTTGCGTAAGCACAGCCACACTATCCCCGCCCTCTTTTGCATACTCACCAAAGTAGTGCGCCTGCAGTTTAACACCATGAAGAATGGTTTCCCTAAGTATTTCAAGAGTAACTAACATTATGGCAATGGATTACGTTTAACCGGTTTCTTTCTACCATTTAGATGTTTCTTTAAATCATTCTCCGTCAGAGAACAGTTATCGAAACACACCTTAGCCTCATTGGGATTAACCAACAGATACCATTCGTACAACGACCAATTAATAATGTAGTCTTGCATTCCTTCCATAATAAACGGTTTTCTTGAACCATCAAACGTCACAGGAGCATCCACATTCATTACTACCGTAGTAGAAACAGTTCCGGGAGCCGTTACCTTTTCCCCGGATGTTACGGCAACCTCAGATAAGAGAGTTCCAACAACACCGGCAATACGTGCGCATGCTTTGTCTATGAATCTGTTTAAAACATCATCATTATCATCACTGGCTTGCATCTTTGAATACACACCATTTGCATCATCTTGCTCTTTTCTGGAATCTCCGGAATAGAAAGCGTGTAGTTTGATTTGCTTGAGAAGATCTTCTCTTACAAACTCGAAAGTAATTTTATTCATACTGGTTTCATTCTTAAATTAAACATTCTCTTTATATTCATAATTTGCTGAACACTAGTCTTGTCATGCACACTCGAGTCAAGATGATTTACATCAAACCATTTTGCGCACACCCTTGAAACAAGGAACATCTTTATTGACTTCTCCAAACCAACCATTCCGGGAACATCAACGTTAGACGGAAGAGTAAAGCTGAATGTCTGGTTTTCATACGAAGAGCTGTATTTCTTAAATTCATCCAACAACTCCGTAACAGAGTCATCGAATAGCACATTAATAAGGTCCGCATCATCTGCCGAAGCAGACAATGTATCAAACTTATCTGAATTTCTAGCTTGATAGGTAGTAATCCTATAAACATCCGTTAGGATAGACTCTTTAGATATGGTTGCATTTTGTGTCATAGTGTAAATGTATATTTATTAGTATTATAGCATCATCTGTAAATTGCTAAAACTTATAGTTTATTCCAACCTCATAGCCAGAATCATACTTGAAACGCTGATACTGAATATCAATACCTAAATCATGGTAGTAAACACCGGCACCCACACCTACTATACCGAATGAAGAGTAGGACGTACGAACGTAAGGAGTGAAAACATCCTTCTTTTGTATTGTAGTAACCTTCTGGATAGGCACAAACTCGTAGCTCAATGCATTTCGTTTATTATACTGGACCTCCGAATTTAGCGTTAGTGTTCCATACTCATTGTCAAAAAGCAAATCACTATACTTCCTCAATAGCTGGTATTCCTCTATGATTTTAGCAGAATCCACCACTTGAACCACTATATTATCCAGATACACCGTATCTCTTACCGGTAGTGTAGGATTCAATGGCTTCACCTCTTCAACAATCGTATGCAAAGCGTTCCCACTCTCCGGCTTCTGGCGAACGTATTCAGTATTTTCTACAGTAGTGGTCAGCCTTCCTACATAAAGGCCAACCACAAGGCTGATAACAGCTATTATCAATTGTCTTTTCATTCTATGTACTTGCTTATCTTGTTTATGATAGAAGTCATAACGGGAAGATAGTTTGTGGCAGTTGCATATTTGCCACCAACGTTATCTACAAGCCTTTTGGTAAACTCGATCGGGTCCTTTCTATAAGGCCAGGCATCCGAGAAATGCGGCTTCTGCAGTATGGCCAGATGGTCACGCAAACAATCCTCCAGAGAGTTATACACCCTAAAATGACGGTAAACTTTATATTTGTACAGCCGTTCATTTACCTTACTAACAGACATAACTCTTTCCGGCAATTTAAAGGATATGTTTGGCCGGCTAAAATACTCCGTAGTCAACACCAGTTCCACCGGACCGTTCCATGAAGAACCTTTTGTTATCCCGAATAGATTGTTTCCAATACCAGACTTCCCCCACCCCGATTCTAACGCTGCCTGCGCTGCAACAAACAACGGGTCAATATCACTCACATTCTTTGCAGCATTATACACCCAAAGGGCAAATTCCTTGTTTGTCATTTCATACCAATTTTTGATTTAAACACCTTCTGCAAATCTTTGAGAACTTTCAATATCCGGAAGTTATACCCCAGACGTTCCAGATTTTCATCTATTGACTCTGCCTCCCAGAAGCAGATGTGAAACATCACATAAATTTTAATCAGTAAAAGTGCCGTAGAAGCAGACTCAATTCCCTTGCTTTCCGCTACAAGTGAGCTAAGAATAGAGATAAGTGTAATATACACACCCAACTTAATAACCCACCTTAAACCTTTCTTAGACCGTTTAGGAATACCCTCTTTTGCAGCAGCTTTCAATCCTGTAATGTAGTCTGCAATCATGATAACGAAAAGCAAGATTGTGAAGAGAACATTAACTCCCATAATCTCCTCTGATAAGAACTGAAATGCGCCAGTAACTACCGACACACAAGTACATATAAGACTCCATAATCCGGCCAACTGTACTTTAGGGTCGTCTGCATTCAGCATAGGCTTGATAAAAGCCAATTGTTCAAATACATCTTTCATTTTTTTGTAGCTTTATAATTAATACTTTCACGAGTATAATTCTAAAGCACACACCAGTATGCTCGTAAATAATAATAAGAACAAAAACGGCCTCACCGTTTTAATTGCGGGGCCGTTTAAACTTAGACTATTCCCAATACACTATACAATGCGTTGTGGTGAATAAGATAACTTAGAGTAAAGATATTTAAATCAAATCTAAGAGATTGAGGGTATGCTAGTTTCAACACACCCTCATAATATCTCATCATCCCATTTTGACAATTTCAATAAGATTTATAGCAGGACGAGAATACAATCCCCTAGTATTCCACAAATACAGTTCTACATTGCCGGTTGATTCTGTTCCCACAACTATATCAATCTCCGCATTAAACTGCTTATTATTTACCCCAGTGAAGCCAGAAGCGCCTACATTTACAGGGGTTCC
>NZ_JAQVBV010000084.1 GCF_028690125.1 Bacteroides sp. | reverse complement strand
GTCATGGAATGGAAGCTGGCGCACGACGCGGACAAGGAAGGTGCGAGTGCGGACAAATACTTCCGCCGCGTAGACGCAATTGATAACCTGTGGATCGCAGCTATTGATTTGCTTGACGAGCGATATGGGAAGGATGGTTGGCATGACCTTTGAGGAGTTGAAAGCTGTCGTCGTCGAATGGTACGAGGCTAAAGCAGGTGACGTCTGCGGTGCTTCGGCAGACAAGTATTTTCGCCGGATAGATACCCAACAGCGGCTAGAACAGGCCGCCCGCTGTCTGATTGAAGAGGGTTGGAAAGCGGAGGTGACGGAATGAACGCTCCTATCTGCCCGCACTGTGGACAGCCAGACGAGGAAAACATCTGGCTAGCTAAGCAGCAAGACGAGGAATACGACGACACTTTCGACTGCGAGCGGTGCGGCGGAGCCTACAAGCTTCGGAATCGCGGCGGGGTGTACGAGGTGGAGGCGGTGGAGGAATGACACGCGAGGCGAAGGCCGTTGAACTCCTGCATCGGGTGCTGAATTATTTCCTTGGCGAGTTCGCGTTTCCCGAAAAAATGGAACGCCTTCTCGTAGAGATTGAAGCCTTCCTGACGGAGATCGAAGCGGAGAAGGTGGAGATGAATCTAGTAAAAAGTGATGCCGATGCTTTGATAGAAAAACTAGTAGCGGATGAGGCAGAGCTTGAATACGCACTTGGCTTTGCGGTCGATGCTGTTGATAGGCTTGAAGCAGAGAAGGCTGAGATGCTGGACAGGTTGGAACAACTGATTTATTTTTGTGACGATCCTGTTACCAGCAGGGATATTGAATCTATAATAAAGAGGGCTAGGGGTGAATAATGAGCAGATACCTTATCTACGGAATATTCTGTTACGTCGTCGCATGGTTCGGTATAGATTTATTGATTGATAACCACAAACAAAGAAAGAGAGGTATGGTTAAATGAAATATGCATTGCTCCATAAAAATTCCATTATTCATGTTTCAGATGATTATAATACTACTAGAGATGTTCTTCATAAAGTTCTACCAAAGGATGGAGATGCACCAGTTTATATGGTTAAAGTTATCCAAGAAACAAAAACAAGTGGGCAGGGTTTACAGGCTGTATTTATAACTCCGGATTAGCCATTTATCCTTGCTACACAACACGTTTAGTATCAGCTAATACTGGTGGTTGATTACCACTACATTGTTCAATACAGGGCATTCTAGAGGCATATACGGAGGTGTAAATGGATACTCTATATAAAGATATAATGAATACAATAATTTTCACCTGTATGTTTATATCGTGGATTCTTATTGTATCAGTAATAATGCTTAGTGATTAAAGGAGACGTATATGACATACTCAACTATAATTTTATTTCTTATCTTGTTTGCAATAGATATATTTTTAGCAGTGTATGTGCTTCATCTTAGAGATTTGCTGTATAAGATAACATTAAAAGTATATTCTAACAGACTGAATCTACCCACTAGGTACACTCCATCAGAATGAATTATGTGGTCCGTAACGCTGGTTGATAGCACAGAATCGACGACTTCACTTAATTGTGAGTCGTCATTTTTTTATACAAACACAAAGTTGAATTATGCAAATTGTATACCAGACCCCCGCGCCACACTTAATTTTCTGAATAATAAAAATAGCACTTGAGCCTTAAGGCCTATTGTAAATCCGGGAGCTTCATGGTATAATGGTTTTCACGGTAAGGGAGGGGTTCACATGAAATTAATTGATAAGAAAATTACAGCGGAATTTGACCACGAGGAATTGACTCTAATGCTTGAAAATTCATTCGATGTATTAAAATGGATTCTTGGTAATAAGGCTATAGTTCCTGCTAGTGTGCAAATTGCGGCGGCAGATTTGAGGGAATTTATGGCAGATTTATATAACCTAGGAACTGATTCAGAAAACTAAATTGCACTACAAGATTTACTAAATGTTCCGCTTGACCATCCAGGGGCTTCATGATATAATGGTTTCATCAAATGAGGGAGGGTTAGCATGAAATATGAAACTAATTGGCTGAACATTCTTCAGAAAAATGCCTATTACTCCAAGGAATACGCCACGTGGCTAGGAGTTTACAGAAGATTGTGGGAATCCGAGAGGATTGCTCTTCTGGAAAGGATTCATCGTCGGAAAAGAAAATCTCTAAGATAGGCCTTAGGGCCTATTGACCATCCAGTAGCTTCGTGGTATAATGGTTTCATCAAATGAGGGAGGGGTTCGGATGAGCAAAATTTTCAGAAGGATTGCTGAGGCACTGCCCAAGGACGCGAACACTGAAATTTCCATGTTGTTCAACATGCCTGATGATGGTGGCATTGTTCTAATGCATAAAGTGGTTGGAGAGCATGACGACAGCATTGATATTCCTGATGAATACTTCAACATGCTAGACATCTGCGACCATGCGATCGACGTGCATACACATCCCAACTATAACTGTATTCCATCAGCAATGGATATTGCATTTTACCTATCCAATCCTGACATCAGAGAAGCCTATATTGTCGGAAAAGACGCGATTGCACACATTACATTCAAAGAAGATAGGGAATATGTTGCACCACATACTGTCGAGAAAGTGTACAATCAGATTGTTCAGGGTATTGCAGACGATTATGACAACTTTGTTGAGTCTGTCACAAGCAAGGATATCTGTGACCCTTTTTACCTGACATCATTTACAAATGTTGGACAGGATACAATCGCTGAAGCAATGTTTACTGAAGCAAGTTGGCAACTGATGGGACATTTTAAACTGACTGACTTCGCATTGTACGAGCTGCCAGACTATTTCCAAAAGAAAGACTAAAGGATGAGCCTTAGGGCCTATTGACCTTCTGTGGGCTTCATGATATAATGGTTTCATCCTGAGGGGAGGGGTTCGGATGAAGGTTCTGAAAATGACAGCTGAGGCATTTGAAAAGGGTTACAAGGATGGCTCTCTCGGGCTTTATTACATCGACAAGCTGACAGATCATACGTTCCGTGCATGGTCTGAATCTGGGAAGTCATACAAGTGCAGCAATTTCAACAACAGAGTATTGATGGTAGCCGAATAAATCTGGATTGTAGAACAAGAAAGATTAGCAAGTCCTGAAATCGCTCTTGACAGGCTCCGAGCTTCATGATATAATATGTGGGTACAGTCGAGAGAGGGGAGAGCCTTTCCCCTCCAACAAAATTCCAAGGAGGAATACACTATGACTACACTTAATATCGTTAACAACGACAGCAAGAAGGTTGAAAAGGTTGTTCGCAAGACGGTCACGGTTCGGGTTCCTGTGGACGTTCACGCGAAGTTCAAGGCGATTGTTAAGATGGCTTCTCTTCCGATGCAGAAAGTTCTCGTGGATTTCATCGAAACCTACGTCGAGGAGAACTTTGATCCGGACATTCACGATATTTCTGAAAACGCTGAAAACGCTGAAGATAACAATTAGATTAATCACCCCTCCAAAACAATGGAGGGGTTTTTTCATACTTTAAAATAGTCTGAAAAAGATGAATTATGAAAATTGTACACCAGACCCCCGCGCGAAGTACGGATTGTATACAATCCAGCTGGATACAAGTCGGAATAGAAAGAAAAAATGTTCCGCTTGACCATCTGGGAGCTTCATGATATAATGGTTTCCCCCTGAGGGGAGGGGTTTTCATGGGAGTTCCTGGAATGACAACCATACTTTATCACACTAAAGGAGGAAATAGAATGTTGGCTCGCATTAAAGAAGGTAAAGCACAGTTTATTATGGACTACAACGAGCTGTACCAACTTGCAACTGAGTTGCATTATCTAGAAAGTTACGCAAACAAAACGAGCCCATTTCTCAAAATCTTCGCTGATTTACTGGTAGAAATGAAGGAGGAGGAATAATGCAAATAATAATTAAAGCTGAAAACAAGCACGGATTCCAGCTTCACCAAATTTCACTTAATTTTGAAAATTCAGCAGCTGAAAACATAGTAACATTAAAGAAACCATACAACTCTATACTAAACTATGTTTCAGCTTATTACCCCCTTTTCAAAGAAAAGAATATTGCGCAAATACTACAAGATATTCATGATTTTCTCACCAGCACAAAAGATTCAAAACATTCTTTCTATACTAAAAAGGAGGAAAAGACAGATGCCTAAACTGTATCAGACTAAAACAAATTATCAAATAGATATGGATGAGCAAGAAGGAGAAATTAAACTATTCATTGTTGATGAATTTGGTAACCAAATCAGAAATGGAGAAATTCTCCGAATCCTAGCAAATGGAGAGCTGTATATTATGAAAGGGGTAGATAGAATTGCAGCACAAAAGGCAGGAATAAAGTTGACTGAATTTTCAGGAAGAATCATCCATCACTACGAAGATTAGATGAAGCGAACACTTTACCACGTTACAACGCTACTATTCCCAAAAAACGCCCCATTCCATGAAGAAAGGAGAGTATTTAGAAAACTCTCCCAGCTGAAGCAATTCCTGAACTCCACCCAGTATCACTTAGTAGGAATATTCAAAGAAGTAACACACCACAGGTATTATCATGCTGTAGGGTTAAAGTTCAAGAAGCAGAAATTTCACACTACTTGGGAGGTGCGTGAAAATTATCATCATAGCAATAAAACAGAAAGAAGATAAAACAGTCGGAAGAGTGTTTAAAGCAAGCTCAGCAGCACTTTGCTTGACTAAAGTGTTAAAGGAAGGGTACACTCCAATTTATTAAAATAATCCAATTAAATTAAAGGAGGATAAATTCCTCCTTTTTTAGTATATTAATACAATGTATACAATATAGAATAACCAGATTTTAAAAAATCCCCTCGAAAGAAGAACCTTTATTTATTCCCAATACACCCTATATACATAACTATTCCTTTAATACTATATACATATAATAAAGTAGATACACTAAATAGACATGCTATAAGCTATTACTTTATATATAAAGGGTAAATATACAGGGAAGAATAGTACTAAATAGACATACTATAATGGACTAAATTGTCACTAAGTGACAAATTGTACTATTTTACAAAGCTTATATAGGTACTTGCTAGCAACCCGTGTACTGACGTGTGTGCGCTTTAACGCACGAAAAAGGCATTTTTTCGCTGTTTTTCGCGTTTTTTCGCTGTTTTTCGCTGTTTTTCGCGTTTTTGTGACGAAATTTAGGCTATTTTTGCCATTTCACCCTACATCCTGCATAATGTAGAATATATCATGCATGAGACATTTTTGTCACTTAGTGACAAAAGGGAAAATTGTGCAATTACCATAGCTTCCATTGTGTACCCTGGGAACTATAACAAAACTCACACTGAACAAAATATAAGGTTCATAAACCCCACTGAACAAAATATAAGGTTCATGCTATAATACTAGCAGGGGGTGGTATTATTATGTGGAATCCACGAAGTAATTTCCAATTTACAGAGGAGGAATACAATTTAGCCAAGTCTAGAGATAAGTTACCAATCAAATGTATTGTATGTGGAAGGGTTTCATTAGTCAGAAAAGCAAAAATAACTGCTGTAATGTCAGGTAAATTACCTGAATCAGCACAGTATTGTAGTAGAAAATGTGCTGCACCTGCAAATACATACAAAAAAGAGAGAATAGTTGTCACTTGTAGCTATTGTGGTAGAAAATTTTCTACCTTTCCATGCCGTGCGAGGGGTAGGAGAAGGCAGAAACATTGGTTTTGTTGCAATGATTGCAGACTTCAGGCTAGCAGAGAACTAATACAGGAGTACAATGATAGCCGTAGCACTAAGTGATAATGTACCCCACTGAACAAAATATAAGGTTCACTAAATTGAACAAAACCCCACTGAACAAAATATAAGGTTCACTAAATTGAACAAAACCCCACTGAACAAAATATAAGGTTCACTAAATTGAACAAAACCCCACTGAACAAAATATAAGGTTCACTATAGCTTCTGTTCCATACTATAGCTTCTATACTATACAATAGAAGCTATTCTATCTCCCACACTGAGCAAAGTAAGAATGTACACAATAGAAGCTATTGTATACGGTTATATGTCTACTTTGTTCTACACACTAACATTCCAAAGGTAATATCAACCCCACCAGCTATTCCTAGCTTATATAGTAATACTATATATACATAGATATACATACCAGCCAGGAATATCCAGAGGGGTTGACATTCCATCCTGTTAGTAGGAGTTGTCTGAATATTACAAGTTCCATACTTCACAAGGTGGATTTTTTTAAACCAGTTATAGTATGAATATTCCTGCAAATTGAATTATTCAGAATATTCTGAATACCAATTTAACTGACTACCAAGACTCATTCCTTCACAGTGCTAGCAGGAACAAATTGAATTATTCAGAATATTCGGGCGACCGATTTAACTGACTACCCAGACTCATTCCACTACTACGGTGAAGTGGTAGTGTGTACAATACATTTGATATTGTCTGAATATTACAAGTTCCATACTTCACAAGCGTTGTTGTATACACTGAATAGGGTGAATTATCTGAATTGTATACCAGACCCAGACCCCCGCGCAAAATGCGAATTTTCAGACAATTTAGTAAATAAAAAAAGGATACAAGCTAGGAATGAAAACTAGCTTGTATCCTTTTTAAATTGTCGCACTATTCTGGATCAGGGTAATCAATAGATTCTTCAAACTTTTTGCATAATTCCAGCAATTTTGATTTGGTTACCTCCTCTGAATATTTATTGCTGTATACAATCATAGCTATTTTTGTATACTCCTGAAAGAATTCTGAATCATTGAACTCTTGCACATTCTCGACAAAGCCATCCACGGCTTCGTCCAACATATTGAAAAATTCTAAAAACTTGTTCTTCTTAAAATAGTACATATGGTGTACTATTGCTGCTACTACAGAAATGAGCATTTTTTCCAATGTTGTGAATTCCATACTATTTCCTCCTTTTGGCATAATAGCCAGCTTGTATCCTTTTCAAATTGTTGCGCAACGGATAACATAGAATAGTGCGAATATTCCGCATGTTGCGTAAAAAAGTAAAATACAACTTAGTATACGATTCATACTATTTTCTCCTGTTAGACATATTGATAGCGTTGTAACTTACTACCTTCCATGGCATACTAACAGCTTCCATCTGATAACGCTTCTTTTTCGCCTGAATAGTCTGATAAATATATAGCTCTTCCTGAATGTCTGACAAGGCAGTATGTGATTCTACATGGTAAGGGTTACTAGTTAAGAAGCGATATGCAACTTCAGCATTTGTCAGAATATTACCTGCATTACTGATAAATTGATGCTCAATGCAGAATCTTATGTAATCTTTCCTATTTTTCACAAAATTGCAGAATACGCTATACAAATCAGTCAATTGCAATCCGTTGAAAATTCTGAATTCTCTTCCCCTTATGGATTCATTAGTAGCTGCTAAAGCATCCAGATCAAAGGGGAGATTGTATGCAATTACTTCACTTACAGAATATTCTTTAATGTCCATCCATAGGGATGTCAGAATATTTGACCAATTCAGAATTTCAGTTGTTTTTGCAATATTTTCATAAGTTTTTACCTTACCTTCCCCATAAAAGGGAAGACTCTTCAGATAATTTGGCTTATATGTTTCCTTTACCAAGTAGTTACGTTCTACTAGTTTGGAACGCTTGTTAAATACACTCCATGCAATATCAAATACAATATTCTGAGGCTTCAAGCCATACGTTTCTGTATCAAATACAAGGCGATTCTTCATTCTAGTTTACCATCCTTTCAAATTGTATGATTATTCATCCAACCCTCTAGTATTATTATCTAGAACGTAGTAGTGCCAAATAC
>NZ_JAQVBV010000043.1 GCF_028690125.1 Bacteroides sp. | reverse complement strand
TAGTCCATTTATCTATCCCATTAATCTTACCGGTCAATTTTAAGGTACGACCTTCTCGGGGAATATGAACTGTTTTTTCATAAATCCGTCCGTCATCACATGAACTAATGACTATGGAAATCAAGGTAAGAATAAAGATCGGAATTGTATATTTTCTTATATATAACATCTTTTATATCTTTTAGAAAGTATATTGAAGCATAATAACTCCTGAATGCATAGCTAAACCTAAGTCGTCATTATCCCGGTCGAGTTGTGTATCATGACTTGTACGGGCAATATATTGGTACATTGCTTGCATCTTCAAGTTGCAATTCTTGAAGAAATAATTCACTCCTATGGCAGGCATATTCAAAAAACCGTTTGTATCCAATCCATTACGGTTGAAGAAATCATAGCGTAGAGCCGCTTGCAAACGTGGAGCTACAAAATAACCACCTTGAACATAACCACCTAAATAATCGTATGACTCGGATATCTTTTGACGTTTGGTAAAGCCTACATGCATATAGTACATCTCGGCTCCTAGATAAAGTTTATTCTTCAACATAGCAAATTCAAGACCTGCACGAAAATCATTAGTACTTTCATTTTCACTTTCTACATTGAGAGATGTAGAAATGCCAAACATAATTTTGTCCTCGTGCAAACGATTGGGATTTCCCTGAGTGGCCGGCAATACTCCTTTGGGCATATAAGTAAAGCGACCGGCGTATAATAGGGATGGAATATGCCAATCGTCACTAAATGTTTTAGTAGCTGTATTTACTGAAGCTCCTGTACCATTAAATATACCAACTTCATAGCCGAATTTATCAGCAACTAATCCATGAACTTCTACACCTAAGTCGAAACCTGTACCAATATTGGGTGTTACGGCATTCAGAGAATAGGGGAGAATGGTAGATGCTGTCAGAGATACAGGGAGTGAAGGTAACAATGTTTCTCCTAATGTAGTCAAATAAGCATGTGAAAATGGAGTTTTGAATTTTCCGACACGAATGGCAAATTGCTCTTTTAACTGTACGTCAAACCATGCTTGTTGGAGTAATGCCGCCCCACTGGCAGCAGCATTCATGGAAAGATTGAAAGATACTTTACCAAATGCCTTACCGGTAAATCCTAAGACTGCATAGGGTATGGAAAAACCTGAATTGGCTACATTATCTTGATTATATGCTTTATCCAGTCCTTCATCATCGTAAAAGTTGAAGTTGGCACTTGTTTGTACCAGTAAATAGGGCTTGAATACAAAATCTCCTTTTTTAGTCTCGATGGTAAAGCCTTCTCTTCCTGCTAATGAAACTACACCGTTTTCCGTATCTTCTTCATGTTGAGCCATTATTGCAGTGAAAGGCATGAGCGACAATATAACGGCAGTTATTATTTTATTCATAATAATATTATTCTGTTTTAAATTTAAAGTGAATTTATAAATGCGATAAGTGCGTCGCGGTCTTCTTTACTCATATTTTTGAAAATATTTTTGGACGCTTCTCCTTCTCCTCCGTGCCACATAATAGCTTCTACTAAATTTCTAGCACGTCCGTCATGCAGAAAGTAGGTATGCCCATTAACTTTCTCTTGTAATCCGATTCCCCACAGAGGAGTGGTTCGCCATTCATTTCCTCGTGCCAGACCACTTACATAATCATCGTTCAACCCGACTCCCATGATTTCAGATCCCATATCATGTAGCAGGAAGTCTGAATAAGGGTGGATGGTTTGCCCGCCTAACCATGGTAGTTGAGTACCATTCAATAAAGCCGTTCCACGTGTTTTGGTGTGAAGTGTAGTCACATGACAAAGATGGCATTTGGCTTCGTAGAACTTTTGCTCACCTTTGATTACCTGAGGATCATTCACATTGCGGCGTGCCGGCACGCTTAAAGATTGCATATAAAGGTCCACATCTTCCATCTCTTTTGTGCTGACATCCAGCTGATCGTAAGAAAGCCCCATCATACTACCTTGATTTACTTGTGTTTGTCCTTCGCAAATTTCCTCTGGATAGCGACTGTTAGTGACTCCCATATCACTAGAAAAACCAAGTTCAACTGTTAAATCAGCATGTTGGGCTTTGTTGCCGGAAAGGCCTAAACATTTAACGCCCCGTTCTGTGATGTAATTACAGCGTCCACTAATACCGTACTCCGGATAATTACTTTTCGCAGCTAGAACTTCTATTTCGATAGGATCTAATGCCATCATTTGTCCCATGCCTACATGGCGTAGAGGAATACGTACCGTACAAAAAAGGTCTTCTGGTTTTATTTCATCTGCATACCATTGAGTGATAGTGTAATTGGGCTTGCAAAGTTTATATTCCTCACCGTCCGGGAAGGTGAAGGTTTCTTTAGTATAGGTAACAGAAAGCTTTCCTTCCGGATCAACGCCATAAATAGCCTGATCGTGAAGCACTCGTCCGTAATCTTGGAAAAATGCACCATTTTTACGTGAAATATAAACTAACATTGAGGAGAATCCATAGTTTCCTGAACCACCTTCACTCCACAGTGTTGGTTTGGTGCGACCGGCATTTCGGTGGCAACTTCCGCAAGAATAACCGGCATATACCGGACCTAATCCTCCACCTGTGCCATTACTACTTGTACGGACATCATCATAAAGCTTATCACCAGAATTGAAACGGCTGTCATAGCTACCTGAGATCCAGTCAGCAGGAGTGTCATAGGCAAAGGATGAGTTTAGAAAATTAGTTGCCGTACCGGCTGATAATGCATAGCCTTCAGGAACTTCTATTTCTAAAACATCAATTCCTTCTTCGGTGCAAGCACTACATGCTAACAGGAAAAAGATAGGAAATGAATATTTTAATAAAGAATTCATTTTTATAGATTGAGATAATATACTTGAACATACCAAAGAAGTAAAGGAAGATTTTTCAATCTCACCTTTACTTCTTGAGGTTATTTATGAGATAATCTTATTTGATGGTACGTGCTTTACCATCTTTAAAAAGCAAATATTCTAATGTGTGGAAGCCACGTACATTTTGAGCTGCTGCGATATCTTCATTATCTTCATCGTAGTCACCACTCCATTCTAAATCTGCATAGTTCCCGGAATTCAAAATATTAACAATAGCATCTTGGTCTAAAGGCCAGCTATCCATATTTGGATCAAGGCCTTTTGAAGCAACAGGACCAAACAGAAAGGCTTCACTTGTTTCCCACGGACCACGTGCTTTTACCCAAGCAGAAGCAGCTGTAGTGAATGCTGCGTTACTGGGATTAGCTTGGAAGGTACTAACAGTTTTATAGAGTGCTTCAGTTTCATTCTTTAAGTCCAAGTATGTAGGCAATACGACAACATCTACATATTGTTGAACTACAGGATCTAAAGTACTGTTACTACTAAGAGTTGTGTTATTAGTAATGGTTGGTTTTAATGTATTTGTTAATAAGTTGGCAAGTTCTGCGCAAGCTTCCATAGCGGCTTCTGCTTCAGAACTATTAATGTTATTACGAAAAGGTTGCGGAATATCCAAAATAGCATCATAAGCTTTATTGATGGTTGCTATCATTTGATTATTCAATTCTGAGTAACCGTTGTTGGCAAGAATCTTTGATATTGAATTATCGTTAATACTACCATCTCTAGTTCCATAATATGCATTACGGATAGAAAGTATATTATTTGAATAGTCTTCGCGCGAATGCCAACTGTACCAAGACTCAACAGCATATAATGCTCCGCTGATATTTCCTGCTTCATATTTTTCGTATGGGTCACCAATTTTCTGTGTACCGACTTCATTGGCAATATCGTAACAACCGTCAATAATTTGCTGGACACAGTTCAATGCACTAGAGAAAGTTGTACTGTTATGTTTTTTAAATGTCTCAGCATAACTATCTCCACCCTCATAACTATTATTCCAATCTGAATATAGGTTAGCTGCATCATTTTTTAGAAGAGTAGCTACCACTTTCATGTAGTTGCCCCAGGAAGCCACATTATTTTGCGTACATTCCAGATCTATGGGAGATTGGGTAGTATCATCATCATCATTACTACAAGCGGTAGTTGTAAAAGTCAATCCTGCAATAAGTATTGCAGTGTAAAAGATGTTCTTTTTCATATTTATATAAAATTAAATTATTAATATATACTTATTTTTTTATAAACCAGCCAATGTATGCAATACCGATGGCAAATTCATTTTCACTATTATAGCGTCCTTTACCAAATATTTTGCTTGTCCCTATTTTACGTGTTGTATAATCGGCTTTAATGACCAGGTTAGGTAAAGCATACCAGTTTAAGCCGGCTGTCCACATACTGACCTGATTACGTTTATCCATTGTTTGTCTTTTTTCACCTTTTTCTTGTGGGTTGTAATATTCATAACGGGCAAAAGGATAAATAACCGGAATTTTGCTATTATTGAATATTGACCTGATATTGACTCCAACTTCCCCGGCATAACTTACAGCATTCTTTGCTATCGGGGTGATACGGCTATACGGAGATAAGTTAGATAACTGGGTATTTTTCCCGCTAAGTGCAGCAGAATTTCCTAAATTCCCGTATACAATATTTCCACGTGCAGTTACATATTTATTAAGGTATTGCGCATCTGCTGTATAAATCCTTACCGGAATACTACCAATTTTTGAGTACGTAGCAGCTTTATCAGAATTAGAGCCTGCATTTACACAATAATAGAATGACGCTCCTACACGTAAACCGAGTACTCCTTTATAATCCAATCGGGCAACATAAGCTGGTGAAGTAAAGTTATCTTCTTCAAAGAAACCTTGTTTACCACTGGCTACCCACGTGTTTCGGTCAAATCCATTAGCATTTAATCCGGTAACTACCATAGCTTGGTAATCGAAACTGGCATGTCCTTTTCCAAAAGAACCGAAAAAGGCTAAACCTGTTTCATGCCACGTAGATGGTAGAATGGTTGTTTCTCCTTCCGGACGTGAGGTCCCGAAAAAGAGCGTTGGTTCATGATGTGCATTTGTTAGTCCCACTGGTACAATCATATGTCCGGCACGTATGTTGAAAGCCGGATTTATTAAGCGAGTAATGTGAAATTGTTCCAAGGCAACTTCACCACCCTTTTCAATTTCTGTTTCATATTCTCCGTTCTCAGAGTTTTCTAGTTCAAGAGCAGTTCCTGTTCCACCGGATTCAAACTCAATTTCAGCCCCAAGTATCCATTTAGAATTAAATTTGTAATCGAATGCTAATACAAAGCGTGGAATAGAAATTGTATTTCTTTGATCATTGGCATTTCCGTCACTACCACCATAGAATCGGTTGATACCATAGTCTTTAAATTTTGCGACAATTTCACCATAGCCGCCGAAACGGAATTTTGTATACTCTTCCGAAGAAGATTTGATACTTTTAGATTTTTCTTGCGTTTCCTGTGCTGAAAGTGTATGAAATGAAGACAGGAGACAAAGAATGAAGATTGCAGTTAGTTTTCTCATTTTTTATATATTTTTTCGACTGCAAAGTTATAGGAGGTTAAAACGGGGTACAATACCTAAAAATAGGCATAGTTATTTCTTAAATTCAGTATATTTAGGTAGTTTAAGGTTGAATAGTAAAAAGGTAGAGAAAAATATAAAATATAAAAAGGTGTATATCAGTATAGAATGAAAAATACTGAAATACACCTTTTTGTAGGATTACTAATTTGATTTAGTTAAGAGTAATTGCTTACTTCCATATTATTTTGCTGATATCGGTCAGAACTATTCTCGTACACACCTGTGGGTATTTAACCAAGCTATAAATATATCATTCAAACAGCAATCTTAATACTTTCTTTTTTACTACAATAACGTTTACATTGCTGGCATAGATCATATCCTAACATGGTCCCTAGAATGAAGTCTTCCTCAGCTGTTAGTTGGTTTAAAGGGCGGATGATAATATGACGCATAGCTTTCATACATTCAGACTTTCCAAAAAATAGGTTGATTTTACTTGTACCAACTTCTTGTATCATATAACTTATTTTCTGACTTTTGAGCCGACGGACAGCAAATTCTTCATATTCTTTATTCATAGTATAAAGTACCATGTTACGTACACCTTTCTTATACTCATAGATATGGTTGAGAAAAATCCGGATCTCACCGGGAATTATTCTTTCAGTGGGCATAATGTAAACAGATTTTTTATGATAGACTATTAATTGATTTCTTGTTTTACTTGTTCTACCCATTTACTGATTCGTTCATCTGTTTTGTTGTCTTCGTTCACTTCATCAATTGGAAGTCCGATAAATTTCCCATTAACGACAGCAATAGAAAAATCGAATGTGTATCCGGTAGTATCGATTGTACCGCAGAATTTACAATTAGTATCTTTTAGTTCTTCATAAAGAATACCTATACCATCACAGAAGGTATCGCAATAAGAGTCTGAATCACCACAACCAAACAAAGCAACATATTTGTGAGACAGATCGCATCTTTTTAGAACTTTCACTCCATCATACCAATCATCCTGTAGCTCGCCGGCTCCCCAAGTAGAGGTACCTAGCACCAATATATCATATTCTCTAACCAAATCTTCCGTAATTTTAGAAGCATCGTAAATATGTCCGGAGGGGACATTCAGCTTTTCTGCAATTTGACGGGCTATGTCTTCAGTAGTTCCAGTTGTGGAACCATAAAATACTCCGATTTTATTCATTTTTATTTCTTTTTTTATGTGATGTTGCAAAGATAGAGGGGCTTGTTGAAATAGAAAATCCCTATTAATAATGGAATAACAGGCCTTACTCATTATTAATGGGGATATTATCAAATATATTTTTTGATATTTTAAGATTTTAGGTTATCTTTGTAGTCGTCGAAACAAACATAGTTTAGTAAATATGAGAAACTTAAGGTACCTTTTTGGGGGAATTATTGGCTTGATACTAGTCTCATGTGTGGATGAGAAGAATTTGTATAAGCAGGATGGGGAAACATCAAAAGATGAACAGCTCGGTTTGTCCTCGGACTTTAATTTGAAAACAGTAAAAAACATTTCAATTACTGCACTCAATGGGGATGGAGAACCACAAAAGGATGTAAAGTTTGGAGTTTTTATGAGCCAGCCTTATATTGGTGAAGGGATCATTTCTATAGATCCGGTATATGTTGGAAATACGAATGCTTCGGGTAAATTGGAAGCGGAAGTAGTAATAGCAAATAATATTTCAACAATTTATGTAGCTCCTCTTACAACAGGCTACGGTCAGGTGCAGGAAGTGAATGTTCAAGATTTTATTTCATTAAATTTTCAAGGCGTTGCCTTTCCTCAATTTGCTACCAATGTCCGTGGCACTACTTCTATTGAGATTCCTCAAACTTTTACTAAGGTTAGTGGATTGTATGAATTATATGTACCTTATAAAAATACGGAGGTAGATAAAGATGGTATTCCGGTTCAAGGCGGTTGCTCTTTGGTATCTAAAGAATTACTGTCTACTGTTTTGATTAATCAGATTGATAGCTGGTATCCGGAGCGGGAAAACGTTCATAAAGCAGACCTTTCTAAAAATTCGGATTTGAGAGTTATCGATGAAAATGGGGCTGAGGTTTGGGTGACTTACGTAGGTGATGGAGGTTTTTATGTTTCCAATCGAACAGTTTATAATTCATTAATGTATTATAATTATAAAGAAGGAGAAATAAATGGACATAATGATATTGATAATCTACATATGACAATGTTACTTCCTAACACAAATCAGATTCAATGTCCATCCGGATTGAAGGTTCAGTTGCTTTATTGGAATGGAACTGAATATAGCACGGTTTTTCCAAAGGGAACACGTATTGGATTTGCTGTTGCACGAAATGGTTTTAAGAAAGATGGCACGGTTATAACAGAAAAGAATGCTTATTCTTTTAAAAATAAGACTTATCCGATTGTAGATGGTGAAGTGTCTGGAATGTATTACTCTACTCCGATGTTGAATGCTTGGGGAAAATCTCAGGCTATAACTCGGCAATTGGGTTCTTCTAACTGTTGTGTGACAGGGTTTGATATTCGTCCTTTCGGTGATAATAATTCTGATTATGATTTCAATGATGTGATGGTGAAAGTGACAGCTAGTCCTGTGGAAGCTATTGAGCCTGGAGAAGATATTCCGGTTGATGAGGAAGTGACTGTTAATGAATCTATTCATGGTACATTGGCTTTTGAAGATCAATGGCCTAATCCCGGAGATTATGATCTGAATGATTTTGTGGTGAACTATACTTATAGTGTAGTTAAAAATACTGATAATAAAATTACGGATATCAAACTGCGTTTAAAGCCGATAGCTAAGGGAACGGCTGCTTATACAAAAATAGGTTTTGGAGTAGAGTTGCCTTTAACAGAGAATGATATTGAGGTTGCAAAAGTGGAAGGTGCTACCTTGGAAAGTGGGAATTCAAAAGCTACTTTCGTTGTATGGGAAGATGTAAGTGAACTTTTTCAGATGCGGATGGCTTTATAAATACAGAGAAAGGATCTGATTTTGTTTCAGTAGAAGAGGTAGTTGTAAATATCCCTTTGAAAGTTTCGGTTAGTAATCTTTCTTTGATGAAATTCAATCCATTTATATTTGTCAATGGGCGCTCCCGGGAAATTCATTTACCGGATTTTGCTCCAACGTCTAAAATGGATAGAACACTACTTGGAACACAGAAAGACTGTTCCGATGAATCAAAAGGAATTTTCTATCGAATGGAAGATATGTTTTGTTGGGCATTGGATTTTCCTCGTGTTTCCGCAAATGAATCTGCATGGAGATATCCGAAAGAGAGATCATCTGTGGTAAAGGCTTATAAAAAGTATAATGAGTGGGTGACTAATAAGACAGATTTATCTTGGTTCGATTCTACAATTTCTGGAAACGTGAACGAGGAGGAATTATATTAAGTACGATATAATGTTTTTTTAAGTAAAGGGATTATCTTTCACGAGGTAATCCTTTCTTTTTGAGAGGTATGTATGAAAATTAAAAATGAACTTGTCGGTATATCGATGTTTACATAATTGTATAAATTAGGCGTGGATTGCACAAGATTGCATGAATATTTATGATGCTACTCATGAAATTTGTGAGATCCACGCCTTGAAAAAGGTATGATGTAACTTTTTTAATGATGGAATAAGCGGATACCTGTAAACGCCATTGCCATATTATATTTATCACAAGTTCCAATTACATGGTCGTCACGTACTGAACCGCCTGGTTGAGCAATGTAGCTGACTCCACTTTTATGAGCACGTTCGATATTATCTCCGAAGGGGAAGAAAGCATCAGAACCTAATGCTACACCAGTCATACTATCCAGCCAAGTACGTTTTTCTTCACGAGTCAGTACTGCCGGTTTTTCTGTGAAGAATTGTTGCCAAACACCGTCTGTTAATACATCATCATAATCTTCGGAAATATATACGTCAATCGTATTATCGCGGTCGGCACGACGGATTTTCTCAATCCAAGGTAAGTTCATTACTTTGGGATGTTGGCGCAAATACCAGATATCCGCTTTATTTCCGGCTAAACGGGTACAATGGATACGTGACTGTTGTCCGGCACCAATACCGATTGCTTGTCCGTCTTTGGCATAACATACTGAATTTGATTGAGTATATTTCAGTGTAATTAAGGCAATAATCAGATCACGTTTTGCATTAGCCGGAATTTTTTTGTTTTGTGTGGGCATTTCTTTCAAAAGGCTCTCATCAATTTTTAGCTCATTTCTGCCTTGTTCAAAAGTGACGCCAAACACATCTTTGTGCTCAATAGGAGCCGGACGGTAAGCTGGGTTTATCTTGATAACATTATAAGTTCCTTTTCTTTTATTCTTCAGGATCTCCAACGCTTCGGGAGTATAGTCCGGAGCAATAACACCGTCAGAGACTTCACGGTTGATGATGCGTGCTGTTTCTTCGTCGCAAGTATCGGACAATGCGATAAAGTCTCCGTAAGATGACATACGGTCGGCTCCACGTGCTCGAGCATAAGCGGTAGCTAGTGGCGAGAGCTTAACGTCGTCTACAAAATAGATTTTCTTCAGTGTATCATTCATATCTACTGCTACAGCAGCACCTGCCGGGCTGACGTGTTTGAAAGAAGCGGCGGCAGGCAGTCCGGTTGCTTCTTTGAGTTCTTTTACTAATTGCCAGCTGTTGAAAGCATCCAATAAGTTGATATAACCGGGGCGTCCATTCAATACCTCAATAGGTAGATCGCCTTCTTTCATGAATATACGTGCTGGTTTTTGGTTAGGGTTACAGCCGTATTTTAGTTCGAGTTCGTTTGCCATAATATGGGTTAATTATGAATTACTGATTACAAATTGATAGCGACAAAATTACTAAAAAAAGCATATCCCTCCTAGCTCCTCTGAAAATTAGTAGCATATAATCACTAATTAGTATTCCGTAATAAATCAAAATACCTATAAATGGTGATTGTGCACTCATAAAATAATGCGTTTCTTTGTATGCGTAAATATTAAATAGGTATAGATGGATAACTTACAGAAATACAAGCCAACAGATAAGATGATCGATCTCATCAGTGATAACTACTCCTTGCTACAGGTGATGAGCCGTTTCGGATTATCGTTGGGATTTGGTGACAAAACAGTTCGGGAAGTTTGTGAACTTAACGGAGTGGATTGCCATACTTTCCTGATTGTTGTTAATTTCATGACAGAGGGGTTTTCCCGGTTGGATGGAAGTAGTGATGAGATTTCTATTCCTGCACTGATTGATTATCTGAGGCAGGCACATCTCTATTTTCTAGACTTTTGTCTTCCTGCCATTCGTCGTAAACTAATTGAAGCTATAGACTGTTCGCAAGATGAGGTTGCATTCCTGATTCTTAAGTTTTTCGATGAATATACGAGAGAAGTACGTAAGCACATGGATTATGAGGAAAAGACTGTGTTTAAGTATGTAGATTTATTGCTCCAGGGGGATGCACCTAAAAATTATCAGATTAGTACTTTCTCTAAACACCATGACCAAGTGGGAGAGAAGTTGACAGAACTGAAAAACATTATTATTAAGTATTGTCCTGCTAAGACGAATGTTAATCAACTCAACGCTGCTCTTTTTGACATATATACTTGTGAAGAAGGATTAGAATCACATTGCAAAGTAGAGGATTATATTTTTGTTCCTGCTATTCTGAATTTGGAAAGGAGGATAAATGAAAATGAAAAATAACGAAACCATTCGGATTGCTATAGCTGAAACTTCTGTTATTGTTCGTTGTGGACTAACAGCTGCGTTGAAGCGTCTTCCTAATTTGAAAATACAACCAATAGAATTGCTTTCTGTTGAAGCTTTGCATGATTGTTTGCATACGCAATTTCCTGAAATGTTAATTGTTAATCCTGCATTCGGTGATTATTTTGACGTTAATAAATTCAGGGAAGATACTGCAGGGAAAAAAATACGTTTAATAGCCTTGGTTACATCATTCGTTGATGGGGCTTCATTAAGTAAATATGATGAATCTATATCTATATTTGACGACTTGGAGGTTCTTTCTAAGAAGATTCATACTTTGTTGAATGTAACTATAGAAGAAGAGGAAATAGATAGCCCGGATACATTGAGCCAACGGGAGAAAGAAATTGTGATTTGTGTTGTCAAAGGTATGACTAATAAAGAAATGGCAGAGAAACTGTTTCTATCTATTCATACTGTTATTACTCATCGGAGAAATATCAGTAAGAAACTACAAATACATAGTGCGGCTGGATTAACCATTTATGCTATTGTAAATAAGTTAGTTGCATTAAGTGAAGTGAAGAATTTATAACTTACAAAGAATGTTATAAAACATAAAACGATTTGCCAGCACAGAGATTCTTTGTATCTTTGCAGCGCAGTTGGGAAACTGTTATTAGTTAATAAGGTAAAAGAAAAGATTTTTTAGGTAATTAGAATAATTAAGGTATTAAAATTATTTCCAATAGGATAAGTTTTTTGATAAAAGGTAAAAGGGTAATAATAGGTAAGAAAGTTTTGAGGTAAAAGAAAAAACGTTTTTAGGAGAAGCAAGAAAATTAAAGAAAAGCCTTAATGGCTTTTCTGATGTAGGGCGAGTGATTCCATTATGAGGAGTTGGCTCGTTTTTTTTATGACTTCCCCAAACAGATAGTAAAAAATGAATCAATATACAAACTGTCAGATGAAAATTTATTGGAAGCCAGTCTCTGATTGTTGTAGTAAAATAAAATCCCGGCGAAATCACTTCGACGGGATTCTATTTCATTTTTACTTAAATGTGGCTACGTAATAAAATTATGACTAATTAATTCAATTCTGATACTGCAAAGATAGTTTGTTTTTATTAATGCCACAATCCCCTTTTAAAGGTATATTGTTAAGTAATTCTCATTATTTATAGTTACTAAAGATTGATTATTTCGTCTTTTTCCATTCTTTAGTTTCAAAATCATAGGATTTGATCACTTTTGCAGGACTTCCGGCACATATAGAATAAGGGGGGATAGAACGGCTGACTACACTTCCGGCAGCTACTATGCAATGTCTTCCTAAAGTTACTCCGGGTAGTATAACTGAGTTGGCACCTATCCATACATCATCTTCAATTATGATGAGTTGGGTACTTACTCCTTGTTCGTCAATTAGCTTGTCTGTATTTTGAAAATTATGATTAAGACCACTGACGGTTATATTTTGAGCTAAGTTTACGTGATTCCCGATACAGACTGGTCCAATAATTGTGTTTCCTAACCCTATGCGAGTATGATCTCCAATAATAATATCGCCAACTGCATTGTTCAGGCAGGAGAAATCTTCTACAACGGAATAACGTCCTAAAGAAAAACGATTAAAAGGGGGAAGATCTTTACGAACGCTACGATATATGATAGCTCCCTTTCCGCATTTCAAATATGTGAAATAGAATAATCTTATCCACCAATTGGGACGCGTTTTAACGGGATGCATGATAAAGCGATGGATTATTTTTTTTAAAACTGGATGTTGCTTGATTCGCTGCTTTAATGTCATCGTTTCCATATTAAAAGTTTTATTCTTTTTTTCTTTTTCACTAGATAATCCGGGATTGCTAAACTGTAGGTAATTGATAATCCCAATAATATAATCCACCATTTAAATGAAGACATCCAATCATATCCTGTCATTAATAAAGTCCATATACAGATACAGGTGTATAATTTTGATGGGGATGGCAGTATCTGTTGGATAATTCGATTACAAAAGTTCCAGTTCCGTTCTAAGAGAGAAGGGAATAGATAAGACAAAAGTTTACCGGTTCGCTTGCGATAGGGATAAACAGGCATTGATTCGCAGTATACTGTTGCGTCGGGAAGATAATCAATATATATGTTCTGCTTAAATAATTTACGTTCCAGATTTGTTTTAGATGTTTTTAGGTTGTTTTGTAACCAAGCCAGATCAATAGCTATATTAGCTCCATACAAATTAGATGAAAATCCAAGTTGTGTATTTCCAACTCTAAATAGGTTATTATTTATTTCTTCACGTACGGCTTGTATATATTTAGTGAAACCTTTACGATCTTTAATGACTGAATGCAATTGAATAACTTTGGTTCCGGCATCGTATGCGTTAAATACCTTTTCGATAAGTTGAGGAGATAGGTCATTGGCAACGTTGGATAACAGGATTACCAAATTGTACTGTTCTTTGTTTAGAGAAAGAACTGTTTCCGGCAAATCCTTATAAGTGATTAAATCATATGATGTTTCTTCACTTATAGTATTAGAAAAATTATTTTTTTCTGGAATAAGGATGGCGCAACGATATTTCGATTTAACTTTGGGATACGGCGTACGTTTGAAATGTGAAGCTAAAGCAAGAATGAACCAATATATTAATATAACTACTGTAAAAAACAGTAACGAGTCGTCTATTATAAAAATAAGGGTATCTATCATGTAGAGGGAATTATACATTCTCTTTCTGTACAAATGCGGTGACTGTCTTCAGGATAATTTTTACATCCAGTCCGAATGAAAAACTTTTTGCATATTGGATATCCAACTGCTTGCGTTCTTCTGCAGAAAGTTTACCGGCTTCACCTCTTTTTTCTACTTGCCATAGTCCTGTAAGCCCTGCCGGTCCCATAAAGCGGTCGATATGTTCGTCACTAGTCAGTAATTCTGCTTCATAAAGTGGGAGAGGGCGATTACCAACTATAGACATATCTCCTTTTAAGATATTAATAAGCTGTGGTAATTCGTCAATGCTATATTTACGGATGAAACGTCCCACTTTCGTTATTCTCGGATCATTTTCCAATTTTACAAATGCATTACTCTTTTCTTGGGATTTTTTGTGGATGTAATCTTCTTCAGAAATGACAAAGTCATCTGATACTAAAATAATCTCATTGAGATCTTCATCTTTCATATCTGATGATAATTTTTCGTCTTTTTCTTCTTCTTCTCTTGATATTTCTTCTTGTTGATACTGATTTAGAGCATTGAAGTCCTTCAAATGTTTATCTGCGTCAGTATACATAGAACGGAATTTTAGAAAATCAAATATTTGATAGTTACTTCCTACTCGTTTGGATTTATAAATAATCTGACCTTTACTTTCCAACCGAATTGCTAATGCTGTTATGATTAGAAGAGGGGAAAGAAATAATAATGCCATACTAGAGAAAATAATATCAAAAACTCTTTTCCATAAAGGTAGATGGAACCCACTTTGATTCTGAGCTTTAAGTTGGATAGCTTCTATTTTTTGCTCTTTCCTTCGATTAAGAAAAGTCCCCAAGGTAATGAATGAATCCTGAGTTGTTTCATGTTTGATAGTATTATTAACACCGGCTTTTAGATATTCTATTCCCTCCTCTTGAGTAATAGCATCAGTTACCAATACCATGTAAAGTCCCGGATACTTTTTATGTATAAGAGAAATATTCTCAATATCTTCGGATAGGCTAGACTGTTCAAAGAATAATACAGCGTCATATTTTTCATGAATATTGTCTAATATTCGGAATGCTTTTTGGCAGGTAGGCACTGCACAAAAGACTCCTATACTTAACTTTGAGAATAATTCTATTGTCTTATTATGTTTGCCTAAATAAACGAAATACTGCATGATACTACCGTGGATTAATCAATAATCTTTTTGATACGGATCTTAAGTTCCAGCGGATTAAAAGGCTTTAATATATAATCTTCTGCTCCTTCTTCCAATAATCTTATTCTTTCTGAAGTACTTTCTTCACTGGATAACATAATGATAGGAATTGATTTAAATAATTCATTTGCTTTCATGTAACGTAAAAATTCATCTCCTGTCATATGAGGCATACGGATATCTGAAATGATTAAATCTGGCATATTTCCTTCATAAAGCCATTCTATAGCTTTAATCGGATTTTCTATGTAGGTAAAATTGTAATCATTACTTAGATATATTCCAGCTACTTTTCCGATGGTTTCTTTATCATCGACTAATAAAATTTTCTTTTTCATACAAATACAATTAAGACCGTTTTAATGTTTGCTTTGTCATTCGGTTTTTAATGAAGACATTAAGTTATTTTGTCATATTTTCTATGACTCTATGCAAATATAGGTATTATTTTGAATATTCTTTCAATCTAAGAAAATAAAATTCAGAAGATAACCATATAAACGTTATTTATACGTTGTTTTATTCACAACAAAAGCACAAATCTCCTGTTTTAATAAGATTCATGTTTTCATATTATATGCTAAATTTCGTTTTTATTTCTTTGAAAAATGTTTATTACATCCCAATCATTCCACCAATTTTTGTTTCCGGTATCACCACTGGTTACCCAATTGCTAAAATGTTTAGATACTAAGCAGTTTGAATATAGACGTATTCCAATAGGCATTTAAAGTTGGTGGGAACAACGATTTCCCAATCCAGGTTTTCTTTACTTAAGTAATATTTCTTTCCAAAAATAGAACTGTCATCATCGTTACCTCCAAACAGGCTGGCATCTGCTAACTGTGTAGGTTGGGAACCAACTATGTCGATTTCCCTGCAATTTATGCTATTTCCTCCAGTAATGATAAAGACATTCAATTTGTTGATGTTAAAGGTTTCAGCTGATAAAGCAGGCTCATCGAATCCTATGGAAAAGCTTATCGTTTTTGTGTTTCTATTATTATTAGAGTTATCGGAGAAGGTGTTTATCTTATATATTGATCTTTATCTAATGCTTTATGTGCATCGTCAAATAATGGGATTACCATATGTTTTTGCCCACTTTCTATATTTTTATTATTTAAATTAAAATTCAGTGCAGAGGTATGATTGAATTCTACTTTTTTCCTAATATCACTTGCAAGGAGTTCGTCGAATATAATAGCTGCACTAATCTTTTTTGTAGTTCCAATAGCATTTTATTCAATCTCCCATTGAATTAGGCATTCGAAAAGATGAATCATAGAAATTTTTATCGGAATCAACGCAACTGAACAAAGTGCATCCTATTGCTATTGCAATAATTGGCATAAATAGGTTAATTCTTCTCATTTTTCTGTATATATTTGATAGTTTGTTAATTCTTTAGCACAAAGATACTTGTGTGTTTTGAAAATAAAGATTTATTTCTTGATTTATTCGCCTAATGAAACAACGAATTAACTCTTTAGTTTTGATTAAAGATTATATGAGTAAAAATCCCCTTAGTTTTTTCTTTTTAAAGGGTATGAAGTAGAAAAATCAAAGGGAATAGTAATAAGTAGAATATAGCATTTTATGATTTAGTAATTTCTCCAATTAAGCAAGAGTCCATTTTATATCGAATTTCCTGATTGGGCAATTCATGTCCTAATAGAAACATCAATTTAGTAATGGCACATTCCGGAGTACTATCATATCCACTGATAACTCCTGCTTCCAATAAATGCATTCCTGTTTCGTAACGTTCCATTTCTACAGCTCCGGAAGCGCATTGAGTAATGTTTACAATAATAATACCTCGTTCTGTCGCCTCTTTTAGCTGTCTGATAAACCACTCTTTTTGTGGTGCATTTCCCGATCCGAATGTTTTCATGACAACAGCTTTTAAACCGGGGACGTGAAGTAGTGAAGTGACAATTTCTTCCTGAATACCCGGGAAGAGAGTCAATATGACAACATTGGTATCGAATAGATAATGAGGTTTTAGTGGCTTGGCTGGATTCGGTTTGCGTATAAGGTTAGGTTCGTATTTTATATGAATACCCACCCGTGCCAATGGGGGATAGTTGAAAGATCGGAAAGCATTGAAGTTTTCTGCATTTATCTTGGTCGTACGGTTACCCCGCATTAAATGATTCTCAAAGAAAATGCAGACTTCCGGAACAATGGCTGTACCATCGGGATTCTTTGCAGCGGCAATTTCAATAGCTGTAATCAGGTTCTCTTTTCCATCTGTGCGTAGAGTTCCGATAGGGAGCTGGGAGCCTGTTAAGATTACCGGCTTACTCAGATTTTCGAGCATAAAACTAAGTGCAGAGGCAGTATAAGCCATGGTATCTGTTCCATGAAGGATAACAAAACCGTCAAAACTGTCATAGTTGTAATTGATAATTTTAACGAGTTTAGCCCAGTATATAGGCTCCATATCCGAGGAATCGAGAGGAGGATCGAATTGATAAGTTGAAATATGATAATTAAATCTTTTCAGTTCGGGAACATGTTTGAGTAAGTGGTCGAAATTAAAGTTTTCCAGAGCACCTGTTTCTGGATTTTCTATCATTCCGATAGTACCACCTGTGTATATCAACAAAACGGAAGGGGTATCTACTCTCATAATTGACGGATTTTCATTAAATAGTTAACAAAGATATAGATTTATCATGAATAATAAATAGTGAATGATGATTTTGTTTGTAGTTTGTACTGAAATGTTATAAGAGGGGCTGTCTGCAAAGCCCGTAAACCCTGTCATTCTGAACGATGTAAAGAATCTCTTCTTTGATACATTTAAGAGCAAATCCTTTCACAAGCTCCTAATGACAAAGCAAAATGATAGCGTACCATCATTTATCGGACAGCCTGCATATACAAATGGAAAAACTACTGAAATAAACCATTCACTATTTGTCATTGGGTGTATATCTTTATTTGAGTGCTTCTTTTAAGCGAATAATCGCTTTCTCAGGATCTTTTTCTTCTTCAAGTAAAGCCACGAAACGACTACCGATAATAGCTCCGGAAGCATGTTCGCAAGCTGCCTGGAAAGTAACTTTGTTGGAGATGCCGAATCCTACCATCAAAGGATTATTCAAGTGCATATCATTTATCTTTTTAAAATAAGCTCGTTTTTGCCCGTCGAAATCTTGTTGAGCGCCAGTAGTAGCTGCTGACGAAACCATATAGATGAATCCGTTCGTATGTGCATCGATCTCCCGTATCCGTTCTTCACTGGTTTCAGGAGTGATGAGCATGATAACTTTTATGTTGTAACGTTCTGCTACGATGCGATATTGCTCTTGATAATCTTTGAAAGGTAGATCAGGAATAATAACGCCGTCAATACCGCATTCCACACACATCCGGCAGAAGTTTTCAAATCCGAATTGCATGATAGGATTCAAGTATCCCATTAATATAAGTGGTATCTTTACCTCTTTGCGAATATCACGCAGTTGTTCAAAAAGAAGTTTCAGAGACATACCATTGCGTAATGCTTGGGTGGCTGCATTTTGGATAACAATTCCATCAGCCATGGGATCACTGAATGGAATTCCGATCTCAATCATATTAACACCTTGTTTTTCAAGTGTACGGATAACATCGGCAGTGCCTTCTAAAGTTGGATTACCGGCACAAAAGTAAATGGAAAGCAGATTTTTCTTATTACTATTGAAAAGTTGATTAATTCTATTCATGATTTTGATAATTTTTGATTGATTATATAGTTTCTAATTTATGGAGAAATTCCCTGATACGTTGCGTATCTTTTTTTCCCGGTTTCAACTCAAAACGGCTGTTAAGATCATACCCAGCTAAACGAGGATGCTTGAATCTTTTTAATGCCTGTATGCTGTCAAGGTCAATGCCTCCGCTTAGAAGAAACATTTTTTCTCCCTTATAAGCATGGAGAATATTCCAATCGAACTGATTGCCGGATCCCCCGTATTGCTTGCATTTTGTGTCGAACAAAAAATAGTCGCAAACTTCTTCGTAATTGCACACAATATCCAAGTCCTCAATATGGGCTATGGAAAAGGCCTTGATTATTTTCAATCCGTACGTAGATAAGGAACGGCAGTATTCGGGTGATTCGCTGCCATGTAATTGTATATAGTTTAATCCAAAACGATCAGCATAAGTAGTAACTACTTGTTTATTTTCATTTACGAATACTCCGATACGGTGAGTATGAACAGGTAAATAGGATGGAAGTTCATATACATACCTGGGCGATTGAGGATAGAAAATAAAACCTATCATATCTACATCTCCAAGTGCTTCCAGATGCTGTATATTTTCAGCGTCCCGCATACCGCATACTTTGATAATTTTTCCATTGATCATAATACTTTCGTTTTGAAGATTAGGAATTATTGAATCGATTGCAGAAAACTTTGTAAGGTCTCTCCCGGTTGCGGAGTTTTCATAAATGTTTCCCCAATCAAGAAACCACGAAATCCGGCAGCCTGAAGTCGTTTTACTACTTCAGGATTAGAAATTCCGCTCTCCGATATCAACACAGTATCTTGAGGAAGTTGTCCTGCCAGACGGAAGGAATTTTCTACATCAGTGACAAACGTTCCCAAATTCCGGTTATTGATACCTACCATATCTATTTCTTTATTGATATAAGATAGTTCCTCGGTACTATGAATTTCCAGTAAAACTTCCAATCCCAGAGTATGAGCTTCTTCTGTTAGTTGCCTACATTTGTCCGGATGTAGTGCGGCAGCAATGAGAAGTACCGCATCTGCACCAACAATTTTTGCTTGGTACAATTGATATTCATCAATGATAAAATCTTTTCTGAGAATTGGTGTTTCAACCAAAGACCGTACTGCACGAATGTCTTTCAGTGAGCCTCCAAAAAACTTTTCATCAGTAAGTATAGAAAGTGCTGAAGCACCCGCTGTAACATAAGATGGAACAATATCTTCCGGACGTGCCTCCTGCTTGATCCATCCTTTTGACGGTGAACGTCGTTTGAACTCTGCAATAATGCCCGAAGTGGAAGAAGATAAGGCCTGTTTCATAGAACGTCCTGGCGGAATGTCCCCAATGCCTTCCTGTAATTGTTCGAGAGATATTGCTTGTTTCTGCAAATCAACCTCGAATCGTTTGTTAGCTATGATTTCAGATAATACATCTTTCATACAAGTTTCATTTATTCAGTTCGATAAATTTTTTGAGAGCAGACAACGCCCGTCTGCTTTCCAATGATTCTTTTGCAAGAGCAATACATTCTTCAATCGTCTTTTCGGGGCGAATCACGTGAATGGCAAAAGCGGCATTGACTATTACTACATTCTTTTGTGCATTGGTAGCCGTATTGTTCATTACGTTATCAAAGATATTAGCAGCATCTTCGGGAGTTTGTCCTCCGTCCAGTTCTGCTTCGGTGTAGCGGGAGAAACCAAGACTTTCAGGAGTATAAATCTTTTCATGATCACAGGTTGCTACTTTGAATTCGTTCGTCAAGGAGATTTCGTCGTATCCATCCAGACTATGAACCACTGCAAACTTCGTTTTACTTTCCTGATAAGTATAAGTATAGAGACGCAGCAAGGGAAGATTATAAACGCCCAATAACTGATATGCAGGTAACACAGGATTAACCAACGGACCGAGCATATTGAAAAAAGTTCGTACTGCCAATCCTTTGCGTACAGGTGCAACAGCTTTCAATGCAGGATTAAACAACGGTGCGTGCAGATAAGCGATATTACACTGTTCAATGCTTCGCCGTAGCTGATCTACATCACTCGTGAATTTAACCCCATGTTGCTCCATTACATTGCTGGCTCCACTAACGGAAGTTGCTCCATAGTTACCGTGTTTTACAACAGGAAAACCTGCTCCGGCTACAGTAAAACAAGCAGCGGTGGAGATGTTGAATGTGTTTTTTCCATCGCCTCCTGTACCTACAATGTCTATCGGAGAGAATTCACTTAAATCGACCGGAACGCGCATTTCCAATAGAGCGTCGCGAAATCCGCATAATTCTTCTACGGAAATATTACGCATCAAAAAGACGGTAATAAGAGAAGCTATTTGTACATCATTGTATTTTCCTTGTGCGATATTTTGCAGAATAGTGCGGGCTTCATCGCGTCCCAGATATTGATGTTCAAAAAGTTTATATAGAATCTGTTTCATGAGTTTAATTGTTTAAGAAGTTTTTGATGATTTCTTTCCCTTGTGGTGTAAGTACCGACTCCGGATGGAACTGAATGCCATGTACATCGTAAGTCTTGTGGCGTAGTGCCATGATCTGCTTTTCTTGGCTTTCTGCTGTAATTTCGAGGCAATCGGGAAAATTTTCACGGCTGACTACCCAAGAGTGATAACGCCCCACAGGTATTTCCTTACCTAATCCTTTGAAAAGGATATCTTTCCGAAGAATGGTGACCGGAGTCTGTACTCCATGATATACTTCTTTCAGGTTTTCCAGTCGTGCACCGAAAGCTTCTCCGATAGCTTGATGTCCCAAGCAAACACCCAGAATACTTTTGGTCGGTGCATACTTTCTAATAATAGGCAATAACAACCCAGCTTCTTCCGGTATACCGGGTCCGGGTGAAAGAATAATTTTATCAAATCGTTCAACTTGGTCAAGAGATATCTGGTCGTTACGGAATACTTCTACATCTGTAGCGCCGAGTTCTTTCACAACGTGTAAGAGGTTGTAGGTGAAAGAATCATAGTTATCTAAAAGTAATATTTTCATTTTTTTATTTAATTCTAAATTTGATATAATGAATGAAATTTCCAGTAGAGTTTAAATATTAGTTCTTTAATGTAATAGCTAAATCAATCGCTTTTTTCAATGCTCCTAATTTATTGTTTACCTCTTGCAACTCGTATTCTTCTTGGCTGCGTGCTACAATACCCCCTCCGGCTTGAAACCATAATTCATTGTTGCGGCTGACGAAAGTACGTATAGTGATGGCTTGATTCAGTTCCCCATTCAATCCGATAAATCCGATACAGCCTCCATAAGCACCTCTGTTGTGTGGTTCTATTTCACTGATCAGTTGCATCGCGCTAACTTTGGGAGCACCACTTAAAGTTCCGGCTGGGAAAGTATCGATAAAAGTCTTTATCTTGTCAGCTCCTTCGTTTAACTCACCGGAGACACGGCTTACCAAATGGATGACATGACTGTAATACTGCGGTTCTTTATAGAATAACACTCGTACATCATGACAATTGCGTGAAAGATCATTTCTTGCCAGATCCACTAGCATGACGTGTTCTGCGTTTTCTTTAGGATCGGCTAGCAACGCTTCTGTCAATTCACGGTCTTTCACTGTATCACCCGTGCGGCGCGTTGTTCCGGCAATAGGATCGATATAGGCGTGTCCGTTTTCTATTTTACAGTGTGTTTCCGGCGAAGAACCGAAAATACGGTATCCGCCAAAATCGAAATAAAACAAGTATGGAGATGGATTAATGCTGCGCAGAGCACGATAAACTTTAAAATCGTCTCCGGCGTATGGTTGTATAAATCTGCGTGAGAGAACGATCTGGAATACATCACCACGCATACAATGTGCAATCCCTTTACGCACATTGGCTTTGTGCTGTTCATCGGTTATAGGGCTGGTTACAGGGCCGGTGACAATGAAATTGTAGGAAGCGTAGTTTCTGTTTTCGATAGCTGCCTCCAGTTCTGGCAGACCACTTTCTTCACCTTCGGAAAGCATTTCTACTAATGTCAGTTCATTTTTGAAGTGATTGAAGACAATCACATATTTATATAATATGTATAGCAAATCCGGTGCATCATTTTGTTCGTCATGGCTTTCTTTCACAGGAATATGTTCGAAATACTTTACCGCATTGAAAGTTGTGTATCCATAAAGTCCGCATACATTTTTATTTTCTCCGCTGACCTGAAACTGGTTGATGAAACGGTTCATTGCTTTTTCTACAGTATAGGTTTTAGTTAATGGTTCTTCTGTTTGGGTCTGGTCCGGATAAGTGATCGTAACGATACCGCTATTTATTCCGATATTCGCCAATGGGCATAGAGCAATGAATGACAGAGAGTTTTCTCCGGCATGATAGTCGGAGCTTTCCATTAATGCAGATTGGGGGTACATATCCCGTACTTTGAGATAGATACTGACTGGAGTATGCATATCTCCGAGTACCTGTTTGCTATGAGTGATATAATTGAATGTTTTCATTTTTATTAATTTAAAATGCTGTATTTTGAATGATAGATCATTTTTCGTTAGTCATTAAACGCCAGATAAGTTTCAACATCTTTATCTCCGCGTCCCGATACAGTAAGTACAACTACATCCTCAGGTTTAAACTTCAGTTTTTTCAAAGCACCGAGCGCATGTGCAGATTCCAATGCAGGAATGATACCTTCGAGTTTGGTTAATTCATAAGCGGCTTCTATCGCTTCATCGTCATTAACGGCTAATACGGTAGCGCGTTTCTGTGCAGCAAGATTTGCGTGGATCGGTCCGATACCCGGATAGTCAAGTCCGGCAGAGATAGAATACGGTTCTTCAATTTGTCCGTCTTCGTCTTGGATAACATAAGTCCGTGAACCGTGGATAATTCCCATTTTACCTAACTGAATGGTGGCGGCAGTCATTCCTGTTTCTATTCCTTTGCCTCCGGCTTCTGCAAGAACAATATTGATTCGTTCGTCATTGATAAAATGATAGATGGTCCCGGCAGCGTTGCTTCCACCACCTACACAAGCAATCAGATAATCAGGATAATCACGGCCTTCTTTTTCCTGCAATTGTTTTTTGATTTCTTCACTGATGACGGATTGCAAACGTGCTACCATGTCAGGATAGGGGTGAGGTCCTACGGTAGAACCAATGATATAGTAAGTATCTGAGGGATGACAGCACCAGTCGCGGATTGCTTCATTTGTTGCGTCCTTCAAAGTCATATTACCGGAGGTGACAGGAATAACAGTCGCTCCTAACATTTTCATTTTTTCTACATTGATATGTTGGCGTTCAACATCTGTTTTTCCCATATAAACGATGCATTCCATATTCATCAGTGCACATACCGTCGCTGTCGCTACTCCATGTTGGCCGGCACCTGTCTCGGCAATAATCCGTTTTTTGCCCATGTGGCGTGCCAATAAGATCTGTCCAATAGTATTATTAATCTTATGAGCCCCTGTATGATTCAGATCTTCCCGTTTGAGATACAATTTGCAACCGTATTTATCGGAAAGGCGGCGAGCCGGATAGAGAGGTGAAGGGCGTCCCACGTAGTCACGCAATAATTGGTCGAACTCCTTTTTAAATTCTGCACTTTCGAGCACATCAAGATATGTGTTCTTTAAATCCTCAACACATTTGTGGAGAATCTCCGGTACATAAGCGCCACCAAATTCTCCGTAATAACCGTTCTGATCAACTAAAAAACTCTTCATAATTCCTATTTTTATTTATTATTTTATTAAAACTCTAATTGGGATGAAACTGAAACATACGAAAAGAGCCCTGTCGCAGGTTGCGACAGGGCTCTTTCAAATATCTTATAACTTTATTGAAGTATATACATACGAGCACTGCTCCCTTACGACTGTCGGAGTTGTAATGGGTGCCACCACCAATATGTATTTACTAACATTGTTCTCATATCTTTTTTCTTTAATTCGTGGCAAATATAAACACTTTGTTTTAAACAGCAAACTTTTTCTGACTTTTTTTGTCCTTCTTTTCATTTTTTCAAAAATAGAACAATTTCCTGTTTTAGCTGTTCTTATGAATATTGAATATTTAAACAGAAACGAATTATGAAACAGAGAAAAGTTTTAGTCGGCATTGCCGTGGCTATTTTTATTATACTTTTACTTTATTGGTTACTTGTTGCAGAAGATATGAATGCATGGCTATCGGCTATGGTACCATCCACTGTGCAAAACCTTATAGTGTGATAAAGTATCGTCTTATCAGGATATAGCAACGGTAAGAGTGCAAAAATGAAAAGTTTTTTATGGCTGGTTTAAAATTCCGAAACTACCGGAATTTTAAACCAGAAACATGAGCCTTCTCCTTCTTTTGATTCTACTCCAATCGTTCCTCCCATGCGTTCAACAATGACGTTGCAAATAGCTAGTCCCAATCCGGTTCCCTGAACAAAAGTATTCAATTTAACGAAACGCTCGAAAACTTGATTTACTTTTTCGGCAGGAATGCCAATACCGGTATCTTTTACGAAAAAGTAGACTTCGTCTTTATTTTCATTTATTTCGTATCCCATTGTTATAGAACCTTCGGTGGTAAATTTCATTGCATTGTTCATAAAGTTGATAATGACTTGTGACAGTCGTCGGGGATCTGTCAAGATAATGCAGCTTTCGGCATTATGAATGAATTTTATTTCTACTTTGGGAGAGGTTTTCTTGTGTAACATTTGGACATAGATGTCTTCTATCAGCTGGTTAATATCGGTTTCTGCAAAAGTAAATTCCATGGTTCCGGCTTCAATTTTTGAAAGGTCGAGAATATCGTCTATCAGTTGTAACAGGAGTTCACTGTTGCTGGCTATGATTCTGTTATATTCTTCTATTTCCTCTTTATTTTCTACTTGGCAGATCATATCAGAGAATCCTACAATAGCATTTAAAGGAGTACGTATCTCGTGACTCATGTTTGCCAAAAAAGCCGACTTAAGTTTATTAGACTCTTCTGCCTTCTCTTTGGCATCTTTTATCACCTGTTCTATTTTTAGCTTTTCAGTAACATCTTCAAAACGAACCAATCCTCCTATGATGTCTTCTTCATTGTCATCATACACGGGAATGGCTGTAACTTCGATGTCCAAATGGTCGATCTTGAAAATGTGTTTTACGGTTTTTCCACTTTGGATGGCTTCTTTAAAAGCACAGTTGTGGCAAGGCTCTTTAATTTTAGTTTGAGCTGTATAGCAAAACTCTCCGGGCTGATAATGTCCTCCTTCTAATAGATTGGTGATATTAGTAGTTTCTTCCCATTGTACCTGGAAATTCCTGTCAATATAAACCAGTCCGAAATCAATACTTTTTAAGGCTACCTGTTGTTTCTTTATCGCTTTTTCCAGATTTTCTTTGGCGGCGAGTAACTCACGTTCATACAATTTTAGTTGGCTGATATCCCAACGGGCCACGAGTAGCCATTTTTGTTCGTCTATCCACGATATAATAGATTTCATTACGATAGTATCATGCCTCACTCCGTCAGCAGTAACATAACTTTCTTCAGCGCGGTATGACTTTCCGGATTGTATCAGTTTTTCGTCTATGTTACGGTAATGCATACCTCGCACTACTCCATATATCTCTTTGTCAGTATGTCCAATGGCTTCTTCTCGGTTAATTCCGGATTGTAGCTCCGATTCTTTATTCCAGTACGAATATTGAAAGTTATTTTGAATGTCTTTGACCATGATAGGAAAGGGCAGATTATCAAGAATATCACTGAGGAAACGTTGATAACTATTATACTTTTTAATATTTCTATGGAGTGAATATAAACGGTAAGATAGGATACTGATGATAAGCAACAAAATAACTAATAATCCGATAAT
This sequence comes from Bacteroides sp., assembly GCF_028690125.1. Taxonomy (GTDB): domain Bacteria; phylum Bacteroidota; class Bacteroidia; order Bacteroidales; family Bacteroidaceae; genus Bacteroides. Next base: position 12,637 of record NZ_JAQVBV010000043.1, on the reverse strand, counting down.
AAATAGGTTCGGTACTAGTAAATCAGATAAGGATTTGTTTGTCATATTGTGTAAATGCAATGATACTTTGCAAATATATGAATATTTGAAATGTTTAGCAAATTATAATTAGATTATTGGAGGTAATGAAAAAACGTCAATAATTCGGGATATTCTCGGATAAATAGTAGTTGGTGATATATAAATTTATAATTTTGCTATGATATTAATTCGATTAATGATAAACTAATATGGAGAATTTTATATTTCAGAATCCTGTGAAGCTGTTGATGGGTCGTGGGATGATTGCTCAATTAAGTAAAGAAATTGCTGCTGACAAACGTATCATGATTACTTTTGGCGGTGGAAGTGTGAAAAAAAATGGTGTGTATGATCAAGTAAGAGAGGCTCTGAAAAATCATTATACTGTAGAGTTTTGGGGAATTGAGCCCAATCCGTCTATCGAAACTCTACGGAAAGCTATTGCTTTGGGAAAAGAACAGCAGGTAGATTATTTGCTTGCCGTAGGTGGTGGTTCGGTTATTGACGGAACGAAGCTGATTGCTGCCGGTTTACTATATGAAGGGGATGCTTGGGATCTCGTTCTTGCCAGACGTCCGGTGACAAACACGGTTCCCCTTTCTACGGTTTTGACTCTTCCTGCTACGGGTTCGGAGATGAATAATGGAGCTGTAATTTCCCGTCACGAAACAAAAGAGAAATATCCGTTTTATGCTAATTTCCCATTGTTTTCCATACTCGATCCGGAGGTGACTTTTACTTTGCCTCCCTATCAGGTTGCTTGTGGATTGTCTGATACATTTGTACATATCATGGAGCAATATATGACAACCCCCGGACAAAGCAGAGTGATGGATCGTTGGGCGGAAGGTGTTTTGCAAACTTTGGTTGAAATTGCTCCGAAAATTCGTGAAAACCAACATGACTACCAGTTAATGGCTGATTTTATGCTCTCTGCAACGATGGCATTGAATGGTTTTGTTGCAATGGGCGTTTCACAGGATTGGGCTACTCATATGATTGGTCATGAAATTACTGCTTTGCATGGATTGACTCATGGTCATACTTTAGCTATCGTACTTCCTGCCACGTTAAGGATACTTCGCAAGTCAAAAGGAGAAAAACTGCTTCAATATGGTGAGAGAGTATGGGGGATTATTTCCGGTACAAAAGAAGAGCGTATTGATGAAGCGATTCGTCGTACGGAAGAATTTTTTCGTTCACTGGGACTGACTACCCGTTTGCATGAAGAGGAGATTGGTCAGGATACTATTGTGGAAATTGAACGTCGTTTTAATGAACGAAAGGCTAATTATGGTGAAAACGGAGAGGTGACAGGAGAAGTTGCCCGTGAAATTCTGGAAAGCGCCCTTTAATTTCAATATTACATCATAGAAATCAGGCTTTTCTACAGGTTATATGTTCCTTTCGTTCGATGAAGATAGTGGTTCTGTTGATAAAATAAAATGGTGGATAAACTATCTTTTTCGTATGGTTGGGCTTTTGGTAATATCTGTAAAATGTAATAAAACTACGCCATTGCAGTCTAAGCTGGAGGATGAAATAAAATACAGCTTTGGGAGGATATTTATATATTGAAGTACTATCTTTGTGGTCCATGAGGAGAATCTCATCTAAACTATTTCGTTTTATGAATGAAGATATTTTGAAACAGAAAATTCAGCGCTGGATTGTAATAGTCTCAGTGCTTATTTTAGTAGGTAAGTTCATTGCTTTTTATCTGACCAACTCTGTTGGTATTTTGACTGATGCAATGGAAAGTATAGTTAATGTGGTTGCCGGTTTTATTAGTTTATATAGTTTGCGTTGGGCTGCTAAACCTAAAGATAAAGAACACCCTTTTGGTCATGGAAAGATAGAATTGATTTCTGCTTCGATTGAAGGATTGCTTATTTCAATTGCAGGAGGATTAATTATTTATGAAGGAATACAAAGGCTCTTTTCACCTGCTGAAATAGCGAAGTTAGATGTCGGTATTATTGTTGTTGCAGTTGCCGGACTTCTTAATTACCTCATGGGTTGGTATAGTATAAAGATGGGAAAGAAATACAACTCGATAGCGTTGGTAGCAGGAGGAAAGCATTTACAATCTGATACTTATTCTACAATTGGGTTGGTAATCGGGCTGCTATTGCTGTATTATACGCATATTGCATGGATTGATAGTGCACTAGCATTAATATTCGGTACAATAATTATCATTACAGGGATATCAATTTTGCGGAAGACAGTAGCTAATTTATTAGATAAAGCAGATAGTGAAGTCTTGCTCAATGTTGCAAAATGTATTAATAAACATCGGCAGCCTGATTGGATAGATATTCATAACACCAAGGTAATTAGATATGGCAGTTTTCTATATATAGATTGTGATTTGACTCTTCCGTGGTTCTATAATGTGATAGAAAGCCATCATGCTTGTGATAAACTAAGAGATACTTTAATAACTGATTTTTCGGATAAAATACAAGTTTCTATTCATTCAGATCCTTGTATGATGAAGCATTGTGAACATTGTGAGATCAAGAATTGCACATCAAGAAAATCAGAGTTTGTTACTTTGGAAGATATAAGTTTGTCGAATATCATTCAAAGTGATGAAGAGAGAAATGAACATCAAAATATAATTTAGCTGAGAGTCCCTTCAGATTTACCTCAATAGTATTCTAAATGAATGGCAACTTTGCCATTTGTTCATGAATCCTTATTAGATGTTTTGTCATAGAATACTTCTTCTCTTATAGACTATTAATAGATAAGTTCTTCAGCATAAGGACTAAACTTATTCTTCTTTAATAGCAAACTTTCTTTTATCTAAAAGAAATCTATAAATGCAAGTTCCGTTTATAAAAACGTAAGTTTTGTTTGTATAAACGGAACTTGCATTTACACAAACAAAACTTGCATTTATAGTTTGCATCAAATAGAAAAAAACTTATCTATTAAGCAAAAACAAGTTTAGTTCTTATGCTGAAGAACTTTTTTATTAATACTTTACCAGTGAATAAATATATTTTCATATCTTATGAAAAGTCCAATTTGATTAATTAGAATAATTTTCATCAACTTATTGACTACAAACTATATTCTTGTTCAGTTGATTTTTGCTCTGTCTAATTTATATATAAATAAGTGAGAAGTATCGGTAACAATCAAGAAATGTTTCGTTACTCTGTCGTCCGAATTAAATCGCATCGGAATCAACATATATAGTTAATCTTAAAACAAAAGCCCTTAATAGTAGATTCTTTAGGCTTGTTTAGTTAAAAATGTATTTTACACTGTACTATTTGCAAAGTTTACTTTTCTAAATGAAAAGTATTACATACATTTATCCCAAACTTTAATACAGTATCGTATGAAAACAAATTATTTATTCCCTAACTATTGTAAACGGATAGGATGGATTCTGTTTATTCCTTTTTGTATTTGTGGTGTTCTCTGGTTGATTGATGAGAGTTGGTTGCCTACTATTAGTTTGCCTTTTATTAATGGTAATGGACATACAGTCTTTTTTGATGGCAATGATTTTATGGATGAATTGTTAGTGATTGGCAATACTGTAGCTCTTTTGTTAATTGCTTTTGCAAAAGAGAGATATGAAGACGAGTGTATTGCTGAACTACGATTGAGGGCTTTTGTATATAGTATTCTTATCAACTATGTAATTGTAATATTGGGAACAATGTTTCTGTATGAAGAGCTATATTTTAGATTTCTTTGTGTCAATATGTTTACTATATTACTATTATTTATTGTGATATTTAATGCCTTATTATATAAATTCAGAAAATTGAAAGATGATTAATACAATTAGAGTGGAACGTGCCATTCAGCGAATGACACAACAAGAATTAGCAGCTAGAGTAGGGGTGACACGTCAAACTATTACCTCCATTGAAGTTGGTAAGTATGTACCTTCAACTGTACTGGCTTTGAAGATTGCATTTGTATTTGGAAAAAGTGTAGATGAAATATTTAAGTTGGAAGCTGTGGATTGGGAGTAACAATTGAAATAAAAGAGTAGGCATATATGAAATATAGGATATTATTTTTATTAATAGTGTTGGTAATTTCCTTTAATAAACATTGCGCTTTTGCTAGTCGGACTCTCTGTTCGGGTGATGGTGAAAAGCAAATGGATAGTATGGATAATGGTAGTAATGGAGCTTATTATACAGGTGCTTATCTCAATTTGTTTGATAAATACTTGGGGATATCAAAGCAACAGACAAATGAAAAAATAAATCAGATATGGAACCATTTTTTCGTTAATGAGGGCACAAAGATTTATTTCGAAGGTAATGACAATACTGCTTATATTTATGATACCGGTAATCGTGATGTAAGAACTGAAGGAATGTCTTACGGAATGATGATTTGTGTTCAGTTGAATAAACAAAAGGAGTTTGATAAACTTTGGAGATGGGTAAAAAAGAATATGCTGTACACATCAGGTAAGTGGAAGGGATATTTTGCATGGCAGTGTGAAACTGATGGCAGGAAAGTAGGATATGAGCCAAGTTGTGCGCCGGATGGTGAGGCATATTTTATAATGTCATTGTTCTTTGCTTCGCATCAGTGGGGAAACGACGGCACTTATGATTATGGTTGTGAAGCTCAGGAAATCTTGAAAAATATCATGTCTAAAGACGGTACCGACGGAGTTTTTACGATGTTCAATCGGAATTCTAAGCTTATTACATTTGTTCCATCGGGCACTATGTGGAATATTACGGATCCTTCTTATAATATACCTGCATTTTTTGAACTTTGGGCTATTTGGGCAGATACAAATAAGGACTTTTGGCAGCAGGCTCCTGACGCGGCTCGTTGTTTATTAGTAAAAGCCTCACATCCTGAAACTGGATTATTTCCTGATTATTCTACTTTTGAAGGGAAACCTTATCAGCCCGAGTGGAAAAAAGATTACGATGCCAGACGTTTTCAGTTTGATGCGATCAGATGTGCGATGAATATTGGTATGGACTACTATTGGTTTGGAAAAGATGCCGATAATCAGATAATTATGATGACCCGTTTATTGACTTTCTTTAAACGTGATAATTTTGTGCATGGACAGTTTAATTGGGATGGGACTGAGCCGGACGGTCCTTATTCAGAAGGAATGGCAGGTGCAAATGCGGTCGGAGCTTTTGCTCTTAAAGATGAAACTTTGAAGCGTGAATATCTTCAACGCCTTTGGGATACACCGATTCCTGTAGGAACTTATCGTTATTATAATGGTATGGTATATATGCTTTCTATGTTACACGTAACGGGCAATTTTAAAATTATCAAGCCCTCCATGTCTGGAAGTGATTAAGTTTTGTTATGAACTAAAAAAGGTTCTAGTTTGTTTTTATTTAGGTGGAAAAGAGTTACTTTTGTTCACTCAAATTAATCTTTATCTTATCAAGATAAAACATTCATTCTATTTTGGCTTATGCTGATAACTATTATCATTCTCGTGCTTTCTGCTGTTTTTTTTGTGAACGGCAGGATTCGTTCTGATCTTGTTGCACTCTGCGCATTAGTTGCATTACTTGTTTTTCAGATATTAACGCCGGATGAGGCATTGTCCGGTTTCTCCAATTCGGTGGTTGTTATGATGATCGGGCTGTTTGTGGTTGGAGGAGCGATCTTTCAGACAGGATTAGCTAAAATGATCAGTTCACGGATTCTTAAATTAGCAGGAACTAGTGAGATACGTTTGTTTTTGCTGGTAATGTTGGTTACTTCTGCTATCGGTGCTTTTGTTAGCAACACGGGTACGGTGGCGTTGATGCTTCCTATCGTAGTCAGTCTGGCTGCTAGTGCCGGAATGAACCAAAGCCGTTTGCTGATGCCTTTGGCATTTGCCAGTAGTATGGGAGGAATGATGACATTAATCGGTACACCACCGAATCTTGTCATTCAGAATACGCTTACTTCTGCCGGTTTGGAACCACTTTCTTTTTTCTCATTTCTTCCTGTCGGGCTTGTCTGTGTCACGGTAGGTACGTTGGTCTTGATACCGCTTAGTAAATGGTTTCTTTCTAAAAAAGAGCAGAAAGATAAGGATATCCGTTCCGGCAAATCGTTGAAACAGCTTGTAAAGGAATACGGACTATCCAGTAATTTGTTCCGTTTGCAGGTCATTGGTGATTCTCGTTTATTGGGGCAAACAATTATCGATCTGGATATTCGTCGTAAGTATGGGTTGAATATATTAGAAGTACGGCGTGGTGATATGTCACAACATCGTTTTTTGAAGACCATTACACAGAAACTTGCTGCACCGGATACCATCTTGCAGATGGACGATATTTTGTATGTGACGGGAGATATTGAAAAGGTGCAGTTGTTTGCTGAAGATTATCTGTTGGGTATGTTAGACGGACATAAAACAGAAGAAACGCAGCAAGTAAACAATTCTTTGGAGTTTTATGATATCGGTATTGCCGAAATAGTCTTGATGCCTGCCTCTAACCTGATAAACCAAACGATTAAAGAAGCAGGATTTCGTGACAAGTTTAATGTTAATATATTGGGCATTCGTCGTAAGAAAGAGTATTTGTTACAAGACTTGGGAAGTGAACGGATCCATAGCGGAGATGTTATATTGGTACAGGGAACTTGGAGTAATATCGCTCGTCTTGGTAAGGAAGATTCCGATTGGGTGGTACTAGGCCAGCCTTTGGCAGAAGCTGCTAAAGTTACTTTGGATTATAAAGCTCCCGTAGCTGCAGCTATTATGGTATTAATGGTAACTATGATGGTTTTTGATTTTATTCCTGTCGCTCCTGTGACAGCTGTCATGATAGCAGGTATTCTGATGGTACTTACAGGATGCTTCCGCAATGTGGAAGCTGCCTATAAAACAATAAACTGGGAAAGTATTGTTTTAATTGCAGCAATGCTTCCTATGTCTCTGGCCTTAGAGAAAACGGGAGCTTCGGAATATATATCCAATACATTGGTGAGTGGGTTGGGAACCTACGGACCTCTTGCACTGATGGCTGGTATTTACTTTACCACTTCTTTGATGACAATGTTTATCAGTAATACAGCTACTGCAGTATTACTTGCACCTATTGCTTTGCAAAGTGCCTTGCAGATTGGAGTAAGCCCGGTTCCGTTTCTATTTGCCGTGACGGTAGCGGCTAGTATGTGTTTCGCTTCTCCATTCTCTACACCGCCTAATGCGCTAGTTATGCCTGCCGGACAATATACTTTTATGGATTATGTAAAAGTAGGATTACCGTTGCAGATTATTATGGGGGTCGTAATGGTATTCATTTTACCACTAATTTTCCCTTTCTGATATTTGTTTCAGTTTTTCTTCCGTTAGTGGGAAGTAACTCCTGATATATGGAACATTTTCCAATATATCAGGAGTTATTTATATGCTTATTTACTTTGCGGAGTAATAGGCATTTTCATATTTTGAGTATACAGGCTGTCAATAATACCATCGGACAAACCAATCGTGGGTACGGTAATTCCGGTAGCTTTTACTTGAGTTGCTATTTCCAAAAAGATTTCTGCCGCAGGAACAATAACATCCGCACGGTCCGGTTTCAATTTGAATTGCTTGATACGCTCTTCAGATGAGAGAACTTTTAGTGCTTCATAAGTGTCATGGAGTGATTTGATGGGCAGAAATGATGTTTTTTTGTCTTTTTTATCTGCCAGACGAAAAAGCTTATTGATATTACCTCCGGAGCCTATAATATGGATAGGAGCGTATTCTTGGGTAAGGTTTGCAAGGTCCGCCCGCAAAGCTTCTTTCTCTTCTTCTTTTACCATACCGCTAAGCATACGTACCGTGCCAATATTATATGAATGTGACTTTTTTAATTCACCATCGCTAATGAGGTTGATTTCCGTACTGCCACCGCCTACATCTACATATAAGTAATTCTGACCTGAAATAAATAATTGTTCGATATGGTTATCATATACAATGTGTGCTTCTTCCTGGCCGTCGATAATCTCTACGCGGATGCCGGTTTTCTTGGCAATACGTTGAGTAATTTCTTTTCCGTTCCGAGCATCACGCATGGCAGATGTGGCACAAGCACGATAATCGACTACATCATATATTTTCATCAATTGTTTGTATGCTTTCATTAGGCGGATTAGCTTTTTCTCCTTTTCTTCTGAAATGACTCCCATAGTAAAAGAATCCTCACCTAATCTCAAAGGAACACGGATGAGCTGTATTTTACTCATTAGTTCGGCTGAGTTTTCTTCATTTACACATTTCACTAACAATCGCACAGCATTGGAGCCTATGTCGATAGCTGCATAATTAACCTTCTTCATTCTATATTCTTTTTATATTCTGTATAAAGCTCTTCCTGAGAACGGAAAAGAGATTTCTTTGTTTCATCAACAGGTTGTTGTGGAAGAGTAGGAGAGATTTCTTTCCAAGGCAGATTCTCTCCACTACCATCTACGATACGTCCTTTCGCAGTATCGTGTAAACCATAACAAATGATTTTCTTCAAGTCTGCTTGTATCTCTTTATTGTAAACAGGTACAAGTACCTCAATACGGTTATCCAGATTTCGTGGCATCCAATCCGCAGAACCGATATAATATTTCTCTTCTCCGCCATTGGCAAAAATAAAGATACGGGAATGCTCCAGATAACGATCTATAATACCATTGATATGTATATTTTCGCTAATACCCGGAATACCTGTTACTAATGAACAGTTACCGCGAACTAACAGATCAATTCGGATACCGGCAGCCGAAGCCTCATAAAGCTTTTCTATGAGTAAGCGATCGGTTATATGATTTACTTTAGCAAGTATATAGGCATCTTTACCCTGTTCTTTATTTTTGATTTCTTTGTTAATAAGTGCTATGAGACGTTTTCGCATATCATTTGGGGAAACCAATAACTCACGGAAATTGACTGGAGTATATGGCTTTTCAATAAAGTTGAATACATCATTCACTTCTTTTACGATATGTCGGTGAGCCGTCATTATTGTGTAATCCGTATACATTCGTGCATTTCCTTCATGGAAATTCCCTGTACTTATACAAGCAATATCTCCATGACGAGTTGCAATATGAACGAGTTTTGAGTGTATTTTCAATCCTTCCACACCAAAAATGACGTGAATACCTGCATCTTGCATTCTCTTGCTCCAATAGATATTGGAAGCTTCGTCAAAACGAGCTAATAACTCAATGACTACTGTTACCTTCTTTCCATTTTTAGCAGCACAAATCAGTGCTTTTACAACTTTAGAATCTTTAGCTAGGCGGTAAAGTGCTATTTTGATACTTTTTACTTCCTTACTGATAGCTGCTTCGCGGAGTACTCGTATAAAAGAGTCGAATGAATGGAATGGATAATGTAACGAACGATCTTTTTGACGGATTAGTGTTAATAAACTTTCGGTACTATTTAACTCCGGTTTGAAGATTGGAGGCCAGACCGGATATTTTAAATCTTTACGATTACAATCCGGAAATTTCATCAAATCTTTAAAATTATGATAACGACCGCCTGCCACACGAGTATCATTCTTGTCTATATTCAGACGTTCAATCAATCTTTTTAGCAGATCTTTAGGCATCTGTTGATCATAAACAAAACGTATTGGTTCTCCTTTTTTTCTACTTTTCACCCCTTTTGAAATCTTTTGAAGTACTCCTGTACGGAGATCACTGTCTATTTCCATCTCGGCGTCTTTGGTAAACTTAAAGGTATAGGCTTCGTAATCTGTATATTTCATGCCGACAAATATCAGAGGCAAACAATAGCGAATGACATCATCCAGAAACATAAGATAAGTTTTTTCATCCACATCCGGGAGCTGAATAAAGCGTTCAAAATCAGCAGTTGGAAGTTCGATTACTGCATAGTCTTTTTCCTTTACTTTTCCTTCCAGGTCTTTTCTGATGAGACGGGTTGCCAGATAGATATTTTCGTCATTTTGATCCTCTAGAGGACGACTACCATTTAGAAAAACCGGATTTGTAGAACCATTTAGTCTGTTACGATAGAAGGAAGTGATAAATTCTTGTTGTTCCGGAGTCATCTCTGTTTCTTTGATGACAAAAATATTTTCCTGCTTCAGTTCCTCCATGATTTTGGTAAACGTTTCCTCAAACTGTTGATAGTATCGGTTATGTAGTTTGCCAATCTGTTTTAGAGTTTGTGAAGCTATTTCTTGTTCTTTTCGGATGTTTTTGTCGTTATATTCGATAATACGATTTAAAGTTGCTACACGTACACGAAAAAACTCATCCAAATTATTTGAATAAATACCAAGGAAAGTCAGACGTTCCAATAAAGGGACTTCCGGATTGGCAGCTTCGAGTAAGATGCGTTGGTTGAAATACATCCAGCTGATGTCACGTTCCACATAAGGAAGTATTTGTTTCTCGTCGTTTGATTTCATAAAGAAAGACCTTTATTATTATTATTGCAAAAGTATCGGATGCAGATGTTATTGATATAACATTTTTAATACGAACTTATTACAATCCGAGTTTGTTATTTTTATATATGGATAGAAACACTTATATTCGCAAAAGTATTGAAATAGACTTCGTTAAAAATTATAGAATATATGAAAACAATGAATTTTTCTCTTATTCGCATCCTATTTGCACTAGTAATAGGTTTAGTGCTGGTACTTTGGCCTGATGCGGCTGCCAATTATATTGTTATTACAGTAGGAATTGCTTTTTTACTCCCCGGTGTGATTAGTCTTATCAGTTATTTCGGACGCAAAAAACCGACAGATGGAATGTCTTCGCGTTTCCCGATTGAAGGGGTAGGCAGTTTGTTATTTGGTCTTTGGCTGATCGTGATGCCTGATTTTTTTGCTGATGTATTGATGTTTTTGTTAGGTTTCATTCTGATGATGGGCGGAGTTCAACAGATCGCTTCTTTATCAATGGCACGACGTTGGATGCCGGTTCCGGGAGCCTATTATCTGGTACCTTCGCTGATTCTTATTGCAGGAATTATTGCTTTATTCAATCCGACCGGGGCACGTAATACTGCATTTGTTATTATCGGAATCAGTAGCTTGGTATACTCGGTTTCAGAATTGATAAATTGGTTTAAATTTGCACGTCGTCGTCCTAAGAATCCGGTTTCACATTCGGATGACGATATTGAAGATGCCAAAATAATAGAGTGACTATAAAAAGAGGAGGACTACTTCACAGTACCCCTCCCCACAAACTTAAAACAACCAACAAAAGAAATAGATAATCTCAATCTGAATGAGGTTATATCACTTTGGATATAACCTCATTTCTTTTTATCTGATAAATAAGAGTTCTCTGTATTTCGGCAGTGTCCACATCTGGTTGTCCACGATAAGTTCGAGCTTGTCGATGTGATAACGGATTTCTTCCAGTGCCGGGACAATCGTGTCATGATAAGCAATTGCTTTCTCACGTTCACTCTCAATCTTGTTTGCCACCTTGCGGGCTTCGATCATTGCATCCACGTGTTCTTTGATGAAAGCCGTACGGTCAGCAATCTCTTCGATCAGTTCCAGATTTTTGGAGGAAAGTTTGGCAGCTTTTTCAGCCGGGAATAGAGACTGCATCTTATATACGTTATTAATCAAGTCGGTCTGGTACTGAGTAGCGACCGGGATAATATGATTCATAGCCAAGTCTCCTAAAACACGTGCTTCAATTTGAATCTTTTTGGTATACATTTCCCATTTCACCTCATTACGCGCCTCCAATTCTTTCTTTGTCATGACTCCGGTAGCTTCGAACATTGCAATGCTTTCCGGTTTCAGATAATTATCGAAGATGACAGGAACACTGGTTTCGCAATCCAATCCACGACGGGCAGCTTCTGTTTTCCATTCATCACTATAGCCGTTACCGTCAAAATGAATAGGTTTACATTCTTTGATATATCCGCGGATAATCTCCAGAATAGCGGAGATTTTTGGTTCTCCTTTCTCAATCAAAGCGTCTACATCTTTTTTGAACTTATTCAGTTGGGCGGCAACTGCTGTATTCAAAGCTATCATAGCGGAAGCACAGTTTGCTTCGGAACCTACAGCACGGAATTCGAACCGGTTTCCGGTGAAGGCAAAAGGAGAAGTACGATTACGATCAGTGTTATCAATCAACAGTTCGGGGATTTGAGGAATATCCAACTTCATACCCTGTTTACTGCTAAGATTGATTAAATCGTCTTTGGTGCTGTTTTCAATATGGTCCAATACTTGAGACAACTGCTTGCCAAGGAAAGAAGAGATGATTGCGGGAGGTGCTTCGTTGGCTCCCAGGCGGTGAGCGTTCGTAGCGCTGGAGATAGAAGCCTTCAACAATCCGTTGTGGTGATAAACTGCCATCAAAGTATTCACTACAAATGTAACGAAACGCAAGTTATCCTCCGGAGTCTTGCCCGGTCCCATTAACAGGATGCCCGTATCGGTACCTAACGACCAGTTGTTGTGCTTACCGGAACCATTGACACCTTTAAACGGCTTTTCATGCAGTAGTACACGAAAACCGTGGCGACGGCTTACCTTCCGCATTAATGACATGATAAGCAAGTTGTGATCATTTGCTAAGTTGCATTCTTCAAAGATAGGCGCCAATTCGAATTGGTTCGGAGCAA
>NZ_JAQVBV010000083.1 GCF_028690125.1 Bacteroides sp. | reverse complement strand
TTCTCGACTGCGGGGAAGTGAGCAAGGGAAGTGGAGGGGAACCCTCAAGCAGAAAATATTCCTTTACCCACGATGAGAAATATATCTTTTCTGGTGTAAACAAGGTGCTAAATGGGCGGCTTTCTACCGGTGAATTTGTTCACTGGTGGGAGTTTGTTATGGCATTTATGGAATTGCCCGAAGATTGTGTAATGAGTAAAATCATATATTTTCGTACCCAATTTGCAAAAGGAAAACTCACGAAAGAAGAAAAACAGGTGTATTACGAAAACCGCAGTATGTTTGAGCTGCCTGTGGAATTGACAGCAGAGGAAGAAGCTGCCGAAGCACAGTTTATGGAATTGCTTGGAAAATAAAAGGTGAAGATGTTGATTACTTCCATAATTTGGGGTATATTTAGAATATACTAACAAAGGAGGGGTTTTACATGAAATATCACAGATTGAAAGATATGCTACTGGGGGCAGTTCTTGCTTCGTTAATAGTTGGTGCCGCGCCCACCGCTTTTGCAAAGGTAAGCAAAATGAACATTCCTGTAAGTTTCAATAACATTAAGGTTATCATAGACGGAAAGGAATTAAAAACTGATAAGGAGCCGTTCACATACGAAGGGACAACCTATTTACCAGTAAGAGCAGTAGCGGAAGCAGTTGGTAAAAATGTTTCATGGGATAGTACAACGCAGACAGTGACGCTGGGCGATGCGGCTGAAACTTCTTCAAGTAATACACAAACATCTACAGCTGATTCAGTATTGTATAATTCCAACGGAATTAAAATCACATACAAGAATGTTACAGATGGTTTGTTTGGTAAAGATATTAATTTATTGATTGAAAATACTTCAAACAAAGATTATACCATTCAAGCACGGAATTTTTCAGTAAATGGCTATATGGTTGATCCTATCTTCTCTTGCGAGGTGTCAGCAGGAAAAAAGGCAAATGACGAAATAACAATCACAGATAGTTATTTAAAAGAAAATTCTATAGTAGATATTAATGAGTTTGAACTTGAGTTTTGTATCTTTGAAACGGATTCTTGGAGTAATTCATTTGACAGTAATAAGATTAGCTATAAGGTGAAATAAAACAGCAAATATTTAAGTACTTATCGTAATGATAAGTACTTTTCTTATGCAAAAAATCAGAAAGGAGGCTGAACATGGCGGCGGGTTATGACGGCAGTATTCGCATCGATACAAGAATAGATTCATCAGGATTTAACGGTGGTTTAAAGAGTATTAACGCAGGACTTGGGGGAATAACAAAGGCATTAAAGGGCGTTGCTGTAGCTGTTGGTATTGCCTTTGGGGTAAAAGCCATCATTGATTTTGGCAAAGCATCCGTACGGGCTTCGACAAACCTGGAAAACGCTTTAATGGGTGTTCAAAGCGTTGTAGAAGGGCAGGGGCGCAGTTGGTCGATGGCCAAAGAGTTTCTTCAAGATTATATTTCAGACGGCCTAATCCCTGCGACACAAGCGGCAACTGCATATAAAAATTTGGCGATGCGCGGATATTCTGACGAACAGATTAAACAAACTTTAATCGCATTAAAGGACAGTGCTGCCTTCGGCAGACAAGCAAGTTTAACTATGGGTCAAGCGGTTGAGAGTGCTACGGAAGGCTTAAAGAATGAAAACTCCATCCTTGTAGATAATGCTGGTGTTACAAAGAATGTTTCTATGATGTGGAAGGATTATGCCGCAAGTATAGGAACAACGGTTGGGAATTTGACAAAGCAGCAAAAAATACAGGCTGAAGTGTTAGGAATTATGGAAGAAACAAGGTTTCAAACAGGTGATGCGGCCAAAATTTCTGAAAGCTATTCCGGACAAGTATTAAGATTGAGTTTTGCATTTGAGAGTTTAAAAATTGCCGTGGGTGATATGCTGAAACCTGTTTTGACAAAAATTATCCCTGTTATTGCAGAGGTGATAAATTGGTTTACAAGGCTTGCGAATATTGCTGCGCAGGTAACTGCGGTATTATTTGGTAAAAGTATTTCAGTAAATAATGAAATGTCCGAAAGCGCAAGCGTCGCAGCCGATTCGACAAAGGAATTATCTTCTTCTATTGCTGATTCTGGCGATGCGGCCGAGAAAGCGGGAAAACAAGCAAAGTCTGCACTGGCGAGTTTTGACGAGCTAAACGTATTGGCTGAATCAGATACGTCTTCGAGTGCTGAAAACAGTGGCGTTGCGGACATATCCAATGGTGTGACTTCGAATGTTATTTCAGAAGATATTGGTGCAGATGTGGAGATAAGCCCTAAATTGCTCTCAACCTTGGAGAAGCTTAAAGATATGCTTAGCAAAATACAAGAATACTGCACTTTGAATTTTCAGAGCAACATCGATGGGGCTTGGCAAAAAATAAAAGTCCAGCTTGATAAATTGAAAGCAGCCATGAAAGATGTATGGAGCGATATAAAAACCCTATATGATCCTTTTATGAAGTATTTAAAAGAAGATTTTACAGTTTTTTTGAAAACTTTCATAGATACTTCTGGCATCGTGATCAGTGGCTTATTGGATAGTTTCAATATGGTGTTTCAGGATATTTGGGACATAGTTCTGTTTCCATTTGCTCAAAAATTGCTAGACACGATTTTACCATTTATAACGCAGTTTGCGACGCAGTCGTTATTGACGATACAGACACTGTTTAACGGAATAAAAACAATATTTGATACTGTTTGGAAAGGCGTATTTGTTCCATATCTTGAACTTGGAATGAAAATTTGGTCTGAGACATGGGACTTAATGTATGCAAACTGGAAAGAACACGGAGAACCTATATTTGATAGCTTAAGGGTGGCAATAGAGAATGCGGTTGATTTATGGAAGACTGCATGGGAGGGCATATTAAAACCTATTTTTGATACTTTTATGGAGCAGCTGGATTGGCTTTGGGAAAGGCATTTAAAGCCTTTATTAGATAACTTCCTTGAATTTGTTGCTACCCTCATTGAATGTGGGTTACAAATCTATAATGGGTTTATTGTTCCTCTAGTTAAGTGGTTTTACGAAAATTTTCAAAACCCGATTTCAAATGTTTTGAAAACAGTAATTGGTGTGATTAGTTCCCTAGTTGGAGCAGTGGCCGATGTAGTGAGCGCAGTGTTAACATCATTGAAGGGGTTAATCGAGTTTATAACAGGGGTATTTACCGGCGATTGGGAACTTGCATGGCAAGGAATATCAGACTTTTTCAAAGGTATTTTTGATGGACTTGGAGGCATTGTTAAAAGTGCTCTAAATGTGGTAATAGATTTAGTTAATGGTATGCTCAGGTCTGTAACAGACGGAATTAATTTTGTACTAGATGCAATGAATTCCATTAAATTTGACGTCCCTGATTTTTTGGGAGGGGGCCATGTCGGATTTAATTTTGATATGGTGAAAGCTCCTAGTATCCCGAAGTTGGCCACAGGTGCCGTTATCCCACCTAACCAAGAATTTCTTGCTGTTCTCGGTGATCAGAAAGGCGGCCGTAACCTAGAGGCTCCTGAAAGCTTGATTCGTCAGATTATGAGAGAAGAACTTGCAGGATTATCTGATACAGGAAATAGCGGTGGTACAACGGTAATTTTGGAGCTGGATAAACGGGAAATCGGCAGAACCTTTCTTCCCATCATCAAGAAAGAGGAAAGCCGTGTGGGCGTTTCTTTAAGCGTAGGGGGTGTTTCATAATGGCAGCATTATTTTCTATTGACGGCGTTACGTTTGACATTCCTGTGGTTGAGATCAAGAGGGAGGCCCCTGTTCTGGATAAGTATGCAACCAGAACGGAAGGGGGCAATTTGGAGCGGGAAATTATCGGTGTGTATTTTAACTATACCTTGACCTTTCCCAACTTAACGCTAGATACAGCGGAGTACGCAAAGTTATGGGATAAGGTAACAGAGCCGGTTGAATTTCATGATTTTGTTGTGCCAGGGACAAGCGGAACCTTTTCTTTCCGCGGGTATATCACAACCACAGGGGACGCGCTAAGACGGGTACACAACAACAAAAATTATTGGGGTGGGTTAAGTATTAAACTAATCGCCAAAGAGCCAGCAAGGAAGTGATTTTATAGCGAAAACAAGCGTTGATATTTCTTTTGGTTTGGTGGATGTATCCGCTAAAACGGACACTACAGCAACGGCAGAGGATAAGCAGCCCTTTATAGACTTAGACGATCTCAAACTGGAAGGGGTATATCCTCCCAAGGCGGCAACCTTAGAAGAAAACTACTGGAAGCTTGACGGTACCTTTAGTACCTTTCCGGATAACCCTCAAGATATTTCGTGGGGATTATGGTCCTCGTCAATGGCGGCAGCGGATGGAAGTTTTGACGACCCTATTGTTTTAACCCTTACCTTCCAAAGTCTGCATGAAAGCTTAGGACTTACCTTTGAATTTAACCCGTATGACAACAGCTTTTGTAATGGTCTAAACATTCAATGGTATCAAGGGGCAACACTTTTATATGACGTTGATTTTGTGCCGAATAGCTGGCGATTTTCCTGTGTACAAAAGGTGGAGAACTACAATAAAATCATTATTACCTTTCGGGGCATGAATAAGCCTTATCGGTTTTTAAAGGTGCAAAATATCATGCACGGTGTAATCAAGGAATTTGGTAGTACAGAATTAAGAACAGCAAAGGTATTAGAGGAAATTGATATGACAGGACTTACATTATCAGTGAACACCTTGGACTTTAGTTTGTTTAGTCAGAATGATGCGTTCAATATCTTTAATCCTTCCGGAATTTATACCCTGCTGCAGCGCAAGCAACAGCTCATTGTTACAGGAACAAAAAACGAAGAGAAGAATCACACGGGTACCTTTTTTGTGGATGAAATGGAAGGCCAAAGTAATAAAATTCTATCGATTTCAGCGGTAGATTCTATTGGTATTATGGATGGTACAACTTTTATGGGTGCATTATACCAAAATGCACTTGCCGCAGACGTCATAGAGGGAATCATGGAAGATGCAGGGTTTGGCTATACGCTGGACATTGCCCTGCGAGATAAGGAAGTGACAGGGCATATTCCTATCTGCTCCCATCGAGAGGCTTTACAAATGGTGGTTTTTTCAATCGGGGGATTTGTATCAACTTCACGGGGTGGAACTGTAAATATTAAGAAAATTCCTGATATAACCAGTGTACCGACTTCACAAATTGGCATGAACCGAAAACATATTGGTACAACGGTGAAGCTGCGAAATTTGGTGACAGGCATTGGTGTGGTGGAGCATAATTTCACACGGAAAACAACTACAGAAGAAATTTGCAAAGTGAATTTAGAGATTGGCAGTAACACTGTTACCTTCAGCGAACCGGCTGCAAATATTACTGTTAGTATGGGTACGATTACGCAGTACGGCGTAAATTATTGCATTGTGGAAAGTACTGTGGTGGGTGAATGTACGGTGTCGGGTAAGAAGTACGAAGATAGCCAAAAAACAATACAGAAAAGGCTTTCGAATATTCCAGCAGGCGAAAAGGAACTGATTGAAAAAGTGGACTGCAATTTAACGAATGCGTCAAATAGTTCTGAAATTGCGCAGCGTTTACTTGATATTTACCAGTATCGAATAGAGCAGTCACTTTCTTTTGTACTGGGAAGTGAGTGTGTCGGTGATTTAGCCGATATTGAAACGGAATATGGAGTATATCGTGGTGCCGTAGTAGAAAAGCTGGATATTGATTTGGTCGGGGGATACATAGCAAAGGCGGTGGTTGTTGGTGTTTGATTTTAACTACACATATGAAATGGCAGCAATGTGGAAGGAGTGATTTCATGGCATGGACAGAAATACGTGCAGGTGATCCGGCAACGCCTGAACAGATAAATACGCTAGGTTACCAAACAGACCAAGCAGTAACAGCTTCACAGGAAGCACTGTCTACTGCGAATACAGCATTAACAACAGTAAACGAACTTGACAAAGGGTTAATAATTACAATTGCTCCTTACAACTCCACCCAGAAAAACAATGCAAAAATAGTCTTGAATGGGTCTAACGATGCACAAGCAATAAACGATTGTGTCGAAAGTCTAACTGACGGTGGACTACTTCATTTCTTAGATGGTGACATCATCATGACGGGTAACGACACTATAATTTTAAGAGATAAAATTTCAATTAAAGGTAGTGGAAATTCCACTCGATTTAGATTATCAGGTAACGCTATTGGTTTCTCGCAAGTTTCTGGAGATGGTACGCTGAGAAACATAAGCTTAATGAATTTTCAAATATTAGGTGACTATGATACTGTACCCACTACACAAACCGTAGGTGTTAAATTAACTTGCCAAGAGTCCATATTTTCTGGTTTGAAGGTACTTGCCTGCAAAGATGGTATGAATTTAGACGGAGGGTACCCCGATGCACAATCTATAATGAATTACATCTCTATGTGTAGTTTCCTATCTAATGCTAGATACGGAGTGCGCTTAGGTACTGATAGCAATGTATCCCAATGCCTTATTGGCGATAACGGAAATCCAGAAACTATGTCAAATGTAGAGTACGACGCTTGCGGAATACTCATATCTGGATGGGGCAACAACATTTCCAACAATCACATTTACAAAAATCAATATCAAATTCGGGCGGAGTGGACTGTTGGTAATATCATAACCAGCAATATGTTTGAGTCCGGATACCGTGAAGATATACTTTTCGCAGGTCGTGCGCACTCAAACAATGTAAATGGAAACTCGTTTGGTGGAAAAGACAGAAATGCAGTAGGTGACTACAGTGTGTATAACTGCATTACATTTGACGGCTCACCTTCTGGTGAGGGTTCAATGAGAAATACGATAGTTGGCAATTCATTGGTGTATTACGCCCCAGAACTCACTGAAAAGACCCCGTACAACTATTTTGTCGAGGAGTGCATAAACTGCGATTACAACGTGGTTGCTAATAACGTACTAAATGGCTATTACAAAAAAGAAATGGCAGTATTGTTTGTAGGTAAAAACTCTAAGGCAACGAACGCAACACAAATTATAGTTGCTCCATATAATTCTGTGCAGAAGGACAGTGCCCAGACAATTTTGAATGGTGATTATTTTGATGCTGAAAGAATAAACAATGCAATAGCTCAATTAATAAATGGTGGCAAAATTTTACTCCTAGATGGCACGATTAACTTACATCAGGCAATTCGACCAAAGTCAAACATTATAATTGAAGGTTCTGGTGATGGTACGGTTTTTAAAGTTAAAGCTGACATAGATGCGATAGAGAATACGGAGATAGTATTCAATGGAATTTTGCGTGATTTTTTAATAGATGGGAATAAGGCAGAAGTATCATATTCTAACGGTGGCAATGCGTTGCATTTGTTTATGTCCCATTCTACAGTTGAGAGGGTTAAAACGCAAAATATTAAAAAATCCGCACTATTGTTGAATTGGGACAGCAACGTAGCAGATACCATGGGTTATTTAAACAAAATACTTCATTGTGAATTTGAGGATAGCGAGGATGAAGCGGTTAAGTGGGGGTGGCGCACCACGGATTCTTGGTTTTGCTACAACAACGTTGGTTCTACGAAGGCAAATCTCAGAATCGAAGGCGGCTCATGCAGATTTATAGGCAACCACCTAGATGGTAGTCCAGAATATAACATCTATATGGGTGGCGGTTGCGAGGTTGTGAGCTTTAGCCAAAATGTGATTGAAAATGCGCAAAAGCACGCAGTTTTCCTCGAAAAGCCAGGATATGCAACGAGCTATAAATCGGTGTCATTTAATGACAATTTAATACGTGGATGCAGTAGAAGTTCGTCGGGAATGTATGACCTAATTAACATGAGCGGTTATGATGCAAGCCATAAGAACGAGCTTGTACAAATCACTAACAATAGAATGATAAATTCCAATGTAGAGAAGCCACGGTTCTGTGTGAATGCCGACTACACAGGCAATATGATAATCTCTGGAAATGTTTTTAGCGGTTACAATGAATCAGTACCTATAAATATTACAGAAAACTGTTCAAACTGTGTTGATGCTAATAATATAGAGAGCCAATGATCGATGTCACTATGTTTCATTAGCTATTAGAAATATAAAAGTTCTTATTTAGGGTGGTGATGCAATATGGGTCTGGCGTGGGGTGATTTCTTTTGGGGTTCGGCATTCTGGGACGGGTTGTTTTTACCAGATATGATTTATGACAGAACGCAAACTGACGTCGACAATAAAACAGCTAAGGGATACTACAACATTTCCGACCTGAACCGGGTAGAAACAGCGGCAGAGTACATAGCAACACTACTGACGAAAGAGGGGTATGTTGTCACAATCACAGTTAAAAAGGATTGGGCGATAACCGATTTTCCAACCGCAACGGAAA
>NZ_JAQVBV010000042.1 GCF_028690125.1 Bacteroides sp. | reverse complement strand
CAGATAAAGATATGATACGTTTGCGCGAATATCTGGAAAAGGAAAACAAACATTTCCTATTAGCCAGTTACATATTACACTACGCTTTAATCCGGCCTAAAGAAATGTCCTGGTTAAAATTGTCCGACTTCAACCTGGCAAAACAGACTATTTATATTTCTGGTGCCATAGCAAAAAATAAAAGAAGTGCTGTTGTAACTTTACCCGCAAAAGTGATTCATTTAATGATAGACTTAGGCGTATTCAATTCACCAAACCACTATTATTTATTTAGTGAGAATTTTTGCCCTGGCGAAGAGAGAAGAAGCGAAAAAGCCTTCCGGGATTTCTGGGATAGAAAAGTAAGGAAAGTATTAAAATTCCCAAAGACTTACAAGTTTTATTCTTTAAAGGATTCCGGTATAACTGCAATGCTTAGAAATTGTGACACCTTAACAGTAAGGGATCAAGCCCGACACAGTTCTATATTAATGACAAACAAGTATACACCACAAGATATCCAAAATGCAAACGAATTACTATTAAATTATGAAGGGAAATTTTAGTTTAGCAAGGCGGGCCACAAAGATATTTCTCATGTGGCCTACCCGCTATTTTCAAACATTCAAATCAAACTTTACGGTTTCTTTCCCACTAATTAAACTACGAGTTTTTTCTATATTATTCTCGTAAATATGTACATTGCCCAGATTGAGGGTAATAGACTTTAATGGTAACTCTATCTGGCGCGACATTAGGTATAAATGATAAATATCCGCCGGCAAGCCTAGGTTAGCATCAGAACTACGCTGATAGGCAGAAATCACGAGTTCACTTTCATCTATCTGAAACTGTACAAGGCTTAGGCATGGTGCCTGATTGCTTTCAACACCGGTAGCCCCAAGATGTAACACATAATTCTTACTGTTTCGTTTCTCCCGGTTGATTTTGGCGAGCAGTGGTGGGAGTTTTTCAAAGTATGACGGGTAACTGTTTACAAGGATAGCACCGCAATAATCCCACCAGTTAATCCCAGCTTCTCTATACTTCTCAACGCATCGCTCACCTTGCATAAATAGTTGTAGTTCATTTTTCAGTTTCTTTCTGGCAATACTATGCCCTTCAAAAATATCCAGCAGATCTGCCGGTGTTAATACTAGCTGTTCATTTAAAAGATACTTGATATTCCCTTTTTTGTTGCCCTGAATCTTCCCTAGTGCAAGAATCTTATCCAGGATCATGTAGTATTTGTTCATAGTCTCCTACTTTTGTATTTAATAATGACACAAAAGTAACCCAGACGACTTAGTCCATCACCATATAAGGAACTCTTTATACTGCAAGCATTTTGCAGTCACTCTTAAACAATTTTATTATCATATAAACCTTACGTTCGCTTATACCATATTTTACTGATAGTACAGATACTATATAAGTCATTTTTTCGCCATCCTTATACATATCCTCATATTCACTATACAAGTTAATATATTTATAATCGTTCAGCTTCAACCCCAATAGATCTAAGCGTCTTATAAGCTCTTTATTAAAAGAAAGCACCTCAAATACTGTCATAAAACCAAATTATATATATCTTTGCAATGCCAATCTCAATAAACATATAAAAAAAACGGTAACACTGCGGAAGAAGGTTTTTAGCCCTCGACCAGCGGTGTTACCGTTGTATGTATGTATGAGATTGGCGTCTATACTATATCATGGTCGGGGGCTTCTTTTAAATATATCCCCCTAAAAGTTATTAATCAGCTAGCAACTTACTCGTAAATAACTCACACTTTCTATTTCGTTATCGCCCCATTAGGCACTATTGGCACCATCTCATATTTATAATTAGTAATAGCAACATCTGGATGATAATATAATTGATAATTGTTAGAGTCAAGCAAATACCATGTTCCTAAATATAGATCAGCAGCTCTTGATGTTGGTATAAATATCAGACTACTAAGCCATCCGTTCGGGATACTAAGCATATTAAAATCTATGGTATCAGATGTAGTTGCTACAGTTGAAAATGATACATCTTTAAAAGCTTTGCATATACTAATATTATTTTGTGAACTAAACAGCACACTTACTACAGAATTGGAAATATTCATTATCTTAAATTCGACAGGTGCATTTAATGTTAGATCAAAACCATTTTCGTATGCTGAGTTTGGGACGGTTAATACTGGATATTCTTTTGAATTATTATCAAATACTATAAAGTTATTAAATAATAATGTTTTACTAGAACCCTGATTACTTATTTTTGATGCTCCTTGTATTAAAACATCTGTTATTTTGCATTTGCTAATAATGCTATTTTCAATAACAGTGTTTTTAAAAGTACCTAGATTTCCTTTTATCTCTCCTGTAGCCCAATTAATTTGGATATTAGGTGTAAACAGCACTTCTTTTTTAATGATCACGTTTACATTTGAGTCATAAGGGCTGAATACCTTAATGTTGGGTACGTATCCATTTTCACAAGGAGGAACGTCTATTCCTTCAGGTAGGATTTGAACAAATACATTGGTTTTATAGTAGTACCTAAACTGGCAGGTTCCCGGATCACCTGTATATGAAAATCTTAGCTTATTGCCATACGTCCCATTTCCCCTGGTTGCTAGAGTATGTTCTCCTTTGTTAATGACAGTCCCCGATTTAACCATTATCTCGTTTTCTCTACCTATAATTAATGCTTCGGTAATTATAGAAACTGGCTTTTCAACCAACCAGTTTCCTATGTTGGTGTCAAAACTTTCATTGTTAAAGTATTGATAATCGGAGGTTACAAGTCCGTTATAATCGACTCCTTGCTGGCTAAACATGAAGTCTCCTGAAAACACTGCACTTCCTAGTTTAGCGAAATTGGAAAATAGTATTTCTATAAAGGTATATAGCAATTTATTCATTTTCACCCATCTGCTGTCTGTAGCCGGATCAGCCCCTTTGACCGACCCTACTACTCCCAGATAGTAGTAGTTGTCTTTTCTAAGAACTATCGGGGTGGTAGTGGCTGTTCGGGTGTATGTCTTGGCGGCATCGTATTCTCCTTCTGGATAAGCGATAGGACCAATTTCACCGGGCAATCCGTTCAGCGGCCTTCTTCTTATAGTGAGTCTATCACTCTGTACTGTTATCATCATTCAGAACTCGTTTTGCTACTTCTTTAGCTTTGATTCTCCAGGCTTGATAGTCTTCATATTCTTTGAGATATTCCGCCCTTTTCTCTTCGGACAACGGGCTATCGGCTTCTTTTGCCAGTTCGTAGTTTGCCTGAACCGCGTCTTTGACGTCGGAAGGATATTTGTCTTTAACTATCGCACTGGCGATTGATCCGTAGTCCGCATTGCCTATAACGTCTACGTTTTCTCCTTGGTAAGCCACTCTGTCATTCCCATTCTCAAAGTCTTTCACTACTATTTCTTTAAAATCAAAGAATATTCTTGTAATGTTGCCTTCTGTTATTTTAAATTTCGGAAGGCTATCGCTTGTTGTTATCATATTATTTTTAGTTTAAATTATTATATTCTACAAATTGAAGGTTGCCGTAGTAGGCGAGACGAGAGCCGGCATTCGCAGATATATACGTCAAAGGTACAGACGCGTCCATATACGCCAAACCGCAACTTACACCGGAATACGCACTACCGCCCCAAAAGATCATCTGCCCAACGTCGTTAGCATAATAGGCATCACTCCAGTATGACCGATTTCCCCCACCAATTTTTGATGCGAAAATATCGAAGTTATCTCCTGCAATAATTTCTTTAACAAATCCGGTTGTTGTCAAACGGGTTTCTTGTCGATATTCGCCAGTTGGTTTAGTTTTTAATTCATCATCGGAAGGTAATCTATTGCCCTTGTAAATGAAGATTTCTGTGCCGTTTTGCGCGCTGTTGGCTGAATTTCCGCAATACACGCCTTGTAAATCTTCCCAATACCATCCGTAAGGGTCTTCAATACCCATCATGCTCACACGCGAACAGTTTACGCCTGTAACGCTCCCATTCACAACTGAAATATCCATCTTTCCCCAGTCGTCACCCAGGCTTTTTGTTGCTCCGGTCTGTAATGTTGCAACAGTATTCCACAAATCTAATGACGAGCTTCCACAAACACCATAACCTAGCTTAGTCTGAATATCTGTATCTCCATATTCTGACAGCCCGAACATCGCCATTAACCTACGCTGATCATAATCGGTCAATCCCCAATCTTTACCATTTACTTGTGCTGCAGTCCAAAACGCACTGATAGTCTTACTTCCCGCCGGAGCTATCCCAGAACGGGAAACAAGTGCATTCCCTGACATAGAGCCTTTATAAGCTCCGATACAGTTGTACATGCCATTATTAGCACCACCAATAAAGTCCCCGCCTATGGGAACTAAACTAAGCCAGAGGTATGGGATGCCTGTTACATTGTCATTTCTCACCAGATAGTATAATCTGGGCGAGATGAACATCACATGACCCATACTTTCGTCTATCGGAGTACCGTCAAAGAAGTATCCCGAATCAACAGGGGATAGTTTCGCCGCTTTACCGGAATTGGTCACCAGGTATCTGCCGCTCATTTGCTTGTATTCATTCCACATAGACACGTTACCTTCTACTCCGTAGTAGGTGCTGCTTTGAATACTTTGTTTGATCGGTATGCACCAGGCTATTTGCCGGAGGATATTTTCACCCCCGGCATTGATCACGTCACGCAGGTTGCTAAGTTCTATACGCTTTATAGTGCCGCCTATCTCAACCAGTATGCTATTGTTTAATGACATACCGGTTGCTTTTGTCTCTTGTCCTAAGTCTATCAGTGCCATATCTTACGCCATTAGTTCTTTACCTGAAACGAATTGGAGGGGACCGTAGTAGGCAAGGCGGGCATTGAGATCCGTATGTGAGTACGACCAAGGGTTAGACAAGTACACAGCCGCTAATCCGCCGAGCGTACCATCATTCGCTTTACCGCCACAAAAGACAAGCTGCCCATCGCTGTTAGCCCAATAATAGTCAGTCCAATATGAAGAACTTCCTCCACCAGTTTTTGACGAAAAAATATCGAAGTTATCTCCTGCAATAATTTCTTGAATCCACCCGCTTGTTATCAAACGTGTTAATTGCCTATACTCACCGTTTGGTTTAGTTTTTAATTCACCATCGGAAGGTAATCTATTGCCCTTGTATATGAAGATTTCCGTACCATTCTGAGCCGCATTATATGAATTTCCACAATACACACCTTGAATCATTTCTCCTTGCCATCCGTAAGGGTCTTCAATACCCCCCAAAGATACACGAGAACAGTTAGTACCACCTGTTAGGGTAATATTATATGAACTATACGAATCACCAAGGCCAGTAGTATGCCCTGTTTTTAAAGCATTAGATTGTGTGAGTAAATCAGCAACCACACTTCCGCATACCCCATATCCCAACTCACCTTGAGTATACGTGCTTCCAAATTTCATCAACGCCTTAATTACCATAGCAACCCTATGTTCGTAATTTGTTATTCCGAAATCAGGACCATTTACTTGTGCTGCATTCCAAAATTCAACGATTGTCTTATTAGTAGTAGGGACAACGCTAATAAGCGAACGCAATGCTCTATTATCCACAATTCCCTTGAAAGCACCAATACACATAGCATCCATCTTTTTACCACCGATCGGATACATACTCTGCCATAGGTACTTTTTCCCGGTCAAAGGTTCCGTTTTTACGAGATAATAGTATTCCGGTTGATAATACATGAAATCATGTCCTTTTGCAGAAGAACCTGTTACAGAAGTACCATCCGTAAATATCATAGAATCGGCAGGATTCAATTTGGCTATTTTACCATTTTTTGCAAGCATATACCGCCCGCACATACTTTCATACTCCTGCCACATCAGCCAGTTGCCTATCTTGCTTGCGCTCCAGTCAGTCGCACTCTGATAGTCTCGAATCTCAATACCCCACGCTATTTGACGGAGAAGATTTTCACCCCCTTCATTGATTACGTCACGTAGGTTGCTCAGCTCTATACGTCTTATATTACCGCCTATTTCAACCAGTACGCTGTCTGTCATCAGCATATTGGTTACTTTACCGGCTGCTCCTAATCTTTCTGTTGCCATATCCTTTTTTTTAAAATGTTACTTCACCGATAATGTCTATGTCATATTGGTTACCGTCTCTGTCTGTCTCGGCAGTGGTTATCTGAATACTGCTTGTGTTAGACGTTTTCACGGGGGTGAAATCACCGCCATTTACGTAGGCAGTGAGTTTCCACACTTGCCCGGACGGATTTACTTCTACCCCGGTGGTGCTGTTATAGATGTAAGCCTGAACGGTGACGGGTTTGCCGGTGTCTACCTCTTTGTTGGCGGATGTGATACGTAGGGGTACTTGGTATTCATCAGCGATGTCTATGATACGTTTGCCTGCAACTGCAATAGGTGTCGTGTCTGACTGTGTGTTATAAAACTTGCAGATAAAGAGTTGAGCACCTGACACGTCGTCTCTTGTCACGGTTATTTTCTTTTGACCGTCTTTGGCTGTCCACGGTTGATCATCTCTCCACCAGCGAGCGTAATAGTTCACTGCTGACGTGGGTCCCAGGTATAAGTTTGATGCAATCTCGGTCGTCGGGACATCGGCTGACAGTTGTTCTGTCGAAGAGATTAAGGTTCCGAAGGCGGAGGATGCACCCATTAGACCAATTTTAATATCGGTGTCCTTGTTAAGTGTTTGCTCCGTGCCACCGGTATATACTTTACCGGACCATTTCAGATTGACTGACCCTACTACTGTTTTGGAAGCGATGTTCTTCAATATCCGCAAAGCTCCTGTAGCCGTATTCAGGCTAAAGGTGCCTGTAGCGTCTTCCATGATGTTTCCGCCCTTATTTACGGTAAACAGTATTTTCGCTCCAGACTTGTACCATTCATGCTCTGTGATGCTCACCGCATTACCTCTTGCGCTTGTCACTCGCGGGGTTCTTATCGGTTGATTCCCGGCAATGGTCCAGTCGGGTGTTACTGCTCCGGTAGTAGGGTCTATTCCTTGATAGAGGTCTATCCCGTTTGTGTCAAAGGTGATAAAGAGGGAGTCTCCATTTCTTAACCTTCTGACTGTTATGCTTCCTTGTACATTATTTTCCATTTCTTGTTTTATTTTTAAGAGTTTCTAACGATATGAGTTCGGTTCCGGCATTTTTGGCTTTTTCTTCTACGGTATCACCCGGAATGTTACTGTTGAAGATGTCATTCTCATTGACTATTATCCCTTGATCTGTTTTTGTAAATAGATCGGGGTCCATTCCTATTTTCTCAGGGTCTTTGATTATTGCGTATCTCATGTGAATATGTATTTGTTTCCGTTTTCGTCTATATAGTTCTTATCATCTACGGAGGTGGCGTATTTATGAGCCTTTTTATTGGATATTTCCAGGTAAACATCCATCCAGCTGTCTGACTCGGTGTTGCCTACTCCTGCTTTTTCGTAATTGAGCAAGGTGGATATCCCTTCGTTGTGCCACACTTTTTTCTTTTTTTCGGTATCGGTGTACCAGGATACATCCAGTACTCTTTCAGGGTTAAGCAGTGTGTTGCCCATGTATGAGAATATAGCACGGTTGTATGTCTGTTTGGCGTTTGCTGACATATCCGCTCCACTGGCAAATTGATAGGAGACAACCGGATTGATTCTAGTTATAGAGAACTGGGTAAATGATACTTTTTTGTTGTCTTTAAAGATTTCTAAAAGAAAATCTTTTTTTTCTGTCAGGCGCAAGTCTAGGATCAGGCAGAATCCTGATAGATTCTTTTGAACGAATATGTCATCATCTGTGTAGTCTTGAGTGTTCAAACCGGAGATGGTGCTTAACTTGAATGAGTATCTTGTATAGTCGGTTACTTTATCTGTCCCTTGAAAGATGGTGATGGGATAGGTTTGAGCGTATGGATCGGTGAATGGATTGTAGGCTAGATTATCCATCTCTATTTTCACGGAGTACTGGTCTGCACTTTTATCGTGTGTCTCAAGAATTGCTTCGGAGCTGAACGGTATATTGATCCCTAACCGGGTGTCTGTCATCACTCCTTCAAAAGTGAGTATGGGACGCTCGTAGGGGAGTATATTCTTTTTAATTGTGATGGCTCCTTTGTTCGGGCTGCCGTCGGTGGTGTTAATGATAAACTTGCCTGTCCACTCCGGGAGGGTAGTGATATCTACATTGTTCACTCTCCAGATGATGTTAGTCAGCAGGTCGTTTACGTTGCCGTTTCTAAAGGTTCCGTCGGTGACGGATACGGTACAGTTGGGAAGCAATATGGTTCCGGTACCGAATTCTCGATCTGGTTCCCATTCGTCAATGTCACTGTTGTATGTTTGGGTGACAGGACTGTTGGGTGTTAAACAAACTATCGAGCAGGAGGTAGATAGTGGTTTAAAGTCTTTTCTGAGTCTTTGTTTTTTTGTTTCCATAATCATTATATCGTTAATTCGCCCTGTACATTTTTAATTCCATCGCTTGCTTTTACGGTGAACATGGTACTTATGTTCGTATCTGAGTTGGGTCCCAGGTCGGAATAGGTGATCGCTAAGACGTTTTTATCGTTTTTGTGGGTGATAGACCAGGCTAAGTCGCTCATGGCGTCACCGCTCTCCCTGGTCCATTCCCAGGTGGTCATCGTATTTGTAACATCTTGTCCGTATCCATCTAACACTTTAACGGTTATAATGCCGGTTTCACCGGGGGCCATGAAAGCACCTAATGAGAAGTCTATGTCCATCGTCAGGGGCTTGTTTTCGAACTGTTCAATCGTGCCTGTCATGTAGATATCCCGAAGATACATTGATCTGTCTTTGAGGTCGTCTCTACCGAATACGGATAGGTTGCTACAATCGTATAGCTGTGCGGAGATATTGGCAAAGGAATGCTCCCAGGTTGTTACGCCTACCAGGGCACGCACGTAGGTAGTGGTGCTGTATACGCTGCTCTGCCGGTCTTTGTTGGTGGGATTGCCGAATTGGGCAAAGTGCATGCCGACTTGGGGAATCGTTTGTCTCTTGTGTTTTTCAGAGATCGGACGCAGGGTAAAGCTAAATTGTGAATTGTGTACGGTATCCAGTATTTCGGTGATGCGGAAATAGCTGGTTCCGTAGCCGGCAAAAGTATAATTCCCTTTGCCGTCGTCGGTGGTTACTGTGTCGTTAAGAGAAGGGGTCTCATTGTGCCAAATGCCTATGCAGAGGTCATCGTAATCAACTGCTCCGTATTTGCCGGGGTCTAGGTCTAAGGTGATAATGCCGGATTGGTCGTCGAGCATGGTGACTTCTTTTATGATGCCGCCGCCATTGGTTTGCCATTGATGGCCAAGGTTGATGGTTACTCGGTTGTATCTAAACTCAGGAGCTTCGATAGTTCCCCATACTTTAAGACCGCGAAGTTCTCCATATCCAAATTTATCTATAAAACCTCCAGTTCCAAGAAGACCTGAAATGAATTGATTGCCAAATTGAACACCGCCATTGGCTTCGATAAGGCCTTCGGAAATTATTTCTTCTAAGAAGGTAATCACTGCTTTTGCCGAATTAGGGATGTCATTCCGAATATATCTGCTATCTGCACTTTTTAATTTCTCGTTAAGGAAATTGAGTACTCCAGCGACTTGCTGATTAGTCACACTCCCTTTTTTAATTGCTTTATCTATGTGATCAATTAGAGCGTCTATAACACTTTGCATTTCATCAGCCATCGTTCTTTCAATTAAATTCTTGACTAAATTCTTTCGAATGGATTTTTGGATTGTCGAAATCATCTCCTCGTAATGCTTGAGTAAAACGCCTCTCTGAATCTGTAAATCTCAATGTGATAGGTAAACTTTGTGGCTTATCCATATTCTTAGCTACTGCCAAACTGTCGGCTGAAGCATTGACTTTGATTTCCCGATCTTCATATCCTAGCAAATAAATATCGTCACTGGAAAGCATATCAAGAAGAAACTTTAATTCATTTTCTGTTTTAAATCCGGTTTGTACATGGATAGTATCTACGGTTCGCACACGTTCACGAGATTCAATGTAATCATTTACTAATTCATCATATTTCCCGTAAGTTTCTTCTTCCCCACTATCCTGGTCTAAAGTTGGTTTTCCAGTAACATCTATACATTCATAGGCACCGTAAGAATTAAGAAATTCCAGATAGTATCTTTCTTTCGCCACATCTGCTGGAATAACTACGATAGTAACTGCCGTACCTTCATCCGTGCTTACAATAAATTGGCTAGCCAGTATATTTTCACTATCAAAAAAGTATCTCCGTATGGCATCTAAATTAAGCGCATAACATTTACCCACTATTAATCCGGTTATTTCTTTGCTTATCCCGCCCGATACGGTAACTGTAAAAGTTGTTTTGGGGGCAATAAACAATAAAGGGCGTATTTCAGTCTCTCGGATCGTTAGAATACGTGTTTCCGATCTGGTAGACATAAAAAAATTACCAGCTGCATTAAGTAGCTTAAAAGTAAAAATATTACTCCCCTCTTGATTTAAATGTCGCATGGCCCTTTTACTAATTCCCCCTAATATTACTTTGTGCTGCAATATTTTATTTTCCCCTTCTGTATTAGTCACGTTTATGGTATATTCCTTTAGATTGCCAGAGGTATTCAAAATAATGTCTGTTTCCTGTCCTGAATAGCGAATTGGAGCGAGGATGACCGATAAGATCTCGTCAATAAACACATAAAAATTACCTTCTTCCCCGGATCCTTCAAATACCGTTTCTTCCCCGTCCCGGATTATATAAGTAACCGGGGAAGAAGACGTAATATCAAGTCGGATCGGATTTCCTGATAGGGCCAATGTACGAGGAGATATATTTGCACTTAAACTCATAATTTAAATTGTTGTCTTACTATATTTTCGTTTATTACTGGATATAATTTACATACGGATAAAAATCTATTCCTTTCAATACTAGGCTTTGTAAGAAGGGAATAAAATTCATTATTCGTCTTATTTCCATTTCCAGGCAATGATCTAAATTTCAAAAAAGCATCAGAAACATTTGTTATTTCTGGTGCAGATAATATCGTTTTATTTTCCATAATGCAAAACAGCAAATATTCAATGGGGCATCAAAGGACAGATTATAAATTAGAAGCTCTAATACCTGCTTCATAATCTAAAGTCGCATTTCCAAAATAAGAATCTTGGTTTGTATGAACCTGATATTTAATTTCTACCCTATACCAATTTAATATTTCTTTCCCTTCTTCTACCTCTAGTGGAGTTGGAGGAAGATAAGAATCAAATTCACTCTCAACTGGTTTTGTTATATATTGAACGACCTGATATTCATACCATTCTTCATCCGGTCTACTTAAAATTGACTGCAAATAATCATTCGCAGCACGATCATCATAATAAACGACTGTCCATTTAGTAGTTTGCGATTTCATTTGTACCAGTTCTTGTTCTTTTTCTAAATCATAAGGTTTTAAAAGCTTTATAGTTCGTAACTTAACAGTCGCAGGTTTATTAATACGATAAGGCATCGTGTGTTTCACGCTTTCAATCATTACGTTTTGACCGGATATAGAAAGAGGACGTCCTGTGTCTATCTTAGTCAAATTGATGCGATCCAGATTAAATTTACCAGAAAGCACATGATTAGAATGTCTTAAAACAGCGTCCCATCGTTTAAAAAAGCGATTGAATGCTCCATCTTCTCCACGAAATACCAACGAATAATTATATTTATTTCCGTTGCTATCACGGAAGTAATTCCCTGCCGGATCTCTACAAAAAGAACTTCCAAAATAATATCCAGAAGATTCATTTTTTTCATTGGTTGCTAGTCCCATTGCAAAACATAAACATAAAGGTGTATTCTCTTTTTGTTCTTCAACTTTCCCCCCTCTAAGTGTCGTATTTAGATTAACTGTCCCTGTAAGATATTGAGGAACCAACAAACCATTAGTGAAAGACATCGGCAAACACTCATCCGGTCCTGTGATTTCTTCATAGTCTATATTTACCGTTTTTTTATCCCACGGGAAAAAGTCGCTAGATATCATTGATATAGATTTAGTTACTACATTACGCTTGTAAAATCTACCAGTAGAAGCTTGATAACAGACATACACATTATCTGGAAGATATCCAGGTACTGTATTTTCAACTTCTGTAACAATACCATTGTATTGATCGATAAAGTCTTCAAAAGAATCACATTCAACGTTTGCACCTTCAAATGAAGTCCCAGCGGATAGTTTCAACTGTTTAGCCGTCCCATAACTAGGAACTAGATCCGATGATTTAAACAACGTCCAATCTGCGAAAGATGACGCCGTAATAGCATCCTTTATTAGTATAACTTTGGCCGTTTTGGTATTACCATCTACAAAAACTTTAGCGCCAGTCCTGCAAAATAAAGCGTCTAAAAAATCATTTACGGAACAATCCGGCATCATATTTTTATATTCTATCTGCCCATGAACAATTGCATCCGCCACGTTATTAAGTACTACCATTTTCTTAAGTTGATAATGAGTGGAAAAGGGATTCTCTATCAGTTTGAAACCATAGGCCGAAAAGATCAGTTCCAATATACTAGATACTTTTATAAAAGGAGATATCCCATAACCAGCGGGTAATTTTACATCTACCAATGATCCAGAAAGCACTATTTTTTCAGTACGGGCATTTTTCTTTAAATCATAGACATCGCGATTAACTTTCTCTATGGGATTAATAAATTCAGGATAAACAACATCATTCAAAGATTCAGCCTTCACCTGTATCGGGAAAACATAATAATCTGCTGTCACATAATAGCGCATGACATCGCTTAAGTGATTCATTAATACGGTTATTCCTCCTTCTGGCTTATATATTGGTAGTCCGGGTAATTTCTTCAATGAAACATTATTCCAAGCTTCATACATCAAACTTTCATCAAAACCAAAATTAGCTACTACGCCGCTTTCCCTACTGGCTGACGTTATATTTTGCTTCCCCGTTCTTCGATAAATGCCATCGGCAATAATAGCCATTACGTCTTTCCCCGGCGCATTTACTATATCTTCCCGGTGTATGTAATCAACCAGGTAAAGATTACGTTTAGTCCCTGGCAATGTGGATGCTAACGTTTGGCTTCCTTTATCCGTGTAAATAGGAGAATTAATTTCGACTTCCATCTGGAAATCACCTGGAACATCATATATTCCCTTTTGCGTCTTAATAGTTAATGCCATTAGTTATCCCCCCTTGTAAATGGTTTTTCTGACTTATATTTAATTTCCTCTGCATCATTTATATCGGATAAGAGTACATAATTTCTCGCTGGTTTACCCAAATTTTCCGAAGCTTTTTCAAGCCGTTCAGCCGCTTTTATCAGTTCCGGGCAATTGACTTGATTTGCCGATTGATCTTGAACGTGCCCACCTTCTGAATATCCCGGTAACGGATTTGCTACCGTCCGTTGGCGCCGGATACTTTCTATAACCTTCACCATATTAAATACCCGCTTATTTTTCATCTCCGGTATTGGTACGACATATTCGCCACGATGAACCGCCCCGGCAACTTCATAACGGCCACCATCTCCAGTATATCCACCTTCGCTATATCCCGAAGACGGATTCACGACTCTTTCGGCACTAGTAGAAGAAGAACTGCTACTGTTGTTTAAAGTCATATTCTTAACCTTCTGGCGCTCCGAATTGGCGGCGGCAAGCTGGGCGGCGCCAGTCACTCCCATTAATGCGGCTGCAATCGGCCCGGCTATCGGCCCTAATTGCGCCATAGCGGTCATTATTGCCATAGCGGTATTAGCTATGATTTGGCTAGCTTTTACAGCAAATTGTACATCTGCGTATTTTTTCTCAATTTCAAGTTTTTTCTCGGCCTTTTCATTCTCCAAACGTTCAACCTCTTCGGCATTTCCCTGCGCCGCTTCGATTTCTACGTCATATTTAGCCTCCATATTGGCGATCTCCGCATCTTGTAAAGCGGTTATCGCATCACCGAATAAACCAGAAAAATAATCGAAAGCTTCTTTCCATGCCGTAAGCTTTATTTGCTTTTCGGCTGCTGCATAGTCCTTGGCACTGATTAAACCTTGTTGTTTCTCACGCCGTAAGGCATCCATCTGCATATTATAACGCTGTTGGAATCCTGCCAGACCGTATTTTTCGAGAATCCCATTTTTACGGTTTTCTGCATCTTTTACAATATTAAGTTCCGCCGTACCCTTTGCTTCGTTGAGGGCTTTTTCTTGTGCTGCCGCCTGCTCTTTCGTAATAAGCTCTTGTTTCAGCGAATCCCGTATTATCTGTAAACGTGCCTGATAAGATGCTTCCAGTACTTTAAGTTGCAGATCCGTTTCATCCGGCAAATTCGTTAGGCTAAATTCCTTTTTGAAAGAAGAAAGTAAGGATTCTATTTCTTTTTGCTGTTTTGCCCGGCTCTGGGCGTTAGCCAGTTCAGCTTCTAAAACCGCCTGCCCAGCTTCTTTTACAGCCGTAACCTTTACATTCCCTGTCTGTATTTCTGTTTTACCTACTTCGGTTTGATAGTTCTTAAGTATATTAAGACGTTCCCTAGTGTTTGTTTCTTCTAAGGCCAACAAAAGCATATCACGCGTTTGTTGCGTAATCTTTTGATTAGCGTAATCCAGTTCTATTTTTGTCTTAGTACTTTTGTAGACGGATTCTTGTACAAGTAATTTTTTATCCCTTTGTTCCTTTAACAGTGAAATTTCATTTTCATCCTGCTTTCTCTGGTTTTCTAGGAGTTTTTTATTGCTTTCCGTTATTTTAGATTGGATTTCTGCCAACGTTTTTAATTTTGTCTTTGCGGTGGTTTTATCCAGTTTCTTAAGTGCTTCCAAGCGTTCCGTATAATAGCGCTGATCCTCTGCCAGTACCGCTTTATTATATTGTGCTTCCGTCTGTTGCTCCTTTTCTTTTGCTTCCTGTATCTTTAAAAGTTCCTGATTGTGTTTATTATCCAAACCAGCCAAAGCCTTATCTATTTCAGAATTAAAATCACCTGGTTTCTTTTTCTTATTTACTCCTAGATCCTGCAAGGCTTCAAGCTCTTCTTTTAGCTTCGCAATTTTTTTATTTTTCGCTTTCAAAAGTTCCGGTGTTGAAGCGATCTCACGTTCGGCCTGCGCTATT
Source organism: Bacteroides sp. (assembly GCF_028690125.1). Classification (GTDB taxonomy): domain Bacteria; phylum Bacteroidota; class Bacteroidia; order Bacteroidales; family Bacteroidaceae; genus Bacteroides. The sequence continues at coordinate 24,582 of NZ_JAQVBV010000042.1, read as the reverse complement.
TCCTCTTTCTTAGCTGCTACTAGATCCTTTTCTTTTTGGGTAGATTCAGCATTAACCTTAATGATATCTTCCTGTGACGTTTTAATCTCATCCGTTAATTTTTTTTCTTCATCCGTTAGTTCCTGTATTCGGTTAAATTCTCTATTAAAATAATCGTCAATAATACTATCTGCCCAAGCATCAGAATACCCCTTGATTGTTTCAGATAACATATTTACCCCTTGAGCTATAAATCGTTTAGGATCATCCCAATACCATGAACGATTTTCTAACATATTATCTCTTTTTTCTTCCAATTTTCGTTTTTCATTCTGTATTTCCTCTAGTCTGGAATTGGCAGATCGAATCCTGGCAAGAGACAATAGGTTATCCGCATAGCTCTTACATGCCGTTGTAGCCTCTTTGGTATTGATTGTTTCCAAAGTCAAGTTACCCAGATACTCCGGGCTTAATTCATTTAGCTGCTTAATTGCTGCAATGCGTTGTTCCTTACTAATCTTTTCGTTTCGGGCAATTCCTAAAAGAGTGTTCAATTCTCGATGTTCAGAAGCCACGGAATCTGCCGCCTCTCCCCGGATCTTAAGTAAACTACGTTCTGCTTTCTCCGTTGCTGTTAATTCCCTTCTATAAGATGTTAGTTTGTACGTAATAGCTGCAATTACGGTTATTAGTATGGCTAATGGACTTATTTTGGTAAGTGCATAAAAAGCCTGCATCGCTATCCGAGCCTTATCAATGTTTCCAGTGAGAACGGCTTTTGCTGCGGCAAACAAATAAGTAGATGCAGTACACGCCTTTACTATTACATTGTTAGATGTTACCGAAGCATTATACAGTCTCATAGCCGCCGCACTCCGAAGAGTATTACCAGCCTGTAAAGCCATAATTGAGGTATAAGCCAGATTAATAGCTTTGCCCACCATTAAGAGCCCATTCCAAGTTTTTTGAAGCAATGTGACGGATTTATAGACAACGATAAGCCCGGTTACTACTGACACGACCGTTATAATACTGTCCTTGTGTTCTAGTATCCACACTGTCGCATCCGCAAAACCGATCTTAACCGTATGAAATAAGTTCCCCCATGCAGATTTTAGAGGAAGAAGAAGACGCCCTATCTCCATTTGTCGATTTTGCAGTTCTGCCGTTTTTTGTGCGGCTTTATCGGCTGCTGAAACATAGTTTTCACCGGCTTTGGATAACTGCCGATCTACAATATTTGCAACTGCTTTCATCAGATCCCCCGTTATCGCAATTTCTTCATTTATTTCGGCGGCTGATAAGCCCAGATTATCCAATATAAGAAGCGACTTACGGCCTAAACCTGTAACAATCGAATTAGTCATATATTCAACCGATTGCCCGGTCTGTTGTGCTTTCATTTGCGCGAACTGCAAGTATTTCCCCAGATCTTCAAGCGGGATCCGAAAATCCTTTGCCTGTACTGCCGCCTTCATTAATTCCAGATCATTAACAGTGTTTTTCGTCGCTTCCCTTAAATCATCCAAAAGCCCTGGTCGGTTCAACTTCTCAAAAGCATGTCTTACCCCGTCAGCATTAGCCGCCAGTTTCGTTCCTTCTTTCACCCATTCTTTCGCATTTGAAATAGCGTTAGTAAAAAATGAACTAATACTAGCGCCTATTCCCACGAAGAAACCGACTACGGTAGCTTTCATTTTACTAAGGCTAAAGAAAGATTCTTTCACGGCTTCCGTTCTGGGCTTAAGCTGCTCCATTGCAGCTTTTGTTTTCGCCAGTTCAGTTTCTAGCCGGGCATATTCTTCCGGTTGCAGTGCTTTCACCGTATTATCTAAATCAGACTGCAATTTCTTCGCCTGTTTCGATAATTGTGCATACGACTTATTTACATTGCTTAAGCGGCTTTCACACTGCTTTATTTTTTCGTTGTTTTCCCCGATAGCACGATTATTCGCCTTAAGTTTTGCTTCTAGCTGCTGGTATTCCTTACCTTGGTATTTCCCTTGTAAAGTAAGTTCCTTCATGGACTCTTTAAGGAGTTTATTTTCATCCTTAAGATCCTTACTATTATTCTTTATTCTTAGGATTTCCTTTTGTAAGCCCCCAGCGTTAAGCGATAGCGTCCAGGTGATATAATCCGGTTGTAATTTTCCCATGATCTTATATTTTAAAGCAAAGGTAAACAGCCAAATTACGAAGATAAAGGACACAAAAAAAGGCCATTTGGCCTTTAAAATACTATGGGAAAGCCCCTTGTAGTTGGGCAAAAATACGGTCGCGTACTTCTTTCCCGTACCCGTCACGTATATTCATAAGAGTGTTGTTATAAAGGATACCCCATATTTGCCGGTTATAGATGGCATAGTTCCCGTGTTCTTTCATATCCAGGAAACGAATATAAAGCGGAATATTAGAAGTTGCAATAACACCAGTGCCGGAAAGCTCCATACTATAACGTGGATTCTGTAAAGCCCTCAATAATTCGCCAGATCTTCTTTGTGATAGGTTTTGCCCTGTTTGGGAATAGCTGGCACGACTATATATCCTTTCTAAAGCGATCAAACGTTGTGCTTCAAAAATAGCCCGGAAGTCTCTCTCGATATTTTCCCGTATAAATTCCTGTTTAATTAGATCTTCCTCATTCATTCCGTATCAAATTGAAAAGCTATGCTCCACCCTGCAAAAATCGAATAAAAACTAGCTTCTGGAATTGTCGATAAACTGGATAAATCCAGATTTTTAAATAGATGGCACCCTATGGCTTTATCTTCCAGGATACGTTTTTTTATCTTTTCTGCGATAGGTTGTGTTTCCTTTTGCACCTGATAAGCTTTCTTCCTTTGCGGATCCGTCTTATCCATTATCAGAATAACACAAAGATTCGCTTCCGATATATTATCGATGTCTTTACTTTTCCCTTGTGCATTAGGAATAATGAAAAACAGTACTGGAAGTTCTTCCGGCTTAAGTCCCTGTACTACATTCCCCATATCCGGTTCAAAAGTAGCCGGAATTACTTTTTTTATTTCCGGGATCCGATTCCGAATCCCGTTCCAATAATTTTCATACTCTTGTAAATCTACCATGGCTAAGAAAAATAAAGGTTTGCTTCCCATGTTCTACGCTCTACCAGCCCAGGAAGTACCTTCCCTTTGCTGTGTACCCATTTCATAAACTCTACACGAATACTCGGATCGTTTAGGTTTACTTTTGCTTTACGATACAAAGTGGATGTATTAAATGCTTGGATCCCGATATTAAATGAAAGACTTATCATCGCATCAAATTTGTTCTGACTAATTGAAGGGAAACGAGTATTAAGATTCCTTTCAACATCCGCCAAATCCGAAGCAAGCAAGATTAACGCCTGTTCTTTGTTTATCTGCATACCTTCATACACCCCTTTAGTATGACCGTACCCAATTGTTAGGACTCCACTAGGACACCGATATGCTTTCAACTCCAAGCCTTCAAAAGTTCCTATGGCCTGTTTTGCTGCATCACTTGTTTTCATAATCTACTGTTTTTTATTGTGTAAAGATTCAAAACGACATTTATATAGATATAGTAAGATGTCCCAAAAGGGGGTTTCATTAATCTGTTTTACATTGCCAAAAACGCCAGAAGACGCGATTTCAAAAGAGATCCCTATCCATCCCGTTTTATCATCAATCCTTTTTTCCCCTTGTTCCTGAAATAAAATAGAAAAATTGATTTCCTCGCCATTTATTGGGATAGGAACGGTGCAAATCAACTCCCATACTGCACAAAAGAAAATATAAGAGTGAAAGCATACTAGCGGCGGTATTTCCCCGGCTTTGGAATCTTCGTTCTTATAAAGTATCCTACCAAATTCAGACATTAAATAATCTGCTTGCCCGTTATCCTTATCCCTTCTGGTTACTCCCATTGCCCTAACCAGATTTAGGCATTGTACAAATTGCCCGTATGTAATATCATTAAGCATATCTTCTGGCCCTATCCAGCCTTTATATAATGGTAGCAAATTACGGCCCGTCTTAATATGTGGATCATAAATTACATTATCCCCTTCCTCTTTTATGTCAAAAAAACAATCCATTTTGCCCAGCTGGGCATTTATTTCTCTAACAACTGATTCCCTGCATATTACAAAGTTATACTTCATATTTAAGAGTAAAGAAATAAGCTTGCATTTCATTTCAAAAGGTGAAATATTACCGGTATTCATCATTATCACAAGTTCTAAATATCGATAATATTGTTCCGGCGAAAGTTCTTCCAGATCTTCCGGGATTTTCCTTGTTCTATTATTATACGTAAATTCCTGCATACTAAAACGTTATACCTTTAGATTGTATAGTTGCTTTAGGTAAATATAAATCCGGTTCATCCGGTTCGGCTTCAATAGTAGCGATAAAATCTTGTAATGCTATAAGATCTTTTTCCGCATCATCCCCCAGGCTTTTAGATACTGCTTTCCTGGCTTCGGCTTCGGCCTTAATCTTTTCTTTAACAGTTCCGGCCTGTTGTACCTGAACTACCCCATCTGGAAGAACTTCAACAGGCAAACGTTCAACTGCCTTTTGCATCGTTAGAAGTGCTAAAGGTCTGCACACCGCATCGTTAAAGTCTTCTCCTAGTTCATTCTCTGAAAGTAACTGTTCGTACCGTTTCCGCGTGATGATTGGAATAATATAACGATCCTGCATTTCCCGGATAATCGGCGTAAGAGTTAAGAAAAGACGATGACTTCCAATCATATAATAAATATCGAATTTTTCTTTACTTCTTATTAAAAGCTGATTTATAGCTCTTTTCTTCTCTGACTTCAACCAGAAATCGAAGTTCTCTTTATCTAAATAAGCGATCAAAGCGTCTATCGATTCATAAGCCAGATTAAGGATGTTTGTTTCGTCTTTATATTCCTGTATTGCAGTAAGTCCCTTTTCATGTTCACCTAATCGCTTTTGCCGGCCAGTGTTCCCGTGTTGGGCGTCCAGCGTAGGTATAATCTTGATCCAGGTAAATAAAGCTACGGACTGTTGCATCTTCAGAAGAAGAGTTTTATATTTTTCTTCTGTTTTTGGATCTGGTTCCGTAGAATGATAAAATTCTACTACTTTGTCGTAAACTTCCGGCCCTACGATAGCCGTTAAACGTCTTACACTTAATGGTATGTAAGGTTTCCACTTAGAGAAATCAGTTGCAGCATCAATCATCCCTAGCACTTCAATGAGTTCCGACGTACCATTGTTGTTTTTATCAAAGATTGTTCTCATCACTTCTTATTCTGGTTAAATTCATACTTACTCCATCCTTCAAAGTCTTCGTTAAAGCTATTAACTTCATCGAAAAAGTCCTTATAAAAACAGGATAGTCCGGTATCGATCGTTATTGTAGCCTGTTCACATCTAGGATTTGTATTGATATTTGCTGAACTTTCGATAACAAAATCGAAATGCTCCCCAAAACCGGCCATTACTTTACTATGATTTTTGAATATGCAGATCCGACCATTATTTCTTTTTGCTACATCCTTTAAATAGGAATAAACACCAGAATAACTTCCCTGGAAGATCTCACCCACATAAAAATCAATTCTCCCGATATATCCTTTCTCAATCCAATTTTCAATTTCCTTTGCATCAGTGATAGCCATACACCAGGTAGAAATCAGACAATATTCGATCTTCTGCTGTTTGACTATGGCCCGTAAATAAGTTAAGCTATCCACATCCCCAAAGCTGATACAATGATAGGAGCATCCCGGTTCAAAATGCCAGGGCAATTCCTTTTCTAATGCAAGTTCGCTTTTTACACGTTTATCAAAATGACGACCTTTCATCCTTTTACATTGCACATGTTTACCTGGCTGTTCTGCTGCTTCCGTAGTTTCTTCCGGCCCTGAATCGATATGCAAAGGTAATTCCGATTCTTTGAGTATGTCTGACGCAAAAAGCTTACGCATTTTCTTTTACTCTGCTACTTGGTGAAACGTTCTCTTCTGCATTGACAATACTTCTATAAAGTCCTATTTGCGTCTTACTTCCTGGAAAGTTCGCACGTATGTAGTGCATCAGTGGTTTACAAAGTATCATATCGGGTATGGCCGTTTCGCTGGCATTATAAACCTTTATAGAATAAAGTTTCTCGGATCCGCTAGATAACTTATTTTCCATGATAAGGTTTGATAAAACCGGATCCAGCCCGAAACCAGAAGTTGCCGCGGCGTCCGCCTTATTAGCTATTTTTATCTGGCTCTCGATATAATCTTTTATCTTTTTATCGATAGGCGTGATCGTCCATCCCTCAAAATTATTGGCTTCCGCGTTCCAAAATTTAGTCGTGTGCATATATTTACCGACATTCTGGCGTCCGGTAACACCTGCTGCATATTTCTCCATTGCTTCATCTTTGAAGTCTTCCAGCATTTTAGCGGAATAAGCAATACCTTTACGCTTGCAAATGTCTTTTATTCGTTCTTCCGCTGCATCCCAATATCCCTGCGGACTCTCTATATGCAAGCTTAGGGCCGACGAATTGGCATTATAAGCCGCTAATAGAGGGGCAATCGTCCCTGCTAGTTCTAGCCAAGGGAAAGCACCGAGGAAACGCGGCGTACTAATAAAGTCCTTACAAAAAGAATAGATATTGAAATATCCAACTGATACCGGATATCTAAAGGGATCCGCCGGATTAAAAACCGGATATTTAGCCAATTTAGTAGGATCCGGAAACGGCCAATCACCTACATATACATTTTGCGGGAAGTCGTGGTTATCGTCTGGATACTCAAAACGGCATTTTTTATAAGGTATATGTTCCAATTTTAGAAATTTACCTGCCGCACCAATACGCGGCCCCCGGTTTCTAATAAACTTAGTCCAAAACCCTTGCATGTGGATAAGATCAACTAAGGATCGTAACATAAACTCGCGATGATCCCAGCGCTCTAAATCTTCCTGGATCTTATCATCTAGTATCCATTTCCGATAAAACTTATTATTTCCTTCGTCGATGGCATCTTCAAAAAAACGCGGCCCTTCTCCCCATTGTAGACCCTGTATTTTCCCCATGATACCTTCCCCACCATAGAAATTATCTAGTAAACGCTGTACGTCTCCTGGTAAGTCGTTATTAGCACCCATCGGCACGATATCAATTCCATTAACTCTTATTTTCTTAGTCTGCCAACTATCCGGCCTACTAAAATTAATAGAAGAAGGCGCCCAGCCCTTCCCCATGGCAAAGGAAATTAATTGTCCTTCCCCTGTATCTATAAATCCGAAATTGCCTGTTCTTCTGATTTCCATATTAAACGTAAATTTTGATCCCGTTGAACTCTGTAACAAGTATTTGCCAACAATTTAGCGGTTTGCCTGTTTCTGTATCAGTTAGAAATAATTTATAGCTAGAATTTTCGATCTCTGCATCCGATGTTTTAGGCCGTAATCTAGCATATTTCAACCTAACCGAATCCCCGCCAGATCTCCGCTGACGATCGTACTTTCTAAATGTTATAGAAAAAGTGTCACCATCTGCGGAAATTTGCTTCATCTGCTCGATAGCGGTATATAAGTTTATAGTTTGAATACCCTTCGCCATAACTGTTTTATTTTCGGCCAGTGTGCCCGTAATACATCAAATAAATAATAGGAGAAAACAATAAGGCAGATATATAACAAAGACTTCCATAAACTAGTCGAAGGCTTAATTTCTTTGCTCGTCTTAATATCTTCCTTCTTATCAGTCTTACGATTTACTGCTGTTGAATCGTTTATTACTGATTTTATATTTTTCTCCGTGTCGATCTCCGTATAAACTTCTTTTTCCTGATTAGTGGTGGAACCGGTAAAAGAGATTTCTTTGATTGGTGGTAAACCTGTTTCTTTCGTAACTGGCTTTTCCGTATCAAATTTAATAACGACGCGGTTTTCCTCATCAGTTCTAGTATTACGTTCTGTACTATGTCCCTGCTGCTTATCCTGTTCCTCTCGCGTATCTGTGCGAGTTTTAACGCTGTCTGACAATACCGTTTCATTTGTTTTCCGGTGATCGATTGTTGCGCGACTACAACTAACAAGGAAGACTCCCGATAGTACAATATACAAAGCATATTTTTTCATATAATTAATTGATTGGTATTCTTTGTGTACACGCCTTTCGCCCGCAAAGATTCGGTTTCATTGCTTTAATCTCCCGTTCGTTCTCACTCACCTTTAGCGCCAGTTCCTTGATATTTTCTTTCAACTCCACCCGATCCGTTTTAAGATCCTCAATTATTTGCTGATATACGTTTTGCACAGATAGCATCGCATCAGCTTCGGCCTGTTTCCTAGTATATTTAAGAGTAAAAAGCCAAGTAATACCACCAGTACAAATAGAACTGATTACTGTAGTAATTAATATTTCATTCATATTGCTCTATTTTTAGGCAAATATGAGCTTTTAAGATGTGTAGGTAAAGGACAAAAGAAAGGGCACACCGTTCCCGATGCACCCTATAAATAAAAAGATATATTCTGATTAACTGGCTATTCTTTATGCTTTTCGGAATTTTCCGCAATCGTAGCAATACATAAAGCAAAACCACGTACTAGATACCCTGCAACAAAGATTAAAACGGCTACTGCTATAACCGTTATCCCTGAACTATCAAAATCCATTATCCCGGCAAAAGCCCCTATAATTCCGGCTATTTGTGAGACTATTAAAAATATCTTTGAAGATTTACGCAAAAGATCCACGCCGTTATCTTCTTTTGTGGCAAAATTCGGCTTTAGTGTGTTCATACTACATTATATTATGATTATCTGGTAAATGTAGGGAAAAAGCCACAAATAAAAAAGCTTTATCAATTAGATAAAGCTTTCCCGTCTTAATTTTATTTCATTTTTTACATATTATCCAAGATAAAATCCGCTGGGATCCCGAAATTATCCCGTAGGCGCTTTACCAGGTTTAAATTAAGTGATCGTTTGCCGGATAGTAATTCACTTATACGTGATTCAGAAACGCCTAGTTTTTTTGCAGCTTCCTTTTGTTTTATATTTCCTGCAATCATACGTTCTTTTATAGCGTCAGTGATTATCGTAGAAACTTTCCCCGGCAAAGGATGATAAGCCGCTTCCCATTCTGAAATAGCATCAGTCAAGCGTATAAACTCTTCTTTATCAAATTCTGAAAGCAATTCCAGATCCCCAAGCTTTGTACCTTTTTGGATTAAAGCTTCCATTTTCTTTTTATACTCCCTGTATTGGGAATCATTACTAATTTTCATAATACCCTCCTTTTTAATAATTCTTTGCGTCGATTCTATCATAATCTTTGTGAGTACCTACAAAACGGATAACCATTCTACCAGCGAAAAAAACAACTACTGCAACAATTCGATAATTATTCCCACGGATATTAAATACATAACGGTTATTTCCCACATAATCGGCTGAAATAAAATCATTTTTCAGTTCATTATGATTTTCCCAATTTGCGGCCTCTATCTTTTCTACCCATTTTTCGATAGCATTACTAGCGTCCGCATGTTTTTTAATAAACTCTTCCAGCTTTTCAGAATCGATTATTTTCATAACTTCTTTTTATTTGAAACAAAGATACTAAAAAATTCCCAAATATGGAACTTTTCAAGAGATATATTTTTTATTTTTAATCATAATCTTGTAAAAAAGACTTGTTGAAATATGATTTTCGCATGATTTTATGTTTTTTCTTTCTATTTTTCCACTAGAACAACTGAAAATACCCTTTTTGTGGGGCAAATTTTGGTATTTCCCATTACAAAGCACTGGAAAACATACTAATAAGCATATCCGCCAGTGAATTATTTTTTTCAATCACACACCGAAGACCGATCCGCTCAGAAGTCAAAAGGCGATTGCCCCACCTCTTGAAATGTGAAATATGATTAATTCCATTAATATAATTAACACTTTGCACCTTTAGCGCCAAAAAAAGACCGATCTCGGTATAAGATCGGCCTAGTGGGGCAATTGCCTTCATTGCTCTTCCGCATCATCGAATCCAGGTACATATGGGTTGGCGTTGCTAGCCTTTCCCTTGCCCCTAATAGCCCGCCGCCAGAGCTTGCGCATCATTAAGTATTTAAACGCATCAGAGAAGTTTGTAGAAAGCATAGGCAATTTCTTAGGTGCCAGCTTCTCCGACTTCTTTATCTTATAAACTATCTTTTGCTGTCCCTTGTATCGAATCCCGGCTGGTGCCTTCTCAATACTAGACACGGCTTCTTTACAATTAACTGCATCAATTAAAAGAATTGGCAATGCTCTATTTTCCCCCTTCATTAGCTCTAACATAAAGTCGTATTCTTCATCCTGCCGGATATTAGCTTGTTTGCGGCTCATAAGATTAACGATCCAGCCTGTCCGGTTACCTTCCCCGTCTATCTCGATGGCCTCTTTTAATTTGCGCGCATAGTCTTCCTTCTGCTTTTCAAAATTATTTCCGGCACGATCATAATACAAATTTAATTCCTTTTCCTCGTGATTCAGGAAAAATCCTAGAAATTGATCTGCTAGTTCTCTAAACCAATTAGGCGGTAATTCAAAAAAGTTCTTATGTAATCGGTAATATGCACCGTCTTCCTGCCCTATGATTAAAGATAGCTGATTACCAAAATCGACTCCTGCATCTATCGGGTTATCATGGTGTAAAAAGCGCAGATCCCTAGAATTTACTGCTGGTTCCCCATGGTACACACCATCAGTATATTTGTGCTTTTCAGAAAAAGCCACATAAAAACGGATATCTCGGCGAAGCCCAGGGCGCATGCCTACCACCGATTTTTTAAATTCGTGTAATTCAAGTGTTCCGTTAAAAAGTTGCTTTATATACCCAATTGTTAGAATATCAATGTTCGTAAAGCTAGAAGCATTAATAAAATAACTTTCCCCCTTCCTCATCTTAAGTAAGGCAGCTTCATAATAGATTATCTTTTTTTTAATCCGTCTTAGTTTATCAGGAGAAGGAGATTCTTTATTTTCTTCCCGTACTAGCTTAATACGTAGTTCATTTAGTTCCCCTGCCGCTTGGACTATTTTTAAAATACGTTCTGGCTTCATCAGCTTTACATAACGAAAATACCAGTCATATTCTCCCTCCAAAACATCCGGCATGTCCGTAGTAATGGTTACTCCTAAAAAGTAATGGCTATGCCCGTAACGGATAGCATCACCACGTAAAATCGGCATAGCTCTATTAACCTTCTTATCTTGATCGTATTTAGCTTCGTCAAAGAATAAATGAACTACCGACTTACCAGCCAACAAAGACGGGTGATCCAAGGATCCTAAAAAGATTATAGATCCATTCCAAAATGAAATAGTATTTTTATAATCATCTACTATTATACTGCACCTTCTTCGCCAAGATTCAGGCGGGCGTTTGTTAGAAATGTAGTGTACACCTTCATAAAGTCCCATTAACTCCCAGCCTTTTTTTACCGCAGGCATAATATTATCTGTTAAATTAGTGTACGTATTAGCTGCAAAAGCAAGCGCCGCACCTGGCATATCATAAACACAATCGGCAGAGCGTCTAGCCTGTATTACAGTACTTTTAGCCATTCCACGACCGGCACTTGTAATTAGATTAGTAGTATCTATCCAGTCCGTCAGTACCTTTATAATATGTGAATATCGTACTTCAACATCATCGGTATTAATCCTCTGTATCGTCTTCTCTGAACTCTTCGGCATCTTCGATCATTCGTTTTTTAAGATTAAATTTCTTTATCTGTGCATCTTCTTTTAGCCTATCCCGTACAATCATTGGTATATCTGGGATTTCATCGATAAACTCTTCCAGCTCTTTTCGATCCGTTTCTGGTACACCTAGATCAGATCGTTTTGTCGTATAAATGACTATCTGTTTTTTATTTAGAAGTTCTTCCGGGATCTCTGTTTCAGTCGAAGCAAAGCGTAGTCTTAATTTAGCGGCACGTTCCAGAATACGCGAAGCTTCTTCACCTTTCCCCATCAGGAACATAGAATCTGCCCACTTTTCCAATTTCTCGGCGTATAGGTTTGCAAATGCTTCCGGCCTTATATTTTCCTGTGCGTAGAAGAAATTTATAGAATCAGAATAAACTTGCCGGGCCATCCAGTCAGACAAACCGTAAATTTCTGACTTAAGTAACTTGATGATACCGGCTTTTGTTATTACCTTACCGTTATACCTCATTCTAGCTCTTAGACCTCTAACCATTTCCATAAGATCGTAATAAGCGCGTTCCTCTGGTGGTAAAGTATCTAAATCACCAGTAGATAAAATCTGTGTGATTTGGTTTATATCTATATTCTCAATATCTAACCGCGTTGGCTTAGTTACATTCATCTTCATCGATTTGCTCTACAATTATTTCAAACGTTCGTCTCCTATTCACCTTCTCGAGTTGTTGAATAGCAATTATATTCCCCCCTTCGGCCTGCTTATGGAGTTCCATTTCCGGGTTAGCCCTAGAAACTAATATTCCTTCTCGGATTATCCCGTTAATCGTTGTACCCTCTATGTAGGCATCCTTTACAAAAGAATCAATATCTACGCCTAAATAAATTGCGATCTCTTTAGGACTATATCCTAGAGCTGCCATGCGTTGTATATCTTCCTTCTGCTCGGTATCGAAAAAGAAAGAGTCTGCCGGTAAGTTATTCATTATTCAAAATATTAAGACGTTCATAATCAGACTGAATTTCAGCACCTATTTTTTGACTCTAAATTCCAATTTCAGAACGATCGCATGGGTGAGAAAAGCGGGTTTTCATAGCTCGCCATGTATCCCGCTTTATTTTAAGTCTACAAAGATGGAAACCTAGTTTTTTTTTCTACCCTCGATTTCTTTTTCCAGGATATCTTTTTTGTTAGTCCATTTTTCGATTTTCGCTTGGGCCTTTGCTTTTTTTTCTTCGTTGTCGGATTTTTCAAGGTCACTTTTCCCCTTGGACATGTTCGACTTTGCATTATTCAATTGCTTCACCAGATCGAGATCCGGCAGCGCTGAAATTTCATTTCTTTCAGCTAGTTCCTGCATAATTTTTGCTTTCCCTAATATCTTATGATTTTCCCGGTAATATTCCAGTTCTTCCCACATTTCCCGGTTATCCAGATAGTTTTCTACTGCAGTCTTAGCCCATCTGAACGTTTCCTCGCTTGCAACATCATCCGGTGTATTGGCTAACATCTCGTGACTTTCCCGGTATAGGTCATAAGCTGAAAACATATCTGACACCAATATTTTAAACTCATTCGGGCAATCCTTTTCATTTAAGAAGGGAAATTCTTCCCGGAAACGAATTGTTTTACGTACAGTTTCAGGGACTTCACAATACTTTGATTTTGCTTCTTCCAGTTCATCTTCCAGTTCGTCTACTTTATCTTGGTTTTCGTCTGCTGATAACACTTTCTCAATAAATTCATCGCTAACAAGTTCATCAACAGTAACACCGAAACGGTCAGCCAATGCGATAAGTGAATCATCTACATACGTCTTTGGCAAAACGGGTTTTACGGTTTCTGGTATCGGTTCCGGCTTTTTGTATGCAGTTCTGCGCATTGAAGAAAAATCCATTTCAGATAATCCGGCCATCTTACGTAATTCTTCGAAAAGCGCTCCTTTAGTCATTTCACATTCCCCAATCTGCCGAAATTTAGCTTTCAACATGCGGTTTACTCCGAATATTTCATAAAGTGCCACACCTTCCGCGAAGTTCCTAGGCCCTTGTAAATAGGAAATAATTTGTTCTTTCATTTGATTAATTTATTTAGTGAGATACAAAGATTGAAAAAGGCAATTGCCAGGCAAAGGACTAAAAAAGCCCCGAACATCACTGCCCAGGGCTTACAAGTAGTTACAACTAAAAAATTAAGCCTCGTATCTTGATTGCTCAATAAATTTCATTTCCCCACCTCCAGTATCAAAAGCCTTAAACGAGATCTGGCTTCCAGGTGACGCAGTGAACACCTTACCAGCTTGCAATAAAAAGACAGACGAAACACTGGTTTCGACTGTTGGTGCAACTCCAGCCGTAACACCAATCAACGTTAAGACATCACCATGTTTAGCACCTGTAACAGTTGCTATTTTCGCAGCTCCGGCACTTAGCTGATATTGCCCTGTACCTTTGAAGGTGATTTCTGTTGCAGCCTCCGGAACTACTGCTAGGGGTTCTTCATGTGGGATCGTGCCTTCATAAATTCCGATATCATCACCTTTACTAATTTGAGTAAAGGTAAATTCAGATGAATTGGCATCCTTATTACCGGTATAGTTCACAGCCATTTCAATAGGATTGCAAGGAGAACCGATAATATCTGCCGGTTCCCCGTTACAATACTGCAAGATAGCAATGCAATGACGACCTAACCAGTTCGTCTTAAATTCGCGGACTTCTCTCTTATTTCCCGGATGTTTGCCTTTAACAGAAGGTGTAAATCCTTTCGCATCTGTTTCCCCTTCACCATTAGAAGCCAGTTCAACCGTACCAGGAGTCATATAGAGATCAACAGAATATGCAGATGGTTTCGGTACGATATCACCAACAAGCACAACACCGGCACCGTCACGAGCTGGGAAAGAAACGAGATCATCCACATCGATCAGCGTAAGAACGTCTTTGGGCGTTATTCCTTTACCGGGATTTCCTACCGGTCTAGGTACGGATGTTTTTACGTAAGTAGTCATATACTTATTTTTTAAAAGATTAATAATAGATAGAGGGAATATTTTCCCTCTATCAATAACTATCAGCCACGTGCAACTTCGTAGAACTTGCTATCGTCCGCTTTTACCAGCTTGATAAACTTACCAGTACTTAATGTTACGGCTTCTGTCAAAACAAAAATTCCTCCGGCATCGATTGTACTAGCATTTTCTTTACCTCTTCCGTAGATTGTGTATGTTTTCCCGGTGATTGCATCTGCAAAGCTTGTGATTGCCGTAGCTTTCGTATTTTCGCCTGTTACGAAAACAGATCCACCTTGCAAAGAAGGCGTTGTTTCATCAGGGGCAAACTGAAGGGCATCAGTAGCACCAGTTTCACGGCCAATCTCAATAAATTTTCCGTCATCACGCTTCATTAAACGGATCATATCACCCTTTTTAGGATTCCAAGCTTCCGCAAGAAGAGAAAAATTACCGGACTTATCAATCTTAACGCCTTTATTCGTATTGCCACATTTCAGTGTAACAACCTTCCCGACTTCTGCATCTTCAATATCGGTAATTGCCAATAAATTCATATTAGCAACTGTTACGATTGACGTATGATATTTTGCGGATGGCTGTGCGTCCTTTTCGGATTCTACAAAATAAGATGCCGGGCGATCGTAATCATTACAGAAGATCATCTGGCGCGTATAGTCCATATCCTCTTTCTTTGTATACTTAAATCCAACAGCATAAGCCCAAATAGATTCTTTCCAGTTGCTCCATACTTTCAAAGTCCAATCTTGCTGTTCGATATTGAATTTCGTCATCTCTCCGGGCACGTGTTCAAACGTATGGATATTGCCAGTCATAGTCCAGATGATACGATGATGATTGTCCGCATTAGGAACGGGAATCAATTTAACAGAAGGATATTCCTTCACATACATCATACCAGCCTTGTAGTCCTGATTAGTACCGTAGTGCAATTCATTGTACTTGTGATACCAAACAATCATGTGAGACGGTATATAGAGAGATAAAGAGCCCGAATCACGCAGAACAGCCGGGATCATAGATGTCCCTAGGAACAGCTTTTCCCCTATATTCTCCGGTGTCAAGGTACCCAGTTCAAATGGTTTAATCTGGTATACAAGTCTTCCGTTATTGATATCAATATGCCCGTTCACTTTCTTGTTGATAAACTCATAGATTCCATCAGCGGCACCCATGGCACGACCCGGCTTATTCAGATCCGGTTCTTTACGCACACCATTAACACGGCGTTGTTCACGTTCGTTATGCAGCTTCTTCGCTGTCTCTGCGAGAATATATTCAATGAAAGACCACTTAATAACCTGGGATCCTTCCTTGTTGTAACTTCCGATCCAAGATTTTTCCAGCGCTTTTAAATCTTTGAACTTATGAGCAAACATAACACTAAACATACGCAGCGTTTCATTGTCAAACTCATAATTTCCCTTAGTGACATTATCGAAGTCACTAGCGGTATTATCTGCTTGTGAAAACTCACCTAACCATATATTAGTTAATACTACTAGATCTTGATAACCACTCTCCAAAGGGAAAACACTCTCGATAGATGGCAAAACCATCAAGAAAGATTGCAAACGATCCTGCCACGGCACACGATAAAAAGCCCCCAAATCCTCTTTCAATCTGGAATAGTCAATAGAACTTGCGGTAGGCACTTGAGTTGCAATACCCTTACGATAAAGCATTTCAGCACGCAAACGTTGGTTATATGCTCTATCCATACCGAACATCTCACCGGTAAGACCGCCCAACTGTTTTTCATCATCCCAATTCAAAACAATATCTTTAGCATCCGGTTTTATAGTAGCGTGTTGCGCCCCAGCACCTTTGTCCTGTTCTGCCATGTCAGAAAGCGTTTTAATTTTTTGGTTAAGACCGGTAATCTCTGTTCTCTTAGCTGTTACTTCCGTAGAAAGTTGCCCCTTTTCTTTAGTTAGAGTTTCGATTTCTACCTGGGCGGTAGCCAATTTTGCTGTAATGTCAGCCAGCAAACCTTTTATTACTGCATTGGAAGCACTATCTTCCGGGATAACAGTTCCATTTTCCGTACTTCCTTGCGGTTTATCATCCGGGAAGTCATTACTTAACGCTTCACAAAAACCAGTGAGAAAAGTTTCATTAAAGCCCATGTTTTTAAGCTTTTCTTTCTCTTCTGCCAGTAAAGCGTTTTTTTTGTCCGCGTCCTTATTCCAGTCCTTAATCCCCAGAATAGCCATTACAGCCGGAACGAATTGTGAAAAACGATTTTTCATAAAACAAATTGATTAAAAAGTGAATATTAAATTATCTCATTAGCCCTTTTTAGTGTCGCTTGTGATAATACCCATACGATAGCATCTTCCAACGTACCATAAGCATCTACATAACCATTTGCCAGGGCTACATCAGCAAAATAGGTTTGCCCGCGAAAAAGAGGATCATTTCGATCGTATTTTATAGCGAGATTCCGGGCAACTGCCTGCGCAAAAAGATTGTGATAAAAAGAAAGTTTCTCTTTAATAAGGCTATCATCCTGCTTTTCTTCCATATCACGAATCATTTTATTTTTCAGATCCGCACTATCAGGATAAATATCCTTAAGCTCAACGCCTAGTTCTGCATAATACTTTTTAAAGCTTTGGTAAGTGTAGATAATACCGCAGGATCCTATTTCATCCATTGGGGAAGAAACAAATTTTCGTCCACATGCAGATACAAACCAGAAATGCGCAGAAGCACAAACACCAGTAATATATGCTGCTATTGGTTTAGAAGATTCCCGGATCATTCTCTCCAAAAGATCTACACGGGTAATCATTCCACCAGGGCCATTTACAAATAAGACAATACCGGCTATCTTCGGATTTGCTAGGGCTTTCGCAATAAATTGTTCTAAGCGGTAAGTTTCCCAAGAATATAAAACGCCATCACAGGTAAGTATAACGACTGAATTTTCCGGTAACGAAGCATCCTCCAGTTCCCATCGATCCGCCACATAAGGCATAGCAGCATAAGCCGTAACCTTATTTTGCGAAAGATGCTGTTCAATAGCTGCTAAGTTACCGTTATTTATAGAAGGTAAGATAAGTGATAAAAGGTGGTGATAATCCTTTGCCTCGATCGCCCATTTCTCATTAAAAATCTGCTGAATTTTATCCACGGTTTCTTTTTTCTGCAAAAGAAACCGTTTAAAAGCGGGCTAGAAAGGACTATAAAAGGCTTCTGAATGTGACATTATCCCGGTTAGTTTACATTGATATTGCCCGGCTACCTTTGCATAAGTAAACGCCAATGGTGTTTGTTGTGTTCCAGATACAATTTCGTACCCGGCTTCATTGGTATAAATGGCGATTAACTCTTGTTTGCTCAATGCAGCCAGCAAGTGTTCATTAGCTATATCGATCAGGGCAACATTAAACGTATGCCCTACATTATATATAAGGCCACCTTCCGCTTCTTCCGGTTGGATGTCAGGTGTAAATGATCCTGGCACGATTGGAATTTCATAATCTCCATTTTGGAAGGAAAAAAAAGCACGTGACATAATTAGGGCAAAACGATTAATTTTGTCTATCGGTATCAGTCGAAGCGAATTAGCTGCTGAATAAGGTGTTTTCTTTGTTTTCATACTATATAACTATTTGATATTCAATCACTCCGCATTTTTCCGGCACTTTTTCGGCAAGATTCCCGCAAAAAAAGGACATTAAGATACACTTCGTAGGTGAAAAAAACTTCTACTTTTTCTTGTATGGACGCTTTTTACTTGAACGTCTTATATTGTCTCTCCACCGCTGGTAATCTTTCTGCAATGCTTCTTCGGTTATTGATTCAATACAATATTTCTTCATAAAGTAGTGTACAGACTGGATCTGATCGATTCCGAATTTGTGTTTATTTTCATCTATCAAATCGTGAAGCTCTGCACGCATCATTAGTTTTATTTTCTTATTAAGTATCTTTTGACTGCGTATTCCTAGATAATTGAAACGTTCTGGAGATTTCCCTCCGGCTAGATCCCCTTCCCTACGATCCGGCAATATTATTTCTAAATTACCCTGATCCCTAGAACTGTTTATCGGTCGCTTTTCTAGCAAATCATAAATAAGATGATAGATATCCAAATTATCGGGGAACTTCACTGGTGCCCCGTCTGGATCTGCGGAAAATTTAGACCAGCAATATTCCGTCAAATGTGCTTCGATTGTTATTTTCGTTGTTATCATAATTTGAATTTTACTACAAAAATACAAATAAAATACTGATTAACAGAATTATGTATACAATAAATTAAACTATTGATTCTACTGCAAAGAACATAAATATATTTACAACAAAGAATAAGCGATAAATTTACCGCTTACTAAGCATACTCTTCAATCGTCTGTTTTTTCAAATTTCGCTCTAAATCTTTGTAATTTTGTAACCTGTAACTTTCTTATCCTAACTCACTATATATCAATATTTTATTTTAGCTACAAAACCATGATACAAAAAAATAAGAGAAAAAACAGTTTGTAACCAAGCTATTTCCCACCGTCACAAAATGCAAGGTTACAAACATTGTTTTTTTGTAACCAAGTTTGTAACCAAGTTTGAAACCAAGTTTGAAACCAATTATCTTTCTTATTATTAGACACTTATCTTCTTTTTCAAACATAGGATACAGAGTTACAAAATTTTAGTAGTAAAAAGAGAAGGGGTAAGGGGAAACCGGAAGATAGGTCGCCCGGCGCCGGGCGCTTTTCAAGTAAAAAGGTCAGACACTTCTGTATCTGACCTTTTTACTTTGTACCTTTCGTTGCAGTCCTGGACGCAATGTAGGCATATAATTAGCTGTTTCGCAACCTTTCGTAATACTCTTCTTTCCATTTTTTTTCGATCTCCATCATACGTTTACGCCTTATCTTTGTAAAATCATCGTTAAACTCATACTCAAAATGCCCACACCATATAAACAAACATGCTACCTTAATAAACCATTCCAGTTTTTGTTCATCCTGGCATTTTGTAGCGAAATTGAAGATAGTCCCTTCTTCCATCACTTCCAAAAAGTCGTATACCGGCTTAGCAAATTCATAGAACCCCGGCACCTGCATCAGATCCCTAAATTCCTGGTAGCTTTTTAGTTTATATTTAGAAAGGCACATTCCCAGAATCAGTTTTTGTATCGGTAAAACCTTTAATCACTGTTTGTGCAGGCGTCCGGTTTGCTTCACTCTCCCCCATCTCCATATCATTAATTCCAGTGGCGCTAACAGTCTGAATATAGATCATATCACAGGATTTACCATCTATCTTTCTGGTGATACGCCCAGAACTATTTCGCATAACTTCTGGATTAAGACATTTCACATAAGGCGTGAGATTCGCAAATCCTTTTAGAGCTTTCGTAAAACGCTGCATGGTACATTTACGCATACCAGAAAAGTTTATGAAGTCCTGGAAAGCAGATTGCCTATCGACTAATACATTAACCTTATCCCCATCTTCGGCAAAGTATCCTTTAGCCCAATCTTCAAAACCGGCCCCCATATCAGCTTTATATTTTCGACGCATGATGTTATCCATTGGGGGCAGTATCTTAACTGAATCATCAATCAATGAAAGATAGAACTTGCAACATTGCAACATGAAGTTAATATCCTGGTTCCATTCTTCCTCGTTATAGTCTGTTAGTAAATTCTTACCGAAATCATCCCGAATAGATCTTGTTTCCAAATAGTCATTATCCGGTGTACGTTGGTGATAATAGTCTGAAAATACCATATAAAGCAACCTTCCTTCTGTTGATGGATCAAAATCCACCGGCACAAAGTTTGTTGTAAATCCAATTTTCGGACTATCCTTATAAGGTATGTTGAATGATTGATTGTTCTTCGGGTTTACGGTCATGTCAGACGAAATAACGTCGTAAAACAAACCGGTAGAAGTATATCTGTCGCAATCATCTATTAATAAAAAGTCGGTATGTTGGGTGATCTGATCGAACACGTGGGGATTATCCATCAATTTAGGATTACGACCGGACAACTTAACAGTCTTCATAAAGTGATCGAAAGTTTTAAAAAGAAAAGATTTTCCGGATCTTCCGTTACTATCCCCGTCTTCTCCTAGTTTATTATCCATCGCATAAGGTGACCAGGCGCGGGACGGTGATTTATACCGGTGAAGAATATAGCCGATCGCAAAAATCTTATTTATCAAATTCTGTTTTTGCTCCGCTATTTCTGCCGGTTCCAGATTAGGCCCTGCAATATCAAAAATATGTTCTAGTCGATATCGATCCGCTTCCTCATTGTCCAAATGATCCAGGGAATATTCTAACTCTTTCCGCCAGTGTGTTCTACTCGTATTAATTAAGTATCGAAAAATATTACTAGCATGTTCGTGTATGTCGATATCCCAAGCATCCGTCCCATCCGAAAGTTTATTCCTTTTTATTGTAAACATATCCGGTAATACCTTAACATTGTGTGGTATTACATTTTCTTCCCAAACATAGCGGTCTGTAATGCCCATGTTCGCCAATTGGGTTTCTATCTTACCCCCTGTAACTTCCCATACAGCATTAGGGAAGAAAAAATACTGGCTCTTCCTGGTATAACTTGTAAAGTCCAGCGTTATTTCGTCCAGATTCTCCAATGCCCCATCGCTCATACGTGGCGAATTTAGGATCAAATTACGAATGTTCCGATCCAAGTAACGTTCCCTCGCAAATTGGCGAAGGAACGTTCTTATATCCTTCCCCTTTATAGACGAAACGATCCGTCCTACTACGCGCACATATTGAGTATTAGCCGAATTTTCATCCCGTAAGGCATGAAATCCGTTTAGTTTCAAAAAATAATGTAGGCAATCCGCATCTATTTCGTACTGTTTCTTCCCGGTTTTCTCATTTTGCGTTATCTCCCAAAATCGGGCTGGCATAGCCATTTTAAGAAGGTTCCTAAAATCTTCATTCCTCTGCCTTAACTCCATGAAGTCCCGGAAATCTTTTCGTGGTTTTCCTCGCCAATCTTTATAGGTAGTCAGCCAAGAAGGTAGCCAGACCGTTAAGATATCCATGTACTTAAGCGCTAATTCCGTAGCCTTCCTTATACCGGTCGAATCGATATCCGGTATATTATATAGTTTTTCTACATACTTATATATTTCCTTAATCTCTTCCGGGCTTACTTTGTAGGTTTCAGAGTTGAACCACAAAGGAGAATAGCCAAGCGAAGCAACACAAAGCGAATCGCGTTCACCTGAACAAATGAAAGCTTCTTCGAGTTTCTTTTCTTTGTAGGGCTTATCCTCGTTATTTTTAGGATCATTCCTGAATAGGGCTTCTTCCTGTGCATTATATTCCCGGTACAATTTCTTTAGCTCTTCCAGGCCGTTAATAAACTCTTTGGGCTTCACCCCGTCCGGAGTATAGCTAAAACGCCATTGCTTATCCGGGTTCAACGGCTCATATATCTTGTAGAACTTAACAACCTTTTCAGAATCATTACTGGACTGTACAATACATTCACGCATAAATATAGGATAGGTAGGCGTTGTGTATTTAGTGGTAACTTCCCGATTCTTAACATAAGATATAGATTTTGCCACATACCAATTTAACCGATCAACATGTTCCTGTTTTACGCGCGGCCCCATGATTTTAAGTTGATCCGCCGTGAATGTTTTTTCAAGTTCAAAGAAACGGGATCCTTCCTTTTCGTCAGCTTTGGCCGGTCGCTTTCTAATATCCGGCTTATTGACTGATTTATTAAGTTCGTTAGTCACATTATAACGACTTGCCAACTTAAAAATAGCTTCTGAAAAAGATATACCCTCTTCATACATGCAAATATCAATCGGGGACATTGCCGTAGACTGATCTCCAAAGTCCGTCACTTTATAGACTTCATAATCGTTATTTACTTTGAATTTCTTGATACATGCCGAAGCGTCGTCTTCTTCTGGGCGGCGTTTAAATTTCTTTTTGTTATCGACGCATTCTTCGGCCTGTGGATAATAATCTAAGATTATATCTAGTCCATCATGCGTTTTGCTATAAATGTCACTAACTTTAATCATAACTTCTAAAGTTACACGGTTATAAACTTTGTTCTATCCTCTTGGGGTACATGGGCTAACTAGAGCATTTTATATTGTAGGCGAAAAGAAAATGTCTTAATTCTCTTTTCTTGTAATGGAGATCGTTTATCTTCATCAGAAAGGACGCATACACGATCTTTGTCGTTGATAACATAACCTTTCTTTCTCATTTGATACTTTAGGTTTCTCAAACGGCGATCTTCCCTTACAGGTTCTTCCCCCTTACTTTCAGACAAAATATTTTCTCTCATACTTCCTACTCCTTATTACTTGTTATTCTGTTAAATTCAAATTTTGATCTATAAAATAGGGTTTACCAGTCAATACCTTAATAGATATTTGTTTATTTTCAAGCCCAATTATTAGCACGGCATCATTGAATACCGTAGCAAATTCTTCACCTTCTTCTATCTTTGCGTCTTCGCCATATTCTTCTTTGTACTGGCAAATGGCTAAATCAAATGCTTCTTTTAATATATTTATTTTTCTCCTAGGTTTTACGTTAAATAAAAAGTGCCTGAACTTATCCGCCCAGGCACAAAAAAGGCGGTGAGTGTTGAACTTACCGCCTTTATACTGAATTTATTTGGGTAGATTTTCTTTCCCCTTTGTGAGCATTTCTTTCAAATCAATTTTTTTTTCTTTATCTTTCTCTGCAAAATACATATACAAGTCTGATCCGGCAATATATCCGAGGAATACATCTATCGTGTAGTTGGTTACACCTTCCTCAACTGCCTTCACCTGCTCATCACGTATTTTCCCTTTTTGAGCTACTGCATACCTTGACATATTCCGAGATTCTCTAAATTCTTGAAGCCTTTGCCCCAAGACTTCTCTGTAATTTTGTTTATCCATATTATCTAATATTAAAGTATTTCTTTATGTAACTTTGCGACACTCCCGTCTCCTCAGACAAAGCCTTAATTTCAGGATGCTTCGCAAATTTTGACAATGAATATCCCTTCAATTTTTCATCATTACTTTCTCTATATGAAGCGATTAATTCAGGAACCACACTGCAAGCGGCGTCGTTTTCAACTTCTTCAACTACATCTTCAAAAGTATGTATGCCATAAGTACCATCTTTCCAGTCATTTATTATAGTCCGAAAATCAGACATGTTATATCCTTTCTTATCACAGATAGCCTCTAATTGAGCCTCGATAGAAAGAAGCTCATTACATGCAGATTTGACATAAAGATAAATATCACTCGATCCTCTAAGACCGGTGTTAGGTTCGTGATCTGAAACTCTCACCTTTAATCCATTTATTTGATAATACTTACTCATAATCTTTATTGCTTTATTTCTTATAGCACAAAGATACTACAAATATTTGTATTACCAATAAGATTACTACAAATATTTGTATGTTGTATAACATCAAGCGGTAAATCCAATACGTCAAAGATCTATTACCGAGTTTCAGAGGCTCGGTTTACCTCATTACTTTTTAGTTTTGAATATTATTCGATTGAATATAATGCTTGCATACATTCGAAGGGGAAAGATGAATTTAATGCGTCGTATACTTCTTCTGGTATACCGTCTTCACTTTCAAAATTACCTTCGATACTTTCAGAACCAAATGCTGTTGCAACATGCTTCTCTTTATACTCTTTACCGTCAATGATTACAGTACTCTCCCAGCCATCAGGAGTAATTTCGATTTTTATCTTATTCATTTTTAAATTTATTTGAATATTCCTAATTCTTTTCTTAATCTCTTGTTTGCTATACTCACATACTCTGGATTTAATTCAAACCCTACATAGTTTCGGTTCAGCTTTCTTGCAACAATGGCTGTGGTACC
>NZ_JAQVBV010000012.1 GCF_028690125.1 Bacteroides sp. | reverse complement strand
GGTTCCGGTACCACAGCCATTGTTGCAAGAAAGCTGAACCGAAACTATGTAGGGTTTGAATTAAATCCAGAGTATGTGAGTATAGCAAACAAGAGATTAAGAAAAGAATTAGGAATATTCAAATAAAATCAGAAATGAACCAAAAACAAAATAAACCGGAATATTATTATTCGCCTCGATTTAGGCACTTCAATATTTATCATAGAGAGCCAAACGGATCAGGTAGATATATTGATAGCGCTATTACGCAAGAAGAGGCGAAACAGAAAGTTTATAAATTAAACGGATGGGATTACAAACCTAAAAACAACACAGTAAAATGAGTAAAGTAAAAGACTACATTAAACAAGCTACATCCGAACGAGTACGTTCGCGCGGCTTAATTCGAAAAGTTGCGACCGAGGCAGCACGCATACAGAGAATTGAATCGAGACGGCAAGCTATCGAAGTGTATAAACAAATGTGTCCTTCTAGGAATTGTAAAGGCTGTGCTAGCCGGATACATAAGAATGAAACAAATTCGACACGATGCGACGGTAATTGCGCGCGGATCAAATATCTTATTAACGGATTAGATCGAGTCGAATTATCATGTATATAATTACGCGTATTCAGTGCGTGTCGGGCAATACGTCCGACTCACACTTGGTTGAGATTGAAACGAATGATATAGAGGCGACTCGGAAAGAGTTGCACGAATGTTATCAATGTGATAGGATTATTTTTAATTATGACGAATTATGAGCAGAAATCCACATTATATTAAAATGATCAATTCGGCTCGATGGAAACAACTTCGAGCTAAGAAGCTACGGAGTAATCCGGTTTGTGAAGTGTGCGAGTCGAATAATCGAAGTACGATTGCGACGGAGGTACATCACATTGTTCCGGTTGAGTCTGTTCCGCATGAGTTCGGAATGAGACAACTAATGTTTAACTATAACAATTTACAGAGTCTTTGTCATGCGTGCCATGTGGAGATACATCGGCGCGCTTTCAGTCATTCGAAAGAGGCTGTTCAGGCGAATAATGAGCGAGCAACACAACGCTTTGTCGATAAGTTCTTGAAAGAACCGAGCGAAAACGAGTAAATTTTTATCTTTTTTTTGATTTGAACCGCTTCACCTCGACGAGGGGGGGCGGTTTTTTTTATTTTTAACGCGGTCTGCTTAAACCCACCTTGCCTCATGTTTACACGCGCGAGCAATTTTTAAAACAAGGGGGTGCTCGTTGGGGGTGAGCTTTTCTTCTCGAACTTCCGCGCTACCAAATACTTGTGATCTTTTCTTATATGCAAAAACGCATATAAAAATGAGCGATTTAGACGACATTAAAGAAAAGATTCGCACCGCGATGGAGTCGCAAGGAACTTATACACCTGATTTGGATTTATGTATAACTCTTTGCGCTGGCTCTTATATTGCGTTTAAGATTGCTCTCAGCGACATAGCGAAAAAGAAACGATCATTCGTTACCGAAGTATCTCGAGAAGGAAATAAGAAGCTCGTAGCGCATCCGGCTTTCAAAGTTCTGTTTGATGCGCTCGAAGTCACCCGTAAACAATTACGTGAACTCGGATTAACGCTGCAAACTTTGTCCGCCTCTGATGACGACGAAGTGAACGACTTGATTAATGAGGTAGATAAAATAGACCGCGATGGAGAAGGAAACTAGAGATAAATTGATCGTGTTAAAGCAGTCTGTTGTTTCTGACCTGCATAACATCGACGTCGATTCTTACAAACTAGATAAGGCGGATGAACGACTAAACGCATACGTAAAAGGCTGTATTAACAATCCGGATGCACATAACTTATATGAACTGTTATCCGTCCTTCGCTTCTTTGCTTTTCTGGATAAATACGATTTCCGCGTCAAGGAAGTAAAGAAGTTCGTCACGTTCTACGAGCGTTTGAAATTTAGTGGTACAAAGGGAAAGACTAGATATAAACTGACTCCGATACAGGTGTTTCAGTTCTCTAACATTCTAGCGTTTTACAAGCCCGGCACAAACAAACGATTGATCCGCGAAGCTCTTTTATTCGTGCCGCGTAAATTCAGTAAGACAACAAGCGTAGCGAGTCTTTCGATTAATGACCTGCTATTCGGCGACGCAAACGCACAAACATACGTTGCCGCAAACTCATACAATCAGGCGAAAGTCTGTTTTGATGAAATCCGTAATATTTTAAAGTCTCTTGATCCGAAGTTTCGACACTTCAAAATCAATCGAGAAATCATATATAACCGCATAAAGGGAAAAACATCTTTTGCCCGTTGCCTTGCCTCTAACCCGGATAAATTAGACGGACTTAACGCAAGCATGGTAATAGTAGACGAGTATTCACAAGCCGACAGCGCCGCATTGAAGAACGTTTTAACGTCCTCAATGGGCGCGCGGCTCAACCCTTTAACCGTAGTTATTACGACTGCTTCTGATAAAGAAACCGCGCCTTTTGTCGAAATGCTCAAAATGTACAAAGCAATCCTACGCGGCGAGATCGAGAACGATTCAATATTTGCACACATTTTCGAACCTGACGTAGACGATGAAGAAGGGGACCCGGCGACATGGCGAAAGGTTCAACCGCACATGGGTATAACTGTTTATGAGGATTTTTATATCGACGCCTATCAAAAAGCCTTATACAGTGCACCGGATGCGTTAGAATTTCGTACTAAGTTACTTAATGTATTTGCCGTTGATTCTACAACAAAATGGATCGAGGCAAAGCAGATTGAAGAACGATTCAAAGATATTAGAATCGAGAATATCGGGACTTACCCGACCACGATGGCGGCAGTTGATCTATCCGTTCGAGACGACTTCTCAACAGTTACCTATAATATCTATTCAAAAGATAGCTGCTCCTTTCACTCATATACGGATTACTATTTCCCGAAAGGCGCTTTGAAAGATCATCCGAACCGGGAACTTTATGAAGGTTGGGCGGAAGCGGGCTATTTGATTCTTTGTGAAGGTGACATTATCGACTATCAACAAATTGTAAACGATATACTATCACGTGCGAAGTATCTGAAAATTATGGGTATCGGTTATGATCCGTATAAGTCGGCTGAATTTGTAAACCTGCTCTCTTATTCTGTTGGCGGTGCGAGCGAATATATTAAGCCTGTCAAACAGACCTACGGGACATTTACAAGCCCGATTGAATCCTTTGAACTCGCTTTATACCGCAACAAGCTAACGTTTGATCCTAACCCAATCACGCCATACTGTTTCTCAAATGCGGTTTTAGACGAAGATAGGAATATGAATAAGAAACCCGTTAAGAAAACGCATAATGCAAAAATCGATTCGACGATAACAAATCTAATGACATTCTACTTATTTAATAATTATACACAATAGCACGATGAAACTACGTTATAAACTAAGAAATGCGATTATTCGCTCTTTGGGATTAGACGACTATGTTAATACAAATATTTCGTCTCTTCCTTCACAGCCAATAAATGTATATAGTACTGACGCCGCGATGAAGTTATCCGCCGCATATCGTTGTACTGCAATTCTATCCGGGACAATTGCGTCTTTGCCGCTTCAATACAAACGAAAGAAAAACGGCGTGTTTGTCCCGGATGAAAAGGAAACCTTGTATAAACTTCTCACCCGTAGACCAAACCAGAGAATGAGCAGTTTTGATTTTATCCGAAACATGGTTATATTGATGGTGAATCGGGGTAATGCGTACATTTTTATCCGCAGGGCATTTGGAGAACCAATTTCTTTAATCCTACTTTCTCCCGGCTCTACCAATTATGATAAATATACTGATACATATACGGTTTATGACACTATTAATCACATAAACGGCGTATTTAATTCAAGCGATATTATCCATTTAAGGCATAACAGTCAAGACGGGGGCTATACTGGTGTTAGTGTCATTGAATCCGCTTCGCGTGTTATGAGTGTTGCAGCTAGCGCAGATAATCAAACACTAAAGACTTTCCAGAGCGGAGGAAAGATCAAAGGTATTATTTCCGGCATGAAAGGCGAAGCGAAAGGATTTAACGCCCTTTCAGATACTCAAACTTCCGATGTCGCCGAGCGTGTGGAAAACGAATTGAATTCCGGTCGTGACATAGTTTCTGTAAATGGTGACATGTTATTTTCGCAGTTATCATTTACTCCGGCGGATATTCAATTAATAGAAAATAAGAAATCCACAGTGCTGGATATCTGTCGTTTCTATGGTGTTCATCCGGATAAGGTTTTTGCCGGACAACCAACTAATTACAAAGCTTCTGAGATGGGGCAAATATCATACTTGACAGATACCTTACAGCCTTATTTAAGACAGATTGAATCCGAATTTGAAATGAAATTAATACATGATTCGGTAGCGTTGGATTATAAAATAGGCTTTGATCTATCAGTGTTATATCAAACCGATTTAATGACACAAGTAACGTATTGGAAAACTCTTTTAGAAATAGGAGGTATTACTTCAAATGAAATTCGCGCCCATCTCGGTAAAATGCCTATTTCAGGCGGTGATACTGTTTTTGTTACCTGTAATGTTGCTCCGGCTGATTCCGCAAAAATTCGCGGAGAATCTACAGGAGACAAAGAAAACGCGCTACCAAAAGAAGAGGAAAAACAGATAGAGTAAAAACACGATGGAAATTAGAAGTTTTGGAGAAAATGCAGCCCCGAAGTTATTAGATGAACGAATGATAGAGGGCTATGCTATCGTATTTGAGCGCGAAAGTCGTGTCATGTACGATTTAGAAAGAAAGCGTTTCTTTATTGAAATTATAAAATCCGGCGCCGTTTCTGATGAATTACTAAGAGATTGCGATATAAAAGCTCTCTTGGAACACAATAACCAGAGGCTTTTAGCTCGATGCAATAATGGTTCAGGCTCTCTATCCCTATGCAAAGACGATTACGGATGTATGTACCGCTTCGTCTCTCCTAATACACAAGATGGTAATTTTGCGATAGAAATGATTCGGCGTGGTGATTTATTTGGATCATCGTTCGCTTATATCACAGACGAAAAGAGAAACGTAGAGTACTCTCAAAGAGACGGTTTACTAATTCGAACGGTTAATAAAATAGATAAGCTATTTGATATATCAATCGTCAGCGATCCGGCTTATTTCGGAACAGACGTGACCGTTCGCAGCTTGGAGGGATGTTTGCAGTATGATAAGGATAATAATTATCAAATTAAAATAGAAAAATTGAGAACACAAATTTAAAAAAATTACATTATGAACTACGTAGAAAGACTTGCAGTTATTAAAAGAGACATGAACGCAATTTTAGATGTTGCGGAAACCGAAAAAAGAGGTTTGACGCCCGAAGAACAGGAGCAATTCGACGCACTGAAAAATGAACGGGACGTAATCAAAGTTCGCTTAGAAAAACGATCGCTTGGTACTGTGCAACCACAAAATGTCATTGAACGCGAAAGGGCTTTTGCTGAGGCTGTTTGTATTCTAAGAAATAACGGTACATCCGATAAGTATCAAGGGATTATTGTCAATAAAGGGATTAATATTCCCCATGAACGTGCAGTAGGTAATATCATGGACACTGCCGCTTCTGATCCTTTAATTCCGGTAACAGTGGGGGACGTTATTTTGCCACTTGAAAAAGGCTTGATTCTTGATAAAGTTGGTTGTAAAATGCAAAGTGGGATGTATGGCAAATGGATTCTCCCTGTTGTTTCAGGAGTAGAAGCCACAATCGAAGATGAAAACGCAGAGGTAAATGACTCGAAGATTGACATTTCTAAGCTGACTCCTTCTCCGAAACGCTGTTCTTTGTCCGTTCCTGTATCAAATGACGCAATCGACGAAACAAACTTTGCTTTGCGTGATATCGTTTTGGTGCAAATAACAATGGCTTTACAACGTTTGTTAAACAAATGGATGTTTTCACCTGCAAAGATCACATCAAAAGCAAGCGAAGGTGTTTTTGTTAAGGCAAAACCGAATATTGAATATACAACGTCTTTGAGTTGGAAAGATGTTTGTATGCTGAAAGCGTCTGTATTAAAAGCTGGTGTTCCTGCTGACGCTACCGCATGTTATGTTTGCTCGGCTTCCACTTATGCGGATTTAGAATCAACTCCGCGTGAGGCAGGAAGTTCTCGGATGATTCTTGAAGATGGAAAGATCAACGGTTATCCGGTGTTTTCAACAGAGTATATCGGTGATGACATTCTTGGATTCGGAATCTTCTCTTATTCGCTCGTTGGTCAATTTGGAGAAATGCGCTTAACCGTTGATCCATACACCGGAGCGAAAAAGAATCTCACCTATTTTGTATTGAATACAAAATTTGATGAGTTGGCAGTACGCCCGGAAGCCTTTGCTATCGCAAAGAAGAAAGCTTCTGCTTAATCCTAATAATCTATCATTCACTAAAGGGCTGGGGCTTCGGCTCTAGTCCTTTTTAATTATACACTATGGCACAATATGTAACACTCGAAGAACTCAAACAGCATTTGAACATAGATTTCGATACGGATAATACATATATAACCGAACTTATCGAGCCTGTTCAACTAGCGATAGAGTCGTATTTAAACGCTCCGTTGGATAATTTCGTAAAAGATGGCAAGATCGACCGCCGCATTTGGCACGCGATCCGCATACTCATAGCGAACTATTATGCAAATCGTGAGTCGGTAACATTCGCAACACCGCAAGTAATACCGGGACATGTCGAATTGTTACTTCAACCTTTAAAAAAATATACATAATGCAAGCGGGATTGCTAAACGAAATAATCACCTTTTTCCGTAGCGAATCGAAACGGGATAATCTCGGCGGCACGTCTGAAATTTGGGTAAAGGCATTCGATAAGCGTGCATATATCCGCTTTAAATCAGGTGCACGAAAGGAGGCTAACGGCGAGATATACAACACGACCGTTAATACTATGATGATTCGTATTTGCAAGGATATTAATGCAAAAATGCGAATCGGATACAATGGTCAAAAGTATAAGATTCTATCTATAAATCATGATCGCAAACAGCAATCAATAACAATAGAAGCGGAGGTAATCAATGAGTGATAAGTATACCGGGCGCAACTTATATCGCGTCGAAGTTGATGCGAAAAAAGTCAATGAGTTACTGGATCGTCTAAATGATGACGAAGCGAGGAAGACAATTAAATCAGCGCTAAGAAAGTCTATTCTTATTATTCGCAAACAAGCACAGGATAATTTAGTATCTGCCGTTACTGACGCCGAGTTTGCAAGTACGAAAAACGGAGTATCATATAAGGCATTAAAGAATGAGATTAATTTAGCGGTCTATCGTAACGCTTCCGGCGCTCGAGTTGATATGATCGACCGGAGAAAGAAAGGTTCCCGCGCCTATATGCTGAAATGGTTCGAATCAGGAACAAAAGAACGCGCTACCAAAAAGGGAGCGAATAGGGGTAATATAAAGGTTTCTCACTTCTTTTCTAACGCGGTCAAAACTAAGCAGAAAGAAGCGGAGAACTCACTAGAGAAAAATATTATTGATTCAATCATGAAAGCAGCAAATAGAAAGAAATGAGTTTATCGATAGGCGCACACATATATAAGAAACTAAGTGATTCTACAGAGCTAGCAAAGTTGGTCGCTGATAAAATCTATGCGATCTCAACCAAAACGGAAACAACTTTTCCATTTGTGGTTTATAAACGTAGTTCTTTAGTACCGGAATATACTAAAGATCGTTATGGAACGGGTGATACCGTTTCGGCTGAAATCGTAGTCGTTAGTGATAATTACTCAAACTCTATCACTATTGCCGAAGAAGTACGCAAATCGTTAGAAAATAAGCGTGGCAAATACGACAACTTCGATGTGATCGACGCTAAACTACTTAGTGCGGACGAAGATTTTATAGAAGATACTTTTATACAACGTCTTATTTTTTCTTTCAAAACAGAATAATAAATTAAAACACAATAAAATTATGAAAGCAAAAGCAGTATTAGGAAAAGATTTAATGTTATCCGTTGAAGCTAAAGTGCTAGCCTTAGCAACTTCCTGCAAGTTGGGTTTGTCGGCTGAAACTATCGACACGCAGAGTAAAGATAGCGGTATTTGGACAGAGAAGGACATTAAGAAGCTATCTTGGAACGCCTCGAGCGAAAATGTATTTAGCGCGGATGCAGACGCAAACAGCTATGATAAATTATTTGCCTTAATGATTGCACACAAACCCGTAACGTTAAAATTTGGTGTTGTGAGTAATTCGGATGAAAACGAAATGCCGGAAGGCGGATGGACGCTCGGGGCTGGTTCTTATACCGGAAAGGCTGTTATTACCTCGCTAGAAGCGAATGCACCGGACGGAGACAAAGCGACTCTCTCAATAAGCTTTGAAGGGACCGGACCGCTTAAAAAAGAAACCGCTCCTGCTAATTAATAATTTGAGCGGTAGTTTGCCGCTCTTTAAAACTACTAGTAATGAAAACGATACCACTAAACGAAACAGATTTTATATTAAAATATACGCTTCGCGCATTTTTCGTTTTTGAAAACATTTCCGGTTATCCGTTTCAATTCGGCAAATTGGTTGATGAATATCTTTTATTCTATTCATTTTTGCTTGCTAACAATGAAACGTTCAATGTTGATTTTAGCAAGTTTATTGATTTGTGCGAAAACGATTTAACGCTTTTCGATCAATTCAAAGAGTTTCTTTTGAATGAAATCGAATTACGGTCGCAATCCGCCGAAAAAGTTGTAAAAAAAAAGAAGATAGCGACGCCGAAGAGAAAACAGTAAGTGTTCGCGATCTATATTCGCGCGTTGTCGGGGAGGGCGGTATCTCTCCTGATTACTTCCTCGATAAAATGAGTTTTATCGAGGTTGAATCATTTTTAGACGGATTAAATCGACGCAATCGCGAGTCATGGGAACAAACCAGATTGTTAGGTTACATCATCGCACAATCGAATAGTACCAAGACACTAAAACAGACTGATATACTTCGTTTCCCATGGGATGAAGAAGAAAAGAGGGATACGCGTGTAACGGATGAAGATAAAAAGCGATTACGCGCGATGGCAAAAGAATATGAATCACAATTAAACACGAATAAAGATGTCTGATATAGTAACACGACTTTTACTTAAAACGAATGATTTTGACGCAAATTTAGAGCAATCAAAGAAAAGCGTCAATAACTTTCAAGGTGGCATTTCTAATATGGCTAAATCGGTAGGTTCTAGCTTTATGAAAGTTGCGGGTGGTATTGGTTTGGCTGTAACCGCCGGAGAAGGATTTACAAAATTACTCAATTCTTCGCAAACTCTAGGAGATCAAACCGCCGCCGCGATGATGTCTGCAAAAACCGGAGTAGATGAGTTCTTTTATTCGCTTGGCTCTGGTGATTTTACTCCTTTCTTGTCGGGAATGGATGATATTATAGCAAAGTCTAAAGACGCTTACGGCGCATTGGATCAATTAGGAAATGCCGAAATATCATTTGATTATTTTCAAGGGAAATTCGACGAATCAATTGCAAAAGCTAGATTGAACGCAAAAAACAAACAACTTGAAAGTGACGAGCGCGAGAAATCGTTTAAGGATTGGGATAATGAATTAAAGAAAAAAGAAGAGGCGGGGAAAACTGTTGCCTCTGACGCTTTGAACGCACTAACAAAGAGTATTGCCGTTGGTACAAAACTTTCTTCTAATGATATATCATTGAATGATTTTGAAAAGGTTATGAGAATTGATCTTATGCCTTCTGCTAGTCGTGATGAAGAAAAAGATTATTGGAAAGGGCAATATAACGAGTATATCAAATTATCGAAAAAGATAGAAAGCGACCGCAAAGTAGATGTTGTTCGAACTAATGATTATGGAAAAACAAAGTCTATAAACAACGCTGCCAAAATAGCGCAAGAAGGAGCTGCAGCCAAATATAAAGACGCAATTATATATAATAAGTTACTTAACAAATTAAGTGATGATGATTTAAAAAAATTGACTTCATTAGGTAAGAAATATTATTCAACTTCTCAACAAATAGCACAGCAAAGGCAAGAATTCAATGAATCAACAACAGAATTCAATAATTCTATTACTGCAATTGATAAAGCGAAAGCAGCAGCAAATAAAGCAGAAGTTCAAAAGCTGGCTAAAGAAAAAGCAGACCGCGATAAAAATAAAATTCCCGTCGGCTCTGTCGCCGAATTAGATAAATTAATTATAGAAGCCCGCAAAAAGTACTCTCATGCTGTCAGCGATGGAGCAAGGACGGAAGCACTGAAATTAATTGCAGAATTAGAACAAAGGAAAGTAGTACTAAATATAACGGCAAAGTATAATAGTCGTGATTTGGGAGAACCCAAAATAGCGGGACTACCAACAGAAAAACTAGATACAAGCAAAATTAAGTTGCCTGAATATAAGCCAATCTTTAAAAAAGAAGATGTAAGCTTAAATCAAGAGTATGCCGAATCTCTAGCGGCTGTTGGTGGTATTATGGGATCACTGGCGGGAATGACTAACGAAAGCGCCGCAGCATATTTGCAATGGGGCGCAAATGTTGTATCGAGCATTGCGCAAGCAATTCCGGCTATCATGAGTTTAACTACAGCAAAAACGGCGGAAGCTGCGGCAAATTCTGCAAATTCTGCCGCCCAAATACCCTTTGTTGGTTGGCTTTCTGCCGCCGGGGCGGCTTTATCTGTTGTTGCTGCGATGGCAAGCATTCCCAAATTTGCAACAGGTGGTATCGTTCCCGGCACATCGTTTACAGGTGATAAGGTCCCGGCTTTATTAAATAGCGGCGAAATGATATTGAACGGATCGCAGCAAAGCAACTTATTTAAGGTCCTCAATGGGCGCCTATATAGTTCGCTATCTGAAAAGACTCATTCCTTTGATGTGCTAAGCGATATTCGCTTAGCAAATGCGGTTAGATTAGACGAGAAGGATTCAAGGGTAGAAGTTTTTGGGAATATAAGAATTAAAGGAAGTGATTTAGACCTTGCATTGAGTAATTACATGAAAAAAACAGGAAAAAAATGGTAAACTACGGTACAATTTACACGCTCCCTTTCAAGTCTCGCGAGGAAGTGTCTTACTTAATAGAAATACAAAAAGAGAATTATGAAGGAAAAGCTATTGAACTGGTCGGTAGCGGTGATTCTCCTTTTTCTGTGTCAATCGACGACGAGGATTTTTTATATACGCCTACTCGATTTTCGACAGCAACGATTTGTATAGTCGGAGGCGACTATTTGCAAAATTTATATTCGACCGGATACCAGCAATACAGAGTTATATTTAAACGGGAAAATGAAATTTGTTGGTGCGGATTCGTAAAACCGGAACTTTATACACAAGATTATACATCGACAAAATTTGAATTAGAGATAGAATGTATTTCCGCTATGTCTGTGTTGGAATTTATCAAGTATAAACAGAAAGATGAAAATGAGAGAGGATTTATAAGTTTTTGGGATTTATTTAAAACTTTCATTTCCGAATCTCGCGGGACTTATTCGTCTGTATTCATTCCTCATGTATATGCAAAGAGCGAGGAAGATTATAATAATAATCGTAATGTTTTTGAAGAAATGACGATCAGTGAACAAAACTTCTTTGACGAGGACGACAAACCAATGACTTTACTAGAGATTTTACAGAATGTTTTTAACTTGTTGAATTGGACCTGTGTAGATTGGCAAGGAAATTTATATTTTGTGGATATTGATTACAAAGGAGATTATTATAAATATAATGTTTCTTTGTCACAATATACCAAAGCGTCTTTAAATAAATTGACAGCGCAAGCCATTGGATTTGCTGGCTCTGAGCATTCTCTTGATATTTTAAAGGGCTACAATAAAGCTACAGTAAAATGTAGTAATTATTCTATTGACGAAATAGAAGTCTCCGAAGATTTTAAAAAGTTAAAACTATTATCTGATACCGGAGAAGTTCAAACCTCGATAGATGGTAAAGTACGACATACTCATTTAGACGTATTATATCCTAGTAATTTGACGTTACGTCAATATACATACAAAAATAGCGTTTTAAGCGTTGTTGATGATCTTTCCTTGTATAAAAACGCACGAAATGCACGAGAATTATTAGGGGCACTTCCTTTGCGTTATGCTGTTTATCATTCCGGGAATAACTCTCAAAATGCGCAATCGTATAGTTACGAATACGGTGTACAAGTTCGGCAACGTTGCGGAACGGGTTACGATCCAATTAATGACAAAACCCCTAATTCGGTTTTTGATGGCTCTACACCTATTATTAGCACAAAAAAAGAAGGACTATATTTTTATAAAGGCGGAGCTCTTTGTCTTTCTTATAGCATTAAAGTTCTTCAAAAAGATAAATTCGATGTGCCTTTCGGCGGTGGAATTGTGCCCTCAGAAGATGGAATAACTTACACGAAAGATAAATTAAAAATAAGGCTTAGAATAGGAAATAAGTATGTTGCGATGGATCGTTACGGCGTATTTAGCTGGGTCGATTCTCCTTCAACATTTGAGGTCAATCTCGACCAATCAAATGTAGAAAATCCAGACGGAAAATTAGGAAGTGGATTTATCTCAGTATATAAAACATTCGGTGTAATAGGTAAATATTCGGGGGCGGATGGATGTATTATTGAACTACCTGATACTTTAAAAGGAACGCTTGAATTATCTATTTATTCTCCCGTTTTGACAGAACGAGAAGGGCAGGTTCCTTATGGTTATATACTAAAAGATTTTAAACTCCGTTATTGCCCACCTCTAAATATGGAAGATGATAATAACTCGGATCGTATTTATGAGAATGTTGTTAATGAAGGCTTTATAAGTGAATTAGACGAGATCGAATTTAAAATATCATCGTACAACAACGACGGTGCATGTTATAGCAAGGTGATACTAGGTGATGACTATTTAAAAGATAATCTTTATTCCTCTATTGATAACGCCCTAATCCGCCCGGAAGAAGCCTTAATAAAACGAATTATAAATCAATACGGAGCTACCAAAATTAAGCTTACGCAAATATTAAAGAATAGCGAATCTATCACGCCTATATCTATATTAACCGATAAGTTTATGACAGGAAAGTTTTTCATGATAACAGGCGGCGAAATTGATTTTGCACAAGAACAATTTACTTGTAAAATGATAGAATGTTAAGTTAATGGCGATCATAATTAAAAATAAAGCAATCCCGGCAGCCCCTCGGTCAAAGAACTATCCGGTTGCGGTTACTGGTGTCCGTTCTGGTAGCGACAATACTACGACTACATCCGGCGGTGGTTCGGATGTAGTCATTTTAGAAACTGACGATTTACGATCCGCAACCGACAAAAATGTCTTTTCCTCGCTAAGAACCTTGGCCGAGATTCTGTCACGTATCGTCGCGGTAGATGATAATGAAACAGAACCGAGCGACGAGAATTACTTTTCATCTTTGCGGACCTTACAGGAAATAAGCGCCGCTATTGAAAATGTCATCAACCGAGCAAAGACTATGTTTTTAAGTAGTATTGAATCGGATGAAGCCGCAGGAATAATAACCTTTCTGAATGGTTTAAAATCGGACGAAATCGCCTTGTTCTTGAAAGGTGTAGATGTTACCGGAGGTATTTCTACCGACACATTAGTAGCAACTACAATCACGTCGCAATTGCTCAATGTGCTTAATAAAATTACAGCTAAAGACGCAACTTTCTCAGGTGATGTTACCGTTTCGGAAAAAGACGTAACAGTTTCAAAGGGAAATATCAATATATCTAAAGGCAATGCAACCGTTGCGGGAAAAACAACGACTCTTAATTTGCTAGTTCAGGCTTTAGCAGACACTTACAACCTGAATGTTTCGCATGTTGCTACCTTAATGGGTACGATAGTGAAAGACTATGTTTCTTCTGAATCCTTCGTGTCCGGTTTTGCTGGTGAAGGGATGAAGATATACAAGGCTCTCAACGGCGATTGGAATATGGAGATTGATAACCTTACTGTTAGGAAAATCTTTTCTGTATTTGAGTTAGTGGTCCAAAAAATGGTCCATCAAGGCGGCATGGTTATTCGTTCTGCTGCAGGTGGCAAGCTCACAAAAGTAACTGATGGCGGCTCATACTGGAAATGCGAACATGATAGTACTGATGACTTCGTACAAAATGATCAAATCATTTGTCAGTCATTTACCGGAACAAAGATTAAACGTTACTGGCGTTTGATAACTTCCGCCGGAGCAGGATATTTTAATCTTTCTAAAACCGATTGTGAATCTGGAAGCGCAACGCCCGAAGTCGGGGACGACGTAGCCGTATTGGGTAACCGTACCAACGCAGCCCGTCAAAAAGCGCAAATAGATTGCGCCGTCGGTAATACAGCACCATATCGGGACGATTACGACGGAATAAACTCTTATTCGCTCGTAGGTAAACTAATCACCCGCACAGGTAACTTGTCAGGTATAACCGATGCAGTATTCGGCGTATTGTCCGGCTCCGGTCTGTATGCTACAAACGTTTACCTCAAAGGGATGTTTATTCTTCGTTCGGGAAAGTCGGTCGAATCAGAACTTAATGCAGTAAATGCCGTTGCAATAGCTGCTCAGGGTACAGCAGACAATGCGCAAAGTACAGCAAATGCAGCTAAAATGAACGCTCAAACTGCTAATTCATTGCTAACCGACATAGCCTCTGACAGCAAATTAACAGCTACCGAAAAACAGCAGACAAAAAAGGAATGGGATATAATTGTCTCCGAAAAGCCCCTTAATAATGCTTCGGCGGCTAAATTCGGGATAGCTACGACTTCTTATGACGCTGCCTATAATACGCTCAATACCTATATAACGCCGCTACTTGCGTCGCTGAGTACTACCTCTAATATTGTAGGAGCTACCTTCCGTTCTACATTTAAGTCCTACTACGACGCTAGGACTAATCTTCTTAATGCTATATCGGCAAAAGCGAAAGAATTAGCTGATGCAGCGCAGGATAAAGCTAACACAGCGCAAAACAATCTCGATAATTTAAAAATTGGCGGTCGAAATTTACTTGAAAACTCTTCTGTTGAAAGAAAAGGCTCAAACGAGTATTTACATTATGCTAATACGACTAGCTGTTTTGATAAAAACGGTCCGGGATTATATACAATTAGTTTCGACTTAAAGGTAACTAAAGAAGGAGATGTAAATGCCTATTCTAATCCGGGAACACCTGATACTTTTAAATACTTATTTTCCCCTAGTCTCACTATTAAAGCTACAACCGAGTATAAGCGTTACTCTATGACCGTTAATGTGAGATTGAGCAATCCTGATGTAACATGGTCGTCTCTATCTTTTTATGGCACATACGGAACAGCCATTATCCCTACCGTTAAAAACGTAAAGATAGAACTCGGCAACAAAGCGACAGACTGGACGCCCGCACCCGAGGACGTCGATAAAAGAATTACTACTGTCGAAACTAACTTTGAAATCCGCGAAGGACAGATATCATCTAAAGTAAGTGAAGCGACAACGGCAGCAACGAACGCAAAAAAGAGTGAAACGGATGCAAGTACATACGCAACTACAGCCGGACAAAAGGCAACCGCCGCTGGAACATCCGCTACTTCCGCTTCCGGTTCCGCTAGTACTGCATCGGCTAAGGCTGGTGAAGCTTCAACCTCAGCAAACAATGCAAAGAAATCCGCCGATGATGCAGCTGCCAAATTGGTAACTATTACAGAGAAAGAATCTAAAATTAATCAAACGGCAGGAAGCATAACATTACAGGTTACAGAAGTAACGAAGAAAGTAAGTGAAGCGACAACGGCAGCAACGAACGCAAAAAAGAGTGAAACGGATGCAAGTACATACGCAACTACAGCCGGACAAAAGGCAACCGCCGCTGGAACATCCGCTACTTCCGCTTCCGGTTCCGCTAGTACTGCATCGGCTAAGGCTGGTGAAGCTGCTACGTCTGCCACGAATGCCACAACTAAAGCGAATGCCGCCGCATCCTCTGCAACTGCGGCGGCCGGATCAGCAACAAACGCAAAGACTTCTGCCGATAGTGCGGCTGTAATTTTACAAACCGTCACAACAAAACAAAGTGAGATTAACGCGAAAGCGGATCAAATCACACTTAAAGTAACGGAGGTTACAACGAAAACAGCACAGGCTACCAATGCAGCGGAACTGGCTATGGCTATGTCAAAAGGCAAGATGCTATATCGCGATCCTTCGT
Source organism: Bacteroides sp. (assembly GCF_028690125.1). Taxonomy (GTDB): domain Bacteria; phylum Bacteroidota; class Bacteroidia; order Bacteroidales; family Bacteroidaceae; genus Bacteroides. Next base: position 119,614 of record NZ_JAQVBV010000012.1, on the reverse strand, counting down.
TTACTAACAGCCATAATGGTATTGGCGTTTACAATAATTCAGGCGGAACAGGTGTGTCTATAAATCGTGTGTCTGGTGTGGCAGGAAATCCTAACGGGTCTGGATATTGTCTCAAAATCACAACTACTGGAACAGCTTCTCCCGGTTTTGGGGGATTTGCCCAACCTCCAGCAGTAAGAGCTAATCAATGTCTTATATACCGCTTTATTGCAAACATACCAGTCGGACGCAGACTAGGTTTTGCAATAAACAGCGCAGGAAGCGGAGTAATAGAAGGTTGGCTTACATCTAACATTGGTACTGGCAAATGGGAAGAATATGTATATAAATTAAAATGTGGATCATCGGGATCATTTTCGACTTGTGGACATTTTTATTTGGTTGATGGTACCGCGCCAATCGCTTCGAGTCCTCTAATATGGTATGTATGTTATGCAACTGTATTCGATATTACCGATGCGGAAGTTGATTATATCGCTGACGCGGCAAATAAGTACACGACTAAAACGACCTACGCCGCCGGGATTAAGGTTTTAAGTGACAGTATAACGTCAAAGGTATCACAATCAGATTTTAATTCGCTCGGAACGAGGGTAAGTAGTGCAGAATCGACAATTTCACAACATACTACTCAGATTTCTTCTAAAGTCGCTCAAGCAACTTTTGATTCACTAGGTAATCGTGTGTCTACTGCTGAAAGTGCTATCCTTCAACAGGCAGGACTAATAGAACAGCGAGTAACAAAAACAGACTATAATAAAATAGGTCGCCTGCTAGCGGTTGGTCATAATACAGATTCGGGAGGTACGTCTTATGTTATGCTGAATGAGACGAGAGTAAATAAAGGCGGAAGAGGTTTTACTTTATGTAAGATTTTAAAGAGTTCCCTCGCTCTTTCTTATGTAGGAGCTTACGATGTATATGCTGGCGGCTCAAACTATACGAACTTTGTCAATGCGCTAAATGCTATCGACGCGAACTCTATTATAGTAGTAATTTCCGATGACGCAATCTCTATTGATACTGCTACCGCTAATGTTCTGGCTAATTACGGTGGTAGTGGTATGACTTGTACGTCTAGTAGACGTTCTTATGTGTTGATCGGACAAAAAGGTATTGGGAAGGGTAACGGACTCGAGCAATGGAAACAATCTTCATCGGGTGGCGTTGCTATATCCGCTAATATTATCAATGGTATAGTTACAGGCTTCTGGGGGGGTGGTAATCTTGTGAGTAAGATAGAAAGTGCAGAAACGAGGATCACACAAACAGAAAAATCCATTGCGTTAAAAGCCAATCAAACAACCGTAGACGGAATCAATACACGTTTGCAATTCGCCGAAGCAAAGATAACCCCTGACGCAATTAAGCTGACTGTAAAAAGTCAAACGGAGACTATTGCGGCGAATGCGGCGAAACGTACTGAGGTGGTTGTCGATGCGACCGGGTTAGACCAAACCAAATATTATCCAGTTACTATCAGCTTGTATACTGGGATACCTACATATACAATAACATTAAGCAGAACGCTAACTAGCAGCTACGGTAAACCAACTTGGAGCACGCATACTAACGGCTTTTCAGTTTTATGCAAATGGAGTACGAACGCTTATGACTGGGGCACAATTGGCATACAAAGAACAATATTGGACCACGCATATAGTCATGCAAGTGTTGTACCCGTAGGCAACATTGGTCAAATGAATAATAGTAGTAATGAGTATATTTATGTACGCGGCGGTTCTAAATATAAAGTAGAAGTAGAAGGTGGCGTCGGAGTTGCGATAATCCTGCGTACATCGGCTTTTACAATTAGTAGTCAAACAATTGATCTTAGAACCGAAGTCTCACCTCCTGTTGTCGATTTAAAGGACCGTCCAACTACCGACACAATCAAATCGCAAATATTACTCGACGGATTCGGAATCTCTGTGTTCGGCAAAAAGATTGATTTTACAGGAAAGGTCACATTTTCGTCAATGGACTCAGCGACACAATCAACAATCAACGGAAAGGCTACTCCAGCTCAAATAGCGACTGCCAAGAATGAAGCTATTTCTGCTGCTGCTATAGACGCTACTACAAAAGCGAATAACGCCAAAAGTGGAGCAATTTCTAGTGCGGCTACAGATGCACAAACTAAGGCTAATTCGGCATTAGTTTCTGCAAAAAACTATACTGACACACTTAAAAACTCTCTAGGCGCGTTGGCGTATGAAAGTATGGTTACAAAGGCAAAATTAGATTCGACAATCATTGAAGGCGGATTTATTAAAACAAGTCTTATCGATGTAGAAACTCTGATTGCTAAAAATTTGGCAGCTACTAAAGGTACGATCGGCGGTTTTAAGATTACGGCTACCTCGATCGGAGCCTCTAGTAACGGAGATAAATTAGTACTAGCGCCTGACGGACTTATGTTAGAATCTACTCAGCAGTATGTTAGTATTGGAAAGGCTGTTCCGGGATCGTCCGGTGTATCTGATTTGGTAGCAGCTTATTTCTCTACAAAAGTACCAACAGGTACTGGGCCTACAAATGGGGCTGGCACTGTAATGATTAACACGTCAGGCGGCCTTACTCAAGTCGGACTATCTATACGTACTGGTAACAGGTCTACCGATTATGCTATAGACTTGACAGGGCGTATTAAAGTAAATGGTTCGATCGGGCTTACCGGAGATGTCAGTATAGCACACTGTTGGCTTAATGGTGCTGCGCGAACAGGCGTTCTACAGTTTAAGGACGGAATATTATACAATATATATTATCTATAATAATTAATAAACCAATGAAAATAGACTTTAGAAAAATTGAAGCAACGGACATCGAAGGGAATAAAAGTACGTTCGATGTGAGCAAAGAGTTAGGTAACACGATCTACAAAAATACTCCTGATTTGGGCGAACTCGATTTTGCTCAAACGATATACAAAGAAGGTGAGGTCGAAGTGGACGAGGAAAAAGCGGCAATCATTCGTAAGTACATGGATGTGGGACAGTTCCTAGCTTTCATCAAGAAAAGCGTATATGAGAAACTAGATAGTATTAACAATCAAAAACAGTAAGATTATGACAACAAGTAAAGTTTTAACAGAGAATTCTAAAACTACACAAGTAGAAGCAATCGCAAGAAGCGGAGAGTATGAGTATCAGGTATCTTACTCCTATAACGGGAATGAATTGCGCCGTTTATCGTGTAATATCAACAAGGTAGATATGAATGAAAATCGTACCTATTCAAGCTATATGTCTTTTGAAAACGGTAATAAGTCGATGAACTTTCCGGCTGATGTGGAAATAGCACCACATGTTGCAATGTTTGATAACATATTGAATGAAGTGAAAGGAGAGCTATCATCTAAGTAAAAAGAAAAACCGTCCTGCTCTCACAAGTGGGACGACTTACAAACATAATACTTGTTAAAGTAACAAAGGTGAGCAAATATAGTAATAAATAATTGATATATAAAAGAAATGAAAGGATTAGATGAATTATTTGTAGTCGCATGGATGTTGTTTGGTATTCTATTAACGCCATTATTTTTTATAGGTTTCGACTTCTGGGCGGGAATCCGAAAGGCAAAACAACGAGGAGAAAAAATCACAAGTGAAGGTTGGCAACGTACAGTTAATAAAATCGCTCGTTATTATAATATGCTTCTTGCGTTGGTTGTTGTGGATTGTATGCAGATTTCCGGGGTGTGGTATTTAGATAATTATTACGACTACCATATACCTATTTTCCCTTTTATAACGATTCTTGGCGCAATGGTAGTCGCGGCAATCGAAGTACGCAGCATATTTGAGAAAGCAGAAGATAAGGCGAAGAAGCAAATATCTGACGTTGCGGTCCTCGCGGCTGAAATTGCTAAACATCGGACCAGTCCTACCGAAATAGCACAGGCTATCGCGGAGTATATGAGTAACAGTAATTTTAAAGGAGAAACGAAATGAAACACTTCACAATTAAAGAACTGTCTCATTCCGACACAGCTATATTAAAAGGAATAGATAATTACCCAACGGCAGAAGCGATCATCAATTTGACAGCGTTAGTAAATAATGTACTGGACCCGTTACGCGAGAGATACGGCAAACCGATTCGGGTTAGCTCTGGTTATCGTAGTGCGATTCTTAATCGAAGCGTAAACGGCGCTACGTCAAGCCAACACAGGCTAGGAGAGGCGGCAGACATAACAGTCGGAAGTAGAGAAGAGAATCGAAAACTATTTGAAATAATTAAAAATGAATTGACCTTTGATCAGTTAATCGACGAAAGGAACTTTTCGTGGGTACATGTATCTTTTAGAGAAGGTCGTAACCGGAAACAAGTTTTGAAATTATGAAGATTCTAATTTATTTTATCGTTCTCCTGATGTCAGGAATATGCTTCACAAGCTGTCGGAGTATTCAATACATTCCGATTGAGACGGTGAAGAAAGATAGTATCTATATCAATAAGATACAGTACGACAGTATCTATCGACGTGATAGCGTCTATGTAGATCGTTCCGGGGACACGATTTATATTTATAAAGATCGTTATCTATATAAATATAAGAATCTGACTGATACGATGTATATAAATCGGGTTGATAGTATTAATGTTCCTTATCCGGTTGAAAAGGCTTTAACCAAATGGCAAAATATTAAGATGGAGTTGGGCGGGTGGGCGTTTGGGCTAGTAATTGCTCTTATTTTAATAATAGTATGGCGAATAGGATGTAGACGTAAATAGGAATAAGAAAGCCCCGCAAAAAATTCAATTGCGGGGCTAGTATCAAATAAAAATGATTTTTTCTCTTATACATTCATTTTGTAAAAAGCATTGATTGCGTTTGTTAAAATGTATTCTAGCTTTTCCCATTTATCAACGTCGTTTACATGGTCTATAATTTTTCTAATTGTTTCATCTGCATGTTTTCTCATAAACTTAACGTAGTTAAATATCGGTCGATTTTTCTTCACAGATTGCCCGGTACAATATTCTAACAACTCTAAAGATATATTTAATTCGTATCCATGTTGGACAAACGATTTCCGGGCTGAATAATACACTACGCGTTTATTTATCCCTAAAATATTTGCAAGTCTTTGAATTTGTTTAGTAACATAATTGCGAAAATTTGCATAAGAATAATTATAATCAAAATTTAATCGCCCCTTTTTATCAATCCAATTTCTTATAATTGACTTCGCTTCATCTGGAATAGTTATACTTATGCGCTTTTCTCCTCTTTTGGTGTGTTTAGTTTTAGCTCTAATATACTCCAATATTTCCATATTTTTAAAATTGGTATTCATTAAGTCTATTAAATTAATCCCTCCTAAATAATATGAGAGAATAAATATATCACGCGCCATTTTTAAAGGCTTTTCTTTAGGATTGCAGTTGCGTATTTTATTGAACTCTTCGATTGTTATATCCAATTCTCTTATTGCTGATTCTGGCATATTATAAAAGGCAAAAGGATCAATCTCATATTTGACAATATTTTCCTTTTTGGCAGCATTAATAATAGCTTTAAAACGCTTCATGTGCATACTAATAGTTGTGTCTCCTAGTCTTTTTTTAGATCGTAGAAACTTTTCAAAATCTATTATAGTATTTGGAGAAAGCGTTTCGAATAACATTACATCTGAAAATTTTTCGCTAAAATATCGTTTTGAAAGTTCATGGAGTCCGGCTGTTCCGTCGCGTCCTTCTTCCCTTAGTTCATCTATATATTCTTGCCAACGTTGAGAAATAGTTGTTCCAGACGATTTATATCGCGAAAGATATTCACGAAGTTGCCCGCATGTATATGCGTCAGTATTGATACGATCTAACGCATTCTGATATTCGTCTAATAATGTTCTAAGTTTTTTATTGATAATAACTGCGTCGTCTCTACCTACTACGCGCCCATTTTTAAACTGTTTTATGTTCTGTACTATGAAACGCGTTGCGATGTAACGTGTTTCGTGTTTGTGGTTAATTGCCACTCTGATTTTGTGTGTTCCGTCTACTAAGACCTTCGCCGGAACAACGGCTAAAGATAGTGAAATCATAATGTAAAAATTTCTTTGGACAAGCATCCGACAAGCATAAAAGCTCAAATTTGAGACAAAATACGCTTTTTTTTGAAATTCTTACTTTTTTGTCGAGGTTCTGAAACCCTTTATTAATCGATGTTTCAGCCTTAGAAAGGTAGTGGAGCGTACGAGACTCGAACTCGTCACCTCAACACTGCCAGTGTTACGCTCTAGCCAGATGAGCTAACGCCCCAATATTTTATTTAATGGTAACGTTTGTAAACGGACCATTTTTGTTCGCGCAAATATAATGCAATATTCTGAAATAATTGCTATGTTTGCGGAAATAATACTTTAAACAAGAAATATGCTGATTTATAATACAACTTTTCAGGTGGACGACGCTGTACACGATAATTTTCTGATTTGGATAAAGGAAAGCTATATTCCCAAAATAGAACAATATGGAACATTGAAATCACCCCGGCTCTGCCGTATATTGAGCCATCGCGATGATGGAAGTGCTTTTTCTTTGCAGTGGGAAGTAGAAAGTAGCGAATTATTGCATCGTTGGCATTTGGAACAGGGAGTGCGTTTAAATGAAGAACTAACAAAAATATTCGAAGATAAAGTAATTGGATTTCCAACATTGATGGAGGTTATAGAGTGATTCAACCGGTAAAAGAAAAAATTATTCTGGGAATTGATCCTGGTACGACAATTATGGGTTACGGGGTTCTCCGAGTGAATGGAACTAAACCAGAAATGATTGCGATGGGGATTATTGATTTGCGTAAATTTGCGAATCACTATTTAAAACTTCGTCATATTCATGAGCGGGTATTGAGTATTATAGAGAGCTATCTGCCTGATGAACTGGCTATCGAGGCTCCATTTTTTGGCAAGAATGTGCAGTCGATGCTGAAATTAGGACGTGCGCAGGGGGTTGCGATGGCAGTGGCATTAAGTCGGGATATACCAATCACCGAATATGCTCCTTTGAAAATTAAGATGGCTATCACTGGAAACGGACAAGCATCAAAGGAGCAGGTAGCAGATATGTTACAACGGATGTTGCATTTCTCAAAAGATGATATGCCTACTTTTATGGATGCAACGGATGGATTGGCAGCAGCCTATTGTCACTTTCTGCAAATGGGACGTCCGGTGTTGGAAAAAGGATATAGTGGTTGGAAAGATTTTATGTCGAAGAATCCGGATCGAGTGAAATAAATTATAGGTTGTAAAGTCGTAATCATGGGGAAAGATGAAGATAGGGACGAATTATTTGGCAATATTTGGAGTAACTGCTGTGGCAACAGTAATGAGTTGTTCTTCTGTGAAAAAGGAATATACTTCTTTTGAATTGTATCCGGTTCGTGTGGGAAGTCTGATCGAAATGGAATATGCTCCGACGGTAACTAAATTTATGCTTTGGTCACCTACGGCAGATGAGGTACGTCTGATGCTTTATGATGCAGGTGAAGGTGGACATGCTTGCGAAACAGTTAAAATGTTGCCAGGTGAAGATGGTACCTGGTCGGCGATAGTAGATAAAGACCTACTCGGGAAGTTTTACACCTTTAACGTGAAAATCAATGATAAATGGCAGGGTGATACACCCGGAATCAATGCCCGTGCTGTCGGTGTCAATGGTAAACGTGCTGCTGTTATCGATTCGGATTCAACAAATCCCGAAGGCTGGGAGAGTGATCTGCGGCCTCCTTTGAAGTCTCCCGCCGATATTGTCATTTATGAAATGCATCATCGTGATTTTTCTGTAGATTCTACTTCCGGTGTGAAGAACAAAGGGAAATATCTTGCACTAACCGAACATGGTACGATGAATTCCGATAAACTGCTCACTGGTATCGATCATTTGATTGAGTTGGGAGTGACTCATGTACATTTGCTCCCTTCGTTCGATTATGCTTCAGTAGATGAGACAAGGTTGGATGAAAATGTATATAATTGGGGATATGACCCACAAAATTATAATGTGCCGGATGGTTCTTATTCAACTGATCCTTATAAGCCCGTTACCCGCATAAAGGAATTTAAGCAAATGGTACAAACATTGCATAAAGCTGGTATCCGTGTGATTATGGATGTGGTGTACAATCATACTTTTAATACAGAGGACAGTAACTTTGAGCGTACTGTTCCCGGCTATTTCTATAGGCATAAAGAAGACGGGACATTGGCGAATGGTTCCGGTTGTGGCAACGAGACGGTCAGCGAACGTCCGATGATGCGTAAATTTATGATAGAATCCATACTTTATTGGGCAAAAGAATATCATATAGATGGTTTCCGTTTCGATCTGATGGGTATTCATGATATTGAAACCATGAACGCGATTCGTGAAGCTGTGAATACAGTCGATCCTACTATTGCCTTGTATGGTGAAGGATGGGCTGCCGAATCTCCTCAGTATCCAGTGGATTCGTTAGCAATGAAAGCCAATATGTCTCGTATGCCGGGTATTGCAGCTTTCTCTGATGAATTGCGTGACGGATTGTGCGGACCTGTGAGCGCAAAAGATAAAGGTGCATTTCTTGCCGGTGTTCCGGGTGGAGAAATGAGTTTGAAATTTGGTATTGTTGGGGCGATAGAACATCCGCAAATATATTATGATTCGGTGAATTACAGTCATAAAGCATGGGCGAAACAACCGACCCAGATGATCAGTTATGTATCTTGTCATGACGGATTATGCCTGGTAGACCGTCTAAAGGCCAGTTTGCCGGGGATTACTCTTGAACAACTGATCCGTCTTGATAAGTTAGCTCAAACAGTTGTTTTCACTTCTCAAGGTATTCCTTTTATTTATGCCGGAGAAGAAATCATGCGTGATAAACAGGGAGTGGACAATAGCTATAAAAGCCCCGATGCTGTAAATGCTATTGATTGGGGACGTAAAACTACGAACGGAGATATTTTTATGTATTATAAGCGTTTGATTGATCTTCGTAAGTCTCATCCGGCTTTCCGTATGGGAGATGCGGAAATAGTTCGGAAACACCTTGAGTTTCTTCCGGTAGAAGGAAGTAACTTGGTCGCTTTCTGCCTGAAGGATCATGCTAACGGCGATAGTTGGGGAGATATTATCGTTGCATTTAACTCTCGTTCCACACCTGCGCGGTTAATGGTACCTGCAGGAAAATACACAATAGTGTGTAAGGATGGTGTGATTGATGTTCGCGGATTAGGGATCCAAACCGGATCGGAAGTCATCATTCCAGCTCAATCTGCGTTGATAATGTATAAATAAAGCTTGTAATTAATCAAATTGTTCGTAAAATCTCTCATTCTGTTGTAAAATAGTTACCTTTGTGCCCGATTATTAAAACAGGATAAAGGTATTATGAAGCAAAATACATTTAGCATAGTGGGTGGGGTAGCACGTAATCCGCTAGTGCGTTTGGCACAACCTGTCACGGTTGATATTGCAGCAGACGAACATATAGCTATTGTGGGACCTAATGGTGGAGGCAAAAGTCTTTTTGTTGATACATTAACGGGTAAATATCCATTGCGTGAGGGAACTTTGAAATACGATTTTTCTCCTTCTGCTACTCAGACTGTTTATGATAATGTAAAATACATTGCTTTTCGTGATACCTATGGGGCTGCCGATGCCAATTATTACTATCAACAACGTTGGAATGCCCATGACCAGGATGAAACTCCTGCGGTAAATGAAATGCTGGGAGAAATCAAAGATGAGCAGTTGAAACAGGAACTTTTTGAACTTTTCCGTATTGAACCTATGCTTGAAAAGAAAATAATCCTTCTCTCAAGTGGTGAACTCAGAAAATTTCAATTGACAAAAACTCTTCTAACAGCTCCTCGTGTACTGATTATGGATAATCCATTTATTGGTTTGGATGCACCTACCCGCGAACTTCTTTTCTCTTTGCTCGACCGTTTGACAAAGATGTCTTCCGTTCAGATTATTCTGGTACTATCCATGTTGGACGACATTCCTTCATTTATCACCCATATAATTCCAATAGATAAAATGACCATATATCCAAAAATGGAGAGAGAAACCTATCTTGAAGCTTTTCGTGCCAAGGATATGCCCGTTTCTTTTGATGAGTTGCAGCAACGTATCATTGATTTGCCTTATGATGGGAATAACTATGACTCTGATGAGGTGGTGAAACTTAATAAAGTCAGTATTCGTTATGGTGACCGTACGATTCTGAAAGAATTGGATTGGACAGTTTGTCGTGGTGAGAAATGGGCATTGAGTGGTGAAAATGGAGCAGGGAAATCCACTTTGCTAAGTTTGGTTTGTGCTGATAATCCTCAATCATATGCTTGTGATGTCAGTCTGTTTGGACGGAAAAGAGGTACAGGAGAAAGTATTTGGGAAATAAAGAAACATATTGGTTATGTGAGTCCTGAAATGCACCGTGCCTATCTTAAAAACCTTCCGGCCATTGAGATTGTAGCCAGTGGTCTGCATGATAGTATTGGCTTGTATAAGCGTCCCCAACCTGAGCAGATGGCTATCTGCGAATGGTGGATGGATGTATTCGGTATTGCAAAGTTGAAAGACATACCTTTCCTGCAACTCTCCAGTGGAGAACAGCGTTTGGCTTTATTGGCGCGTGCTTTTGTAAAAGACCCTGAATTGCTGATTTTAGATGAACCACTTCATGGACTGGATACATATAATCGGCGTCGTGTGAAAAAGATTATTGAAGCTTTTTGTCGTCGTAGAGATAAAACGATGATTATGGTAACTCATTATGAATCTGAATTACCGAATACTATCACGAATCGTATTTTCTTAAAAAGAAATTAATAAGGATTTTTGTTTCTTATTCACCCTCTTTTTTAGCTATAAGAAGCTGAATCCAGAATTTAGAACCAACGCCTACTTCCGACTCCACACCAATGGTTCCATGGAGTCGGTCTATAATATTTTTCAAATAGACAATCCCAGGCTGTGAATTGGTAGCATGATTTACTTGTATTCTCAAAACTCTGATAAATATACCAAAGAGGATAAGACACCCTCCAAACAATACCAGAATGTACCAAACAACTTTGCTTATTTTCGGCGATTCATACACTCCGAACCACTTATAATAAATCTTATCATATTCACCATCTATTTTCATCTGATAGATCGTAGCATTCAGCATATAAAGCAAATCCTCATTATTGGTATTCACCACTACGGAATATCTTTCGGGATCAATATCGGTAAGATGTACCAAAAGTTTGTCATATTTACCTTTCCTTACAAAATAAAAAGAAGAAATATCGAACGAAAGTACTGCATCATATTTACCCGATGCCAATAACTTAATCGCTTCTGCTATATTTTCAACGGTAATGATTTTATCCGTAAGACCTGTTGACGTAGATACTCATGTGCCCTGTCTTTATACTGTACAATAATCGTTTTCCCTTTTAGCTGGTCCAGATTTGCATAGTCATTGTCTTTACGACATACGATGTTGTAAGAAATCATACAATGAGGTATTCCAAATTTTACATTACCTGCTTTCTCTTTGGAATAAATCATACCTATAGCTAAATCAATCTGCTTACTGTTCAACTCATTTTGTACTTTTCCCCAGTCTTCCAGTGCTAATTTATACTTTATATCCAACCGGTCCATCATGGCACGAAACAATTCGACACAAAAACCGTCAGGTTCTCCTTTTTCGTTTAGAAACTCGAAAGGAGCAAATTGCATATCTCCTTTGGCAATAATCACCCTGTTTTTGAAAGATATTTTCTCCTTGCTGAGTTGCGATGAAGCTTTCAGTGCAAACAGAGATAAGAAAAGAAACGAAATTAACTTTAAATTGCGCATACATCAATAAAATAAGTCCGGCAAATCTTATATAGCTAAAATCTAACGGAAAACTACGTTTGTTTGTGTAACTCAACACACTGCTTTTATAAAGTAGTATGCTCTGCTTGTGAAAAACAAAGTTACACAAATATATTCATTCGTTGAACTTCTTAATCATTTTTTAGTCTGAAAAATATTTTATTTTTTCAGACTAAAACTATAAGATATAAATAAAAAGTTTTATATTTGAATTTTCATTAACAGATGGATACTTAAAACAATACATATTGTTTGTTTGAAAAATAAAACACATTATATCACTATTTTTTTTACATGAAAAAGCACATTCTTTTTTTTATACTATCAGTTTTGATCGTGAGTTGTAAGCCGACTAAACAATTAACAAAGTATGTAAATCCCTTTTTAGGAACCGCTACTCTTTGGGAACCGGAAGATTTGGGATATGTTCGTAAAATGAAGCAACGTACGTGGGGAGCCGAGGTCTTTCCCGGAGCCTCGTTGCCTAATGCAATGGTGCAGTTAAGTCCCATCACTCAATTCCGCAGTGGAGCCGGATATCAATACGAAGATACAGTAATCTACGGATTCTCTCATACCAACAAAGGACATTGGAACCTGTTACATGTCCCTTTGCTGCCTGTAACCGGTGAAATCTCTCCGAGTGATTATTGCTCCGGATACAGTCACCGGAACGAATCGGCCCATCCCGGTTATTATCAGGTGTTTCTTGAAAGATATAATGTCAATGCCGAACTTACTTCTACACTGCGTTGTGCTTACCACAAATATACTTTCCGAAAAGGTGATGATAAGAGACTGTTGGCGGATATGATAAGGTCGAACAATCGGGTAAGTGACTGGGCGATTCAGAAGGAGGGTGACAACATTTTTACAGGTTCTCAGAATGGAGAGGGAAGAATATACTTCTATGCTGTTTCAAATTACAATATAAAAAATATTGAACAGGTTAAGGATGATAAACATGAAGTGTCTCTGATTAATTTTCTGAACAATAAAGGTTTGGAATCTTTGGAGATTAAAATTGGCTTTTCTTTTGTAAGCATAAAAAATGCGAAGATGAATCTGGAAAAAGAAATGATCGACAAATCGTTTACTCAGGTTTGTAAAGAAGCTGATCGTGTTTGGCAAAAACAATTGTCTAAAATAATTGTAAAGGGTGGTAGTGAACGCGAGAAAGGAATTTTTTATTCTTGTCTGTATCGCTCATTTCTATGGCCGGTGCTACGGAGTGATGTGAATGGAGAATATACTGATTCCAAAGGGGAAGTAGTGAATGGAGGATTTAATAATTACACGGATCCTTCTTTTTGGGATGACTATCGCAACAAACTGGTGCTGCTAGAAATGCTCTCGCCTGATGTAACAATAGACATTATAAAATCTATCACTGACCGGGGAGAGAAAAAAAATGGATATATGCCTACCTTTTTCCATGGCGATCACGCCTCTGCATTTGTTGCAGGTAGTTATCTTCGCGGACTTCGGGGGTTTGATCCAGAACGAGCTTATAAACTTCTGTTGAAGAATGCCACTGTTTCCGGTCGTGGAGGCAGACCTTATCTAGATGAATACATTCGTCAAGGCTGGATTGCAGAAAAAGACACAACGAATGTTCCTACTTGGGATGAGTATAAAGCCGCTGTTACAAAAACCGTAGAATATGCCTATGACGACTATGCTACTGCGTTATTGGCAAAAGAGTTGGGTGATGAAGGGAACTATAAACTTCTGATGGCGCGTTCCAAAAACTATAAAAATCTGTTCGATCCTAGTACCGGATTTTGGAGAGGACGCATTGCCAACGGAGAATGGATTAAAGATTTTGATCCTTATTATCCTTATTATGCGTATATGTATCGAGAGGCAAATGCTTGGCAGTCTTTGTTCTTCGCTCCTCACGATCCGGAAGGAATGCTTGCTCTCTATCCAAGTAAACAAGCCGTGGAAATGAAACTCGACTCTCTTTTCTCCGAACCTTGGCGAGGATATGAAGCTCATAACATGACGGGATTTATCGGGAATTATTGTCATGGCAATCAACCCGATCACAGTGTACCATATACTTATTACTTCATTGGAAAGCAGGAAAAAGCACAATGCGTGCTTGACAGTATTATGGATCGCTTCTACGACATGGGAGCTGATAAACTGGCTTATTCCGGTATGGATGATGCAGGAGAAATGTCATCTTGGTATGTATTCAACGCTATCGGCTTATACACTTATTCACCCGCCGATCCTGAATATATGGTAACCGTTCCTTTATTTGATGAGGTTACATTTACTTTAGGTGACGGCACTCCTTTTTCAATCCGTAAGCAAGGAAAAGGGAAAAAGATAACTGATATCACCTATGATGGGAAAAAGATAGATGGATGGTTCATTTCACACGATCTACTCAAAGAAGGAAAAGAGTTGATTATCCGGACAGAATAAAAATACTCTGAATTGATTGGAAGGATTATCGGATTTTTAGAATACGAAAATATTTAATACATCGATTATGAAAAACAGATTACTTTATCTATTATCGTTTTTGGTTATTACTCTTGCTGCACACGGACAGGCTCAACAGGGTAAAAAAGGGTTTCTTTCTTTTGACGGAGTGCGGATTCATGAACTTTCCGACCGTGGTCTGCAAAGATTTAAAATGGCATGGGCAAGTGATGATCCGGAAACTCAGGTCGATTCACAAACTTTATATGGTAATCAACCTTCCTTGTTTATTCGGTCGGTACAGGGAAAAGGTGCCAAGGTGCAGTTTCATTTCTCAAACCGAGATATCGTGGGAAAGACTATAGTTTTTAGCGGTAAGTATAAATGCGCCCAGGCACGTAATGCTAAAGTCCGGTTTGCAATTGGTCTTGACACTTTTTTGAATACCTTCGAAAATGAGAGTACCGAAGTAGAGTGTAACGGAGATCAGGACTGGAAAAGCTTTTCGGTGGAGATGCCACTTACACGTACATCGTTTTTCTTCTTCCGTTTGATGACTTCAGGTGATATGAAACTTTGGATGAGTGACTGCCAGGTATTGATAGACGGACAGTCACTGGATATTTTGGTCGATTCTTCTGTTGAAGTGGACAAAGATACGGAATTTATGAGTGATTCTCGTGTAGCTCTTACTGAACCTATAGAGCAAGTAAAGGAGAATCTAGTCGTATTGGGAAAGGTGTGGGGATTTCTCAAATATTATCATCCTCAGGTAGTGATCGGAAAATATAACTGGGACTTTGAATTATTCAGAGTATTACCCGAGATTGGGCGTGCTCGCAATAAAGAGGAGCGAAACCGTGCTTTGAGTAAATGGATAGACAAGTATGGAGAAATTATAGAAACCGAAGATTATACGGTAAAAGATTCTACTCAATATCATCGGTTTGCTTATTTGCAGTGGTTGGAAGATCCCACGCTTTTCGATAAAGAACTATCTGATAAACTGGTAAAGATAAAAAATGCCAAACGTAATGGCGTACTTAATTACTATCTTCCTCCTTTGTCATGGAAAGAAGAAGTGGAGTTTCGCAGAGAGAAAGTTTATCCGGGGATAAGTTGGAAAGATCAGGGCTTTCGACTTCTCACACTTTATCGGTTGTGGAATGCTGTCGAATATGGCTTTCCATATGTCAATCTTACTGATCATGCCTGGTCTACACTTTTAGAAAAATATCTTCCGGAATTTTATAATCCCATGTCGGGAAATGAATTGTATCTTTCTATACAAAAGTTATTGGCGGAAATCAATGATTCGCACGGAACGTATGAACTTTCGGTAAAAGATTCTGGAATGCGTGGGCTTCCTTTGGGAATAACAATTACTGAGGATGGTAACTATGCTGTAGAATCTACCCATTTGAAGGAAATAGACAGAGGAGCTGTTATCAAAGCTGTAAACGATAAATCTGTTCAGGAACTTATGGAAGGGTTCCGTCCGATCATAGCTTCTTCGAATGAAAGCACCTTTAAAAGAGATGTGGCTCGTAGAATGTTCTTGACCAAAGCAGAGGAAGAAACGGTTACAATAAAAGTAGGGAGTAAGACTTCTAAAATAAAAGTTCCTACTCAGGTTTATACCATGCCGGAAGTGGTAGAACGTAAAAAGCCGGAAGAGTATGATTTGGATTCGAAGGATATTATCTATATTAATGTTGCACAAATAAGTGCAGATAGACTGAATGCACTGATGTCCCGTCGCATAAATTCAAAAGGGCTTATATTAGATATGAGGCAATATCCACAACTGTATACAAAGGATATTCTTGAAAAATATCTTTATCCTAAACCGGTTCCATATATGTGGTTTTCCATGAACTCAAAAAAATATCCGGGTAATTATTTTCTGGATATAAAAGGAAATGTTGGTCCGAAAGAGAATCCCGATTACTTTAAAGGCAAGATTGCTATTTTGGTAAATGAAGGAACACAGAGTTTCGGAGAATTATCTTCCATTGCTTATCGGGCGGCTCCACGCAGTGCAGTCATTGGGACTCAAACAGCCGGAGCTAACGGACATATAGGTTATCTCTTTCTTCCTTATGGTATAAAAATCAATTATACAATGGCTGGTGCTTTCTATCCCAATTGGGGAATGAATCAACGTGTAGGAGTGAAGATAGATATTCCTGTAAAACAGACGGTGGATGATGTGAAATATGGAGAAGATATGTGGATTAAAAAGGCGATAGAGTATATACTGAACGAAAGGTAATACAAATTAAAGGTAGAATAGATTATGAGAATATTTTTTCTATTTATTAGTCTATGGGGATATATGCAGTATTCATGTGCTCAACCTATGTGTCTTGTTTCTACAGATTTTATAGATTATACCTCTGAAGCATTTCAGTTTTCAGATGCACAAGGAAAACAAACTTTGAAAGGAATACTTACGATTCCAAAAGAACTTACTTCATCTACAAAGATCGTTGTACTTGTTACTCCATCTTTACCTATTTCATGTGATTACTATGGTTTCTTTTCTACCTTGTCAGACGTGTTTGGTAGAAGTGGAATTGCTACTCTTCGTTTTGATAACAGGGCATATACAGATAAGTCACTTTCTTCTAAAGATGAAACTGTTACTATGTTTGATCAGGCTGATGATGTACATCAAGCTTTGCTGACTCTTCGGAAAGATAAACGTTTTGCTCATCAATGTATTGGGTTGCTTGGACATAGTGAAGGAGGTGCTGTAGTATCAATAGAGGCGGCTAGAAATAAAGATATAAGCTTTGTCGTTTGTTTGTCTGCACTTGGAGAGAAAGGTATGGATGTGGCCTATGAACAAACTTCAATGCCATTTAAAATTGGTAAGGTGGCTGAGGATACAGAAAATGAATTGTCTGTTTTGAAAGCTTATGTTAATATTGTGAATGAGTATAATTCACTTGATTCAATAAAAATGTCTTTTCAACAAAAAGGAAAAGAATACTATGCTTCTGTTAAAGATAAGACTAAAAAGTTTGGAAATCAATCTGTTGATGAGTATTGTCAGATGATGATTCGATGGTATACCAGACCTCGGATAATGGCAATGATTAAGTATGATCCGAGCCGGTATTATTCTTTACTAGTTTGCCCGGTGTTAGTTATGCATGGAAAAATGGATGGTAATATGGATTGCACAAATAATCTGCAAGGAATAGAGAATATTTTCAAAAAAAATGGAAAAAAGAATTATGAGATTGTGGCAATTGATAGTGTGGACCACGACTATATTAAAGTTAAACATAAAATACCATTGTTTATTAAGCAGCGAATGAGCCGTAAACAAGATGGGGTAAAGCCTAAATATTCATTAGAAACATTTGAATATATCTCTAAGTGGATAAATAATATATACTTATAAAAGTAACAGAACTAAAATTTAATAATTATTGGTCACGAATTACATGGATTTTATTTGTTTCAAACAAATAAAATCCATGTAATTCGTCTCTTTTTTCAATATGAAATCAGTTTTTGTTCACATTATACTTTCTTGTAATTGCTTGTTATACAGTGAAATAAGATGAAGCATCTTTTATGACTGAAGATTTATCACATAATATCGGTTTCCGTACATTGAGTGTTTTGCAAAAAATCCCATTGCGGGAAGATGTGAAGTTAGCTGTTTCACGGATGTGTCTTTCAGGGCGGAAGAATTGAATCGATGTAATGTATTGTAAATCTCAGCTGCGGTAAGCCAGATACCTTTTTCTGTTTCCATAGGTCGTCGGTAACAATTGTAAAACACATCTTCCAATGGTGACTGGCGATAATAGGCTTTATTGTGTTGTTGTAGTAATTGTTCTTCTTTATGGTTCAGAAAATCAGGTCTTCCCGCTTCCAGTTCCGCTTTTAGTTGGGCGTATATCTGTTTGTGTTCCAAAGGCTCTTCCGAAATAGAATTCAGCACTTCCACACAAAGGAAACGACGGCTTCCTGTAGGATCAGTCAGAATCTGATAAGAGTTTGTTGTGGCGATGAATGAAGCAAGCCTGTTTTCGTTTACCCAGCCTAATCGTTTGCCACGGAAAATGGGGATATTGACCATTTGGAGTAAATTCTTTAAGTTTGCTTGTTGATTCTCTTTGATTTTATCGAATTCATCCAGATTAATCAATCCATTTTTAACAAGTTTCTTTTCGGGGGAAGTACTGGCTGCCAGATTTAAATTATCCAAATAGTAATATCGGAGTGATTCAGGCAATAATGACCTGCAAAAAGTACTTTTATTCAGTCCTTGTTTACTACTGATTAAAATAGGTGTCAGTGTGTTAGCATGATTCCGCTCTATCCCGGTCCATTGTGATGCCATCGCCCGTAACCAATAACATCCGCCTTTTAACCATAATTCATTGTTTGATACTCTTAATAATAAAGGAGTTACACGATCTATTCCATCCCATGGTGGAAGCTCTTTCATATAAAGATGAAAAGGGTTATATGCTTCTACCTTGCTGGATAATACTAAAGTCGGGATATCATTTCTCCAACATGGAATACCCTTCAACCGGGCATCTACAATCATTCCATTCATTTCCCTTTCACTAATTGGACGAAAACAGTCTGTTGTATTTTTCAATCTGAATTCAGTAGCTCCTGTCAGAGTATTGTAACGAAATGTGAAATGTTCCAATAGATATTCCCGAAGATGAATGGTCATCATTTGGTTCCAATTTCTCTTAGAGGATCGGTCAGGACTTTTTTGTTTTTCAATATTTACACTTTTTTTGGGTTTTACAGATACTTTTATCTCTTTGTTAGTCCGTTTTTCTATACGAATAAGTAATTGTTGCAGTGTCTCTAACATTTTTTGAATCATTGTTTTCATTTTTGTTCTATTTTATAATTAATACTTCGGGAATGTGAGACGCAAATATATAATTCGAAAAAACGGATTTGCAACTATATAGATAAATGATTTTAATAAAAATGAGTTACCTAAAACTATCCGATAAAGTATTGTTTTTAACTAAATAAATTAGTAATTTTGATCCGTCATATTAATTGTAGCACAAATTCTGCGATAGCTGTTTCACATTATATGCAGCAACTGTTGTATAATATATGAGTTAGCTGTTGCACATAATGTGAGCCAGTCAATTGATTGGTATAAAATAAATAAAACTACCGCGTAAATTAGCTAACAGTTGCGCACAATACAATTAGTTCATGAGTGCACTTTATGATTTCTTTCTGACTCCCCAACCTAAAGACTCCAATAAAAAAAGATATCATGCCCGTTTAGTGGTGCGTGATACGATGACGCTTGAAGATATTGCGAAAATTATAGAATCCAGAAGTAGTCTGAGAAAAGGTGATGTCATCGGGTCTTTTATAGAGTTTGCCAATATTTTCAAAGAAGAGTTGTCCAATGGGAACAGTATTCATATTGAAGGTGTCGGTTCATTTCGTATTAAAGCGGAATCTCCGGAGGTTCGGTCACCTAAAGAAATGCGTGCGGAGCATATACGCTGTGCAGGAGTTGTTTTTACTCCAGAGAAAGAACTGCTTCGTGAGTTGAAAGCAACTACCTTTGAGAAAGTCCGTGAAACACGTCGTTCACAAGAATTGAGTGATATTGAGATTGATGGAAAATTGGCGGAATTCTTTAAAGATCACGATTATATCACTACACGTCAGCTCTGTGCGTTGTGTGGACTACGAAAGGCTACTGCTCTCCGTCGGTTACAAAAGCGGGTAGAAGAAGGAAGGCTGACACATCCGGGTTATCTCCGTTCACCGTTCTATTTTCCTGTTCCGGGATGGTTTGGAGTGTCACGAAATAGATGACGCAATGCAACTGAATGGATAACAATGCGATATGCGAAAATATGACGATGACGAAAAGTGATTTCATATTGTTTTTTTAAGTGCTTATGGATAGTCTGTGTTATTAAAGTATTTGTTCTGATCCTGTTTTTTGTTCAGAGATAGGTTATTACAGTAAAGTTGATAAAATAATGCATTAACTAATAACTTTCTTTCGTTTATATTTTGTTATACGATTTTTATTTGCTAATTTTATATTTCAATAGTTTACTATATTATTAACTGCAACAATAAAATAATAAAATGATGAAAATAATTATCTGTTTGCTTTTGTGTTTAATCACTAGCTGTGCAAATGTTAAGAAGCCTTCATTAGCTGTTCAAAAAAATAATCAGGCTGTAGAATTAGCGATGCGATATAGTTCCGATTCGGATTCTTTAAATAAGGTAATCAGTCTATTGGATGAGGCGATAGCTATTGATCCATCCTATGAATTGGCATATGACAATATAGTCCAATATTTAATAGCACAGGGAGATATGGAAAAGGCATTGGAAACAATCCTGCAACTAGAAAAGTTAGGTACGCATGAGAAAGACCCTGTTCTTTTTTTAGGGAAGGGAATGTTGTTGGAAGCGAATGATAAATCAGAATTGGCATCAAAAGCTTATAAACAAGCTGCATCCTTATTTGAAGCACGCATAAAAGAAAAACCTGTGGAGATTGATCTGATGAATTATTTTGTTGTGCTCTACTTAAGAGATAACAAAAAGTATTCTTTAGATGAATTTGAGAAAAAATATCCTAATATTTTTCAAGATGTAACAAAGGAATTCAGGATTGGAATAGTAAATACAATAAATAATAATAGTAGGAAGGATATAATTTACGAATTGCTAGGTTGTCGAAATGACGATCATATAAATCATTGAGTCTATTAGCGACGGAATTGGAAGATTAAAAGAATAAATCTTCCAATTCCGTTTGTTTCGCAAAATCATAGAGAGTAGTTTTCCGTAACATACAGAAGCTGTTCCAAGCATTCATGATGGCATTGTAGTATCTTTGCATTGCATTATATTGCTCCTGTTGGGCAGAAGTCAATTCATAAACAGATACTTTGCCTGATTGAAATTTCTGTGCTAACAATGCGTATTGCTCCTGAGACAGTTCATAGCTTTTTGTGGCAACGAACCATAAATTTATATTGTGATTATAGTCTTCTATTATATCTTTGATGTCATTGTCGAAATTAGCTTCTGCCTGATCAATTTCTATCATACTATTTTGATAGTTGTTTTTGGCTATACGTAATTTATTACGATTAATTCCCCATTGGAAAATGGGAATTTGTACTCCTATCATAATTCCTTGTGTATAATCCGGTTTTCGGTAGGCATCTAAAAAATGATCGGAATATTGGTTCAAACCATAGCTTAAATTGATATTACCATTGAAACGGTTATTTAGTTTGGCAGTAAACAATGTTTGTTCAGCCTTTAGCCTTTTTTCTTCTTGTGATAAAACAAAGGGGCTGTTGTGACGAGCATAGAAAATAGCTAACTTTTCATCTATCTTTAACGGTAAGTCGAATTGTGGTGTTTGTATTTTTACATCTTTATCTGTCCATTCTGACATATTGAGAAAAGTGATAAGTTCTCTCAGCGCCTTTTGATAATTTTTGGTAGAACTTTCATAGGCATACTGATTGTTAAGTTGCTGCAACTCCATTTGATGATATTCGTATTCCGTGAAATAACCGTTGTCGAGTAATGCTTTACTGGCAGCAAGAAGTGTATCTGAAATTTGAATATTTTTATAAGATAATTCAGTAGCCAATTTACTTGAAAACAAACTCATAAATAGGTTTACCGCTTGTGTTTGAATATTTGCTATTTCTGAACAATACTGTTTTAGCGAGTTATTGAATTGTGCATATTGTATATCCCGTTGTTTCTTATAGTTATAGAGCCCTCCCGCGAAAGGCTGTGAATAATTGATGTATAGCGGATTCGTACCAAAGCGATCTCTATTATTGGAAAATTCGCGTAGATAGTTTAAACGTGAACTAACTCTGAGTTCACCACCTACAATACCTATCTTTTGTCGGATAGCAATCTCAGTACTGCTACTATTGGTATAGTCTTCTACATAAGAATAATTCCCACTTTCGGCATTCTGCATTAACTTTTGTGAATGGTTAAAGTTCACAGGGCTTAATGAGAAGGCAATAGAGGGTAGAAAATCTTTTTTATAGTTCTCAAATTCTAATATGGTATTCTCATATGATAACTTTATTTTCTTGGCTGATGGCGAAGATAGACACCATTCGTTCAGTACCTGTTCTAAAGAAATTTGGTATGGCTGTCCGTATAAAAATGTAGGGACGAGTATAAAACATGCGATTATCCATTTATAGTTCATAGGAATATTTTATATATTAGTTAGAATTGTCGTTTAGTATGTTGGTAGAAGGCGTTAATCTGATTGTGAAGAAACCAGATTATAATATTCGCCTTTTCTTTCCATCAGATTTTCATGATTGCCAATTTCTACTATTCTTCCCTGATGTAATACGACTATTTGGTCCGCATGGCGAATGGTACTTAATCTATGTGCAATGACAATTACAGTTCTATTTTTGAATGCAGAATTTAGTGCTTCCACAATTTTTTTCTCGTTGATGACGTCCAGTGAATTTGTTGCTTCGTCTAAAAACAGGAAATCGGGATCACGATACAGAGCACGTGCTATTAATAATCGCTGTTTTTGTCCTCCACTTAATCCTCGTCCTTTTTCCCCAATAAAAGTATCAAATCCTTTTGGCATGCCGTTTATTTCATCTTCTATTTGTGCCATTTTGCATGCTTCATGCAGATGTTCATAATTGATATGTTCGTCATCCAATACTATATTGGCAAGAATTGTGTCACTGAATAACTTACCGTCTTGCATTACTACTCCACACATATTGCGCCATGTTCGCAGATTGATACTTGATACATTCATATTCCCCATTTTTATATCGCCGAAAGTTGGTTTATAAAGTCTTACTAATAATTTTAATAAGGTGGATTTTCCACTACCACTTCCACCTACGATGGCGGTTACTTTATTTTGTGGAATGGTCAAGTATATATTGGTAAGTACCAAAGGCGAATTTTGGCTATATTGAAAAATAATATTCGACAATGTAATATCGCGACTTTCCGGTAAAATAGAGGTGGCTCCGATAGATAATTCTTCATCCTCATCTTTTAACTGTCTAATCTCATTCATACGTAAGAAACTGATTTTTGCGTATTGGGCAGAAACAATGAAGCCAATAAACTGAACTAATGGTCCGTTTAACATTCCTATAATGAACTGTGTGGATATCATGACTCCAAAAGTAATTTCTCCTTTGATGACAGCATTGGCACAGAAAAACACAATACCCATATTCTTTATATTTTCAATAAACTGTGCCCCAAGGTTCTGCATGTTTGTAACGTTTAGCACTCTTTTATTAACTTTATATAGTCTGGCTTGTATTTCTTCCCATCTCCATCTTCTGTGTTTCTCGTAATTGTAAATTTTAATATCCTGAATAGCAGATACAGTCTCAACCCAATAGCTTTGATCTTGAGAAATTAATTCAAAGTATTCCCAATCAAGTCTCTTTCGGATGCGGAGAAATAGAAGTACCCATCCTGCATACAATATCGAGCCAGAAAGGAAAATGTAAAATATGATAGGATTGTATACTAGTAGAATAATTCCAAAAACTATAAAAGTTAGCGTAGAGAATATCAATGACAACGAATTATTCATGATAAAGCTCCGAATGCGCTCATGATCTCGTGCACGTTGCAAGATATCTCCCAAAAGTTTATTTTCAAAAAATGTTACTGGCAGCTTCATGAGCTTGATCAAATAATCGGATATAAGAGAAATATTAACTCGTGAAGTGATATGTAGTAATACCCAATCGCGTATTACGTTAAATATTGTGATACTTAATAGGATGCTAATATTTCCTATCAATACCATATTTATAAAATTAATATCAGATGTTTTAATACCGACATCAATCACAGCTTTTGATATAAAAGGAAGCATGCCCTGAAGAAGGGTCACTACAAGCATTATAAAAAATATGGTTGCAAAGCTGTTTTTATAGGGGATAAAGTAACGTAAAATGCTGATAAAGCTGTTTTTTTCCAACTCTTTTTCGACAGAACTACGCTGAAAATCGATAGTAGGTTCTATTGCTAAAAGTACACCAATAGATTCACCTTTCGGATACCAGCCAGCTTTAAATTCTTCATGAGTGTATTTGATTCGTCCCTTAGCCGGATCGGATACCCAGATATATTTCTTATTGGAATGGTAGACTACAATGAAGTGAGACTCTTTCCAAAAAATGATAGCTGGGAATGGAACTTGGTTTACTACATCTGTCAAGGTGCATTTTATAGCTAATGTACGTAATCCAATGCTTTCGGCACCTGTACTTAAGTCGAGTAACGATACTCCTTGATTTGTTATGCCGCATCGATCTCTAAGATATTGCAATGAGTAAAAACGTCCAAAATACTTAGCTACAATTTTGAGGCAAGCCGGACCGCAGTCTTGTGTGTCTAGCTGGTAATCTACCGGAAATCTGTGTAAAATCATAATAGTATTATCTTTTTCTAACTATGAATTAGGTTATTAGTGAGTTTATTGTTCGGCATTGGCCTTTAAGTTGTCAAATAATCTTTCTATCAATCGTTTGGGTCTTGTTATGATTTCGGCAGTTCCCTGTGACTCAAAGTCTAGGTTGAGAGTTTTGCCGAAGTTAGTTTGTAAACCACTTGGGAAAGTTATGAGTACGCGGTATACATTTCCTTCACCGGTTGTTCCTGAAGATGATTGTTTAATTTTGTTGGATAAGCGTGAAATAGAGCTGACCTCACCTTTAATAAGTCCGTATTCTAAATATGGATAATTATTCACTTTTACATTAGCAATCTGACCTACTTTTACTTTACCTATACCATAAGATGGAACTATAACTTCACCAATAACTTCATTTTGGCTAGGAAGTATGGAAAATAATTCTTGTCCGCTCTGTGTAAAGTAATTTTCTCTCCAAAATCCTAAGTATTCTATTTGTCCGTCTATAGGGCTTATTTGGAGATATGTTTTTTTCCATGAATGGATTATATTGATTAGTTGCGATTTGCAAACTGAAAGCTCTTCTTTTAGTTTGTCCAAACTTTCCTGCTCTTCCAATATGTATTGTTGTATCTGTTGGTCGTTTCTTTTTATTTGTGCTAGATATGATAACTTGCTGTTGTGCAGTTCTTTGTGTATGCTTTGTAAATCGTAAAATATACTTTGTTGGCGATTATATTCTTGTTCACTAAGAGCTTTAGCACAAGCAAGTGTACTGTCTCTACTCAATAATTCTTTTTCAATAGTTAGTTTGTTTTCTTTTAAAATGATTTCTTTATTTAAATTCTCAATGATATCTACATTAATATTATTTTGTTGGTGGAGACTATTACACATTGTTTTATAGATATCGGAATGTAACATTCGATAATATTGAGTGTGGGCAATAACAAACGAGTTGAAAGTAGAACTTATTTCTCCTAATAATAGTCCGGTTATTATTGGAAAATTTTCCAAATCTTGATCTTTATACCTATTTAATAAGGAATCTACAAGCAGAACATCTTTATAGTTCGCTTGGTTATCTATATAAGCTATGATTTGTCCTTCTTTAATTGAAGCTTTGTTATCAATCAATAAATGTAATTTTCCAGATATATTAGCGATTAATCTGACTGGTGCCAAACGAGAGGTAATAGAGATTTGCCCATCGACTGTGTCTGGATATTTAATAATGAATCCTAATGTAATTATTATAACAATGAGCAGCATTGTTAGTATAATAGCATAGGTGGCATTTCTTGTAGGCATCCTATCTATAATAACTTGTACTTCTTCGCTTCGTTGTGAATCTTTTTTTTCTAATTTTTGTGTTTCTTTTTTTTCTAGTGTTTCCATAGATATATTTAGTAAATAAATAAATTATTTGATCTTCACAAAGAAAAAGATTTTTAAGATTAAACGATGTTATTAACTGTTCAATAAATGATAAATACTGTTCATTATTAATATAAAATGCTATATATAAGCTGTTTTATATGTATTAAATGTAAAATGAATAGATTTTATCTTATTTTGACCATATATTATCGTTAAATTTATCATTAAATACGGATATTTGGAGCACAAAAGTAATAAATAATAAATATTATGAATACACATTTTTCGATTATTATGCCTACATATAATCAGGCATCTTTTATTAGAAGAGCTATTTCTAGCTTATATAAACAGACTCATCAAAATTGGGAACTTATTATTATAAATGATGGTTGTACGGATGAGACGGAAATGTTCTTAACCGATTTTTTTAATGATCCCCGAATTGTATATATTAAAAATGAAAGAAATCAAGGATTGGGGTTTGCATTGAACCAAGGTCTGGATGCAGCTAAGTTTGATTTAATTGCTTATTTACCTTCTGATGATTTTTATTTTGAGAATCATCTGGAAACTATTTTCCAAAAGTTCAATGAATATGATGATATGATTCTTGTTTATACAGGTATGAAGTATGATTCTTCAGATACATTATATTATACGAATAATACTGAAAGTAGGGGCTTAAGAAAAGGAAATTGTTTGCAATTAGTCCAGACTGCCCATAGAAAAACAGATAAGCGTTGGATGGAAAGAAATGAATGGGTAACTGAGGATCTTTTTTCGATGTTTTGGTATAAATTGACAGATCAAGGTGCATTTGGTATGACAAATGAAATTTCTTGTAACTGGACTTCACATCCAACACAACGTCATCGTTTAGTTGGTGAAAGATATGGTGGCGGACTAAATAAATATAGAAGGTATTATCAAGTACATGGTCCCATTAAGATGAAGATTTCTAAATACAAGTTTATTAATGAAGAAAAATTATATGCTAATTTTCAAAAGAAGCAGTCTTTGTGTGAGGCTCCATTGAAAATTCTTTTATTAGGAGAATTAGCTTATAATCCAGAACGTATATATGCTTTTGAACAAGCTGGACATAAACTTTATGGGTTATGGGTGCCAAATCCAGTTTTTAGCTTTTCAACGGTAGGTCCTTTACCTTTTGGACATGTAGAAGATATACCTTTGGAAAATTGGGAAGAAGGAATAAAAAAGGTAAAGCCGGATATTATTTATGGTATGTTGAATTTTGGTGCTGTTCCTTTGGCTTATGATGTTATTAAAGCTTGTCCTCATATTCCTTTTGTTTGGCATTTTAAAGAGGGGCCTTCCATTTGTCTTCACCAAGGCACTTGGGATAAATTGGTATATTTGTATACTCATGCGTCAGGTAAAATATATTTAAATGAATCAGTAAGGATCTGGTTTGAACAGTTTTTACCACCTACTTCAGGGCTTTCGTTTTTAATGGATGGCGATTTACCCAAAAAAGAATATTTTAAAGATGACTTTTCTTCTAAACTGTCAGAGCAGGATGGAGCTATACATACGGTTGTAGCTGGGCGAATGATTGGGATATCAGGTGACGATTTAGCAATTTTAGCTCATAATAATATACATATCCATTGGTATGCTGAAAATTGTCATAATAGTATTGCGAAGGATAATTTGTTACGCTACCAGAAAGCTCCTAAGCATTTCCATTTCCATTCACATGTTGCAGCGGAGAATTGGGTTAAAGAATTGTCACAATATGATGCAGGATGGTTACATTGTGTACAAAGTCGAAATAATGGTAATTTGTTGAATGTATCTTGGGATGATTTGAATATTCCAGCTAGAATTAGTACATATGCTGCAGCTGGTTTACCCGTGATTATGTATGATAACACAAACCATATTGTTGCTACACAAGAGCTAACTCGGAAGATGGGTATAGGGATCTTTTTCAAGAATTATATTGAATTGTGTTCAATCTTAAAAAATAAGACAAAAATTGAGAAATTAACTAGTAATATGATCGAGCAAAGAGAGAAATTTACTTTTGATTATTATGTTCCTCAATTGATTCAATTATTTAAAGATATTATAAAAAATAGAATGTACTAAATTATGAATAAAATTATTCAACGAATAGCAAATACAATAGTTGCTAATTTGGCTAATACTGAAGCTATTGGTCTGTTTAACGGGAAAATAGGTGTTTGTTTATTTTTATATAAATATTCTCAATATTCAGGCTGTAAAATTTATGAGAATATAGCCTCTGAGTTATTGGATGATATTCTTAGTCAGCTGAGGCCAGAGTTGTCTCCTAGCGCTTTAGATGGAGTTGCTGGGGTGGGGTATGCTTTGACTGTTTTACTTCGAGAAGGTTTTTTAGAGAGTAGTCCTGATGATGATGTTTTTCATTATATAGATGAGGCTTTACTTAGTGATGTGAGAACTTCATTAATGAAAGAACTTCATGCTCCTGTTTCTTTATGTTCTTCAGGAATATATTTACTTTCTCGAATATCTTTTCGGTTGGATGAAGTAGAAAATGTTTGGATTACTGGAGTGATTGAAAATACACGATTGATAATAAGGACTAGTATTCAAAATAAAGATAGTCTTAAACTATCTTTGTTGAATTCTATGTTATATGTTTTTTGTGGACTATATAATAAGTTGGAGATTAATAAAATAGGTATTGAGAAAATATTGAGGGATCTTTTGAATATTTCCGAACAAACTTTAAGTGAACATAAGTATCAGGATATTGACATCATATTATTTAAACAGAATTTAATGAGACTCCCTTTACTATTTGAAAGAGAAGGAATGCAGCTTTTAAAGAGTGTAGAAAGTCTTGTAAGTTTCTCTGATATGGATTCTATGAATTTTTGGTATGATAATTTGTGGTGGGACATTTTGTATGATTTATCTGTTTTCGAAAATATATCTTTAGTTAATCTAGAAACCTATATAAATGAGAAGATTCAAGAAGCTTTTTATGATGATATGATTGTTAATAGTAAATTATCTGCAATAGGGCTTTGGCTAATGAAAAAAGAGGTTTAATAAAATAGAGTTTAAATTGAATAAGAGTAGCTTTGCTGGTTGTCAGTCGGCTTGTCTCTAATTCGAAATAGTGTTTAATATTTAAAAAATTATTTTAGTTATGAGGAAAATTACTCGACAAGATTTTCAGGGATTGCAGCAGCATTACCCTGTATTGACAGAAGAAGAGATGCGGTATTATGTAGGTGGTTATTCGGACGGTTATTCTGGTGGTGGATTTGATGATTGGTTAAATCATGGATTCGGAGGATATGATCCTGATGGAAACTACCATTGGTATAGTGGATATACGCAAGATGAGTTAAATAACTGGGAAGGTAATTGGCCAGGTGGTTGGGTATATGGTTGGGGATATGTTGCACCAGATGTAGTCATATACGGTAATTATGGCGAAACTGGACGTCCTCAATATGATCAAATTACTACAACTCATCCTAATTATGATTTTGTTGAAGGAATGGGAGCTGGAGCGACCTATCAATCAAATATGTCGGTCAGAAATTCAAATGGCGTGTTAGATGTAGGTTGTACTATTAAAGGAATTCCTGGATATTCTTCAACATATACTTATTCCGGTTTTGTAGAAGTTTATGTAAATGGGCAGAAAAGAGAACAAGTATCTTTGTACAGAGATCCAAATGGAACATATTTGACTGAACAAGGTTCTACTTATATAGGTGGTGCTAGTGTTGATTTGACGAAATATCATGGTCAAGTAGAAGTGAAAGTTGTAACATCGGGTGGACGCGGAGATTCGTATACTGGCTATTCTGCTAACAGTGGTAGTACCACAATTTACAACCAGTATAGATAATATTTGAAAGGTAAATTGTCTTGATGTTTGTCCTCCAAAGTCAGAACCTGAATAATTGAAATATTTTTTGTTTTGATTTTGGAGGTAATGATGAAAGTTTTTTTTATAAATAATAAAACTTTTAATATAATAGATTTGTTATATGTCTCATTTTATGCCTAGATTTGCTTTTTGCGAGGATATTTATAATTTATGTAAAAGATTGGAATATTGTAAGATATGATGATATAATTGATAGATAGTATGAATTAATACATATGGAATCTTGTATTAATATTAGAAGATACTTTAAGGATATTTTGAAGTGGTATCTGAATTATGAAGTAAGATTAAAAATACTATTTTGATACATAAAAAATATTGACCTTTATTTTTTTTAAAAAAAGTACAAATTTGTGTTTAGTTTAATGGATTATCTTCTATATTGAAGGATAGATTAATTATACTTTTAGTTTATGTGTATAATACTGTTTAAAATTGTTGAGAACCAAAATAATATATTATGAAGTTGTTTTATTGTTTATTATTTTTGATATTTGTTGTAGATGTTGATGCTCAAAATACGCAGCTCAAGAAAGGATTCTTGTCTTTAGATGGGGCACATATCTTTTCTAACTTTGTAGGACGTTTTCCCAAGATGGGTTGGCATAGTGATTGCGAAGAAATTGAAATAGATTATCATACATTGCCTGGTGAAAAAGCATCTTTGATGATTCCTTCAACACAGCAAGGAAATATAGTGACTGCACAATTTGATCTATCAAATCGGGATATTGTTGGAAAAAAAATTGTATTTAAAGGAAAATATAAGTATCAACAAGCACAAGATGCAAAAGTTGACTTTACAATTGTATTGGATACTTATCTTAAAAAATTTATGTCTCAAAATACCAGTATAAAATGTGATGGAGAACAAGATTGGAAGGAATTTTATGTTGAAATGCCACTTGAGCGTACAGATAATTTTCATTTTCGTATTTCCTGTATGTCTGTGATAACTCTTTGGGTAACTGATTGTCAAGTGTTAGTCGATGGACAATCATTTGATATAATGACAAATCCGACTGTTGAAGCAGATAAAGATACTGAATTTATAAAAGGTTCAGGTATTGCAATAGATATAACTAATCCATATACATTGAAAAATCTGGAAATACTAGGTAAAGTGTGGGGATTTCTTAAATATTATCACCCACAGGTTGTAATTGGAAAATATAATTGGGATTTTGAATTATTTCGCGTACTACCATTTATTGCAAGTGCTAAAGATAGTAATGAAAGGAATTTTCTTCTTAACAAGTGGATAGACAAGTATGGAGAGATTCAAGAAACAGAAGATTACTCGATTCAGGATTCCTCCAAATATCATCGTTTTGCTCATTTAGAATGGCTGGAAGATTTAAAACTTTTTGATAATGTATTGAGTGAAAAGTTGATACGGATAAAAAATGCTAAACGTAATAGCGTTTTTAATTACTATCTTCCAATTCTTAAGGATAAGGAAGAAATAGAATTTGTGAGAGATAAACCGTATCCTGATATGAATTGGGAAGATCAAGGGTATCGTATTCTTACTCTTTTCAGGTTGTGGAATGCTTTAGAATATGCTTATCCATATATTGATTATACGACTAATAAATGGAGTTCTCTTTTGGCAAAATATCTTCCTGAATTTATTGAAACATCTTCTGAATTGGAACTAAATCATTCAATAAAAAAGGTACTTGCAGAAATTAATGATTCTCATGGATTGATTCAATTTTCAGGTAGTTCCCAACCTATGAGGAAACCGGCTTTGGGACTGACTCAGGCAAAAGATGGAGAGTTTGTGGTAGAATTTACGATGCAAAAGGAAGTAGAAAGAGGCTCAGTTATCCTTGCTGTAAATGATAAGGAAGTCTCAGAAATTGTTGAAGAATATCGTTCGACTATTCCTTCTTCAAATGAAAGAGGATTGTTGAGAAATGTGAGAAATTTGCTTCTTTTAACACCCGATTCACTAATAAATCTTACTATCGGATATAATAATACGGTGTATCAAAGGATGATAAAAACATCTGCTCCTAATATGCCTTTTAAAGGGAGAAAGGGATTTGAACAATATGATTTACAGTCAAAAAACATTATTTATGTCAATGCGGCGAAAGTTATCGCTGAAGATTTTGATGAATTAATGAAAAATAGAATGAAAACAGCTAAAGGATTGATACTGGATTTACGTGAATATCCACGAACAAATGTACTAAGTTTAATAGGGAAATATCTTTATGCGGAAAAAGGCGCTTTTATGTGGTTTTCTATGAATTCTAAAAAAAATCCGGGTAATTATTTTCTTGATGTAGTAATGAATAGTGAACAATACCAAAATTTTGATTCTTTTAAAGGTAAAATTGCAATTTTGGTAAATGAGAACACACAAAGTTTTGGTGAAATATGTTCAATTGTTTTTCGCGGTGCTCCCCAAAGTGCTATTATTGGAACTCAAACAGCTGGTGCAAATGGGCATGTTGGATATTTATACTTGCCACGTGCAGTTAAAGCAAAATATACTGCTTCTGGAGCATTTTACCCAGAATGGGGCATGAATCAACGTACGGGAGTGAAAATAGATATTCCAGTGCAGCAGACAATAGAAGATATAAAGGCTGGAGAAGATGTCTGGATTAGAAAAGCAATTGAATATATTGGAAATGCAAATTGAGTAACTAGCAATAGTATATTAAATATTTAAAAATTGATTTTTTCTTATATTTAGTATTATTGGAAAGGATATTTATGGATTGTTATTAAAAGGTCATACGGAAAAACAATAGAGGAAGAAAGCGTTTGATTTTCTGATTTTTAATGTTTGTCGTTTATCCGTATGTTTCATTTTTTGACAATAACTATTCCAAATAGATTGTGAATCTTGTTAATTACTCAGGAAATAGTAAATGAATAATGCTTTATATGAGAAATATTACGAATAGGCTCAATTAGGAAATAAAGTTGATTTTGAGGAAGGTTTGTAGAATGTAATTTTTATAATATGAATCAGATAATAATGTTTGCATTAAATTTAGTTGTTAAAATAGAATTGAATAATAAATCATACAATAGATGAAAGGAACAATACCTAGAAAAATACATCAAATCTGGTCGGGGATCGATGAACCGTTGCCTGAGCATTTTGCTAGAATGGCAGAAACCTGGAGATATGATTATCCTAATTGGGAATATATCTTTTGGGATGCTACTAAAATGAATTCATTTATATTGGAATACTATCCTCAATATTGGGAGGCATATAATAATTTTCCTTACAATGTTCAACGATGGGATGTAATAAGGTACTTGATACTCTATAAAATGGGTGGTATGTATGTAGATTTTGATTACGAGTCATTGAAACCTATGGATGGATTATTGCAAGATAAACACTGTTGTTTTTCTCAGGAGCCTTCATCTCATTGCCGAATGGCTAAACGTGATTTTATTTTTAATAACTCACTTATGGCTTCTGTTCCCGGGCATAGTTTTATGAAGAAAATTATTGAAAAGATTTTCTCTGAGGAAATTTTAAGGTTATCCTTTTCTATCGGAACTAATAAAGATTATATATTTGAGACAACAGGACAATGGATGTTAATTGATTTATATAAGAATCAAACAAAGGAAGAACAAGAAGATATATTTTTAATACCGTCATCTTATGTGAGTCCATTTGATGTTCCTATGGCTAATGTGGCAAGAAAAGGTCATTGGGATAAACGACTTGAGGAAAGTATAAAAGAGGCTTATGCCATACATTATTACTTTGGAGCTTGGATAAGTTAAATTTACTCTATAAATAACATGAATAAACTATTATTGAACATTGCTAATGTTATAACTCTTAATTTACAAGAAATAAAAAAAATAGAACTGATTGGAGGAAAAATGGGTGCGGTGTTGTTCTATTATGAACTTTATAAAAATACTGGCATTAAAACGTATAGTGATATAGCAGATAACTTGTTAGGTGAGGTTTTGGATAATATTGGAAAAATAAAAAATAACAGTATAGACCAAGGGCTTTCGGGAGTTGGCTGGGGGATTAATTACTTAATTCGCAATGCTTTTGTGGAAGTAGATAAAGACACACTTACGGATTTGGAATACCACATTTTCTGCAGTGAATCTATAAATTTTGATACAGGCTTTTCAACTTTATCATCGGCCCTTTATCTTATTTCTAAACCGAGAGAAAAAGATATGCTAGACGATTATAATCACAAGATATCCTCTCTTTTGAATACTTGTAATTATTATTGTTTAAGTATATATGATGAGAAGAAAAAACCATTAGATCTAATAAATTCAATGCTTTATTTTCTGATTGAATTGAAAAAACAAAATATGCATACAGAAGAGGTTTCTAGGCTAATATGGAGGATTTTAAGCTATTTAATGAGCTACAATATAGATGATGATTTATTCGGTGATTCTGCGATTCTTATAAACTTATTGGAGCAAATGGATGATTCGATACCTTTTAAAAAAGAAGTACTGATTAAAATGACTAAGGTGAGTTGTGGAAATTGGAATATGGAAGCTTATAAAAAGATATTGTGGCAACAAATTCTTTTTTCACAGAAAAAAGATGAATTGATTGTGCATGTTATACCTAAACTATTGGAACTTGCAACTAATAGGCAACAAAATGTGATAGAACTGATGGTTCCGTTAGGGTTGTATTTGATGAATGCATATAAATCAGAATGAGATGAATATGGAAAAACATGAAATAGATGGCTTTTCAGTAATTATGCCAACTTATAACCAGTCAGAATATATAAGGCGGGCTATTTTGAGTTTGCTGAGGCAGAGTTATGGTCAGTGGGAACTGATTATTGTCGATGATGGTTGTACAGATGATACGAAAGAAAATATTGAGGATTATCTTGAGAAATATTCTAATATCGTTTATTTAAGAAATAAGGAAAATAAAGGTATGGGATATACTATTAATCAAGGGTTAGCTGTTGCTAAATACAACTATATTGCATATCTCCCTTCTGATGATTTTTTTTATGTGAATCATCTGATAGATTTAAAGGAAATATTTGAACAATCGTCTGATGTCGTATTGGTTTATAGTGGGATGAAATATGATCTTGATGATACGGCAGCATCACATCCATTAAAATACGAAACATTGGGTTTACGGGAAGGATATTCTCTTCAGTTAGTGCAAACAGCACACCGGAAGACTAATGATAAATGGTTGGAGAGGCAAGAATGGGTCACTGATAATTTGTATCGAATGTTTTGGCAAAAGTTGATGGATAAAGGAGCTTTTGTACCTACGGGTAGCATAAGTGCTTTATGGACAGATCATCCTAATCAAAGGCATAAGATTATTAGTGAAAAATATGGTGGAGGTGTTAATCATTATCGGAGTTTTTATAAGGTAAATGATCCTATTAAAATTCAAGTATCAGACTATAAATTTACCGATGAAGAGGAAATTTACAAGAATTTCAGACGAAAAATAATACCTTCTAAAGATTCATTAAAAATATTGGTTGTGGGGGAATTGGCATTCAATCCAGATAGAATATATGCTTTGGAAGAAGCTGGACATCAGTTGTATGGACTTTGGATAGAAAAACCAACTTATTGCAGCACAACTGTCGGGCATCTCCCTTTTGGGAATGTTATTGATATCCCTTATGAGGATTATAAAAATAAGATAAAGGAAATTAAGCCTGACATAATTTATGGTTTGTTAAATTTCGGCGCAATTTCCCTGGCTTATGAAGTACGGAAGAATTTTCCGGAAATACCTTTTGTTTGGCATTTTAAAGAAAGTGCTTTTCATGCTATTCGTGAAGGGAAATGGAAAGAGTTAGTTTATTTATATTCTCATGCTGATGGCAATATTTTTATTAATGAGGAAGTAAAATCTTGGTTTGAGCAATTTATTCCCAAAATGGGATTAACTTATATTTTAGATGGTGATTTACCTAAAAAAGATTATTTCAAGAATGATTTTTCAAGATTAATATCTGAATCAGATCATGAAATACATACTGTAGTACCAGGTAGAATAGTAGGCATTACTCCTGAACATGTGCAGGTTCTATCACAACAGAATATCCATATTCACGTATATACAGAAAATTATCATGATCATAAAATGGGGTATCTTTATCATTTGAAGAATAGAGCACCGAGGCATATTCATTTGCATCCTCATTGTATACCGGAGAATTGGGTGAAGGAATTCTCGAAATATGACGCAGGGTGGCTCCATTGTTTCGATAGTCATAATAATGGAAATGTGTTGAATGCAAACTGGAATGATTTGAATATTCCTGCCAGGCTGACTACTTTGGCTATGGCGGGGTTACCTATGATACAGAAAAATAATTCAGAACATCTTGTAGCTATGCAAAATATTGTCCGACAAAAAAATGTAGGGGTATTTTTTAAAGATATGAATGATCTTTGCTATCAATTAAAAGATCGGCATTATATGAGTGTATTGCGGGAGAACATGATGAAACAACGCTATGAATTTAGTTTTGATTATTATGTCCCTGAGTTAATTTCATTTTTTAAGGAGATTGTTGAATATAATAAAATAAAAAGATAAAATGAGACTTGTTTTTCAACGAGATGGGATAAGAACAACGGATTTTGTTTTACCCAAATCAAATATAAAGGTAATAACTCAGCATTGGCAAGATTTTGTTAATAATATATTACCTTATCCAGATAACTTTGAAGGGAGAGGGATTGTTATTTGCGCTGGTGGTAAAAACTATTTTACCTGCTGTTGGATATTGATAAATGTTCTTCGGAATGAATTGGATTGTAATCTTCCAATTGAAATTTGGTATAGAGGAAATGAGATTACTCCGGAACTTGATGAAGTATTGATGAAGTTAAATGTAACATGTCATAATGTGGAAGATTTTTATGATATTTCTCCTGATATGAGTGGTTATGTAATGAAACCAATGGCAATATTATTTAGTCATTTTAAAGAAGTGTTGTTTTTGGATGCAGATAATATTTGTACAATGAACCCTGAGTTTCTATTTGATTTGCCAGAATATAAAGAGTACGGAGCAATGTTTTGGCCGGATTTCTGGACTACAGATAAAAACAATCAGATATGGGAAATAATGGGAGTGCCTGCAAACAGTAATAAAGAACAAGAAAGTGGACAGATTTTAATTAATAAAGAAACTTGTTGGCGTGAACTCAATTTGGCTCTTTATTTTAATATGAATAATCATATTTATTATAATTATTTGATTGGGGACAAAGATACATTTCGTTTTGCGTGGTTAGCTTTGAAAACCCCTTTTTATTTTATAAAACATGAAGTTGCATCATGTGGATATATTGATGAAGATGGATTATTTATTGGTCATACAATGGCGCAACATACTCCTGATGGTCGTATTATTTTTCTACATCGGAACTTGTTGAAGTGGAATGAAACCGATATCCAGTAT
Source organism: Bacteroides sp. (assembly GCF_028690125.1). GTDB lineage: Bacteria > Bacteroidota > Bacteroidia > Bacteroidales > Bacteroidaceae > Bacteroides. The sequence goes on along the minus strand of NZ_JAQVBV010000012.1, from coordinate 82,074 downwards.
CAAACATGGGACAAAATCAAGAAATTTACTGCAGAATCTGTACTGAAAATATATATTATATATAGAGACTTTAAGAAAGCGAAGAATGTGATGAATTTAGAAGGAGATTTAACATTATTAGATTTCAAGTCATTATTCGGTGATTTGGAAAGTCGATGTTTGAAGTATTTGCAATCATTGAGGGAAGAAGAATTCTATCAAAGATTGTAATAAAATTATAGGTAAAAAAATGATATATTATATTGTGAAAAAGATTCTAAAAGAAGATATATCAGAATTATATAAACTGTTCTTTGTATTAAGAAAAGAAGAAATGAGAGATTGAATACACTTAGTAGAATATGTAGATTATATGGTTGAATAAGTTAATTAAATACTTTAAATTTAATCAAAATGGATATAAAAAACACAATACCTCAAATAATACATCAGATACAAGAAGAAAATGATACTTCTCAATTGTCTGTTTATTTATCTGCCTTATATGACACATGGATACTGAAACATCCTTTATGGCAATATAAACTTTGGAGTTTACAAGATGTCAAAACATTAATTCAAAATAATTTCCCTGATTTATTTAAGTATAATGTAAATGATGAATTTTTATTGAGAGTAGCTCGAAATTTTATCTTATATAGTGAAGGTGGTGTATTTGTTGATTCAGACTTTAAATGTATTCAACCTTTTGATCATTTGATAGAAGATGTATCTTTTTCTTTATTTACTGATCCTCATGACATAAATAATCAGATACTTTCTGATTCGATTGTAATTTCAAAGAAAGAACATCCATTTTTAAAGTTTATAATATCGCATTTAAAAGAAAATTTAGAGCATTGTATAGAAATAGCTGGAAATACCTTTATAAATGAGATGTTTTGTAAATATAGTGCTAAAGATGAAATTTCAATACTACCTTTTAGTATAGGCAATCCTTGTACTAGATATGAAATTAAAATATGCGAACATCAACTTTTTTTAAAGGATTATATACAAGAAAAAGCTTCAAAAGCTTATGCTATTTGTTATTATAAAAAAGAAAAAAGAAATAAAGGCCGGATTATGCCTAAAAGACTTACTGATGTATTATACATAAGTACATCAGTGGGGTGTGTTGGTGGAGCTTTTAATGCTGGTTATAGAATTCATATGGGACTACGAAAAATTGGACTTAGATCTAAAATGTTAGTATTGAATTCTGGTATGACTGCCAATAGGAATATATTTGACGAAGTTCATATTGCATCAAGAGAGAAGGATGAGATCTGCGGTTATGATCGTGATATGTTACCTCTTCAAGTTTATCCTCAATATTCGATATCTACGCATGGTTTCTCTCCTGCTGTAGTCGGCATAGATCTGATTAAAAATATAGAACAATTTAATCCGAAGATTGTGGTATTACATGGAATTAATGGTGGGTTTGTTACTATTGAGGACATTGGGAGAATTCAAGGGAAAGTGATATGGCGATTACCTGATTGCTGGGCTTTTACTGGAGGTTGTTATTATTATGGGGATTGTAAGAGGTATCTTACAGAATGTGGGAAGTGTCCTAAACTAGGATCTATTGACGATAATGATTTATCTTATGAAATTTGGAAACGTAAAGAAGAAGCTTGGAAAAAAATAGATATGACAGTAGTGGTTCCTACTCTTTGGATGAAAAATGTTGTGGAAAATAGTGTTTTATTAAAAGATAAAGAAGTTCATGTTATTCCTAATGGCTTAGATCTTGAATTGTATTATCCAGTAAATAAGCAGATTGCAAGAAAGGCTTTGAAAATTTCATTAAATAAAAAAATTATTCTTTTTGGTGCTATCAATGCTTTCGATCCTCGAAAGGGGTTTCAATTCTTGCTAAAAGCTCTTCGGATTTTGTCGGAGAAGCATAAAGATGAGTATTATTTTGTTGTTTTTGGTGCTGATACACAAGTACTAGATTTAGATATTCCAACTAAATTTTTAGGATATATACGTGACCAATATATCTTACAATTGGCATATTCTGCAGCAGATGTTATGATTGTGCCCTCATTAGAGGAAGCCTTTGGACAAACTGTAACAGAGGCTATGGCATGTGCAACTCCTGTTATTTCCTTCTTGGGAACAGGGCCAGAGAGTATAATAGAACATAAGAAAACCGGATATCTTGCTCGTTATGTTGATGAAAGAGACTTATCGGAAGGAATAGAATGGTCACTAAGTAGCAGAGAATTAATTGATGAGCTGTCTAATAATGCAAGAATTTGTATAGAAAAGAAATATGATATAAAAATAATAGCTAGGCAATATGAAGAATTATTTAATCAGTTGTTGAGTAAATAATAATATATGTTGAAATAAAAATTAATATTAAGCAGAATCTTATGATAATATGAAGAAATATGATTATTTAATAGTTGGTAGCGGATTATTTGGTTCGGTTGTTGCACACGAATTGACTGCAAAAGGGAAATTATGTATAGTGATTGATAAACGTAATCACCTCGGAGGCAATATCTATACTGAAAAAATGAAAGATATTATTGTTCACAAATACGGAGCTCACATCTTTCATACTAATAATAAAGTTGTATGGGATTACTTGAATTCATTTAGTGAATTTAATAGATATACCAATTCTCCATTGGCAAATTATAAAGGTGAACTATATAATTTGCCCTTTAATATGAATACATTTTGTCGAATGTGGGGAGTGATAACTCCTGCTGAGGCTTTAGAGAAAATAGAATCTCAGAGGAGAGAAGCAGGTATAGAAGCTCCGTCTAATTTAGAAGAACAGGCTATATCCCTTGTGGGAAAGGATATTTATGAAAAGTTAATAAAGGGATATACGGAAAAACAATGGGGAAAAAAAGCTGTTGATCTTCCAGCTTTTATCATTCGGCGTTTACCAGTACGTTTTACTTTTGATAATAACTATTTTGATGATAAATATCAGGGGATTCCCATTGGAGGATATACTCCCATCATAGAAGAGATGTTATCAGGAAGTGAGGTTGTATTGGGTACTGATTATTTTTCAGATAAAGGATATCTGAATAGTTTAGCTGATGCGGTAGTTTATACAGGAGAGATTGACCGATACTTTGACTATTGCTACGGTGCTTTGGAATATCGCAGTTTGCGATTTGAAACAACTGAATTAGAGAATCAAGCTAATTTCCAAGGTAATGCAGTAGTCAATTATACGGATTCGGAAACTCCTTTTACACGCATAATTGAACATAAACATTTTGAATTCGGTTGTCAGCCGGATACTGTGATTACTAAAGAGTATCCTTTGACTTTTCAATTAGGTGATGAACCTTATTATCCTATTAATAATGATAAGAATAATGTTCTTTACGAAAAATATAGTGAGTTATCCCGACAACAGCTAAATGTGTATTTCGGAGGGAGACTTGCTGAATATAAGTATTATAATATGGATCAGGTTATTGAACGTGCATTACATTTAGCAGCTTTACTGGAATTAAAAAGGTAATTTTTTATGCGAAATACACAATTTTACTATTTTTTGAATAGATATTATTCATGTTTGTATTTGTTTTTCCGGATATTTGAAAGATTAAAACTTAAATTCTGTTTAGAATAATGAGAAACCTACAAAAAAAACAGACTAAAAGAACTAACAGGATAATTCTGGTAGCTGCTTTTATGATTACATTAGGGGATGCTGAGGCATCATCAAGAGTTATTAGTTTCTGTCCCGATAGAAATTATGTACAGATTGAGTTGGCGCAGATGTCTGATTCAATTTCTCTACCCAAAGTAAATATTGATTCTATTTATGAAGTTGCAGAAGAAATGCCAATTTTTCCAGGAGGACAAAAAGCTATGTTGGAATATTTAGCTAATAAAATTCAGTATCCAGTAGAGCTTCAGAAAATAGAAGGACGGGTGATTGTACAACTTATAGTGAGAAAGGATGGTAAGGTTTCTGATGTGAAAATTGCACGTGGTCTTGAACCATATTTGGATAAAGAGGCAATAATTGCTGTTGAAACTATGCCGAAATGGATTCCTGGAAAAAATAAGGGTGAACCAGTTAGTGTCCGTTATACGATTCCTGTGACCTTTCGCCCTCCCAAAGATGAGTATCGTGATCCGAATGTAATTACGATGGGGCAATTTCTCAATAAAGTTTCTAATTTAACCACAGGAGGTGAGAATGATACAATCGTTAAACCAGAATTTCCTGGAGGAAAAGAAGCATTAGATACTTATTTGAAAGAAAATGTGAAATATCCAAAAGCTTCGATAAAAAAGAAAGAACAGGGAAGTGTGGAGATTAAATTTGTAGTTCTAAAGGATGGTAGCCGAAAAATGGTAGAAGTGAAGCGGGGAGTATCCTCCCGACTCGATGCCGAAGCTCTTCGTATAGTAAACAATATGCCAAAGTGGACTCCGGGAAAAAAAGGAGACACAATACAGAATATTTGGACTTCAGTAATAGTGGATTTTAAATTGCCATAGTTCAAACATTTTTTAGTTAAGTTTGGGATTGGATAATAAAGTTCTAAAATTATGAATATACGCTGTTTATTATTGTTTGTTTTGGCGTTTTTGGGAAGATTCGGAAGTACTTGGGCTATGTCACCTGTCTCTGATGCTGATTCTATTTTTCATTCCTATTTCGATAGGGCAATCGCTTTTGCAAATAGTTATCCGAGGGAAAAAGCATATCTGCATTTGGATAATACTAGTTATTATGTGGGAGATACTATTTGGTTTAAAGCGTATGTGACATTAGCCGAACATACAACACCAAGTCCTATTAGCAAACCTCTGTATGTGGAATTGCTTGACCAATCTGGGTATGTTGCACAAAAGCACATTGTGAAATTAAACAATGGAGAAGGATGTGGACAGCTTATCTTGGATAAATCTTTTATGTCTGGCTTTTATGAAATCAGAGCATATACAAGATGGATGCTTGCTTTTGATCAACCAAATTATTTTTCCCGTGTTTTACCTATCTATCAATCAGAACAAGGAGAACATCCTAAGCAAATAGTGACAAATTATGATTTGAATAAATCAATGAATAAGCGTCTGGAGGGAGCGAAAGGTAAACTTGCTATTCAGTTTTTTCCCGAAGGAGGTTCTTTGGTAGAAGGGATTACTTCTCGTGTGGCTTTTAAAGTCGAGAGTAAGGAGGATAAGGAAGTTCAACTATTTGGGACGGTTGTGGATAAGTTGGGTAACGAATTAGCGAAGCTGGAAACACAACGGGACGGTATGGGAATCTTTTCATACACACCTACAGCTGGTAAAGATGTTGCTTTAACTAAAGTGAATTATAAGGGGAAAGAATATTCTTTTCCTCTGCCGACTGCTTTGTCTGCTGGATATGTGATGAGTGTATATGATGCTGCCGGTGGTCTATTTGTTTCAGTAAGTTGTAATTCCATTACGCCAGAAGACGATATAGCTGTGTTTATAAGTAAAGATGGACGTCCATATGTATATAAGGCATTTCGGAGCCCCAAAAATGATCCATTAGGCTTTTTGATAAGAACTCGGGATTTTCCTGGTGGAGTATACCAGATTACTTTATTGAATAAAAGTGGAGAAACGTTGTGTGAACGTTTTTGTTTTGTTCAACCTAAAGATAAACTTTTAATGTCTGTTTCGGGAACTCAAGGTGTATATTTACCTTATAAGCCGATTCAATGTGAAGTGCAGGTGACAGATAAACAGGGTAAACCCGTAAGGGGAACTTTCTCTGTTGCTATTCGTGATGCTGTACGTTCGGATTATGCTGAGTATGATAATAATCTTTTTACTGATATGCTACTGACATCTGATCTGAAAGGATATATTCATCAACCTGGATATTATTTTACTGATATAACTACTCAAAAGCTTCGAGAGTTGGATTTGGTAATGATGATACATGGTTGGCGAAAGTATGATATGTCATCTATTATTGCGAATGAACCTCCACATCTTTTACAAAAGGTGGAAACTGATCTTTGGCTGGATGGACAAATTAAGTCTTCTGTACTAAAGAAGGAAAAGGAGAATTTAGATATGATTATTACTGTGAAAGAAGATGAGGACTTCGTTATTGGAAAAACGAAAACAGGTGAGCATGGGCGCTTTAGTATCCCTATTGCTGATTTTGAAGGTATCAGAGAAGCTATATTCCAAACGAGTAGTCCCACTGCTAAGATAAGGACCGATAGATCTGTTTTTATTGATCGTAACTTCTCACCTATACCGCGAAGATATGCTTCTCAGGAGTGGTATCCACAACGGATGAATAAAGATATATGGACTAGTATGGCAGATCGTGCGGATTCTCTGTATCTGGATTCTATTAGTAAAGATGGTGAACATCAATATTTACTTGATGAGGTGGAAATAACACGAAAACGTAAAGAAGATAATTTGACGACGGATGTATTTGAAAAAAGTGTAGATGCTTATTATTATGTTGCCCAGATGGTAGATGAGTTGCGTGATAAGGGTAAGGATGTATTTACGATTAATGAGTTTATGGATATGGTCAATCCTGACTTTACTTGGAATCGTACTACGGATGGCAGTGAATATAAAAATCGACGTATTCGTTATATAATGAATAATCATATTCTTTCTCCTATAGAAAGAAAAATGATGGAAACAGAGATAGACGGTATTGAAAAGATTGTGATTTGTGAAGGAGGAAAAGCTTTTAATGATTATATTATTGGTAATTCCAAATCTTTATCAAACGAGTCGTCCGGCTCACCATTTCTTTTTGCGAAGGAAGATGATGGCTCGACTAATGTTAGTGATCTTGATACTTATATTGCGATCTACATTATTCCTCTTCCTTATAAGGATTTGATGAATAAAAGTATGAGAGCCGCAAGAGGAACTCGGCGTACGTTTATACAGGGTTATACCCGACCATTGGAGTTTTATGCATCCGCTTATGATGATCTGATACCAGACACTCCGTCACAATATAATCGGCGGACATTGTATTGGGATCCCTCTGTAGAGACTAATGAGGATGGAAAAGCTATCATCAATTGTTATAATGAGCAATATTCTAATCCAATTGTGATACAGGTAGACATGTTGAAAGGTGGATTGATTGGTCATATCACGTACCTTAGTGCTAATGTGGAATAGAAAAATAAGGGAAAATATAATTATAGTCATCGTGAATTATTTTCTGTTTTTTAGGAAACGAAAGAAAAAAGCATATAAAGTCTCTACACTCTTTTCTGCATGAATAAATAAAGAAGAGATCTTATTCTTTGCTACTACCACCATGTCCGGGTAGTAATAAAGAGGCAACGGAGTATCCTGCGGAGCTTCCAATACCCATTAAATGGAGAAATTGGTTCGGTCCTTCTACAATGCCGTGAATGAAGATAACTATACTTTGGGCACCTTCAATGTGAATATATTGAGGCTGTTGCATAAAAAGTATATTGTGTTAATTCAATGGATGTGTAAACCAAAAACAGGATCCTTTTCCCAACTCTGATTTTACACCTATTTCTCCTCCCAATTGTGTAATGATACTCTGGCAGATAGAAAGTCCAAGACCTGTACCCGAAATAAAGCTATTGAGTTTTACAAATCGGTTGAATACACTTTGTTGTTTCTCGGGAGCAATACCAATTCCTGTATCTTGAACGGAAAATTTTGCAGTTTTTCCATCTGTCTGGTAGCTAATGGTAATGTTGCCCTCCATGGTAAATTTTAGAGCATTGGTTATAAAGTTCAGTAAAACCTGACGTACTCTATTTTTGTCACTGATGAAGCTAAGTTCAGGCAAATTGGGAGCTAACCGAAGTTCTACATTAGGCTTGGCTTTTAGTTGCATTGTTTGGACTAATTCATGGCAAAGTTGTCGTGCATCTATCTTTTCCATAATTATATCGAAAGTACCGGCTTCAATCTTCGATAAATCGAGAATATCTGAAATCAACTGTAATAGGAGCTGATTATTTTTTTCAATGATATTGGCGTATTCTAATTTTTCTTCTTTGTTAGTTGTCTCAAGTAACATACTGGAAAATCCGACGATGGCATTGAGAGGAGTTCGTATCTCATGACTCATGTTTGCAAGAAATGATGACTTTAACCGGTCAGCTTCTTCTGCTTTTTCTTTAGCTTTTATGAGTTTGTGTTCTGTTTCTTTCAACTCGGTGATATCAAAGTTGATACAAATCATTTCAATAATATTATCCTGTGGGCGATAGTCTCTGACTATTGCATTGATTCGTGTCCAGCTATAATTTCCATCTTCTCTGCATATTCGAACATCAGTAAAAACCTGATTTTTATTTCCATTTAATATTTCCGGAAAATAACTAAGTAAACGCGCTTGATCTTCAGGGTGGAAATGTGAGTAAATACCAATAATTTCTGCTAAAGGAGTACCTTTCTTCTCTCCCATGTTTTTATACCAACTGTCAAGAGCATATCCTTTTCGACTTTGTATATTGAAAAGTGCATATCCTACTTTGGCATAATTTCCTATTAGATCAAAGAAACTTTTAAATTCTTGAATTTTATTATAAGCAATCGTGTTTTCGGTCTGGTCTACATTGATTAACAAATAGTTTGTAAGTTGATGGCTATGATCATATAATGTTGTAACTCTTGTCATCAAGTCAATACCTCCGGTTACTGTCTCCGATTTATAATATCCGTTGATTTTGGAGAAGTCGTATCGGTATGAGAAATCTGCATCTTCATGATCTTTGAGCTTTTGTTTTATCTCTTCCGGAAGTACAGGGTTCTTGAATATATTGATTCCTAAGATATTTTCTTTGCTGACTAAACGGAGCATTTCGAGTTCTTTTTTATTTAAATCAATCAAGTTTCCGTTCTTGTCATATAATTCAATGCTTACAGGCAGATTTTTATAAATATTGTGAAGGATGCGTTCGCTATTTTGTAATGCTTGATCAGCAGAAGCGATTCGAGGTCCATCTTGTGTCTCTAAGATGCCGTATATTTTTATGTAGCCTTCTTCATCTGTTTCTTGATAGCTAATTTTACTTCGAACCCATATATTACCTTGAATCGTTCCGAGCAAATAAACTTCTTCGATTGTTTTTTGTAATTCATGGAAAGATAATGAGTTGGTATGATTATGATCCTCCTTCAGGATACGGCTGTTGAAGTCTTGGAAACTTATTGTACGAGTTTCATCCAGCCCTAGTAACCGGGTGACGAAATCAGAACAAAAGTATGTCTCTGATTTCAAATCTGCTATCCACCAGCCAATGTGAGCATTATTCATTAATTTATATAAGAACTCACATTCGTTTTGTTTATTTGTTTCCAATATCTTGTTTCGTTTAAGTTTATGTAATATCTTATTGGGTGGATAAAATTAAGCATTTTGGTTGAATTGTGCTTATGTTTATCATAGTTTTTAGGTATTGACTACTTCTATTTCTATTATGAACTTTGTGAAAGCATGAAGTGTTCTAAATCAATGAGACAATAAAAGTGTTCTAATAGAAAAAAGAAAGGAAAATAGATGAAAAAAATTGTATTACTTCGTCATGGAGAAAGTGCATGGAACAAAGAAAACCGTTTTACGGGTTGGACTGATGTAGACCTTACGGAAAAAGGAATTGAAGAAGCCAATAAAGCGGGAATTACTCTCAAAGAATATGGCTTCAATTTTGATAAAGCTTATACCTCTTATTTGAAACGTGCCGTTAAAACGCTGAACTGTGTACTGGACAAGATGGATCTGGATTGGATTCCGGTAGAAAAGAGTTGGCGGCTGAATGAAAAGCATTATGGTGATCTTCAAGGATTGAATAAAGCTGAAACGGCTGAGAAATATGGTGAAGAACAAGTTTTGATCTGGCGACGTAGTTATGATATTGCTCCTAATCCATTATCAGAGAGTGATCTGAGAAATCCTCGTTTTGATTATCGTTACCATGAAGTGCCGGATGTCGAATTGCCTCGTACGGAATCCTTGAAAGATACGATAAATCGTATTATGCCTTACTGGGAATCGGATATATTTCCAAACTTGAAAAAAGTACATACTTTGTTGGTAGTTGCTCATGGTAATAGCTTGAGAGGAATTATCAAACATCTGAAGCATATTTCTGATGAAGATATTGTAAAACTGAATTTGCCGACAGCCGTTCCATATGTATTTGAATTTGATGACAATTTGAATGTTGCAAATGACTACTTCCTTGGAAATCCGGAAGAAATAAAAAAACTGATGGAAGCTGTAGCTAATCAGGGAAAGAAAAAATAACATATAAGACATTTGTCTGAACTAAATTATTTTATTATGAGTAAAATTATTGATTTACTAGGTAATAAGGCCAGTTATTATCTGGACCATGCCTGCAAGACTATTGATAAGTCATTGATCCATATTCCTTCTCCGGATACAGTAGATAAAATCTGGATTGATTCCGACAGGAATACACGAGTATTGAACAGCCTGCAAACTCTTTTAGGACATGGACGGTTAGCGAATACCGGTTATGTGTCCATTTTACCTGTTGATCAGGATATCGAACATACTGCCGGAGCTTCTTTTGCCCCGAATCCGATTTATTTTGATCCGGAGAATATTGTAAAATTGGCTATTGAAGGAGGTTGTAATGCAGTGGCTTCTACCTTTGGTGTTTTAGGTTCTGTAGCTCGTAAATATGCTCACAAAATACCTTTCGTAGTGAAATTGAATCACAATGAGCTGTTATCCTACCCCAATAGTTATGATCAAGTTCTTTTCGGAACGGTTAAAGAGGCTTGGAATATGGGAGCTGTGGCAGTGGGAGCTACCATTTATTTCGGTTCAGAACAAAGCCGGCGGCAGTTGGTGGAAATAGCTGAGGCTTTTGAACAGGCTCATGAATTGGGTATGGCAACTGTTTTGTGGTGTTATTTGCGTAATAACGACTTTAAAAAAGACGGGATTGATTATCATTCAGCAGCTGACCTTACCGGACAAGCCGACCGTTTGGGCGTTACTATTAAGGCTGATATTGTAAAGCAGAAACTTCCTACTAATAACGGTGGATTTAAAGCTATTAATTTTGGTAAGGTAGATGAACGTATGTATACGGAATTAGCTTCAGAACATCCTATTGACCTTTGCCGTTATCAGGTTGCGAATGGATATTTGGGACGTGTTGGCTTGATTAACTCTGGTGGAGAATCTCATGGAGCCTCTGATTTACGCGATGCTGTTATAACAGCTGTAGTGAATAAGCGTGCTGGTGGCATGGGGTTAATTAGTGGACGTAAAGCTTTCCAGAAACAGATGAATAAAGGAGTGGAATTATTAAACGCCATTCAGGATGTATATCTTGATCCAGAAATTACAATTGCTTGATTTATAAAAAACTATTTATTATCTTTGAAGTCAGATAGTTAATCCATAAATAACTTAGAAGTATGAAATTTTTTATTGACACAGCTAATTTAGAGCAAATCCGGGAGGCGTATGATCTTGGAGTACTCGATGGAGTGACAACTAATCCTTCGCTGATGGCAAAGGAAGGTATCAAAGGAGTCCGCAATCAGCATGAACATTACATTGAGATATGTGACATTGTCAATGGTGATGTGAGTGCAGAGGTAATAGCTACGGATTATGAGGGAATGATTCGTGAAGGTGAAGAACTTGCGGCTCTCAATCCACATATTGTAGTAAAAGTACCTTGTATTGCTGATGGAATCAAAGCTATCAAGTATTTTACCGAAAAGGGGATTCGGACTAACTGCACACTTGTTTTTTCAATTGGACAGGCTTTATTGGCTGCTAAGGCCGGTGCTACCTATGTATCGCCTTTTGTCGGTCGTTTGGATGATATTTGTGAAAATGGAGTAGGACTGATTGCGGAGATTGTGCGTATGTATCATTTTTATAATTATAAAACGCAGGTATTAGCTGCTTCAATTCGCAATACCAAACATATTATAGAGTGTATGGAAGCGGGTGCAGATGTGGCTACATGTCCATTGAATGCAATTGTAGGATTATTAAATCATCCGCTGACGGATGCAGGATTAAAGAAATTTCTGGAAGATTATAAGAAGGTAAACGGGTAGTTAAAGGTTAGATATACGTATGGACCTGTGTTGAAAGTAATATAGGATATTATAAAAAGATTTTTAGACGCGGATGACCCAGATAACACGGATTTTTGAGATTAAATTAGTTTTCTAAGTTCTTAATAAAACGTCTTTATCTGTGTTATCTGCGTCTAAAAGTTAATATTGTATAGCTTTTGATATATATAATAAATGTAACAGTGGTTGGTTATGGTAATGTTACGTAGAAGTGGGGATTAGGTGTATGTTGTGTATGGATAATGAAAATCATTTGATTTAAAATGTCCGGATGTTCTGCTGCTACATTATTGTCCTCGTGCATATCAGTTGCGAGATTATATAAATAAGGCTCTCCCTTTTTTACGACTAACTTCCAGTTACCCATTCTCAGACCGATCTGATCTGTTTCGTTAAACTCCCAATATAAAAAGCCATGTTCTTTCTGTCCCGTCTTTCCTAATAAAGTGGGAGCAAAGGATATTCCGTCAAAATAGTTAATGGCTTTTTGCGGATCGGCATATTTCTTTTCATAGTTTTTTACACCGATTAATTCGCAGAAAGTGGGCATTAAATCGTAGAAAGCGCAAATGTGATCATTTACTGTACCGGCAGGAATATGTCCGGGCCAACGAGCGATAAAAGGTATGCGGATTCCCCCTTCATAACATTGTCGTTTTAATCCTCTTAGTTTTCCGTCTCTACCAAAAAAAGTCGGATCTGCTCCGCCTTCTTCATGGGGGCCGTTATCACTGGAAAAGATAACTAATGTATTTTGGTCCAAACCTTTCTCTTTTAATTTTTTCAATACTTCTCCGACGTAATAATCTAATCTTGTGATCATACCTGCAAATTGAGCATGTACATGGGTAATTGCATTGTATCTTGATCCCTCACTTCCTTCGAAACTTTTATCCGGACTGAACTTTGTTTTATACCCGTTCAAGATAGAGTCCTCTGGCTGAACCAGTTCTGCATGAGGCAAAGTATAGGTGAATACTCCGAAGAATGGTTGTTGGCTCTCTTGTTGATCCAGCCATTCCATTGCTTTCTGATGAATTATATCAGCAGAATATTGGGGTCTTTTATGATATTCGGGACCATACATCGGATATTTTATATTTTCATTCATCACGACGCGTACAACGCCTGTGTCGCCTAATGTTTTACTATATCGGTTGAGAAAATTAGGATAATACAAATGCGCTTGAAACTGACAGATATATCCGAAATATTCATCAATCCCCCGTTTGTCGGGAGTAGAACAGGAGCCTTCATATCCTCCTGCCCATTTGCCGAACATACCGGTGGTATATCCGTTATCTTTCATAATCTCAGGTAGAATAACGTGATTGGGGTCATAAGGATGTTGGCCTACTACAGAGTATTCTTTGTTGTTGCCATACATCACGGTGGATACGTTCTTCCAATATTCTTTATTTCCCCTGACCTCACAATGTCCTGTATGCTGTCCGGTCATAAACGAAGCTCTGGAAGGAGCACTGACCGGGCTACCTGCATATGCTTGTGTAAACCGCATTCCTTCACTAGCCATAGTATCCAAATGAGGAGTCTGGATAGATGGCTGACCGTAACATCCTAAATCTCCATAACCCATGTCGTCACAAAGAATAAAAATAATATTGGGCTTAGCATGGTTTTCTTGTGCATGGGTAGATAATGTGGATAGTAATAATGCACCACTAACCACTGAAAGTGAATGGTAATTCATAATATTCATATTTTGGAGGTATTTAGAACAAAGATACGACTTTCGGATGAATATGTGTTAAAACTACAATCTTAATTTCTATCTTTGCTGGAAAATATACAGTTATGATAACCGAAGAATTACATAAAATCTATCGGACATATACGGGAGTTGCGGCAGAAGCAATTAATGAATTGCCGTCTTCAGGTTCCAACCGCCGTTATTTCCGACTTACCGGTGCGCAGACATTAATTGGTGTCTACGGTACTTCTATTGAAGAAAATGAAGCTTTTCTTTATATGGCGGATCATTTCCGGAAAGCAGGGATTCCTGTTCCTGAAGTCTTTTGTACTTCGGATGATAAAAGTTGCTATTTGCAAGAAGACTTAGGTGATACTCTTCTGTTTAATACTATTGAAAAAGGGCGTGCTACAAGTGTCTTCTCTGAGGAAGAAAAAACATTGTTGCGCAAAACGATACGTTTACTTCCTTCAGTACAATTTGCCGGAGCCAACAGCTTTGATTTTACTCGTTGCTATCCTCAACCAGAATTTAATCAACGTTCCATACTTTGGGACTTGAATTACTTTAAATATTGTTTCTTGAAAGCCACCGGAATGGAATTTCAGGAAGACAAGCTGGAAGATGATTTTCAGAAAATGAGTGATGTTCTGTTTTGTAGTTCTTCTCCTACCTTTATGTATCGTGATTTTCAAAGTCGTAATGTGATGATTAAAGACGGAGAACCTTGGTTTATTGACTTTCAGGGAGGACGTAAAGGACCTTTTTATTATGATGTTGCTTCTTTCCTTTGGCAAGCAAAAGCTAAATATCCTGATAGTCTCCGAAAGGAACTTTTAGAGGAATATATTGATGCTTTGCGTAAATATAAGCCGATTGATGAGCCTTATTTTTATAGTCAGCTTCGTCATTTTGTACTCTTTCGTACTTTGCAGGTATTGGGTGCGTATGGTTTTCGAGGATATTTTGAAAAGAAACCTCATTTTATTCAGAGCGTGCCTTATGCCATAGAGAATTTGCGAGAATTGCTGAAAGAAGAATATCCCGAGTATCCATATCTTTGCAAGGTGCTTAGAGAACTTACAGAACTGAAACAATTTACTGACGATTTGAAAAAGCGCCAACTTATAGTTAAAGTGATGAGTTTTGCGTATAAAAAAGGAATTCCTGCCGATTCTACCGGAAATGGTGGCGGTTATGTTTTTGACTGTCGTGCTGTGAATAATCCGGGTAAATATGAACGTTACAAACCTTTTACGGGACTAGATGAACCTGTCATCAATTTCCTCGAGGAGGATGGAGAGATCCTTCGTTTTCTGGACTCTGCCTATGCTTTGGTAGATGCTTCTGTAAAACGATACATGGAGCGTGGATTCAGCAATCTTTCTGTTTGTTTTGGATGTACGGGTGGACAACATCGTTCTGTGTACTCTGCTCAGCATATGGCAGAACATCTGAACCGGAAATTCGGAGTAAAAGTAGAATTGGTGCATTGTGAACAGAATATAGAAAAGACATTTGAGGCTACTGTATGAAAGCTATGATATTTGCAGCTGGGTTGGGTACTCGGCTGAAACCTTTGACTGATACGATGCCCAAAGCTTTAGTTCCCATAGCCGGGCGTCCAATGTTAGAATATGTAATCCTGAAGTTGAAAGCATCTGGCTTTACTGAAATCGTGATTAATATTCATCATTTTGGCGATCAAATCCTAGATTTTTTGAAAGCTAATCAAAACTTCGGACTTATTATTCATATTTCCGACGAAAGAGACTTTCTGCTCGATACAGGTGGAGGTATTAAGAAAGCCCGTCCTTTTTTTGAGAATTCGGACGAACCTTTTCTGATTCATAATGTAGATATACTTTCTGATATCAATCTGAAAGAATTGTATGACTATCATATTCAAAAAGATTCTGTTGCAACTCTTCTCGCCAGTCGGCGTAAAACTTCCCGTTACTTGCTTTTTGATGAAGAGAAAAAACTTTGTGGATGGATTAATAAAGATACAGAGCAAGTAAAACCTGAGGGTTTTTATTATGACGAGACTCTTTATCGGGAATATGCGTTCAGTGGTATTCATGTTCTTTCTCCTACTATTTTTCGATTGATGGATGCTCCTTGTTGGGAGGGAAAATTTTCCATTATGGATTTTTATCTTGCCACCTGCCGACAAGCAGATTTTACTGGTTATCTTACGGACAATTTACAATTGATTGATATTGGTAAACCTGAGACGCTGGCATATGCTGAAGAATTAAGTTTATCTTTCGGCATTCTTTTTTAATTTCTCTTTTATATATCTGATATTCTTCGATGAAACCGTCAAAAATGGAGAATATTGTAACTTCATTAGCTATTTGTAGACATCGGATTAACTTTAAACCTCTATCTTTGCTACCGTTATCTAACACTGTGATATTATGCAAAAAAAGAGCCTCAATTTATCCTATTCTTTGGCAGGAGTTGCCACTATTGCTTCTCTCGTTTCATGTAATAATAAACAAATAGAGAAACAGATACCCTTGAACATTGTCTATATTATGACAGATGACCATACGGCTCAAATGATGAGTTGTTATGATACGCGATATATGGAAACTCCCAATCTCGATCGCATTGCTGCGGACGGAGTACGGTTTACACAAAGTTTTGTAGCCAATTCATTGAGTGGTCCCAGTCGTGCATGTATGATTACGGGTAAACATAGTTGCGCCAATAAATTTTATGATAATACTACCTGTGTATTTGATAGTTCGCAGCTAACTTTCCCAAAACTTTTACAAAAAGCTGGTTATCAGACTGCATTGGTGGGGAAATGGCATCTGGAAAGTTTACCATCCGGATTTAATTATTGGAAAATTGTTCCCGGACAAGGGGATTATTATAATCCGGATTTCATCACACAGAACAATGATACTGTTCGGAAGCATGGTTACATTACGAACCTTATTACAGAGGATGCTATCGACTGGATGGAAAATCAGCGGGACCCGGATAAACCGTTCTGTCTGCTCATTCATCATAAAGCGATTCATCGGAATTGGCTGGCAGACACCTGTAATCTAGCTCTTTATGAAGACAAAACGTTTCCGCTACCGGATAACTTCTTCGATGATTATGAAGGACGTCCTGCCGCTGCTGCTCAAGAAATGGGCATTGTGAAAGATATGGATATGATTTATGATCTTAAGATGCTGCGTCCTGATAAAAAAAGTCGTTTAAAATCTCTGTATGAGAGATATATAGGGCGTATGGATGAAGCGCAACGGGCAGCTTGGGATAAGTTTTACACACCGATTATCGACGATTTTTATCAAAAGAATCCACAGGGAAAAGAACTTGCCAACTGGAAATTCCAACGTTATATGCGCGATTATATGAAAACAGTAAAGTCATTGGACGATAATGTAGGGCGCGTACTTGATTATCTTAAAGAAAAAGGTTTGCTTGAAAATACATTGGTAGTCTATACTTCCGATCAGGGTTTTTATATGGGCGAACATGGCTGGTTTGACAAACGCTTCATGTATGAAGAATCAATGCGAACTCCTCTTATTATGCGTCTGCCGAAGGGGTTTGAACGCAGAGGGGATATTACTGAAATGGTACAAAATATTGACTATGCACCTACCTTCCTCGAATTGGCTGGAGTAGAAGTTCCTGCAGATATACAGGGCGTATCATTGATACCCTTACTGAAAGGTGAACATCCGCAAAACTGGCGAAAGTCCCTCTATTACCATTTCTATGAATATCCTGCTGAACATATGGTAAAACGCCATTACGGTGTACGTACAGAACGCTATAAACTGATACATTTCTACAACGATATCGACTTTTGGGAACTTTACGATATGCAAACTGATCCGACAGAAATGCATAATCTCTACGGACAGGCTGAATATGAACCGATAGTGAAGGAACTCAAAGATGAATTGCTGAAGCTTCAGGAGCAATATAACGATCCTGTTCGTTTTTTACCGGAACGTGACAAGGAATGAGCTTTTTAAACTAATTACATATTAAAATATTTATTGTTATTATTGATAGCCATCCTGTCGCCCCTACTGATAGGATGTGCTGAAGCTAACTTAACACACTCAGTAGCTTTAGTTCCGCGCCCGGCATAATTAGTGCCGGGTAGTTGGAACTACCTTTTTCGGAAAAGACTATACTTACTGTGGAAAACAGGAAACAAACGGAATTAGTGTAGGTCTGGGCAGGATTATTCACTTGCGCTGTAAGGTTTACTCCGGAAGATATATTTTGTGAAGGAATGTTTATGTAGAAACTTTCAATGGATATGAAAGGAGTAACAATCCGCTATGTTAAGGTAGCTACTCTAGGAGTAGGAGTATGTTCTAAAGGCCATGTTCGTCCTGGTCAGGAATCAAAAAAATATTTTGATGAAGTGATAATCCAATCATTAATTATAGTTGAATGGTAGTGTAGTCTGCTTTGGCAACTCAACTACTTTAAATAAAGAATTTAATAATGAATTTAAAGAAACGATTTTTTCTAATCTTATTGGCAGGAGCAGCAATCATTCCGGCTACAGCGCAGAAACTGTTACTTCCTGAATGGCAAAGTCAATATGCGGTAGGACTAAATAAAGTCGCTCCTCATACGTATGTATGGCCTTATACCAATGTTTCTGATATAGAAAAGCCCGGAGGATATGAACAGTCTCCGTATTATATGAGTCTGAATGGAAAATGGAAATTCCATTGGGTAAAGAATCCGGATAATCGTCCGAAAGAATTTTATCAACCTTCCTACTATACCGGAGGATGGGCAGATATTAATGTGCCCGGTAATTGGGAACGTCAGGGATATGGTACGGCTATCTATGTTAATGAGACATATGAGTTTGACGATAAAATGTTTAACTTCAAAAAAACTCCTCCTTTAGTACCTTCTGTGGAGAACGAAGTCGGTTCGTATCGTCGTACGTTTACAACTCCTGCAGATTGGAAAGGACGTCGGGTAGTACTTTGTTGTGAAGGAGTGGTTTCCTTCTATTATGTGTGGGTGAATGGTAAATTACTAGGGTATAATCAAGGATCTAAGACGGCAGCCGAATGGGACATTACCGACGTGTTGAACGAAGGCGAGAATGTAATAGCCTTAGAAGTCTATCGCTGGAGTTCCGGTTCTTATCTGGAATGTCAGGATATGTGGCGGCTGAGTGGAATAGAGCGGGATGTATATCTTTACAGCACTCCCAAACAGTATATTGCCGATTATAAAGTAGATGCTTCATTGGATAAAGACAAATATAAGGATGGTATCTTTGGGCTGGAAGTAACTGTAGAAGGTACTGCTACTGCCATCACTTCTGTGGCTTATACATTGAAAGATGTTTCTGGAAAACCAATCTTGCAAGATGCTATCGACATAAAATCCCGTGGATTGAGCAATTTTATTGTTTTTGATGAAAAGAGGATACCGGAGGTAAATGTCTGGAGTGCAGAGTATCCCAATCTCTATACTTTAGTTCTGGAACTGAAAGATGCTCAAGGAAAAGTTACCGAACTGACAGGATGTGAAGTCGGATTCCGTACTTCGGAGATCAATGACGGGCGTTTCTGTGTCAATGGCGTTCCGGTGTTGGTGAAAGGCACGAACCGTCATGAACATTCCCAGTTGGGACGTACGGTAAGCAAGGAACTGATGGTGCAGGATATTAAGTTGATGAAGCAGCATAATATAAACCTGGTTCGTAATTCGCATTATCCTACCCATCCGTATTGGTATCAGCTTTGCAACCGTTATGGATTGTATATGATTGACGAAGCGAATATTGAATCTCATGGAATGGGTTACGGACCTGCTTCCCTGGCTAAGGATAGCACTTGGCTGACAGCTCATATGGACCGTACACAACGGATGTATGAGCGTTCCAAAAACCATCCTGCCATTGTCATATGGTCATTGGGAAATGAAGCGGGAAACGGTATCAACTTTGAACGTACTTATGATTGGTTGAAGTCTGTAGATAAGACTCGTCCTGTACAATATGAGCGTGCCGAATTAAATTATAATACGGATATCTATTGCCGTATGTATCGTAGTGTAGATGAAATTAAAGCCTATGTAGCGAAGAAAGACATTGATCGTCCTTTTATTCTTTGTGAATATCTGCACGCTATGGGAAATAGCTGTGGGGGATTAAAAGAGTATTGGGATGTATTCGAAAATGAACCGATGGCGCAAGGCGGTAATGTGTGGGATTGGGTGGATCAGTCTTTCCGTGAGATAGACGAGAATGGTAAATGGTATTGGACATACGGAGGTGATTACGGGCCGGAAGGTATTCCTAGTTTTGGTAATTTTTGTTGCAACGGATTGGTGAATGCCGACCGTGAACCACATCCGCACTTACTTGAAGTGAAGAAGGTATATCAGAATATAAAAGCAACTTTGTTGAATTCGAAGAATTTGAAACTTCGTATTAAGAATTGGTATGATTTCTCTAACCTGAATGAATATATATTCCATTGGAATGTGACAACCGATCGTGGTGAGCGAGTGGCAGAAGGCATGAATCCCCTTAATTGTGAACCTCATGCGACGATAGACGTAACGCTTGGCAATGTGAAACTTCCGGATATAGCTCGTGAGGCCTATCTCAATGTGAGTTGGACGAGGAAGAATGCTTCTCCAATGATTGATGAGGCTTGGGAAGTAGCTTATGATCAGTTTGTACTTCCCGGTAATAGGAATACTGCAACTTACTGTCCGGAGAAATCCGGAGAAACGGCATTTGCAATAGATAAAACAACAGGAGCCTTGTCTTCTCTTACTTTAGAGGGGAAAGAATTGTTAGCTACTCCAGTTACATTAAGTCTATTCCGTCCGGCTACAGATAATGATAATCGGGATAAAAACGGAGCCCGTCTGTGGCGTAATGCCGGGTTGGATCATCTGACTCAGAAGGTTGTTTCATTAAAAGAAGGAAAGAATTCGACTACGGCACAAGTAGAAATACTCAATGCTAAAGGACAACTACTTGGACAAGCAGAATTTATCTATGCGCTGGATAAGAACGGAGCAGTAAAAGTCCGTACCACTTTCCAACCGGATACCACCATTGTGAAGTCTATGGCACGTTTGGGACTTACCTTCCGGATGAACGAAACGTTCAATGATCTTTCTTATCTGGGGCGTGGCGATAATGAGACTTATATAGACCGTAACCAATCAGGGATAATTGGCTTGTATCAAACGACTCCCGAACGGATGTTCCATTATTACGTTACTCCCCAATCAACGGGCAACCGGACAGATGTTCGTTGGGCTAAATTGACAGATCAATCAGGCGAAGGACTATTTTTTGAATCAAATTTGCCTTTTCAAATGAGTATAATACCGTTTTCAGATGTATTATTACAAAAGGCACGTCATATTAATGAACTGGAGCGGGATGGAATGGTTACCGTGCACTTAGATGCCGAACAAGCAGGAGTGGGTACTGCCACTTGCGGGCCGGGCGTTTTGCCACAGTATCTGGTGCCGTTGAAAAAACAGAGTTTCGAATTTACACTTTGTCCGGTGAAACAAATTTTGAATAAATAAAAGTATCAAATATATATTTTGAGATGATGAATAAACTGCTGATTTCCCTTTTCCTGTCCTCTGCCATAGTGTTAAGCGGTCAGGCACAGAAGAAAGAAAACTATTATGTGAAGCATATCGAATTTCCCCCGTATGCTACCCTTGAGCAGAAAGTAGATTTGGCTGCCAGGCTAGCCCCCACTCCCCAACAATATGCCTGGCAACAAATGGAACTGACTGCATTTCTTCACTTCGGTATCAATACCTTTACCGGACGTGAATGGGGGGACGGAAAGGAAAATCCGGCACTTTTTAATCCTTCCGGATTAGATGCGGGGCAGTGGGTACGTAGTCTTAAAGACGCCGGATTTAAAATGGTGATTCTGACGGCAAAACATCATGATGGATTTTGCCTTTGGCCTACAGCTACCACAAAACATTCCGTAGCTTCATCTTCTTGGAAAAATGGTCGGGGAGATGTAGTGAAAGAGCTTCGGGAGGCATGCGATAAATATGGCATGAAGTTCGGAGTCTACCTGTCTCCGTGGGATAGGAATGCCGAGTGTTATGGAGATTCTCCTCGTTATAATGAATTCTTCGTCCAGCAACTGACGGAGTTGCTGACCAATTATGGGGAAGTACATGAAGTCTGGTTTGACGGTGCAAATGGAGAAGGGCCAAATGGAAAGAAACAGGTTTATGATTGGGATATATTCTACAAGACGATACAGCGATTACAGCCGAAAGCAGTGATGGCCATTATGGGAGATGATGTCCGTTGGGTAGGTAATGAAAAAGGTCTGGGGCGTGAGACTGAATGGAGTGCCACCGTATTAGCTCCGGGAATTTACGGACGTTCGGATGAAAGTAATAACCGTTTGGGTATATCTAGCCTTTCAAAAGACTTGGGAAGCCGTGATATGATTGAGAAAGCGACTGAATTATTCTGGTATCCTTCGGAAGTAGACGTTTCTATTCGTCCGGGATGGTTTTATCATACTGAGGAAGACAGTAAAGTGAAATCACTGAAACAATTGACAGATATTTATTTTCAATCGGTTGGCTATAATTCAGTGCTTTTACTGAATATCCCTCCTGATCGCAGAGGGTTGATTCATGAAGCAGATGTGAAACGTTTAATGGAATTTGCAGCTTACCGTAAAAATGTATTTTCCGATAACAGGGTGAAGAAAGGACGAAAATATTGGGATGCGGCTTCGGGAAGTGAAAAGATATATGCTTTGAAACCGGGATCGGAGATTAATATAGTAATGATTCGGGAAGATATAACAAAAGGTCAGCGGGTGGAAGCTTTTACGGTGGAGGCGCTGACGGATAATGGCTGGAAAGAAATAGGGAAGGGGACAACAGTTGGCTATAAACGTTTGTTGCGTTTCCCAACTATAAAAGCCGGCCAATTACGGGTCAGAATAGACAAGTGCCGGCTAAAGGCAAATATCAGTCAGGTTGCTGCTTATAATGCAGAACCGCTTCAGGAAGGAGTTCAGGGGGAAGACTGGAATACACTGCCTCGTTCGGAATGGAAAATGTTGTCAGTTTCTCCATTGACGATTGATTTAGGTCAGGAGGTTACCCTTTCTGCTTTTACATATGCTCCTCTGAAAGCAGAAGCAAAACCGTCAATGGCTTTCCGCTATAAGTTTTATGTGAGCATCGACGGAAAGAAATGGCAGGAAGTGTCAGCTAACGGTGAATTTAGTAATATAATGAATAATCCATTGCCGCAAACTGTTTCTTTCGGAAAGAAGATTCCCGCACGTTTTATCAGGTTGGAATCTACTACGCCGACTTCTACTGCCGCTAAAGTTGAGATGAATGAAATAGGAGTGACAATTATCAAATGACGATATGAAAAAGGAAATGTATGGGGTATTGCCATTGGCATTGACTTCTTGTCTGGTTTCTCAGGCAACAGCACAGGAGAATCAAATGAATCGTCCGAATGTGGTTTTTATTTATGCGGATGATATTGGCTATGGAGATTTGAGTTGTAACGGAGCGAAAACAATTCATACTCCAAATGTAGAACGTCTTGCTGCTATGGGGATACGTTTTACGAATGCACATAGCGCCGCCGCTACGAGTACACCCTCCCGTTATGCAATGCTGACAGGTGAATATGCTTGGAGAAGGGCAGGGACAGGAATTGCGGATGGTGATGCAGCTTCTATTATCCGTCCGGAACGTTATACTATGGCAGATATGTTTAAGGATGCCGACTATCATACAGGAGTAGTGGGTAAATGGCATCTGGGTCTGGGAGACAAAGGAGGTGAACAGGATTGGAACAAACCGTTGAAACCCGGAACTAATGATATCGGTTTTGAGTATTCATTTATTATGGCAGCCACCGGCGATCGTGTACCTTGTGTGTTTGTGGAAAATGATCAGGTGATTAATCTGGATCCGAATGATCCTGTTCAAGTGAGTTATCAAAAGAATTTTCCCGGTGAACCTACTGGAAAAGATGATCCGGATTTGTTGAAAATGCACCCTTCTCATGGACACAATCAGAGTATTGTGAATGGAATTTCCCGTATTGGATATATGAAAGGTGGAAAGTCGGCTCTCTGGCAGGATGATAAGATAGCAGAAACATTGACTGGTAAAGCAGTTTCCTTTATTGAAGGGCATAAAGATGCACCTTTCTTCTTGTATTTTGCCACACAGGATGCACATGTTCCCCGTGTGCCGGGTGCACAATTTGCAGGTAAGAGTGGAATGGGACCTCGTGGTGATTGTTTACTCGAATTTGACTGGTCGGTAGGTGAAATACTGAATACGTTGGAACGTTTGGGATTGGACAATAATACTTTGGTGATACTTTCGAGTGATAATGGTCCGGTGGTAGACGATGGATACAAAGATCAAGCTGTGGAGCTGTTGGGAGATCATAAGCCGGGAGGTGTTTATCGTGGTGGAAAGTATAGTGCTTATGAAGCAGGTACACGGGTCCCTTGTATCTGGAGTTGGAAGAATGTCATTCGCCCGGGAATTGTTTCGGATGCATTGCTTTGCCAGATAGACTGGTTTGCAACATTGGCAGATATATTGAATACTCATTTGCCTGAAGGTGCGGCACCGGACAGTGAGTCCATGTTGAAGTCTTGGACAGGTAAACAGAAGAAAGGCCGGGAATGGCTTGTGCTTCAGAATGCACAGAATAATCTTTCGGTGACGGATGGTGTGTGGAAATATCTTCGTCCCGGAAAAGGTCCGGTATATAATAAACAAGTGAACATTGAGTTAGGAAATAGCCCGGAACCACAACTCTATGATTTGAGGAAAGATCCGGCAGAAAAGAATAACTTGGCAGAAGAGAAACATAAATTAGTTAAGAAGATGGCGGAACAGTTGGAAAAGATTGTAGATGACCGCTACGGCCTGCCACTATAGAGAAGAAATGCTTAGAGAGTAGCAGTGGGACTGGTAGTTTCGATTATTGAATCGGCTATCAGCCCTTTTTTTCTAAACTAAATTGTAATTTGCCTGTTATTCTATCTAAAAAGATGGAACTTATGCTAGTAGTCGATTTAGGAAAATGGATGAATAAAATCCTGATAGATTGGGGGATGGAACCGAACATAGCGAATCGGTTTGATGAAACGATAATTGCCATATTGATGGTTGCGATTGCTATTGGATTGAACTATCTCTGTCAGGCGATTTTTGTAGGAGGAATGCGACAATATACTCGTCGCAAACCACACGTATGGAATACGTTGTTAATGAAGCGAAGAGTGTTTCACAATCTGATTCATACGATTCCTGCATTTTTGATTTATGCTTTACTACCTATGGCTTTTATTCGCGGGAAGGAGTTGTTGCTTATTTCTCAGAAGGCTTGTACTGTTTATATTATTTTTTCCTTGTTGTTGGCCATTAATGGTATATTATTAATGATAATGGATATTTATGACGGGAAGGAGTCTATGAAAGATCGACCTATGAAAGGATTTATCCAAGTGTTGCAAGTTATTCTTTTCTTTGTTGGCGGAATCGTCATCATTGCTATTATTGTGAATAGATCACCTGCAAGTTTGTTTGCTGGTCTGGGAGCTTCGGCAGCTATTTTGATGTTGGTGTTTAAAGATTCCATTCTGGGATTTGTTGCGGGGATTCAACTTTCTGCCAATGATATGATTCGTCCGGGAGATTGGGTTACACTTCCTTCAGGTGATGCAAATGGTATTGTGAAAGAAATTTCACTCAATACAGTCAAGATTCAGAATTTTGACAATACAATTTCTACGATTCCTCCATATACGTTGATAAGCGGGTCTTTTCAGAATTGGCGCGGAATGGTGCAATCCGGTGGTCGCCGGGTGATGAAGAATATTACGTTGGATCTGACAACTCTTCAATTCTGTACTCCGGAAATGTTAGATCGTTATCGAAAAGAAATTCCTTTAATGGCAGATTATCAACCGGATCAAGGAGTGGTTCCTACTAATTCACAGGTATATCGAGTATACATAGAAAGATATTTATGTAGTCTTCCCATTGTGAATCAAGATTTAGATCTGATAATCAGTCAGAAGGAGGCTACCATGTACGGAGTGCCTATACAAGTATATTTCTTTTCGAGAAATAAGGTATGGAAAGAATATGAACGAATTCAGTCGGATATATTCGATCACCTATTTGCAATGGTACCGAAGTTTGATTTGAAAGTTTATCAATATTCGGAATAGTATTTCCGACTTTTTCACTACATCATTAACTTTTTTGTTGTTACGTCTCCTCCTCTTATGTAGTTGAAAAAAGTAATTTTATCTGCATACTGTTAATGGTCTGTTTATCAGCTGTTAATATACTCAATGATAGCTATTAATACCCTACATGACAGCTATTAATACTCTACCTGATAGCTATTAATCCTCTACATGACAGCTATTAATAGTCTATATTTCGACTATTAGTAGTCTGTTTCCGGGTCAAATATTAGTTCAAAATCGCTATAAATAGGGAGATGATCACTGATTCCTCCTTGATATTTCATGCCTTTATAGGTACGGAATGGTTCATCGTCGCCATATTTTTTATCTTTGGTGAGAAGGAATGGAGCTCGGAAAACCTGAGCTTTTTCTTCACTGGTATAAAAATTGCTTTCTTTATTTAATAGAGTACCCGATACGATCAAGTGATCAAGTAATCCCCATTCTCCGTGATATTTGTAGGAACCAAAATCACGTGACTTTGCTTTACGGGCAAGAAGGTGATAAAGTTTTTGTGGCGAAATGGATGGCATTGAGAAGGCGGAAGAACTATTTGATGTAACAGTGTCCACGGAGTTTATCGGAGGTTCTTGTGCGCTTAATACTTCCCGGATAGATTTATTTGTGGGATAGTCATTGAAGTCTCCCATAATAATCAGTTGTGGATGCTGACGGGTAAATAAAATACTATCTGCCGCTGTCTGCAGAATTTGTGCAGTGTGGAGACGGTATGGCTCAGATTCTTTTGCTCCACCGGAACGTGATGGAAAATGACAGACAATAACATCTAAAGTATCTCCCGTTAATAATAGACCACTGACATGGAGCAAATCTCTTGTGGGACGATGTTGTCGGAAGGGAGGAATGGTTATAGATTGGTAAGATATGAGTTTGAAAACATCACGTTGATAGAGTAGAGCTACGTCTATACCTCGTTGATCGGGGGAGTGAGTTACAACATAGCGATAGCCTAATTTCTTTAGAGGAGAACGTCGGGTGAGGTCACGTAATACAGAGTCATTTTCTATCTCACAAAGTCCTACTAAAGCGGGAGGGGTCCATTCGCCGACTGCTGTGATTACTCGTGCGATATCAACGAGTTTCTTTTGGTATCTGTTGTAGTTCCAGTGGCGGATGGCGTCAGGAAGAAATTCGTAATCGTTCTTTAAAGTATCATGCTGAATATCGAACAAGTTTTCTAAATTCCATTCCATCACTCGGAAAGAGATGTGAGGTCTAGTAATAACAGGTGTTTTTTGTGTTTGTCCCCAAGCATGGAACACAATTAAAAAGGACATACCCAAAAAGATTATGGCAATAGCTAATCTTTTCTTGCTATCGCCATAATCCTCTTTATGTGAAATTATTTGTCTGTCATTTCTTTGCCGGGACATGTGCCAGAATATCTAACAGATGCTTCCAGAATTTCTCTACAGTAGGAATCAGCATCCGTTCGTCCGGTGAATGTACACCGGTAAGGGTCGGACCGAAAGAAACCATATCCAAAGTCGGATATTTATCGAGGAACAGGCCGCATTCCAAACCGGCATGGATAGCTTTAACCTTGGCATCCACCCCGAACAGTCGTTTGTATGACTCAGTTGCAACTTCCAGAATGACTGAGTGTGGATTCGGTTTCCAACCTGGATATCCTTCACCAAAGGTGACAGTAGCATCCGCCAGTTGGAAAACTGCACGCACCGTATTCGCCATATCATTACGGGCTGACAAAATAGAACTGCGTTGGCTGGTTTCAATACGGATAATATTATCAGGTTTCATTTTAACAGAAGCGAGGTTAGTAGAAGTTTCTACCAAGCCCGGAATATCCTGACTCATGGCATATACTCCGTGAGGAGCAGCATATAATGCTTTCAACAGGCGGTTCATCGTATCTTGGTCGATCGCTGTTTTACGAGGAATCTCTGATTCAAGTACTAGTTTCAAGTCCGGTTCGATAACGGCAAGCTCATTTTCTATTTCGCTGGTGAAGATATTCAGTTCAGTACGAACATCATGCTTCGCATTTTCGGGAACAGCGCAGATAGCATATGCTTCGCGGGCGATAGCATTGCGCAAGTTGCCTCCATTAATCTCACAAAGATACAAATCCTGTCTGGCAGCCATGCGGCTGAGGAAGCGGTTCAATATCTTATTAGCGTTACCTCTTCCTAGATGAATATCAGCACCGGAATGTCCACCTTTCAGGCCTTTTACTTCTACTTTGAAGAAAAAATATCCTACAGGAACTTCTACTTCTTTATATTTAAATTCCGCCACAGAATCAATACCTCCGGCACATCCGATAAAGATTTCTCCTTCGTCTTCTGAGTCAAGGTTCAACAAAATATCACCGCTCATAAATCCTTCTTGTAGAGCGAAAGCCCCGGTCAGCCCAGTTTCTTCATCTACAGTAAAGAGGCATTCCAGTGGTCCGTGTTCAATACTGTCATCGGTCAGAATGGCAAGTTCTGTAGCCACTCCAATACCGTTGTCAGCTCCAAGAGTTGTTCCTTTTGCCTTCAACCATTCACCATCTATTTCTGTTTCAATAGGATCAGTGAGGAAATCATGTTTAACATCGTTGTTCTTTTCGCATACCATGTCGATATGTGACTGTAATACGACTGTTTGGAGGTGTTCTTTTCCCCGAGTAGCAGGTTTCTTGATCAATACGTTACCTGCTTCGTCTACTTTTGTTTCCAGGTTATGTTTTGCTCCGAATGCCTTCAGGTAGGCAATCATTTTCTCTTCCTTCTTTGAAGGGCGCGGCACTTGACAGATTTCTTCGAAATACTTGAATACGCCAGCCGGCTTTAAATCTTTTTTTTCCATGCTATTTATTTTATAATAGGAATAGAGGGATCGTTTTCAGTCCTTTCTATTGCTAAATATGGTTAATTTGATTGACTTATCTGAACTCATATCTCATTAAAGCCTATCTTTGCATCCACAAAATTAATAGAAATGGTTGAGACTGTACTGATAACTTTGTTAATAGTTGCTATTTCCCTTTTATTATTAGGGGTGAAAGTATTCTTTACGAAGGGTGGGAAGTTCCCGAATGGTCATGTAAGCGGCAATAAAGCATTGCGGAAAAAAGGAATAGGTTGTGCGCAGTCACAAGATCGTGAAGCACAAAAGAAACCGCGTTTTTCTATTGATAAATTGGAAAAAGCCTTAAACGATAGTATGAACTAATTAATTAAAAACAATATTTATAGTTATGAATAGAATGAACTACCTCATGAACGGTTTAGCTGCTCTTGCGTTTATCGTTTTATTTTCACAATGCACCGGCAAAACTGATAATCAAACTGCTACAGCTCCAACTCAGACGGCTAATGCCGAACTTTCAGGAATGAAGATTGCTTATGTTGAAATAGATACATTGCTGTCTAAATATAATTTTTGTATTGATTTAAATGAAGCGATGGTAAAGAAGAGCGAAAACGTTCGCTTGACATTGACTGAAAAAAGCAATGCTTTGAGAAAAGACCAACAGGAATGGCAGAAAAAGTATGAGAATAATGCTTTCCTTTCACCGGAGAGAGCTCAACAAGAATATAACCGCCTTGCTAAAATGGAGCAAGATTTACAAGAACTTAGTAACAAACTTCAAAATGGTTTGATGGAAGAGAATAATAAAAACAGTTTGTTATTCCGCGACTCTATCAATGCTTTCTTGAAAGAATATAATAAGACACATCGTTATAATTTGATTTTCAGCAATACAGGTTTTGATAACTTGCTTTATGCTGATAGCGCTTTCAATATCACAAAAGAAATAGTAGACGGATTGAATGCCAGATATTCAGCTCCGGCTAAGAAATAAAATAATTTATATAGCCTCCTTTCTCTAAAAAGAGGAAGGAGTTTTTTTTCTTGATTTTTCTTATATTTGTGTATGTATGCCTGTTTAAGACTGTGAAGTCATAATAGGCTTTTTTTATTACCTTTCTTTCTCTTCTTCCTGAGGAATTCGAAAAGCAGTGTAGAGTTCTAAAATAGCTCCTATAGTAAGACAAGCGATCCATTCATTTCCACGGGTCGTAAACATAAAAGCACCCGTCAGGATTAATGCCAGTGCACCGAATATCTGTTGGATACGCAATCGCTTGAGGGTTTTGCTTTTTCCCTTAACCGGAGTATTTACTTGTGCCAATGCAACAAATCCGGCTCCGATGGTATAAATATAAGGAGCATAATTCCAACCGGTAATATAAATAGCAGCTCCGGCGAGAGCCATAATGGCTCCTACAACAAAAAAGGCAGGTACTAATTGCTTCATTGATTTTCTTCAAAAACGTAAATATCTTCGTTGGGTTTTTTCATCAGATACTTTTCACGGGCGATTTGCTCAATGGCATCCGGATTAGAATTTAGTTCGTTGAGGCGTTTGGTGTTCTCTTCGTAATCTATCCGGTATTTCTCAATCTCTTCTTTCAGTTGGCTGATTTCACGTTCATATCCAAAACGACGGATCAGACTGTTTTCGTCCAGAAAGCCAATAATGACAGCAAATGTACCAATAGTAATCAAATACTTGTGGCTGCATATAAAATTCCAGATAGTGATGAGTTTGCCCATAATTTCTCTTTTTATATCTGCAAAGATAAAACTAATAACTTAAAAACTTATCGCTTTGGGTTCAAAACTTCTCTATCTAACATTTATTACTTATCACTTTTTTATGTACTTTTGCACTGAAAGCGATAATAGGTCGTACGTGCATTGCCCAAGAATGCTTTAATCAGCCTTATTCGCGTTATTTTTCAGAAACTCAAAAACAGAGAGAATCCCGGATATGGAAAACTATATTGTATCAGCCCGTAAATATCGTCCGTCCACATTTGAATCAGTAGTAGGGCAGCGGGCGCTGACTACCACACTGAAAAATGCAATTGCTACTCAGAAATTGGCCCATGCTTATTTATTTTGCGGACCGCGAGGAGTGGGAAAAACGACTTGTGCTCGTATTTTCGCCAAGACAATAAATTGTATGACACCTACCGCTGACGGTGAGGCATGTAATGAGTGTGAGTCTTGTGTTGCTTTCAATGAACAACGCTCCTATAATATACACGAACTTGATGCTGCTTCCAATAATTCGGTAGATGATATTCGTCAGTTGGTTGAACAAGTACGTATTCCGCCCCAGATCGGTAAGTATAAAGTATATATTATCGATGAGGTACATATGCTTTCAGCTTCTGCTTTCAATGCCTTTCTGAAGACATTGGAAGAGCCACCCCGCCATGCTATTTTTATTCTTGCTACCACAGAAAAACATAAGATTCTTCCTACTATTCTTTCCCGTTGTCAGATTTATGATTTCAATCGGATCAGTGTCGAAGATACAGTAGAACATTTGTCGTATGTTGCTTCAAAGGAGCGGATTACAGCAGAGCCGGAAGCTTTGAATGTGATTGCTTTGAAAGCCGATGGAGGGATGCGTGATGCATTATCTATTTTCGACCAGGTAGTCAGTTTTACCGGAGGGAATATCACTTATAAAAGCGTGATTGAGAATCTCAATGTGTTGGATTATGACTATTACTTCCGTCTGACAGATTATTTTCTGGAAAATAAAGTGAGTGATGCATTGTTACTTTTTAATGATGTGCTGAATAAAGGATTTGACGGAAGTCATTTCATTACAGGACTCTCTTCTCATCTACGGGATTTGTTGGTAAGTAAAGATACTGCTACTATTTCACTGTTAGAAGTGGGGGCTAGTATACGTCAGCACTATCAGGAACAGGCTCAAAAATGTTCGTTGCCTTTCTTGTACCGTGCGATGAAGTTGTGTAATGATTGTGATTTGAATTATCGTACCAGTAAGAACAAGCGTTTGCTGGTTGAATTGACTTTGATACAAGTTGCACAACTTACCACCGAGGGGGATGATGTGATTGGTGGGCGTAGCCCTAAAAAGACTCTTAACCCCGTATTTACTCAACCTGCCGTTGTACAGCAACCACGGGTTGTTAGTGCATCTCCTGCTCAACAAAATGTAGTTCATTCCGCTCAATCGCCGGTTGCAACACAAGTTCCTGTCAATGCTGCTGTTGTGCCACAAACACACGCGTCTACAGCCACATCTGCAAACCCGATGACGTCTGTTTCTACTTCCGGTTCTCAAGGGGCAGGAGCTTCTCCTGCAATTAGAGAGGAAAAGAAGATTCCCGTGATGAAGATGTCGAGTCTGGGGGTATCTATCAAGCGTCCGCAACGGGAGCAGGTCGCTCAAAATTCGACTACAACACCTACTGCTAATATTCAGGTGCAACCCGAGGAAGATTTGATATTCAACGATCGGGATTTGAATTACTATTGGCAGGAATATGCCGGACAGTTGCCTAAAGAGCAAGTGGCTATCGCTAAGCGTATGCAGGGGCTTCGTCCCGTGCTAATAGGGAATTCCACGTCATTTGAAGTAGTAGTTGATAATGAGATTGCTGCTAAGGATTTTACAGCTCTGATTCCAAAAATGCAAGATTATCTTCGCAAACGGCTGAAGAATAGCAAAGTGCAGATGACGGTACGGGTTAGTGCGCCAACAGAAACAGTTCGTGCCGTAGGGCGCGTTGAGAAGTTCCAGTTGATGGCGCAGAAGAATGAGGCATTGATGCAATTAAAAGATGAGTTCGGATTGGAACTTTATTGATATCAGGAGTTATGAGATGATCGCTTCTGCTCTCGCACGCTCTATTTCTGATACACTTTGTTTTTAAAGTATGCTATTTTTTATTGTTTAATTGTTCATTCATGCGATCTTCATATCCTTCACTAGGTCTTTTTTCAGGCATAACAATCCATAGAATAACATATATAATTACTCCGGCAAAAGCGGTGAAGAATGTTGCTAATATATAGACTATCCTTAATAAAGTGATATCCCAGCCAAAATATTCAGCAATTCCGCTACATACCCCTGCAATCATTCTATTGGAAGAACGGGTTAATTTTTTATTTTCCATAAGTAGTATATTTCTAGGTTGTCTTATTGAAATTCTTTTCAGTATATGCAATTATTTTACTAATTAAATTCTTTTTAAATAGCCGGTATAATTAGCTCATTCTTAAATTGGAAAACAAAGTCGCTGTTTAAGTCTGGATACTGGTTATTGAGAAATACCTAATTACAAAAAAATCCTTGTAAGTACTTTGACTTATAAGGATTCTTTTTTGGGGTGGAAGACCGGGCTCGAACCGGCGACATTCAGAACCACAATCTGACGCTCTAACCAACTGAACTACATCCACCATGTTTGCATTTCTCTAATGCGGTGCAAAGATAGATATAATCTTTAAATCTCCAAAAGATTCTACTATTTTTTTTCGTAAAAAGTATATTCTTTTATTCCCTGATTGTACTTACTGAAGAGGTTTCGCGCATCATTCGTGAAGATTTTCAAGGAGTTACGTGTATTGATAGGAATGGAATTCGTAGGTATATTGACAGGGTACAATTGATGATTCTTTTTTCCGGATTGTGTGGGACGGGCTGTCCATACTAAACTATATTCGCAGCTATTGAGACGAACAGTACTGTCTTTCACTAATTCCATCCTGACCATTAATCCTCCGTCAGTACGACGGGCGGACATATTAGAAATATAATTACCCAATGAGTAAACAATAAGGTGGCTTTTGCTAGTAAGGCTATCTTTACGTACTTCTATGGGTTGTACGACGTGTGGATGTGAGCCGATGATATGATCCACACCTTTTAGGATCATCCAATCGGCAAGGAATTTCTGCTCTTTATTAGGAAGTGACTGATATTCTTCTCCCCAATGCATACAGGCGATGATTGCATCCGGATGCAAGGTTTTGCAAGTTTCAATATCTTTGGCAATAATAACAGTATCGATATAATTAACGATATTAGGTGGCGTTACTGGAATTCCATTCGTTCCGTAGGTATAATTAAGCAGTGCGATGCGAAAACCATTTTTCTCTAATACAAGTGGATACTTCTCTGCTCGTTCTTCAGCATTTATATACGTACCCGCATGAGGGATATCCAGAGAATCAATAAGGTGTATAGTACGTTCCAATCCTTTTTGTCTACGATCGAGACTATGATTATTTGCAGTAACAAGAACATTGAAACCTGCTTCATGAATCGCTGTAAGATATTCGTCGGGAGCACTGAAAGCGGGATAGCCTTTATAGGGCTTACCTCCTAAAGTAACTTCCAGATTGGCTATGGCAAAATGAGCTCTGCGTATCTCTTCTTTGACATATTCGAAATACGAGGAGTAATCATATCCTTTCAAACCTTTAGCAGCATATGCTGCGTTTATCTGTCCCTGATGTTGCATGAGGTCTCCAACGAAAAGTAGTCGGAGCGTGTCAGCGGGTGATATACTGTCAGAAAGAGAAAGACTATCCAGTGGAATATTGCCGGATTCTCTCTTTGCCTGCGACTGTGAGGTGCAGGACAAAGAGAGTAATATGATCATTAGAAACCAAGTCTGTTTCATTGATAAATAGCCTTCTTTCCTGCTAGAAGCGTATTCTTCATGAGTGATACGATTGTCATCGGACCCACTCCACCCGGAACGGGAGTAATGTAAGAACATTTGGGTGCCACTTCATCGAATTTTACATCACCGGTTAGTTTGAAACCGGACTTTTTGGTAGCATCCGGAACACGAGTTGTACCTACGTCGATTACTACTGCACCTTCTTTAACCATCTCTTCTTTTACAAAGTTTGGTTGCCCTAAAGCAGCAATGATAATATCAGCTTCGCGGCATTCTTTTACCAGATCTTTACTGCGGCTGTGACACACTGTTACAGTAGCATCGCCCGGGTATGCTTTTTGCATCATTAATGCCGCCATTGGTTTACCCACAATATTACTGCGTCCAAGTACAACACATTTCTTACCGGAAGTTTCTATTTCATAACGCTTCAACAGTTCGAGGATACCGTTAGGAGTAGCCGATACATAGCAGGGAAGACCGATAGACATACGTCCTACGTTGATAGGATGAAAGCCGTCTACATCTTTACGATAATCAATCGTTTCAATCACTTTCTGTTCAGAGATATGTTTGGGCAGCGGAAGCTGTACGATAAATCCGTCTACATCGTCATCTTCGTTCAGTTCGCGTACTTTTGCCAACAATTCTTCTTCGGTTACATCACTTTCGTAGCGGATGAGTGAAGATTTGAATCCACATACTTCGCAAGCTTTTACTTTTGCAGCTACATACGTCTCGCTACCACCGTCGTGTCCTACGAGAATGGCTGCCAGATGTGGGCGTTTACCACCACGAGCTACGATCTCTGCTACTTCGGCTGCAATCTCTTGTTTTACTTGTTCGGAAATGGCTTTTCCGTCTATTAATGTCATATTTTTAATTTATAATGGTTTTAAAACTTCTTTCACTTTGACTTTAATGCCGTCTCCACGCAAGTTTCGTGCGATAATTGTACCGTCCGGACCAAATAACATGATTTGTGGAATGTAACTAAATCCGTATAACTCATAAGGCTGAGAACCTGTTTCAAAGAGTTGAGGCCATATTACATTTAGTTCCTTGATTGCCTTTTTGGTACTGACAGACCCTTCATTAACAGCCACACCAACCACCTCCAGTTCTTTATTACCAAATTGCTTATAAATTTCAGCAATAATAGGTATTTCTACTCGGCAACCACCACAGCTTCTTGACCAAAAAGAAACTAAAGTATATTTTCCTTTACCGACAAAATTCGATAATTTGAGAGGTTCTCCGTTTGCGTCTTTTCCTTCGAAATCGACAAACATTTTTCCTTCCGAAGTCTGTTTCAGTTTCTCGAGCTGTTTAACTATATTCTGTATGCTTGGGAGTGACATTATATATGGACCTGCCTGAGCAATTATGAGTGCCGTTTCATCAGGAGATAATTCTTTTGAGAGTTGAGTGATGGTGTAAGCTCCAAGTACATCATTCTTATGTTGTTTAAAGACTTCTTGATATTGAGGGATGATAGTTTCGCGTATTTTCGTGATAAGTTCTTTCTCCAGCTTTGCCCTTGTATAGCTGTCAGCGGATTCTTTCTGTATCTGCTTCTGTTGTTCATAAGCATCAAATGATAGACTATCTATGGAAGTCTTTAGATTGGCGAATTCATTATTTAGCGGAGTTCCCAAGGCTGGATTCACTATTGGCAGGCCGGAAGTTGTATGAGTCTTTTCGAGATCTAGAATGATCGTCCCTTTTTCTATTATGCAAATGCCATAATGCTTTCCAGCATAAACTTTTGCCAAAAAAGGAGTTTCTACTTCTCCGGTAAATTGGAATTTTCCATTTAAAACTTTAGCACTGTTTATTTTCTCTGAATTTTCATAATTCAACATAAAGATCGTTTCTCCTTGCATCGTAGAGTCTGACAGGAGACCTTTAACAATGTATGTTGCTACCTTTTGCTGTGCGTAACAGAAACAGGCAAAAATGACGATTAAACTTAATGAAAAAGTACGTTTCATATGCATTATTCTTTTGATAATGGACAAAAATAGAATATTTTGTCGAACCCGGCAATCTTTCGGACATAAAAAAAGAGGAAGCCTAAACTCCCTCTTTATATAATCATTTCTTTTTTATTTTAATCTCAGTGATCACATCCGGATGACGAACAGCATAGTGAGCAGCTTTCTGAGCAATAAGCGCTTCTTCCTCACTGACATCTTTCGGTCTGAATTTTTTCCCAACAGCCTTTTGTTTTGTTATTTTCTCAAGCCAGGTACAAGCTGCCGTATAACGTCCAAGTCCAAGGCTGAGATGATAACCGTCACGATTAAAATTATCTCCTATCATGCTTGAACGCCCATTCTGTATAGCTGTTCCGGCAGGAATGATCATGCAAAATTCCTTATGCTGTTTCTTTGATAGATTAGTAGCTTCTACTATTTTCTTAAACATCTGCAACTGATCCTTGCCATATTTGTGGAATCCTCTATGATCGGAACTTTGCGAGTAAGCCCAAGTCCGGTGTAGTGCATATTTCACTTTGGGGTTACGTGCATACTGTTTTACGTATTCCAGCAACTGGGTCAGCCAAGGTTCATAGGTTGCATAATCACCGCTATCCTGACTTGCTTGTTGAAAGGTTATATAATCCCATTCTTCATCTTGAATACATTCCAATAATGTTTTTCTTTGGTTAGTATTCTTGCCGCCAACTATTTTATGGTATTTAAAATTCGCTTTGTTTTGCTCAGCCACTTTCCAATGTGATTCGAAACCTTGTCCAGCCCGATAAGCATTACCGATAACCAAACTGTCACCCCCTTCTGCAGCTAATTCGTATAGATATTGCTCTATGGCGTCAGCCGAAAAACTGTTGCCAATAGCAAGTATCTTTATTATTTTGGCTTGGGCAGAAAAGGATACTGACAGACATATTATTAAAAATAAGATCTGTTTCTTCATTGTTTGATTCTCTGTTTTAACTTAATCTTATTTGATGAAAGTCTATCGTTTCATTTTAGGCATCATCTTGCCCATTTTACTGCTAGTTACCATCTTCATCATTTTACGAGTCTGGTCAAACTGTTTTAGCAAACGATTTACTTCCTGAATAGTTGTTCCACTACCTTTAGCAATACGAGTACGGCGTGAACCGTTCAGGATTTCAGGATTAGAACGTTCTGCGGGAGTCATTGAATGAATAATCGCTTCAATACTCTTGAAAGCGTTATCATCAATATCAATATCTTTAATGGCTTTACCTACCCCCGGAATCATGGAAGCGAGGTCTTTCAGGTTACCCATTTTCTTGATTTGGGCAATCTGGCTGAGGAAGTCGTTGAAGTCGAACTGATTCTTGGCAATCTTCTTCTGCAATCGTTTTGCTTCTTCTTCGTCATATTGTTCCTGAGCACGTTCTACCAAA
This sequence comes from Bacteroides sp., assembly GCF_028690125.1. Lineage (GTDB taxonomy): Bacteria > Bacteroidota > Bacteroidia > Bacteroidales > Bacteroidaceae > Bacteroides. The sequence continues at coordinate 44,076 of NZ_JAQVBV010000012.1, read as the reverse complement.
GACACGATATCACCCATACCGAGGATACGGTCAGCCATACGTGCCGGGTGGAATTGGTCGATTGCATCTAGCTTTTCACCGGTTCCAACGAATTTGATTGGTTTATTGACTACCGAACGGATAGAAAGAGCCGCACCACCACGGGTATCACCATCAAGTTTGGTCAATACCACACCGTTGAAGTCCAGACGCTCATTAAATTCTTTAGCTGTGTTTACAGCATCCTGGCCTGTCATAGAGTCTACTACAAACAAGATTTCGTTCGGATTGATCGCTTTCTTGATAGCAGCAATTTCGTTCATCATCTGTTCGTCTACTGCCAGACGACCGGCTGTATCGACGATGACAAGGTCATATCCTTTGGCTTTGGCTTCTTGAATAGCGTGTTGAGCGATTTCTACCGGATTTTTACTGTCCAGTTCGCAGTACATCGGTACTTCAATCTGCTCAGCCAATACGCGCAACTGTTCGATAGCTGCCGGACGGTAAACGTCACAGGCAACCAGTAACGGTTTACGATTCTTCTTCGTTTTCAGCATACGTGCCAATTTACCCGAGAAGGTAGTCTTACCTGAACCTTGCAGACCTGACATCAAGATTACTGCCGGACGGGCATCAATGTCTATTTCGGCAGTTTCTCCACCCATCAACTGAGTAAGTTCGTCATGTACGATTTTTACCATCAACTGGCTTGGCTTCACAGCCGTAAGTACGTTCTGGCCGATGGCTTTTTCCTTCACTGTATCAGTGAAGTTCTTGGCAACTTTATAGTTTACGTCGGCATCAAGTAGCGCTTTACGTACATCTTTCAGCGTTTCCGCTACGTTGATTTCGGTGATTTGTCCTTCACCTTTCAGAATCTTAAATGACCGTTCTAGTCTCTCACTTAAATTGTCGAACATATTTATTTTTATTACTAATTACTAAATTAAGGCTGCAAATTTACAAAAATCTCTCATATTTATATCTTTTTATTCTGCCATTTTGCTTTTTTGAGGTAAATATAACTCGTTACCAACAGTAAGGTATAGTACACTATTTCAATTGTAAAACAGATTTCGATAGGAGCTTTCAGCCACATACCGATAAAAATAATGTATGAACCATAGATGGCAATTGTAATTGTTTCGAGCAATAAGGCAGCTTGTGTATTTCCTGTACCCGAGATTCCGTTGAATGCAATATTTGCTACCGACGCAATAAGCATGGCACTGCAAATAACGTAAACCGAAGGTACTGATTCTGCAATTAATGCCGCTTCACTGGTGTAAATGGAAAGTAGGAACTGTGGGAATAATACTGATAAGATAACCAATCCCAACATGATAAAGAATGAGAAGCGGGCTATTTTTTTTATAAGTGGTATCACATACTGGATACCTCCTGCACCGATGGCATTGCTGACTAAACTATTGGTAGTTGTAGCTAATGCATTGACCGGAATTAATAGTACAATGTAAATGCTTCGTACGATGTTGGCGATTGCCAATTCTCTTTGTCCCAACCGTTCTACGGCAACAAAGAAGATAAACCAGGTAGCCATTGAAAGGAAGTATTGAAGCATGGTAAAACAAGAAATGCTGAGGATACGCATCAGTAAAGACAAGTCGAAAGTGCGTAAACGATTCATTCCATATTTTTTCAGATCAACAGTAATATAAGTATAAATAAGGAAGAAAAGGATAGAAGAGGCTTCTGCCAATACCGAAGCGATGGCAGCTCCTTTTATTCCCATTTCGGGCAGACCGAGATTTCCAAAAATTAACCCATAGTCTAGCACAACGTTGGTTAATGCCATAACGATAGCATTAATGGTCAGTACTTTGGTGCGTGTGATACCTATGTATAAAGCCCGGAACATAACATTGATAAAGGAGAAAAAGAATCCGTAAATACGCCAGTCCAGAAACTCCATTGTTCCTTTATAAATGGCTTCGGAAGATACTAACAAACGCATGATATTCCCACCAAAGGCTTTTGTGAAACTAAACAGGAGCAATGCCATGAGTAACATAAATATGACTCCCTGAATCATCACCGGACCAACATCGGTATAACGTCCTTCACCATTGCGTCGGGCAATGACGATCTGTGATCCGATACTGAAACCGAATGCAATTGTAAATATGCATATATAGAATAATCCGGCCATCGCAGAAGCTCCCAGGGCCACTTCTCCTACGTGCCCAAGGAATGCTGTATCGGTGACATTAATGACATTTTGTGCCAGCAAGCTGAGTAAAATGGGGTAACTGACACTCCAAATCTGTTTGTTGGTGTACATAATTAAGTGTTTAAGTTTGCATTTTGCAAAGATAGCGCTTTATTCTGAAATCTCTATCGCTGTGAAGACACAAGTACATATGTTAAATGTAATATTGTCTTTTTATATTATTGCTAGATGTAGTGAAGCTGTTGAGATTATTAGGAAGATAAGAAAAAATCCGCGCTCATCCGCGTCAAGAAAACACATATTAGTTACATGATTAACGTCTGACAGTCTCACAATCTATATCATTCTATGCTTTTATGTCTTAGATGATATTGTATTTATGTTTTCAATTTTCATGACGGAATGGTTGTATACTACTTACTTTTTGTTTTTAATGATTTCCCTTGCTCCCGGTCCTTCGTGATTAGGATAACCGGGAGCGTGATTTCTGCATCGGGAATCTGCATCTACTTTTAAACTGCGGTAATCGTCATTGGTACGTTTGATATAATCATCCAGTAAGACGCGGTGTTCAGCAAGAATCTTGGCATATTTAGGGTTCTTAACCAGATTTTTGCGTTCACCCGGATCTTTTTTCATGTCATAAAGTTCTTCTCCATTACCTTCCAGATAATGGGTATATTTATATCTGGGACCACGTATCATACGTCCGGGAGTAGTGATAAGCTCGTATTCACTATGCCATTCGGACACGACATAAGGATGAGTTTTTTTCTGTTTTTCTCCCTTTAGGGTTGGAGCAAGGCTGATACCCATCTTTTCTGCCGGGACTGGGATTCCTGCTAGGTCGCAAAGTGTAGGCAGAAGGTCCAGAGTGGGCTGAGTTAGAATATGATCTACCGGTTTTTTCTGATGTTGAATACCGGGTCCGGCAAAGATAAACGGAACATTCGTCATTTCGTCATAAAAACTGATATGCTTGGTCACCATTCGATGAGAAGCCATGCCATCGCCATGATCAGCCAAAATAACTACAATTGTGTTTTTACCTGCCGGTGTAGAATAAAGAGCTTTCAATACACTTTTTACTTGTTTTGACACCATCTTGGTATAGTGCTGGAAAGCTGCGATATAATGGCGATAATTATCATTGTTCCAATGAGAAGCTTGAGTCATGCGTCGATGGCTGCAACAAATATATTGTACCGGAGTCGGCACGTTATTCCAGTCCTCAATATCAAAGTTATCGGGTAGGTCGGGTAGAGGTTGGCTGATTGGACGGTCGGTATGTATCCCTTGGTTTTCACCTATAAACCCGCAAATGTTGTGAGGATTTTGAAAGTCGGCGATACAAATGAACGGTTCTTTGGGAGGATTGCTCAGATAGGCAACTGCATCTTCGCAAGTACCTACATCTAGAAAACTATCATTATTGACCGGAAACTCAGGATCTGTAAATGGCTTTGCTACCGGTGCTTTATGCTTGAATCCTCTTAATGAACCCATATCGTGAGTTTTTCCAAAATGAATGGCTTCATAACCATTTTCAGAAAAAAGACTTCCTAAAGTTGGTACATTTTCCGGTATGCGCGTGTTGATAGGCTCCTCTGAGTTGGAACGTACATTTGTTTGATGAGGCATCATGCCACTCCATAGAGCTGCACGTGATGGCTGACTGAGGGGACAGCCTACATAAGCATTAGAGAAAATGACTCCTTTGGAAGCTATTTCATCAATGGGGAGGGTACAGCCTTGTGTATGTCCGTAAGCACCAACAACACGTTGTGTCAGGTGATCGCATTGGATAATCAGAAAATTGGGCTTTTCTTGTGCTTGGGCCGCCATACCGTAAAAAGCCAATCCCATGAATGGATAAATTGTTTTCATTCCGGTTAGAATTAAGTAATAAATCATTTTGAGGCAAAAGTAAGTAAAAGAGGAAGGCGAAAAAGTGCTTGGAAATAGTTTTGGACGTGAGTGAAAGGAATTTCTACAAAAATGAAACAAACAAAGGAAACTGAATGAAGAACAATAAATGATACCGGTTAAAAATGAAAGATGTATGCAGATAAGAGTACTGCAAGAGAAAAAAAAGAATGTCTCAAAATATAAATAAACTTATCATTTTGTCATTCAGAGCATAATGATAGCTTTTTTATTTTGAGACATTCACTTAAATTGTATCGTTGATTAGCTGTTCATGCTCATCAGGAATTCTTCGTTGTCTCTTGTCTTCTCCAAACGGTCTTTAACAAAATTCATAGCTTCGATCGGATTCATGTCGGCAAGATATTTGCGTAAGATCCACATACGGTCAAGAGTCGTCTTGTCGAGCAATAAGTCATCACGACGGGTACTTGATGCAGTGATATTGACAGCGGGGAAGATACGTTTGTTGGACAAGTTGCGGTCGAGTTGCAATTCCATGTTACCCGTACCTTTGAATTCTTCGAAGATAACTTCATCCATTTTAGAACCGGTGTCTATCAGAGCAGTAGCGATGATAGTCAATGAACCTCCGTTTTCGATGTTACGTGCAGCACCGAAGAATCGTTTGGGTTTATGAAGTGCATTAGCATCCACACCACCGGAAAGTACTTTACCGGATGCAGGGGATACTGTATTGTATGCACGGGCCAGACGGGTGATAGAATCGAGGAAGATAACAACATCGTGTCCGCATTCTACTAATCGTTTTGCTTTTTCCAATACGATACCTGCAATTTTCACGTGACGTTCAGCCGGTTCGTCGAAAGTAGAAGCAATTACTTCGGCATTAACACTACGTGCCATGTCGGTAACTTCTTCCGGACGTTCGTCGATCAGCAACATAATCATATATACTTCCGGGTGATTGGCTGCGATAGCATTGGCAATGTCTTTCATCAGGATAGTCTTACCAGTTTTTGGCTGTGCCACGATCAAAGCACGTTGTCCTTTACCAATCGGAGCAAAAAGGTCTACTACGCGAGCAGACATCGAGTCAGAGTAACCGCCTTTGCAGAGTCTGAACTTTTCATCCGGGAAAAGAGGTGTCAGGTGTTCGAAAGGTACACGGTCGCGGACAAAAGCAGCGTCACGTCCGTTAATCTTCGATACTTTAACCAACGGGAAATATTTTTCTCCTTCTTTCGGCGGGCGGATTACACCTTCTACTACATCACCGGTTTTTAGCCCAAAGAGCTTGATTTGTGATTGTGATACGTAAATATCATCCGGCGAAGAAAGATAGTTGTAATCAGAAGAACGGAGGAATCCATAGCCGTCCTGCATAATTTCCAGTACACCTACACCATTCAGGATATCGTCGAATTCATATGGCTTTTCGCGCTCGATGACTTTGCGTTCCTGTGGTATCGGCAGATTTTCGTTTCCATTATTCTGTTGTACGGGACGCTGCGTCTGCGTACGTGGGGTGTTGCGCTGGTAATTACTATTATTGGGGTTATTAATGTTGGCATTGTTAATGCTGTTATTAGCATTATTGTTACCATTATTATTGTCGCGCGGGCGTACGACACGTTGGCGTTGGATATTTTGTTGAGGTTGCTGTGGCTGAGGCTGAGGCTGTGGAGTTTGTTCCGGTTCTTGAGCTTGTTCGGCTTTTGTAGCTTCGAATTTACCGAAGAGTTCGGTAGGTAGCTCTATCTTTTCAGATGGGAGATCTTCAATTGGAATAAAGTCTTCATCGTCGGCTTCAGACAAAATATTACTTTCTTCGTCAATTACAGGTTCTGCTTTTCTAGGTTTTAAGATAGGTTTTTGTTCCGCAATCGGCTTGTTTATTTTTACTTTATTTTCAGCTTCAACCGGAGTCGTTTTGGGAGTAGTAATGATTGTAGGTTCTACAAGAGCTTTTTGTTCGGGAGCTTTTTCTATTACTTTTTCTACCGGTTTTACAGCTTGTATTTCTTTTTTCACCGTTACTTTAGCCTCTTTGCGAGGACGTCCTACTTTACGTTTGGCAGTAGTTTCCTCCGACTTAGTTTCTACAGAAGAGTTTTCTTTTTCTTTGTTTGCAGTTTCTTTGCTGATAATTTCCTTGTTTGCAACTTCCTTGTTCACAATCTCTTTGCTGACAATCTCCTTATTTGCAACTTCCTTGTTTACAATCTCTTTGCTGACAACTTCCTTGTTTACCATTTCCTTATTTGTGATTTCACCTTTAAGTTGTGGTTTAGCAAGGGGAGTAGTTTCTTTGTTTTTGGTAACTTCTCCGTTTTTCGTTGCGGACATTACCTTATCTTCTTTTTTAATTGGATTTACACGTGAACGCTTATTCTTATCTTCTTTGCGTTCTTCTTTGAGCTTGTCTGCGGCAACTTTTTTAGTAGCTCCTGCTATTGCTTGTTCATCAAGTATTTTATAAACAAGTTCTTCTTTTTTAAATGAGTCTGCTTTTTTTATGCCCAGTTCTTGAGCAATAATTTGAAGTTCCGACAGATTTTTGTCGTTCAATTGGATAATGTTATACATATAGTATGGTAAGTTATTAATATTTCTTTTTTTGCCGGAATATGGACAGCATTACTGCGGCTCAATAACTGCAGATATGCTAGCATATGTTTTGTTCTTTATTATGAATTAGGGATATTAGTGTTGAATCGTAGAAAGTTTCAACGCGACAAAGATAATAATTTTTTTTGTTTTCATAAACAATCAACTGTTTTTTTCATGTAAAAGACTATCTTTGCTGTATAAAAGAAAATAGTATGACAGTAAATGAAGCTCATTTAATTTATTTCTCGCCTACCCATACTTCTAAACAAGTGGGAGAGGCAATTGTTTGCGGGACTGGCATAAAAAATGTAATTCCGGTAGATTTGACATTGCAAATGGCTGAGAAAACTGTAATTCCCGCATCCTCATTAGCTATTATTGTGGTTCCGGTGTATGGAGGGCATGTGGCTCCCTTGGCCATGGAACGTTTGGAAAATATATGTGGGCTCGATACTCCTACGGTATTGGTGGTTGTTTATGGAAATCGCGCTTATGAAAAAGCGTTGATAGAGTTGGATACTTTTGCCATCCCTCATGGTTTTAAAATAATCGCGGGAGCTACTTTTATTGGAGAACACTCGTATAGTACCGATAAAAATCCAATTGCTCAAGGACGTCCCGACGATATGGATTTAAATTTAGCCAACGAGTTTGGAAGTAAGATCATGGAAAAGATACAAGCGGCTATCAGTCCCGACAAGCTTTATCAGGTAGATATCCGTGCTATTCGTCGTCCCGCTCAACCTTTTTTCGCGTTGTTGCGTTTCTTGTGGAAAGTAATCAAACTGCGTAAAAGTGATACTCCGCTCCCGCGCACGCCTTGGGTAGAGGAGGAAAGTCTGTGTACCCACTGTGGTTTGTGTGTGACACGTTGTCCCGCCGGAGCCATTATTAAAGGGGACGAGCTACATACGGATGCCGATAAATGTATTAAATGCTGTGCTTGCGTAAAATGCTGTAACAAGAATGCGAGAGTATATGATACTCCTTTTGCGGCGTTGTTGGCGGATTGTTTCAAGAAACAAAAATTGCCTCAAACCATTCTGTAGATAACTACTCTTTTTGTGTTTTCATCAACACGAAAGCGATTATCTGTTCGCTCGCCTATCAGCCAAGCAATGCGTTCGTCGCAACAAAGCACCCATTGATGTTCTTTTTGGCTAATAGAGAATTTACGGTCGGTCAGGTAATCGCTTACTTTTTTCTTTCCTGTCATGCCGAAGGGGATAAAAGTATCACCCGGTTGCCATTTGCGCAGACTGATTGTTCCATTTAATTTATCAGCATCAAAGCAAGCTACCTCTTTCTCACGTGGAATTCGGAAGTAGGTGGTGTATTCGGCTTCTTCTCTGATTAACCGGAAAGAAGGTTCATTTTCATTTTCTGACTGTGTCTTTTCCAATAACAAGAAATCACGGTCTTTGATAATTTTCCATTCTTTGCTGCTAAATTGTTTTCCGGGCTGTCCGTGAAGTGAATGACAAACGTCTTTGATTTGTGCCGGATTGAATCCCAGTGGGTGCAATATTTCAAATAAAACTGTTTCGTGAGCCGGCTCATTCAATAGAGCACTGATTAGAATACCTTTCGGAGTTATAACTCTATCTTTTGTTTCAGCTATACTTCTATTATATATAGTAGCCACTTCATTTAAGTGATTGCTTGTTGTGATCAGGCTACTTTTGATGGCCGGATTAATTTCCTGCATCCATGGAAGTAAGTGAAGCCGGATTTTATTACGAGTATATTCGTCTTCCAGATTAGTGCTGTCTGTAACATATTCTTGCCCGATACTTTCTAGATAGCAGATAATTTCTTCTCGACTGACACATAGAAGTGGACGTACTATGTGTCCGTTTATGGGGCGTATCCCCAATAGGCCGGTGATTCCTGTACCCCGAATGAGATTTAGTAGCATGGTTTCTACGCTGTCGTCCTGGTGGTGGGCAACAGCGATCCAATCTGCACCGCATTCCATTCTTTTCCTCTCAAACCATTTGTAGCGAAGCTCTCTGGCAGCCATTTCTATTGAAATACGTTTCTCTTCAGCATATCGGGTGGTGTCAAAATCAATGTTATGCAACGGAACGTTATATTGTTGGCAAAGCTGGCGTACAAACATTTCGTCCCTGTCAGATTCTTTACCTCGTAGATGAAAATTGCAATGTGCAGCTTCACAATCGTAGCCGAGTGAATGAAGAATACGTAATAAAGCCACTGAATCGGCTCCACCACTCAGTGCTACAAGTATTTTACTATTTTGCGAAAATAGCTGCTCTTTTTCGATGTATCGTATGACTTGTTGTTTAATCATATCTGCAAAGGTATGATTTTTATTGAAAAAGCAAAAAATAAATAATTGAGGGTAAGTACTCATATTTCATTATCTTACTACTATCTGTTTCATGCAGCGCGCAGCAAAGCATTTTCCCTTTGTATGTACAGAAGGAAGAGATTCTGTTCGATGCAATGAATGCATCAACAATGTAAGAACTGTAATTTAACTAATTTTGCCTGCTCGTGGATTAAGCAATTCCATGTTGTAATGAATAAAACAAGAAGAAAATTATGAAAAAAGATGGATTTAGCCGATGTGCAGAACGCTACATTGGCCGTTTAAGGGGAGAAGGTCGCCATGCTACGGCTCATGTGTATGAGAATGCATTGAAGTCTTTTAGCCGTTTTTGTGGTGTGTCCAGCGTATCTTTCAATCAAATTAACCGGGATCGTCTGCGTCATTATGAGCGTTATCTTTACGAGTGTGGTCTTAAACCCAACACCGTTTCAACGTATATGCGTATGCTTCGCAGTATTTACAATCGAGGGATAGAGTCCGGTAATGCTAGTTATGTCCCTTTATTATTTCATGAGGTTTATACGGGTGTGGCTGTTCGTCAAAAGAAAGCCTTGCCCGTTGGGGAACTTCATCGTTTATTGTATGGAGACCCCGGTACAGAACGTCTACGGCGTACTCAGTCTGTTGCGGGTTTAATGTTCCAGTTCTGCGGAATGTCCTTTGCTGATTTTGCTCATTTAGAAAAAACGGCTTTGGAACAAAATATTCTCCATTATAACCGTATCAAAACTAAAACTCCGATGTGCGTAGAGGTACTTGATACTGCCCGAGATACAATAAAGAGTCTTCGTAATCGTCTTCCTCCTCAACCCGGTTGTCCTGATTATCTTTTTGATATTCTCTGCGGTGACAAGCCACGTAAAGATGTACGTTCCTATCGTGAATATCAATCAGCACTCCGTAACTTTAATAATAGCCTGAAATCTCTCGCCCGGGCGTTGAAACTGCATTCCCATGTCACTTCCTATGCACTTCGCCATTCTTGGGCTACTACAGCCAAGTATCGTGGAGTCGCAGTAGAAATGATAAGTGAATCTCTAGGGCATACCTCTATCAAAACCACTCAAACTTACCTTAAAGGTTTTGAACTTCAAGAACGCACAGAAGTTAATAGAAAGAATTTATTTTACGTGAAAAATTATTTTGTGACTAAGTGAATTGAGGTAATTTGTTGAATTATAGTGATGATGTGTGTGTGTTACTTCTTAGGTAACGGATGTGAATTCAGCGCAAAGATAGACAAAATAATATATCGGTAGCAAAAAAATCTCTTTTTTTTCTTGATATATAGTAAACAAATATTCGAACATGAAATAATTTTATATTCATGTTCAGAAGTTATGTGCCTTGTTTTCAAAAGAATACTCTCAATCACTAAAGATAAATACTCTTTTCTAGTTATCTCGTCATTTTTTTTCTCTTTTCTAGTTTAGTCTGTTTCTGCTTGTATTCTTTCCGTTACCTAAGAAGTAACAGATGAATATGGGGTAAAAAATATGATTTCATTAGAAAAAAAATCAGTAAGTGCTGGGCCTATTTATGGGACAGGGGAAGGCGTAGCACACCCTAAACGCTGGTATGTTGCGTTGGTTCGTATGCACCACGAAAAGAAGGTTGCCGAACGTTTAGGCAAAATGGGGATTGACAGTTTTATTCCTGTTCAGCAGGAGATTCATCAATGGAGTGACCGTCGCAAAAAAGTGGAAGCGGTTCTTCTTCCTATGATGGTTTTTGTCCATGTTACACCTAAAGAACGCATGGACGTTTTGACTCTTTCTACGGTCAGCCGCTATATGGTGATGCGCGGTGAAAGCACTCCGACAGTTATTCCGGATGACCAGATGGCCCGTTTCCGTTTCATGCTTGACTATTCCGAAGAAGCTGTTCAAATGAACAGTACTCCTTTGTCTCGTGGTGAGGAAGTGCGTGTGATTAAAGGTCCATTAGCAGGACTTATCGGTGAGTTTGTCACCATGGATGGTAAAAGTAAAATTGCTATTCGCCTGAATATGTTAGGTTGCGCTTGTGTCGATATGCCTGTTGGTTATGTAGAACCACACAGAACTTGTGTCAGTGTATAAGATGGATACGATTATATTACAGGAAAAAATAGAAAACTTGCTAAGTGCGACTCATAAGTTGCTTCCTGTTGGGAGTGATATGGAGAATATCTATGCCGATGACCTTTCCTTTTTAAATAAAAGCATTCACGATCAGATGAATGAACTATATTCTCAGCAAGGAAGAACCATAGAGCAGGAAGCTACTTTATGTTTGGCTCTTTTGATGGGATATAGTGTGTCGATGTATGCTAATCCTGAAGACGAGCTAAAAAAGCAGACCGTACTACTCCGTACTTGGAAAATTCTTTCATTTCTTCCACCTTCTTCTTTAAAAGAACAGCTTCTTTCAGCTTATAACGGTTTACAACACTTATTCGAAATTAATTGATATTTATTTGATTAGTAAATGAAAATACAAAAACTATTTAGTATACTACTATTAGCTTTGATGTTGGGAAATACATCTTCACTGCTTGCTCAAACCATGAGCGACCAGCAAGTACTCGAATATGTAAAAGAAGGCATCAAGCAAGGAAAAGAACAAAAACAGATAGCCTCCGAGCTGGCACGTCAGGGAGTCACTAAAGAACAAGCGATACGGGTCAAAGAACTTTACGAGAAGCAAAATAACGTAAACACCTCCAAATCCACCGGAACCGACATCAACGAATCCCGCCTTCGGGAGGAAATGAAGGAAAATACTTCCGATATGCTCGAAGATCAGCCTACTGCCCGGGATTTAGCCCGTGAAGACCAAGTATTTGGCCGTAACATCTTCAACACCCGAAACCTCACATTCGAGCCCAGCGTCAATCTCGCCACCCCTTCCAATTATCGTTTAGGTCCCGGCGACGAAGTCATTATAGATATCTGGGGAGCCAGCCAAAACACGATTCGTCAGCGTATATCTCCGGAAGGTACCATTAATATCCAAAAAATCGGTCCCGTTAATCTGAGCGGATTAACCGTTACTGAAGCAAATGACTATCTCAAAAAATCCCTGAATAAAATCTATAATGGTCTGAGCAATGCTACCGATCCGAGTTCTGATATCAATTTGACATTAGGTAATATCCGTACCATTCAGATCAATATCATGGGTGAAGTCGTTCAGCCCGGCACCTATGCACTCTCTTCCTTCTCCACCGTCTTTCATGCACTGTATCGTGCCGGCGGAGTTAGTGATATCGGAAGTTTGCGTAATGTCCAACTGGTAAGAAATGGCAAGAAGATTGCTACCATCGACGTCTACGACTTCATCATGAAAGGCAACGCCCAAGACGACATCCGCCTACAGGAAGGTGATGTCGTTATCGTCCCCGCTTACGAAGTCCTAGTCAAGATCAGTGGTAAAGTAAAACGCCCCATGCGTTTTGAAATGAAGAAAGATGAAACACTTTCCACCTTAATTAAATATGCCGGTGGTTTTGAAGCCGACTCCTACACCCGTTCCTTGCGCGTTGTTCGTCAGAACGGACAGGAATACGAAGTCAATACCGTGCAAGATATGGATTACAGTGTTTACCCGATGCGTAACGGCGACGTAGTGACCGCCGAAGCCATCCTCAACCGCTTCACCAATAAACTTGAAATTCGCGGAGCCGTCTACCGTCCCGGTATCTACCAACTAAGCGGCAAACTCAATACCATCCGTGAACTAGTGAATGAAGCCCAAGGTTTGACCGGTGACGCCTTCCTGAACCGTTCCGTATTATATCGTCAGCGCGAAGACCTTACCACCGAAGTACTATCAATCGACATTAAGTCTATCATGGATGGTACCATTCCCAATATCGCCTTGATGAAGAACGACATCCTCTATATCCCCAGCATTCACGACTTGGAAGACAGAGGCAACATAACAGTTCATGGTGAAGTAGCCAAACCCGATTCCTATCCCTATGCCGACAACATGACCTTAGAGGATCTGATTATTCAAGCCGGTGGTTTGCGTGAAGCCGCCTCTACCGTTCGTGTAGATGTGACCAGACGAATTAAGAATTCCCGTAGTACAGTCGATAATGACACAATAGGTCAAATGTTTTCTTTTTCTTTGAAAGACGGTTTTGTCATAGACGGTCAGCCCGGCTTTGTGCTTCAGCCTTATGATGAAGTCTATGTTCGTAGAAGTCCCGGTTATCAGGCTCAGCAAAATGTCGGTATTCAAGGAGAAATCCTTTTTGATGGTACTTACGCCTTGACCAGTCGCGAAGAACGCCTCTCCGATTTAATCAACAAAGCCGGAGGAGCTACCAACTACGCTTACCTGCGTGGAGCAAAACTGACTCGTGTAGCCAATGCCAGTGAAAAGAAACGTATGGGCGATGTCATCCGTTTGATGCGTCGTCAGTTGGGGGAAGCGATGATCGATTCTTTAGGTATTGAAGTGGAAAATACGTTTACTGTGGGTATTGATTTGGAGAAAGCACTAAAGAACCCAAAGAGTAATGCCGATCTTGTTTTGCGTGAAGGCGATGTCATTTCTATTCCAAAGAATACGAATACCGTAACCATTGATGGTGCTGTGATGATGCCCAATACCGTATCTTACCTCGAAGGTAAGGATATTAATTACTATTTGAATCAGTCCGGTGGATATTCAGACAATGCGAAAAAGAGCAAGAAGTTCATCATTTATATGAATGGTCAGGTAACCAAGGTAAAGGGTAATGGTAAGAAGCAGATTGAGCCTGGTTGTGAGATTATAGTTCCTAGTAAGTCTAAAAAGAAAGTGAATGTGGCCGAGATTTTAGGTTATGCTACTTCATTCAGTTCCTTAGGGATGATGATCGCTTCTGTTGCTAACCTGATAAAGAAATAATAAATACCTATCATGACAGAACAGAAACTAGATAAAGAAATCTCATCTATATCGAACGAACCAAAGACTGATGAGGTAGAGATTGATTTGATGGATATCTTACGCAAAATAATAGGTATCCGTAAGACTTTGTATAAAGCTGCCGGGATAGGATTGATTATAGGCATTGTGGTGGCTTTGAGTGTTCCTAAACAATATACTGTTAAAGTAACTTTATCTCCTGAAATGGGAAATTCCAAGGGCAACAATGGTCTTGCGGGACTTGCTGCTTCTTTTTTGGGTAATGGAGCAACAGTAGGGGAAGGTTCTGACGCATTGAATGTTTCTCTTTCATCAGACATTGTCTCTTCTACACCTTTTTTATTAGAACTTTTTGATATTAATGTTCCTACTTTAGATGAAGGCGAAAGCATGACTTTGACTTCTTATTTGGATACGCAGTCTTCTCCCTGGTGGGGCTACGTCTTAGGTATGCCCGGTATGGTCATAGGTGGTGTGAAATCATTATTTACTGATGACAATGAAGATAATATTACTGATAAAAAGAAATCGGGAACAATCACATTAACCAAAGAAGAAAAAGAAAAAATAGATGCTTTAAAGAAAAAAATATCGGCTACAGTAGATAAGAAAACAGCTATTACCAGTGTTTCTGTGACCTTACAAGATCCTAAGGTTGCAGCAACTGTTGCAGATTCAGTAGTTCGTAAATTGCAAGAATGCATAACAGGTTATCGTACCTCCAAAGCAAAAGAAGATTGCATTTACTTAGAGAAACTGTTCAAAGAACGTCAGGATGAATATTATATGGCACAAAAGAAATATGCGGAATATGTAGATACCCATGACAATTTGATTCTTCAGAGTGTTCGTGCCGAACAGGAACGTTTGCAGAACGATATGAGTTTAGCCTATCAGGTATACAGTCAGGTGGCTAATCAATTGCAGGTTGCCAGAGCGAAAGTTCAGGAGGAGAAACCCGTGTTTGCGATAGTGGAACCTGCCGTCGTTCCACAACAACCTTCCGGCACCGGAAAGAAAATGTATGTAATACTTTTTGTGTTCTTGGCTGTAGCTGTCACATCGGTATGGAAACTATGGGTAAAAGATATTTTGAATAAGCTTAAGAAAGAGCTTGCATAATGTTTAATGGGGAATCTATAGATATATAATCATGAAGAAATCATTGGAAAAGTTCCTTCAATATACCAGTCGGAATTTTTTTAGTTGCTGGCTTATTTTAGGAGTAGATACGGTAATTGCCAGCTTATGCACATTGTTTACTTTTGTTGGTATTCACTATATTACAGGTATAGAGTGGAATACGATTCAACTGATTCAGGTAATTACTATTGCCTTATTGT
This sequence comes from Bacteroides sp., assembly GCF_028690125.1. Lineage (GTDB taxonomy): Bacteria > Bacteroidota > Bacteroidia > Bacteroidales > Bacteroidaceae > Bacteroides. Next base: position 28,799 of record NZ_JAQVBV010000012.1, on the reverse strand, counting down.
CAAGTATAATTGGAGACTTGGTCTTCAATACATTCCGTAACACGATTCGCTATTCTGAGATAAAAGATTTATGGCGAGTCACTTGCAGTGTCCTGTTTAAAACTGCTTGCATGGCTATCTTTGTTTTTTTCTTTTTTAAGGATGATAAACTGTTCGGCAGTCAGAACCTGGTATTTGTCATCTCTGACGGAATGCTTACCTTGATCACTTTGATAGGTCTCCGTGTGTTAGTCATTGTCACCTATGAATCCTTGATCGGTATTGTCCGTAAAACAGATATGAAGATTTTAATTTATGGAACCGACGACAAAAGTGTTGCTCTTAAAACCCGTTTGCGTAATAGTTCTCATTATAAGATAGCCGGTTTTTGCATCTATAGTCCTGACCATAGTCGTAGAATACTAGTGGACTCCCGAGTTTATTCTTTTAGTGATAAGGAAAATTTTGATCTCTTAGTAAAAAAGCATCATATACAGGGCATTCTGTTTGCTCGGAATGAATCTATAAAAGATGAAGAGAACCGTCTGCTTGAGTATTGTAAAAGTAGCGGCATAAAAATGATGATCGCACCTTCCATCAGTGAGGCTGATGCGGATGGTGTTTTCCACCAATTTGTCCGTCCTATTCGGATTGAAGACCTGTTGGGGCGTGAAGAAATCAAAATTAATATGCAAGAGATTGCTTCCGAATATTGCAATAAAACGATATTAGTCACGGGAGCAGCCGGAAGTATCGGTAGCGAATTGTGCCGGCAGTTAGCCCAAATCGGAGTTCGTAAATTGATCTTGTTTGATTCCGCAGAAACCCCTCTTCATAATGTCCGTTTGGAGTTTGAGAAGAAATATCCGAATATCAATTTTGTTCCTGTCATTGGTGATGTTCGTGTGAAGCAACGCATACGTATGGTTTTTGAACAACATCATCCGCAAATTGTATTTCATGCCGCTGCTTATAAACATGTTCCTTTGATGGAAGAGAATCCTTGCGAAGCAGTTTATGTCAATGTCATCGGTTCCCGTCAGGTTGCTGAAATGGCAGTGGAATATGAGGCAGAGAAAATGATCATGATTTCAACAGATAAAGCTGTAAATCCTACCAATGTAATGGGAGCTTCCAAACGTCTGGCTGAAATTTATGTTCAAAGTTTGGGAACTGCCATCAAAGAAAGCAAGGTAAAAGGCAAGACTAAATTTATTACTACTCGTTTTGGTAATGTATTGGGCAGTAATGGTTCTGTAATTCCTCGCTTTAAGGAACAGATTGAAAATGGAGGACCAGTGACAGTGACCCACCCTGATATCATTCGTTACTTTATGACCATCCCTGAGGCCTGCCGTCTGGTAATGGAGGCCGGTATGATGGGCGAGGGAAATGAAATCTTTGTCTTTGAGATGGGTGAACCGGTAAAGATTGTGGATCTAGCTACCCGTATGATTGAGCTAGCAGGCTATCGTTTGGATGAAGATATAAAGATAGAGTTTACAGGATTACGTCCCGGGGAGAAACTTTATGAGGAGTTGTTGAGTACTGAGGAAAATACGCTTCCGACCTCTAATAAGAAGATTAAGATTGCCAAAGTCCGTCGTTATGAGTATGATGACGTGTTGGAGTCTTACTCCGAATTTGAAAACTTGGCCCGGAACGTCAGGATCGTAGACACGGTCGCTTTGATGAAGAAGATCGTCCCGGAATTTATCTCTAGGAATTCAAGGTTTGAAATATTGGATAAATTCACCAAATAGATGACTGATTTCTAGATTTGGGTATTATATCTTTTATGGCATAGTAATGTGCTAGCATTAAATTATGGCGTATTGCCCGTATGATAATAAAAGCTGATTTTTGCAACATTATAATTAAAGATTTTGAATAATGTATAACTACAATTCTTTTGAATATTTATTTGTCCGTTATAAGGTGGATACACTTTTGGTAGAAGTCTCGATTTAGTCTTTCTGTGTCTCGAGCTAAATTCCTTATAACCTGTTTGAAAAATAGTATAATAATAGCCTCTATATCAATATTGTTTATGGCTCCTTCAGTAGTTGATGTTTGTACGAATGCGGAAATTTATAAACATTAGTTAATTGGGTATGGATATTTTATCAGTGTAATAATAGTTATAAATAATCTGTTTAAGAATATACGCTATAATTTTCGGATTTTATTTTACGTGGAAAAATATATTATCTTCTTATCCGCGCATTGGATAATTATGAGAATTGTTCTATATATCTTCTTAGAAGAAGCTGGGTACTCGTCATGTAAATTTTCTATATTATTATTTTGTGTCGCTTTTGTGTTGTCGATATATGTTAAGATATTTGAGTTTAATTCGTTAAAATATTTAATAGGTAAAAACTAAAACAATTTTATAATATTATGTTTAAAGACAAAATACTTTTGATTACTGGAGGAACAGGATCTTTTGGTAATGCTGTTTTGAATCGTTTCATTAACGAAGATTTTAAAGAAATTAGAATTTTTAGCCGTGACGAGAAGAAGCAAGATGAGATGCGTCATAAACTAAACAATCCAAAAGTTAATTTCATTATTGGAGATATAAGAGATTTTGAAAGTATTAATAATGCAATGGCAAATGTGGACTATGTTTTTAGTGCTGCTGCATTAAAACAAGTTCCTTCCTGTGAGTTCTATCCCATGCAGGCAGTAAGAACTAATATTCTAGGTTCTGAGAATGTACTTGAAGCTGCAGTTCGAAATAAAGTAAAAAAAGTTGTTGTTCTTAGTACGGATAAAGCTGCTTATCCTATCAATACAATGGGAATGACTAAAGCTTTGATGGAGAAATTAGCAATCTCTAAGGCTAGAGACCCAAGAGCAAAAGAAATAGGCACTGTTATTTGTGCAACGAGATATGGCAATGTTCTTTGTTCTCGCGGTTCAATTATTCCTTTATTTATTGACCAAATTCGTGCAGGTAAACCTATGACGATTACAGTTCCTGAGATGACTCGTTATATGATGTCACTTGACGAGGCTGTAGACTTGGTACTTTTCGCATTTAAAAATGCAGAACCAGGTGATCTTTTCGTCCAAAAGGCACCTGCTGCAACAATTGATGTACTTGCGCAGGCTGTTAAAGAGATTTTTAATGCAGACAATGAGATTAAGATTATTGGTGCGCGACATGGTGAGAAGATGTACGAAACGCTTTGTACAAAAGAGGAGATGGCAAAAGCACAAGATATAGGTGATTTCTATCGCATTCCAGCAGATTTGCGTGACCTTAATTACAGCAAATATGTAGATGAGTTTGGTCATAGAGTAGATTATGACGAGTACAACTCGGATAATACAAGAAGACTGAATATTGAAGAGATGAAAGAGCTTCTTCTATCTCTAGAATATGTACAAAATGAATTAAAAAAAATATAGTATGATTCCTTTGGTTAAACCATTTTTTCCTCCGAGAGAGGAACTTATGCCAGAATTAGAGCAAATTATATATAGTGGTTATGTTGCGGAAGGACAGCCTGTATATGATTTTGAAGATAAGTTTAGAGCATTTATTGGGAATCCTAATTGTTTGGCATTGCATTCAGGTACTGATGCACTTCATTTAGCATATATACTTGCTGGCATTCAACCTAATGATGAGATTATTAGTACACCAATGACAGCGGAACCTACTAATACTTCGATTGCAATGGTAGGTGGTAAAGTAGTTTGGGGTGATGTGAATCCTAATAATGGTCTTTTAGATCCCAATAGTGTTAGAGAGTTAATTACTGAAAAGACTAAAGCTATTGTTCTTGTTCATTATGCTGGTATGGTATGTAATATGGATGAGTTTAATAAGATTTCTAAAAAGTTTAATATTCCAATTATAGAAGATGCAGCTCATTCTTTGGGAAGTAAGTACAATGGTAAGCAAACTGGATGTAATTCTGCATACACAATCTTTTCTCTACAGGCTATTAAGCATATGACTACAGTAGATGGTGGATTTTTGGCTATGAACAATTCAGATCAGATGGATAGAGCCCGTAGAATGAGATGGTTTGGTTTGGATAAGAAGCGTTCACGTCTTGAGAATGACATTATAGAAGTAGGTTTTAAATATGCTATGAATAATGTAAATGCAACTATTGGTTTAGTACAGATGAGACATATAGAGGAAGTTATTAGCAAATACATTAATAATGGTAAGTTCTATGATAAAGAATTGTTAGGTGTAGATGGAGTTAAACTAGTTGACTATTGTCCAAATACAGAAGCTTCTTATTGGCTATATACAATGAAGGTAGAGGATAGAGAGAACTTCATGAAGTCAATGGAAGCAGCCGGGATCTTAGCTTCTCCACTTCATCATAGAAGTGACACTCACAGTATCTTTAATTCATCTAAGAGAAACCTTCCTGGAATGGAAGAATGGTATAATCATTTTGTACATATTCCATGTGGATGGTGGGTATCTGAAGAAGATAGACAAATGATTGTAGATACTATCAAGAAAGGCTGGTAAGATGTTCAAATTACAGTGTATCAGACATCAAGATGTTTCCGAACAACAATTAAAAGATATTATTAGAATTAAAACTGTTGCTTGGAATTATCCATATGATAAGCAACTTCAGTGGATTTATGAGCATTTATTAGGAAATGACATACATTGTCTTCTTATCAATGGAGATGAACCATTAGCATATATGAATTTAGTTGATTCATTTATGTACATTGATGGTCAAAATACTAAGTTATATGGTATTGGTAACGTTTGCTCTACTGATGTAGGGAAAGGGTATGGTCGTTTATTAATGCAAATGGTTAATGAATACATTGTAGCACAATCAAGAGTAGGACTTTTATTCTGTAAGAATAAGTTGGTTCCATTCTATTCTAAATTTGGTTGGATAATTGTTGAACCTAACAATTATGAGATTCCATATTTTATGAATGATATTTATACAATGGTCTTTAATATCACAAGTGATTATAATAAATTAGAATATACAAATCCCTTATTTTAAGAATGATATCACTATATAAGCCTTATATGCCAGCAGAGTTATCCGAGTTGGAGAATATTCTTCGTTCAGGTAGTTTAGCATACGGGAAATGGGGGAGAGAATTTGAAAATAGATTAAGTTGTTTTGTTAATATAAATAACCTTATGACAACGAACTCTTTTTCATCTGCAATTCAGCTAGCTTTAACAGCCTTGGATTTACAGCCTGGAGATGAAGTTATTGCATCTCCGATGAGTTGTTTGGCTTCTAATATGCCATTAGCAACATATGGTTTAAAAGTTGTTTGGGCAGATATTGATCCTAAAACTGGAACATTATCGCCAGATAGCGTAAAACAAAAAATCACTAACAATACTAAGTTAATTTTTCATAATCATTTTTGTGGGTATATTGGGTATGTGGATGAAATTAATACTACTGCTAAAGAGTATGGTTTGTTTGTAATTGATGATTGTGTCGAGGCTTTCGGGAGTAAATATAAAGGAAATTATGCTGGTAATTTCGGTACGGATATTACATTGTTCTCTTTTCAGACAGTCAGATTGCCGAATACTATAGATGGAGGTGCAATTGTTTTTAAAGATAAAGATTTGTATGAAAAAGCTCTTTTAATGAGAGATTTTGGTATTAGTAGAAATATCTTTAGGGATCAAGATGGTGAGATATCTAAAGATTGCGATATCTACATGAAAGGCTATGGAGCTACTATGAATGAACTTAATAGCTATATTGGTTGTGTTGCTATGGGGGATATAAACACTTTGTTGGCAAAGCAGAAACAACAAGCAGTAAAGTGGACTAATATTCTAGGAGAAAATAGAATAACTCTAGATCGAGATGAGATAGAGCCAAACTATTGGGTTTATGGTGTAGTGAGAGAGGATAAATTAGATTTTTTGAGAGGAATGAAAGATAAAGGATATTATGCATCTGGAGTACATCTTCCTAATAGTTACTACTCAGTATTTGGTCAGCAAGGATCTTTACCTTGTGTTGAGGAGTTTTATACAAAATTTGTAGCCATACCTTGTGGCTGGTGGATGGAATAGCAGATGGCAGATAACACTTATAAGGGCATATTTAAGTCTACAGCATTATTTGGCTTTGTTCAATTATTTAAAGCAATTATATCAATAATAAAAAGTAAAGCTGTTGCATTGTTATTGGGACCTGCTGGCATGGGCGTAATGGGTATTTATAATTCTACATTACAACTGATTCAAACGGGTGCTGGTTTAGGTATTAGTCAAAGTGCAGTAAGAGATATAGCTGAGTCTAATGGCTCAAATAATAAGATTCTTGTTTCAAAAATTATATCGATAACTACTAATATTATTCTAATTATAGCTTTAATAGGAGCGATTATAACTTTATTGTTTTCTAGTAAGCTTAGTGATTGGACGATGGGTGATTCGAATTATACTATTTCTTATGCGATATTAAGTATAGCAGTTTTTTTTAATATACTTAATGAAGGAAATTTAGCTATACTTAAGGGATTAAGAAAATTACGTTATTTGGCTTTTGCTTCTATGATTGGAACAGGTGCTGGATTACTTACTGCTATTCCCTTGTATTACTTTTTTGGAGAAAAAGGTATTGTTCCAGAACTTATAATAGCAGGGTCTATAGCACTTATAGCTACTAAATTTTTTATTAAGAAATCTTCTATTGGAAAATATAATAATATAAGTATTAAAGAGGTATTCATAGGAGCTATGCCGATGATTAAGCTAGGGTCTGCTTTAATGTTCACTAGTGTGTTGCAAACAGCTATTGCTCTTGTTATCAATTCTTATATTAAAAGAACTGGAGGTTTGGAGGACGTAGGATGTTATTCTGCAGCAATGGCTATTATTAATAATTATTTTGCTCTAATAATTAACGCATTATCAACAGATTATTATCCAAGAATAGCAGCTGTAAATAAGGATAATTCATTATTACAGGATGAATTGAATAAACAGTCGTCTGTAAGTGTGGTTTTGTGTTGTCCAATGTTTGTTTTTCTTGTTTCTTTTGTTGAATTTTTTATTATTATTTTATATTCTAAAGAGTTTATTCCTGCGATTGATTATTTAAGATACGGTATTTATTGGACCTTAATTATAGTTTGTTCTAATCAAGTTGATATGATTTTAGTAGCCAAGGGTAAATCTAAAGTGTTTTTATTTATTTCCATAGTCTTTAGAATAATACAATTGGTGCTTTGTTTATTTTTATATACTCTCTATGGTTTGACGGGTTTGGGTGTTGGATATGCTTGTTTGGGGGTGATACATATGGTAATAATGTGCATCACAGTTTATGTTCTATATAAAATAAAGTTTAGTAGGCAATTTATAAAATTGTTCTCTACTGTATTAGGATTTGCGGTTGTTTCTACCTTAATATCTTACATTCCAGACATAATAACTAGAACATTATTAGGATTAGTGATATTTTCGATTTCTATGTTTTTTTCATATCGTGTTTGTAAGAATTGTTTTGAAATAGATCTGTTAGCTATTGTAATTAATAAGTTGAAAAAATGATATAAAATGAAAGAAAAATTAATACTTGTATTAAATTCTATTTATTGTGTGTGGGGAAGAATATCGCCAAAGACACTTGCTAAGCATATATTTAGAAAAAGTTTAGGACGGAAATTAGATTTTAAGAATCCCGTTGATTTAAATGAAAAAATCAATTATTTGAAATTTTATTCAGATACTTCATCTTGGAGTCGTTTAGCAGATAAATACCAAGTTCGAACATACATTGAGGAAATGGGACTAAAAGATCTTTTAGTACCTCTTATAGGAGTTTATACTACTCCTAGACAGATTGACTTTGAGTCTCTTCCAAATGAATTTATAATTAAACCAACCCATGGTAGTGGAGATGTTGTAATTGTGAATGATAAGTCAAAAATTGATATAAATAAACTTAGAAAAGATCTTAAAAAAGCTTTGAAATCAAGATTAGGTTTATTAAGAGCTGAGCCACATTATCTAAAAATTAAACCTAAACTAGTTATTGAGCAATTATTGAAAGAGGATTCGCAAAGTGTAGAATCTTGTTCTTTAGTTGATTATAAGATCTGGTGTTTTGACGGAAATCCATATTCTATAGAAATCTATTATAATAGAACAAAACATGACGTTAAATGTCTTGCTTATGATATAAATTGGAATAATATAACTGATTCGTATTTTGATTTTAAAGGTAAATTTACAAGAGGTGAGAGTTTTGATAAGCCATTAACATTAGAAACTATGTTGCATAGTGCAAAAATATTGTCTCAAGGTTTTCCCGAGGTCAGGGTAGATTTTTATTTAGTTGGTGGAAGAGTATATTTTGGTGAAATGACTTTTACTTCATCAGGAGGATATGACAATACTATTATACAATCAAGACTCAATAAAATGGGTGAATTAATAAACATATAATTTAGATGTAATGACTCCGTTATTAAGCATAATTATTCCAACAAAAGGGCGTTATAATTATTTAAAAGAAATACTAGATTTAATTTTGTCTTTTGATTCGAAAGAATTTGAATTAATTATTCAAGATAACACAAGTGATAATGCTGTGTTTATTCCTTTTTTGAATACAATAAATGACCCAAGATTTAAATATTATTATGAATCTTCCCATCTCACTAGTGTAGAAAATTTTGATAAAGCTGTATTAAATACTAGTGGTAAATATATCGCTTTTATTGGGGATGACGACTTTCTCTTGCGAAATATATGCGATATTGTTTCCTTTATGAATAATAATGATATTGATGCAGTAAAGTTTCGCCGAGCTAATTACTATTGGTCAGATGATTTTAGAAAGAATTCTTTATTAACTACAGGTTTATATTCTAAAAAAATCAAGTATTTGTCTCCTATAGAGTCTTTAAAAAAAGTGTTATCTAATGGATGTCAAGAAATAGATCTTTTACCTTCGTTATATTATGGCATAGTAAAGAAAGAAAGCTTAGATAAGATTTATGCTATAGGTAACACATACTTTCCTGGAAATTCCGCAGATATAGCTAATGGAGTGGCATTGTCTTTTTTCATAAAAAAATATGCCTTCATTAATCTACCCATTATTGTGCCAGGAACAAGTCGCAACACAGGCGGTGGAGTTTATGCTAAAAAAAATAAAACACTATCTTTAGACGAGGTGTCCTTTATCTCAAAAAAAGCAATAGAAAAATGGGACAGTAGTTTACCAAGAATTTGGAATGGTTCTTTAGTATGGCCAGAATCAGCACTGTCTGCTTTAAAATATGTTGATAGAAGAGATTTTATTCAATATTTAAATTATAAGAATATTTGGTTAGCATATTCTGATATTTCTCATGAATTCTTTTTAGATGCAAAAAAGAGATATAGGAATAGCCTATCTTTTTATATTGCTAAGTCGAGAGTGTTTATGGTTAGAGTAATACGATCTGCATTGAATAGGATAATAAGAATTATTGTAAAAAAATACAAACTAGATGGTCATTATTATGCTAATATTGGATCTATTGTTGAAGCCGAAGAATTTTTGTATAATGAGATAAAATGTTACTGTTGTAGATTTCTTTAATATTGTAAGTGATCAACATATACATAAAAGATATTAGATTTAAAAGATTATAGATGTCGAATTGTAATATTGTTTGGATTGTTTGATTAATTATGAAAGACATAATTTATAGTGTAATTATTCCGCATAAAAATTCTCTAGAAACATTACCTAGATTGATTAATAGTATACCTAGACGGGATGATATTGAAATTTTTATAATAGATAATTCGGTTAAAGGAATAAGTTTAGATGATATAAAAATTAATAGAGATTTAATAGTTTTACATTCCAACCCTGAAAAATTTGCAGGGGGAGCTAGAAATACAGGTATAGACAAAGCTAAAGGAGAATGGCTTATATTTGCTGATTCTGATGATTTTTTTACTGAAAAAGCATTTGATATTTTTGATAAGTATCATAAAGATAATGCAGATTTGATTTATTTTAAATCAAATAGTGTATATGATGATACTTTAGAACAATGTGATAGGCATATTCCTTTTGTTAATGCAATTGATAATTATATAAGTAATAGTATTTCAAGTATAAAGTTTAAACTTTCTATAGTAGTACCGTGGGCTAAAATGGTGAGAAAGTCTTTTATCCTTAAGTATAATATTCGCTATGATGAGGTTTTAGCTGCAAATGATGTAATGTTTTCCGTAAAATCTGGCTACTATGCTCAGAGCTTTATTGTGAGTTCTGGTACAGTATATGTCGTTACTATGAGACGGGGTAGTCTATCACAACGTTGGGACTATCCAGTTATTAAATCTCGATATTTAGTATGCCTTAATAAAAATCAATTTTTAAAAGAAAGAGGTCTTGGGATATATCAAAGTTCTGTTATGATTTACTTGGTTAAATCTTTTTCGTATGGTATAAATGTTTTTTGGGAATTTGTCAAACAAGCTATATGTTATAGGCAAAATATATTTATTGGTTGGAAAGACTGGCCTAAATCTTTATTTGTATTAAAAAATAATTATAAGAAAAATAAAAAATATATTGTTAATTAAATATGGTTTTTTATATTTCTGTCTATCTTATTTGTCTTATTTTATCAGTTGTAGCAGATAAAAAAGATAGTAAACCTTTGAAATTTTTAATATGCGTCATTTTTGTTATTATAACAGGATTTAGAGGATCGCAAGTTGGAATTGATACAGAAAATTATATTAATATATGGGATAATTTGTATTATGGTAGAGCGACATTTGTCGAACCTGGGTTTACTCTGATGAATTTGGCATTACAAAAATTTACAGATAATCCTGTTGCTATTTTTGTTACTTCTTCTTCGATAATATATTTTTTAATTATAAACAGGTTGTGGGATTTTAAAAGAATAGCATCATTTCCTGTAATGATATCAGTGTTATATATGTCTCATTTAATGATGAGTATGAATGTGTTAAGGCAATATTGTGCTGTTGCTATTATCTTTTATTTTACTAGGTATCTATCAAAAGGAGATTATATTAGATTTATTATTGGAATTTTAATTGCGTCTACTTTACACCTTTCATCATTGATTGGATTTTTAATGTTTGCATTTGAGATATTAAAGTGGAAAAATCTCAATAGAGCGCAGAAACTATTATTAGGAATAGGTATTGCGATGTCTCCATTTATCTTATATGTTGCTTCAAGGTTTGCATTTAATCAATTTGGAGGGTACTTTTCAAATTCTGAATCAAATATTGGTTTTTTGACTTCTGGAAAAATGCTGTTTATTTGTTATGCATGTTTTTCTTTTAATTTATTCAAGAAAAAAAAAGATTTTAGAATAGATAATCTATCATTAGATGTTTTTATTAGGAATACTATATTAACAGTAATACTTGGTTTATGTTTGGTGTCAATAGGATACTTTTTTCCATTTATGGAAAGAATAGGTTTGCTGTTCTCTTTATATGAAATTCTTTTTTGGGGAATTTTATTTAAATTGATTAGTAATCAAAATAAGGTGTTATGCTTTTTGGTATTCTCTTTTTTGGTTATTTATCCTTTTATATCTTCAATTATTAATAATGGTCAGGGAACTGTCCCATATTCTTTTTGTTTGTAAAATATAATCATGTTAGTTTCAATAATTATTCCATCATATAAACCTGAAAAATGGATTTGGAAATGCTTGGATTCTATAAAAGAACAGACACTTTCGAAGAATCTATTTGAGATTATAATTGTATTAAATGGATGTAATGAGCCATATCAAACCCAAATAAAAAAATTTATAAATCTATCGCTATACGATTATAATGTAATATTAGTTCAAACTGATAAAGGAGGAGTTTCCAATGCAAGAAATATTGGTTTAAATATATCGAGTGGTGAATATATAACTTTTATTGATGATGATGATTATATTTCATCTACATTCCTTGACGAATTATTAAAAGAATCAATAAATAATGATATTATTATATCAAACACATTCTCATTTGATGATGTAACGGGGCAAATAGATGAGAACTATGATATTCATTTAGCTTTTAATAAATTATGTCATGAGGTGAAAACTATTAATAATACAAGAAAATTTTTTTCAGGACCGGTAATGAAGTTGATTCATAAATCAGTTTTAGAAGGTTTCACATTCGATGAATCGTTTAAAAATGGTGAAGACTCACTCTTTATGTTCTTGATTTCTAAAAATATAAAACATATTGGGCAATCATCTTCATTTGCAATATACTTTAGACGTAATAGAGTTGGTAGTGCTGTGTCCCGTATGTTGTCGCGTAAGTATGTTTTACAAAATAGAATTAAATTAATTTATGAATATACTAAGATTTATTTTGGTGATTTTGGGAAATATGATACATGTTTTTATATGACAAGAATTTTAGCAAGTATAAAGGTAATTATACAATCTATAAAATGAATTGTAATGCTTTAATTTCAATTATTACTCCAAATTATAACTGCGAAGAGTATATAGGGAGGACTATTGAATCAGTATTATCTCAGACATATCAGAATTGGGAAATGCTTATTCAAGATGATTGTTCAACAGACAAAAGTATAGAAATTGCTATGTCGTACGCAAAAAAGGATTCTAGAATAAAAATTAAGATAAATACCCAAAGAAGCGGTGCTGCTATAACTCGTAATAATGCAATAGAACGTTCAAAAGGAGAGTATCTTGCATATCTTGATAGTGATGATATTTGGCTTCCAACTAAGATTGAAAAGCAGTTGGATTTTATGATAAAGAATAATTGTGATTTTTCTTTTGCTTGTTACGAACATATCAGTGAAGAGGGGAAATCACTTCTAAAACAGGCTCAAGTAATCAAACATCTGACATATAACAAAATGCTCATGCACTGTTGGCCTGGATGTCTAACAGTGATGTATAAGCAGAATTTGAATCACAAGATTTATGCAGAGGATATCAAGAAAAATAATGATCATGCTTTGTTTTTGCGTGTGTTGAAATATTGCAAGAATGCGATGGGGATGGATGAATGTCTAGCTCTCTACAGAATTCGTAAAGGGAGTATTTCTCGTAATAAATGGAAAGTACTTAAAACATTCATAATGGTTGTCCATCAATTCGAGCAAAAGAGTCTTTTATTTGCACATTGGTGTGTTTTTACCCATATGTTTGTAAAGGCCTTTTTTAAATACAAAAAAATTCAATCTAAAGAATCTATACTTCATATTCTCAAATAAACTTAATATGAATAATTTATCTTCTTCCCCTAAAGAATGTGAAGAAACGTTGATTTCGTGGCTATATCGGAAGATATATCATAAGGAACCACCGTATTATTGTTACTATTCTCTTGCTATTATCATTGGTAAACCCATCAGAAAATGGTTCTCTGCCGTACTAATACCAACGATTCCATTTAACAATCTTCGTGTGTGGTGCTACCGTCGGTGTGGATATAAGATTGGTAAGAATACCTTTATCGGAATGCGGTGTTACTTAGATGATATGTGCTACGATTTTATTGAAATTGGGGATAATGTGACCATTTCTTATGGTGTCTATTTTGCGTGTCATGGTAGAGGTCAGGGACATGTGAAGATGGTAATTAAAGATGGTGCGTATATTGGAATGCGGACCTCAGTGGTGGCTCATCAGAAATTAGGTTTGATTATCGGAGAAAAAGCGATTATCGGTGCCAATTCGCTAGTAATAAAATCAGTTCCTGACGGGGAGATCCATGCTGGAGTTCCTGCTAAACGCATAAAATAATAGATTATGTTTTATAAATTTATTTTTGACCGACTGGCTGCGTTGTTCGGTCTATTGGTTTTGTGGCCTGTATTTCTTGTGGTTTGGGTATTGATTCGAGTGAAAATGCCGGACGGTCCAGCTATTTTCAAACAAAAGCGAGTAGGTAAGGATGGCAGGTTGTTTACTTGCCATAAATTTCGTTCGATGACGATAAAGCATAATGGTTCTACGGTGAGTGTAGCTGGTGATAGTCGTATCACTCCGCTGGGGACAAAGTTGCGTCATTATAAGATTGACGAGTTACCTGGTTTATGGGATGTGATTATAGGTAATATGTCGTTTGTTGGTCCGCGTCCTGATATATCAGGTTATGCCGATAAATTAACAGGGGATGATCGTATAGTGCTAAAACTTCGTCCCGGTATCACTGGTCCTGCTACACTGAAATATCGACTTGAAGATGAAATGATTTCGGAGTATGTTGCTGAGAAACAAAAAGCTAGTGATACTCGTACAGTTCGAGAAATTGCAGAAGAATATAATGATCTGGTGATTTATCCTGATAAGGTACGCATCAACAAGTACTACTACGAGCACTACTCATTCATCAAGGACATTCAGATTATTTTCTGCACATTGTTTGATAAAAAGATGGAATATAATGGAGAAATGATTTGATTTTATACATAAACGATTTATTGTAAATATGTTGTACAAACGCATTTATCTTTGCCTAGCTCATATGAGTGGCAATGAACAGAAATTTATTCAAGAGGCTTTCGATACAAACTGGGTTGTGCCTCTTGGTCCTAATGTAAACGGATTTGAAGAAGATATTAAACAATATGTTGGTGGAGACCATGAAGTGGTAGCACTGAGCGCAGGTACAGCGGCTATACATCTCGCACTAATAGCTTGTAGTGTAGTACCAGGGGACGAGGTTCTGGTACAGAGTTTCACATTCTGTGCGTCATGTCACCCAATCAAGTATCTTGGTGCAACACCTATTTTCATTGACTCCGAGCCCGACACTTGGAATATGGACCCTATGCTATTAGAACAAGCTATTATTGAACGTATTGAAAAAACTGGAAAAAAACCCAAGGCTATCATTCCAGTATATCTCTATGGTATGCCTGCTAAACTTGATGAGATTATGGAGATTTCTCGCAAGTATGACATACCTGTAATTGAGGATGCTGCTGAAGGGCTGGGGTCTCGTTATAAAGGAAAAGTATGTGGTACTTTTGGAAAGTATGGTGTTTTCTCTTTCAATGGAAACAAGATGATTACTACTTCTGGTGGTGGTGCTCTCGTTGTACCAACTGCAGAAGATAAAAAAGAAATAATGTTCTATGCTACCCAGGCTCGTGAAGCATATCCTTACTATCAACATGAATATATTGGCTACAACTATCGCATGAGTAATATTTGTGCAGGTATTGGTCGTGGCCAGATGACTGTAGCAGAGGTTCATGTGAATCATCACAAGCATATTCAGGCTCTGTATGAGGAACTTTTGAAAGATGTGAAGGGTATCCACCTGCATTGCCAACCGACAACTGGCGAGTATGATAGTAACTATTGGCTTTGCACTGTTACAATCGATGAAAATGTACATATGAAAGGTCAAGAAAATGCTTATACAAAAGCTATCACAGCTGCAGTTGGTGGTGCTGCTGGCGTCACTCATGCAGGTAGTTCAATTCACACAGATTGTGAGCCTAATGCAAATGTTGAGGCACTACGTATTTTTATGGATATGAAAGGTATCGAATGCCGTCCATTGTGGAAGCCTATGCATAAACAGCCCGTTTACAAAGACTGTCCTGCATACCTAAATGGAGTTTCGGAGGCTTTGTTCAAGGTCGGTTTTTGTCTTCCTGCAGGTCCTTGTGTAACTGACGAAGATGTGAAGTATATTGTTGATTGCATTAAAGAGGCTATAACTGAATAGTTTTTAATCAATAGTAATTATGAAAAAGTGTTTTTTCTATTTGGGTAAAATACTAGTATTCTTATTCATCCCACAGTGGTGTTTGAATAAATCTAATAATAAATAATAAAGTCAATATGAAAATAGCAGTTGCCGGAACAGGTTATGTGGGTTTATCAATAGCGACATTACTATCTCAGCATCACGAAGTGATGGCTGTAGATATAGTACCTGAAAAAGTTGATAAAATTAATAATCGCATATCACCTATACAAGACGAATACATCGAAAAGTATTTTGCAGAAAAGGAGTTGAAACTTGTTGCGACTCTTGATGCGGAAAAAGCATATAAAGATGCTGATTTTGTCATTATTGCTGCTCCTACCAATTATGATCCGAAGAAGAACTTCTTTGATACATCTGCGGTAGAAGCTGTTATTAAATTAGTGATACAGTATAATCCTAATGCGATTATGGTGATTAAGTCTACAATCCCAGTAGGTTTTACTGTATCTGTATGTGCAAAATACCTCTCTGACAATATAATATTTAGTCCAGAGTTTCTTCGTGAATCAAAAGCCTTATATGATAACTTGTATCCTTCACGTATCATTGTAGGTACCAATATGGATAGTCCTAGATTAGTTGAACGAGCTAAGGTATTCGCTGGACTACTCCAAGAAGGAGCTATCAAGGAAGAGATTGACACTTTGTTTATGGGTTTTACAGAGGCAGAGGCTGTTAAGTTATTTGCTAATACATATCTTGCTTTGCGTGTGTCTTACTTTAATGAGTTAGATACTTATGCGGAGATGAAAGGTTTGAATACTCAGCATATCATTGATGGAGTGTGTCTTGATCCTCGTATTGGCACTCAGTACAATAACCCTTCATTTGGATATGGAGGCTATTGCTTACCAAAGGATACCAAACAATTATTAGCTAATTATGAGGACGTTCCTCAGAACATGATGTCGGCTATTGTAGGATCAAATAGAACTCGTAAAGATTTTATTGCAGATAGAGTGCTTCAAAAGGCTGGATATTATTCATATTCAGAACCGGGTTTCAATGTGGCTAATGAGAAAGGTTGTACTATTGGAGTTTACCGTCTTACGATGAAAGCAAACTCTGACAATTTTCGCCAGAGTTCAATACAAGGCATAATGAAGCGTGTTAAAGCTAAGGGTGCAGCTGTTATTATATATGAACCAGCACTTGAAGATGGAACAACATTCTTTGGAAGTCTTGTTGTTAATGATTTAAATAAATTTAAATCTATGTGCAATTCCATTATAGCAAATCGTTATGATTCACTCTTGGATGATGTGGTAGATAAAGTTTACACTCGAGATGTTTTTAGAAGAGATTAAAATAACCTAATAAGCAAATGAATCCCTTGCAAAGCACGAGGAATATATATCAAAAGGATGATTATCTAAAGTTCTTTTCTTAATATAAATCTTTAAGCACTTATTGTACGGCTCTTGAAATTATTATCTTCGTCCGTTACTTTTGTGTCATAATTTTAAAGCTATAATTTTATGAACATGAGTGAATTTTACAGTGACTTTTTGCTTCGTTATCAAACGGAGGCCGCTCCCCGAAAAATCTCTATCAATGTTTATTGTATTTCAGAGGGTATTTAACATCATAATTTTATCAAGTGGTATCGTGAAAACGTGAAGAACGGTCGGGCTGAGATTGACAATAATACTGCGGAGTGAATGATGAAGCCTATCTGTTTAGGTCGCAAGAATTATTTGTTCTGTGGTTCGGAGCAAGCAGCCAAGAATACTTCCTTGATTTACTCAATTATTGAAAACTGCAAGATAAACGGGCTTCGTCCTGTTAAATATATTGCGGATGTTTTACGAAAACTAGTATCCAGTATACCGATTACATGGCACTTGTGCCAATGAATATTGCAAAATAGCTTAAAGTTTAATCAAAAAAATAGCTTAATGTGGGCTATGATATTTGCAAGGGCATTATAGCCATACAGTGTCTGTGTACAGGAAAAACATAACGGATATAATCGATGTTATGAGTAAGAAAAGATTAGGTAAGTCTAATACTTTTTTGTAGTTTTGTGCAAAAGATAGTCGATATGGAAGATTTGCAGCGATTATATCCTATAGGGATACAAACATTTTCGAAGATTCGTGAGGGTGATTACCTCTATATTGATAAAACGGAATATGTTTATCGCATGACGCATTCTGCATCTAGCTATATGTTTCTGAGTCGGCCCCGTCGTTTTGGAAAGTCATTGCTTACCTCTACGTTACATAGCTATTTTTCCAGTCGCAAAGATTTGTTTCGGGGACTGGCAATGGAGAGGTTGGAGAAAGAATGGATAGAGTATCGGTGCTAAACTTTGACATGAGTATGGCAAAGTATGTAGATAAAGAGAAGCTGGTTAATCTGTTGGACGTGGTGCACGAACATGAGAATTTGGGCGTATTATTGGATCGATTATCAGGGAGCTATCTTTAGAGATTAGATAACCGTTCTTCTGAAATCAAATAAATAAAGGCGGTCAATTGACCGCCTTTGTCATATATGTAAGAATAAAAAATATTTATCCTCATCATAAATCCGTGTACTCTTTCACACAATTAAAACACGGACACTCCTTCATCGGATTCAAATCATGATGTCCTACAATCAACGCCTTCGGAAATCTTCTTCGTAATTCACGTAGCAAGGCCAGCAAAGAACCTTGTTGCGCCAGCGTGCGTGTATCTTTGGGCAGTCCGTCAATATCTAATCCTCCTTCGTAGCAGATCCCGATAGAGTGTGCATTGTGATTCAGACAATGTGCTCCGACTTTTTCCAGGGGACGTCCCCGGTGGATTTCTCCATCACGTGTGATGTAAAAATGATAGCCGATATCACGGAACCTCCGATGACGGATATGGTCTTCTCGGCAAGCCTCCGCCGAGAGGGATTTTCCCTCCGGCGTGGCACTGCAATGAATGATGAGTAGAGTGATGGTCCGCATAAGCCTACATACAACTCTGTACGCCTATCAATCCTCCGATAGCGGTAGCGATAGTAATGATGACTTTAACAATAAGGCTCCATTTGGAGCGAGGTGACGATGAACTACTCATGTGCTTTGATTTTTAAGTGAATAAGTTTTTAAGTTGAAAGGTTAAAGAGTGGGATCAGGAGATTCGCCTTCATCCGGCTTAGGATCGGGAGTGGAACCGGAATCATCTCCTCCGGTGGTAGTCGGTTTCTGATACTCAGTTTGCTGCTTCAACTGGCTGTTAAGTTTCAAATTGGTGGTTGATAGATTACCGGTAGCTCTGGCTTTGAGCCGCATACCTGTGATGTTTTTCTCCAGTGAGAAATCTTCCAGTGTTTCGGCCGCTTTACTGCGGATTCCCACCCCAAAGATTGCCAGATCGTCAATTTTTACATTCTTGCCATCGAGCAACAATTCTTTGATACAGCCTACCATGTCCGTGAGTACACCTTTGATGACGCCACTGGAATACGGCGTGTTGTGTTTGGACATATGTTCGGCTAGCTTGGCTAAGTCAAACGTTTCGTCGGCTACCGAACGGGCGAACCACTTACCTGCGTTCACTCCTTTCTTTTGTTGGTTTTGATAGATTTTGTAACGAATCATAAAACAATAAAATTTAATGGTTAAACATCTTGTCCCGGAGATTTCTCCCTTTGGACGATACAAAGATAACTCACTGGAATTCGGGAATGTCGGTTATGTTCTGTTATGATCTGT
This sequence comes from Bacteroides sp., assembly GCF_028690125.1. GTDB lineage: Bacteria > Bacteroidota > Bacteroidia > Bacteroidales > Bacteroidaceae > Bacteroides. The sequence goes on along the minus strand of NZ_JAQVBV010000012.1, from coordinate 9,357 downwards.
AAGAGTCAGTTATAGTCAATTATAGTCCATTATTCCAGGTGGATAATGTTGCGAATGTGAATATATTTTGCTATTTTTGTGACTGTAAATCAGAAACATATAAGTCATGATAGAATTCAAAATACGCGCTTATGGCCGCATGGAACTTGCTCAACTTTATTCTCCCGAACTGACTAGTATTGCCGCTTACCGGAAAATGAATAAATGGATTACTCGATGTCCCGGACTTCAACAACATCTTTACGACTTGGGATATCAACCACAGCGGAGATCTTATACCCCGTTGGAAGTAAGGGTGATTGTAGATGCACTGGGCGAGCCGTAGAAAGCTATGCTTTGCGTTGGCTAAAGCATAGCTTTATGACTTCTAAAGCTTTGCTTTAGCTCCTGCAAAGTATGGTGCTATTTTGTAGTGACGCAGGTACAGTAGGTACACTTTTCCCGGGCCTCCCTAGCACGCACATACGCGTGTGCGCGCGTAAGTACCTTTACCGTCCACACTGGTAATTAATCCGCGCTTGATCGAGCGTTTTAGCCAGGTGAGAGCTGTGTTGGGCTTGATTGCCATTTTTTCTGCCACTTCTAGCACCTGTCTACGGGTGAATTCGTTGCCCAGGGCTTCGAAAAACGCATCGCGGTCGGCATTCGTTCGATGGCTGACTTCGGTGGAAGGAAGAAAGGACAATATATGCGTGGCATGACGATAGAGGGGCGTTATAAGCCCTAGTACAGCTTTAAAATCTTCGGGAGTGATGGTTACATCCCAACGGGTAATGATGTTATCTTTGATGTTGTCGGCAGCGATTTCCTTGTCCGGAGTAAAGTTTGGGTTGCCGGTGGCTTGCAAGTGATAGGGGTCGGGGTTCTCGAGGGCGCGCAGCGTGGCTACCTCAGCCATAATGCGGCACGTATTGATGGCGAGACGTGCTACGGAACTGCTCATTTCATTGCCGTTGGCAATGTCTGAACGGTTGAATAGGTTGGAAAAATGTTGATTGAATTCCTGTTTCTGCTTGTCGGTGAAGCGGAGTGTGTGAATACCATGTTTTTTCAGTAGCTCTAGTTTCTCTTTCCATTCCAGCCCCATATTCGTGAAGGTGGTTTCCAGATCCGTCTCGTCCTTGTCGAATTGATTGATCCATATCTGTATGCCGTACATATAGTAGAAGATTTGGCGTGAAAGGAGACCGTTTTCTGATGAAGGAATGAGTGATTTAACTTGTGCAGGCGTTCCTGAGAGTAAGACGGAAAGAAAGCTCTTCTTTACCTCCCGGTATTCCCGGTCGGTGCGACGGTTATATGACAATCGGTCGTGGTCGAACGCCTTGCGGAGTGTGTCGCTCCAGTGTCCGTACTCTGAACCGATGGCGGTAGAGATGGTGTCTGCTTCGGCCTCGCAGATAAAGCCTGTTCCGTTGGCATCCATAATGTTTTGCAGGATTCCTGTACCGGTGTTGTTGCCTGAGATAAGAAACATTTTGTTTTTAGGCATTTCAGGAGCACTTGTTTTGCCACGTTCCTTGCCCATCACGTCGTAGGCTGCTTTTTCTTTTTGGTAGTTTTTCATATCTTCTTCTGTTTGCTGGCGGAGTTGGTCGTGAATAGGTTCTACGAGCAGGCGAACGAAAGAAAGAATTCCCTTTCCGGAAGCTGGAGGAGCCACAATGAAGGTCTGTAGGCAAGGTGATTGGTATTTTCCGGCATAAGGACATCTTACATATCGTTCCATGCTGGCACCTAAGGCAGTTAATGATCCGAGTAAAAGAATATCATGTTGTGCGGCGGTGGTTCCGTAGCTCATAATACGCATTAAGAATTCTGGCCAGTCTGCCGTGGGAAAAGTAGGCAGTGGCTGTTGGGGTTCACTGCCGGGCAGTAGTTCTTCTGTTTCACTTTCGTCCTCTGTTTCTTTATTGCTTACCTTATTATATACGTGCGCGTGTGTGAGATTTTGGTGGGGTGAATTTTCTGTACCTACTGTCCCCATTTGGTTGTTTATCGCTTTTTCCGCGGGGAATTCTATTCCTGCCATTTCGGACAGATGAAATACTGTGCCTAAGTGTATGTCTCCATGCTGCTTGAGGAGTGCGTTGGAGAATATCTGTTCGGCGTGTTCATGTTGATACTTGGCCGACAATCGGCATAGACGATGGAAAAACTCACGTCCGGCTTCACCGCAATCTGTTGCGATGGCAAATGCTAATTGTACATACTCGGCATAAGTAGGGGCAATATCGGTCCCGGCTGTTTCTACCACTTCGGTGAGGTGGCGTAAAGATTCAATGTTGTTCATTTTTTTAATGATTGATAATAATTTGAATTTTGTAATTCGCTATTGATAAAATTTATAATTTTCGAAATAATGCTTCCGGATCATGACTAAGGAAACAGGCTCTTACGATGTCTTTTCCTGAAATGTCTACTCCCTTAGCAGGCGTATTGGAAGGAAGCTCAGTTTTCGAGCCATAGGTTAGTTCCACATATTGCATCGCCCAGATCATGTTTTCTGTAACATATTTTATTTCATCATCCCGCTTTATCGCACGGTAGGGTACGAATGCTTTCACACCCCGACCACTGGGACTGATGAATGTGAGCACCGGACACAGGAAAGGGTCGTCGAACAGCGCATGACGCATTTCTACTGCTTCCTCATAGGATTCCAGGTGATCTATATCGACTATCACTAAACCGGAAGATGATACCAAACACTTTCCATTTCGACGGGTGAATATGCCGCAAGGGGTTACGTAAGGCAGTAGTGAAGATTTGGCTGCCCGCATATCTGCTGCGCCACGTACTTGTTCGGTCAATACTTTGAGGTCTTCGTTACAGGTAATCATCTGGTGTATCTGCTCTACTGATACTTCGCAAAAGGGAATCAGTGTGGCAGGAGTGACAGTCCGTCCCCGTTCATCTCTTATCGGAGCAATGGGTGACATAAAATAGGACATCTTAAATTTGTCTACTAAAATATTAGTCATTAAATTTGTTGTTTTATTGGTTAAACTTACTATTGCTTTGTTTTTCAAAACGTGCTGCAAAAGTATTATAAACCCAAAGGATGTGGTTCGGACATATCCGAACCATTGTTAAAATGTTTAGTGTATGATTGTATTTTTTAATAATTTAATAAGAAAAGAAAATGAAAAAAAAATATCACCATTATGCCTTAGGACTTTTTATCGAAGAAATACTAAAAATTGATCATGTGAATATTTCAAAAATGTGTTGTGAAATAGACATGAGTAAAGAAACTTATGAGAAACTAAAAAAAGGGATGATAAATGTTTAAACTTTTACGAGCGCATTCTTAATTATTACTATGAACTTCTTACGGAAGAAGAGTTTTTGCAAAAAACACATGAATGGACTTTACGCTATATCCGGTGTAAAAAGGAATGTGAACATTTACATGAGGAAGATCGGCAATTGAACAATGGATGAGGGGGTATCTGATGACGTTATTTAAAAACATTCTAAATAATTTGCGTGCTAAAAAGTTATGAATTATCTTTGCCGAAAATTAAGAGAGTTATGCGTTTATCTGAGTTAAGAACGGGTGAAAAGGGTGTCATTGTTAAGGTGCTGGGACACGGCGGTTTTCGTAAACGTATTGTGGAGATGGGTTTTATTAAGGGTAAAACCGTTGAAGTATTACTGAATGCTCCACTTAAGGACCCCATTAAATATAAGATTCTTGGTTATGAAATATCTCTCCGTCGGCAGGAAGCTGAGATGATAGAGGTGGTAAGTGAAGAGGAAGCTAAAAGAACTGCTATCGATTCTGCTTATCATGAAGGGCTGGCAGAGGATGTATCCGTCAAAGAAGAAGACTTGAAGCGGGCTGCTTTGGGAAAACGCCGTACGATTAATGTTGCTTTGGTGGGGAATCCGAATTGTGGTAAGACTTCTCTTTTTAATCTGGCTTCCGGTGCGCACGAACATGTGGGAAATTATAGTGGCGTGACTGTTGATGCCAAGGAAGGTTATTTTGATTTTGAAGGTTATCATTTCCGGATTGTCGATTTGCCCGGGACCTATTCGTTATCTGCTTATACTCCGGAAGAAATTTATGTCCGCCGGCATATTATTGATGAAACTCCGGATGTTATTATCAATGTAGTCGATTCTTCTAACCTGGAACGTAATCTGTATCTTACAACGCAACTTATTGATATGAATGTCCGCATGGTGGTGGCTCTCAATATTTATGATGAGCTGGAAGCCAGTGGAAATGATTTGGATTATCACCTGCTGAGCAAGCTCTTCGGGGTGCCTATGGTGCCTACGGTTTGTAAGAAGAATAGGGGAGTGGATACGTTGTTTCATGTCGTCATTAATCTGTACGAAGGGATTGATTTCTTTGATAAGCGTGGGAAGATGAATCCGGAAGTATTGAAGGATCTGACGGAATGGCACGATTCTTTGGAGGATCGTAAGAATCATGAAGAGGATCATATGGAGGATTATGTGCACAAACATCCTTCTTCCGGACGTGTGTTCCGGCATATTCATATCAATCATGGTCCCGATCTGGAGAAAGCGATTGAAGCGGTCAAAGAGGAAGTGTCTAAAAATGAATTTATCCGTCACAAATATTCAACTCGTTTTCTTTCTATAAAATTATTGGAGAATGATCCCGATATTGAACGGTTTGTTCATTCATTGCCTAATGGGGCAGAGGTCATTCGTGTCCGTGATAAAATGGCTAAACGCATTCAGGAGACAATGAATGAAGATTGTGAATCTGCCATAACCGATGCTAAATATGGTTTTATCAGTGGGGCATTGAAGGAGACATTTACTGATAATCACTTGGAACAGGAACAGACGACGAAGGTGCTCGATTCGATTGTTACCCATCGTATCTGGGGGTATCCTATTTTTTTCCTTTTTATGTATCTGATGTTTGAAGGGACATTTGTATTAGGCGAATATCCGATGATGGGGATTGAATGGCTGGTAGAGCAGCTTGGAAATCTGATTCGTAATAATATGGGTGAAGGTCCATTGAAGGATATGCTGATTGATGGAATTGTCGGTGGAGTAGGCGGGGTAATTGTCTTTTTGCCCAATATCCTGATTCTTTATTTCTGTATCTCATTGATGGAGGATTCCGGTTATATGGCTCGTGCTGCTTTTATTATGGATAAGATTATGCACAAGATGGGATTGCATGGAAAGTCGTTTATTCCTTTGATTATGGGATTTGGTTGTAATGTCCCTGCTATTATGGCTTCCCGTACTATAGAGAATAGGAAAAGTCGCCTGATCACGATGCTGATTAATCCATTGATGTCATGTAGTGCCCGGTTGCCTATATATTTGTTGTTGGTAGGAGCCTTTTTCCCACATTCAGCAAGTTTGGTATTGTTGAGTATTTATATGACGGGTATTTTGCTGGCGGTTTTGTTGGCCCGAATATTTAGTAAATTTCTGGTGAAAGGAGATGATACTCCGTTTGTAATGGAACTTCCTCCGTATCGTATGCCAACAGCGAAATCTATCATCCGTCACACATGGGAGAAGGGTGAACAATATCTGAAGAAGATGGGAGGTATCATTATGATTGCTTCTATTATTATCTGGTTCCTCGGATATTATCCGAATCACGATGGGTATGAAACTGTAGCAGAGCAACAGGAAAATTCTTATATCGGGCGGATTGGGCAGGCAATTGAACCTGTTATAAAACCTTTGGGATTTGATTGGAAATTGGGTATCGGATTGATATCGGGTGTGGGAGCAAAAGAATTGGTGGTGAGCACATTGGGCGTTTTATATGCTGGTGATGCTGATGCTGAAGAAGTTAGTTTGGCGGACCGTATACCGATTACTCCATTGATTGCGTATTGTTATATGTTGTTTGTGTTGATCTATTTCCCGTGTATTGCAACTTTTGTGGCTATTAAACACGAATCCGGCAGTTGGAAGTGGGCACTTTTTGCAGCGGGGTATACTACGATTTTGGCTTGGGTTGTTGCATTTGCTGTTTATCAAATTGGAGGATTGTTTGTATGAGTAATTGGCAGGAATGGGTAGTTGGTTTATTAATTGTACTCTGCGTTATCCGTGTATTTTATGGGATTTTTCTTTTTTTTCGTCGGACAAAAGAAAATACTAATCCTTGTTCAACTTGTGTAACTGGTTGTGAACTAAAGGATATGATGGATAAGAAGCGAAAAGAGTGCGAAACAAAGAAAAAAAGTACAAAGAAAAATTGCTGCGGATAGTTGGTAATTTCAAAATTTGTACTACCTTTGCAACCGCAAACAGGAAAAAATGGTTCCTTGGATGAGTGGCTTAGTCAGCGGTCTGCAAAACCGTGTACGGCGGTTCGAATCCGCCAGGAACCTCAAAGAAACCTCTGAAACTACTTATAATAAGGCGTTTCAGAGGTTTTCTTTTTTGGAGGGGGTGCAAATAGGGGCGGTAAGCTAAGTTCTTTAGAATGGCAAATCATCATCAAGCGGATTATTCTTAGTTTCAGTTTCTTCTATCCGAATAAAGTTATCATCCCAATCTTCTTGCTTAATATATTTTAGCTTTCCTTCTTCAAAAAGGCTATCTTTAATATAGATTTTCTTAACGATTTTACTATTGGGACGATTAGAAGTCCTTTCCCAATGCGATTCAGATAAATCCTCAACTAATTTATACCCTCTGGCATTAAAAAGGGCTGCAAGGTCAGTGACGCCTTCTATGTATATATTGTAATTTACCCCCAATGCTTGCTTAATTCTATTGACGATTGGGTGGCTAACTCTAATAATGCGATTTATTTCCTCATCCTTACCTTGGGATTCTTCTTTTAAGTAATCCACCATTTCTCGCAAAGTTTTTGCAGTGCTTTCAATGTCTTTAATGACAAGAGCTTCTTTTACCCTCTTGCTCTCTAACATAAACTGCTTGAATAAACCTGCAAATTGTTCCTTCAAATAACCTGTAATGTCTTCAGCAGTTTCAAATCCTTTGATATTGTTGTTATGCGGCAAGGCTTTTATTTCCTCGATAAACTTATAAATATTTACATTATCAACATACTTATAGACAACATCCTTATTATTTTTATTCAGAATATATGTTTCGTATTCGGTAAATACATTTTTATCAATAAAAATAAAAACTTGTTTATCCTCTTTTAACGCAGTCTTCCCTTCAAGCTGAGAGACTGAATATTCTTGCTCTTTTTCTTTAGAAATTCCAGAACTTCCATACCTACTCCCAATAATTGAAACAAGAATATCTATATTAGATATTTCTTTATAGCAGTAATTTTGAAGAGCTTCCTCTTTTCCATAGGGGATATCACCTTCTTCATTTCTTACAGGTTCATATCCTAAACTTTCTAAAAACTTATCAAGTTCTACTCTAATTTGTCGCAAGTCATAAAATGTAGAGCTGATAAAAATTCTTGGTTTTGCCATATATTTGTAGATTTATTTTTTTTGCAAAAATAGTGATATTTATGAAGTTATCTAATTTTAATCAATACGAATATCAAATAGGATTAGCCTGCCCATTTTTCAAAAGAAACAAGGCTTTTGGGTATTTCATATTTCTCCTCCTCTATCTCAAATATTTCGAGAGAATTTAAAATATGCATTTTCGGGTATTCTATTTTATTCATCTATTGCTTTTCTGTTTTAATTTTTGCCATATCCTTATATTTTAAGCATTTGAACAATCTTTATTATCATATTCTTTATGAGTGCCAATCCATCGGATAAATACCTTTTTAGCGGTAAACAATACTATTGCAACCAGTCTATAATCATTACCTTTTATATTAAAGACATATCTATCCTATATTCAAACTTTTTGTTTACTGCAAATATTTCGCGAACAAACTCAGGCTTAATCGATAATAATACTTTCATTTATTTTACCTCTTGATATTATATTGTTAAACTGCTCATCTGTTAATTCGAAGAATCCCCAGTAGTTATCGGTACTTAATCCGACTTGCTCAATCAATTCGTTTCTGGTAATTCTTCTATTAAATGCATCATTATAAGTCATTTATGTGTTTTATATTTGTCGGGATTGTCCGGAGTATCAGGTGTACCTTCAGGCGTCTTATTCTTTTCGAATCCGTTCTTTCCCTGTTTGACTCCGGTTTGTTCCATTGCGATTTTCAAGAACTCGTTTTGATGAAGGTTTATTTGGACCCAAAGGAATTGAGGATCTTCTTTTAAGGTTAATTCGATATTCAAATGCTTCCATTCATGTTTCGGAGCTTGGGATTAGCTTGTAATTGAGGAGCTATTAATAGGTTTTTCAAATACTCAACTTACACGCCTATAGTCATTCGGCGATACCCCAGTTACTTTTTTGAAAAGACGACTTAGATGGTGGGGGTACTTAAATCCCAATATATAGGCAATTTCACTAACAGAACGTTTGCCTTCGGAGAGGAGTTCTTTTGCTCGTTCAATAGTTGTCAGTTGGATATATTCTTGCGCCGATTTGCCTGTCTCTTTTTTTATCAGATCCCCGAAATAGTTGGAAGAGAGATGTAGCTCTCCAGAACACCATGCCACAGAGGGTAAGCCGAATTGTTGCGGTTTATCCGAATTGAAATAATTGCAAAGTAAATTTTCAAATCTACTTAACAGGTCACGATTCACAATCTCACGAGTAACAAACTGACGATCATAGAAACGCACACAATGATTGAGCAACACCTCTATATTTGCCGCAATAATCTGTTTGCTGTGTTTGTCAATAGCATGTTCCAACTCCTCACGGATTTCGTTAAAGCAGTTGATGACGATTTGACGTTCACGTTCAGACATATGCAGAGCCTCGTTCGACTCGTATGAAAAGAATGTGTACTCTTTCATCTGCTTGTCAAGTGATGTGCCACGTAGTAGGTCTGGATGAAACATAAGTATCCACCCATGTGGATTGAGGGTTTCTCCATTATCATTATTACCTGCAACTTGTCCGGGAGCAACAAATACAAGTGTTCCCTCCCGATAATCATACTGATTGCGACCATACAACAATGGACCGCAATGAAGTTGTTTAAGAATTATGCAATAGAATCCAAAATTCTTGCCGCTGTGACGGATTACCTCCAATTGCGACATATCAACAACGCTTACCAACGGATGAAGGGTTTCCACTCCTAATAGTTCGTTGTAGTCTTGCACCGAATCTAATTTTATAATCTCTCCCATATATTTTCCAGTTTACGTATTTAACGTTTTACAAAGATAGTGAGAATCTCGCAAAGATAGGCAAAATCAGGAAGAATAGAGTAAGTGTTTGGTAATTAGAATTGTTTAGCGTTGTTCCGCTATATTCTTCTGGTAGGCTAAATGGAAGAATATAGAGCAGTTAAGCGAA
>NZ_JAQVBV010000041.1 GCF_028690125.1 Bacteroides sp. | reverse complement strand
GGCGAACATTATGTTACGGATGCTGAGCTGACCGAGATGCTCAAAATCAGCGACAGAACCACACAGGATTGGCGAAGTAGCGGCAAGATTGATTACATCCAATTTGAGAAAAAGGGCAAAATCCTATATCGAGAGTCGGATATTCAAAAATTCCTCGAAAAGCACTACCTAAAGTCATGGCAGTAGGTGCGAATAAATTTATCCTGATTAGAGGGAGTCTGAAGCTGCAACATTAACTGATAAAAGCGATGAGCGGAGATTGAAGAATCTACCGTTCATCGCTTTTATTTTAAGTTTTATCCGTCATATCGGTCGCCCTTGCTGCTATGACTTTAAATTGTATTTAGCTAAGAATTAGACAAGCCTTACGACTGTAAGAAGTAACCCTTTAGGGCTTGGGCTTGGCTATTTCGTGCGAAATACTCCCTTTGTCATAGCAGCAAGGGTGATTGATATGATTAATTGAAAAAATTATCTTTTGCTTTCAGCTCATTCATTCCAATGTATATTGGTGGTGTATTGCTTTGCATCATCTTACGCATTATCCATTCACGAAATATGCCAGCCTGACAACTATCAACAGAGAATGCAATAGCCACAACCATCTCAAGGTCAAAATAGTCTGGAATTAGACTACTGCCCGAAACAACATTATAGGTACAGCCGTTAAAATGCCGATTCTTAAGCAGGGTTTTGATTTTTCCTTTCACCGTAGGCAGCATCACTCCGAACAGTCCGGCAATCTCAAAATCACGCATCTGCACATTGGCAGGCACGTTTACCGTGCCGTTATCACTGATTGTTACCATATCTCTTTTCATATCTATCTCTAAATTCAAAATAATTATAATCCTCCACTATGGGCATATCCTTGTCTTCAAAGATTTTAAATTTACTTTTGCAACTCCCCGCTATTCGCTTCATATCATCACCCACCTTTTTATTACTCATTCGAGCATAGATTTCGGTGGTTTTCAAATCTTTATGCCCCATCATCTTAGCTACCGTCTCAATAGGCACATCGTTAAGGAGAGTGATTAGCGTTCCGAAATTATGGCGACTTTGATGGTATGAGATTGGCTCTTTTAGTCCGCAAAGCTTTTGCATCTTACCCAGATTTTCGTACATGGTAGCCCACGTAGTCATATTAAATAGTCTCTCACTTTTACGCTCACTCCGATATTTTTCAATGATTTTCAAAGGAATATCAAGCAGAGGAACATAACATTCTGTACCCGTCTTTTGTCGATTGAAAGTGAGGTATTTATCACCTCTATTGTTAATGCCTATATTTTTATCCGTCAGTTTTACAACATCCGAAAATGAAGTGCCTGTAAACGTGGAGAATATAAACATATCACGACTAAAACATAGGGCTTTGGATTTAATCTCGGTTGTCATCAGCTTGTGCAGGTCCTCTTCTATTTGATGGCGACACTCCGGCGATACTACATCAAATTTGTACCCCACAAACGGATCTTTGCGTAGTGTCCCTTGGTTTATGGCACGTTTGATAACTCGCTTGAGCGAAATAGCAATCCCATTGGCTGTATTTATAGATAATCCCTTTTCGCCTCTTAAAAAGAGCATCATATCCTCTAAGAATCTCAGATTCAATTTGATTAGTTCTATATCTTCTGCATCATATTGAGCTTTTATAAAATCAGCAATGTGGTTAATCGCATAGTAGTATATCAGAAAGCTTTTCTCCTCTCTATTTACCCCAACCATCTGTTTGTATTGCTCATTATGCTCCCGAAAGAGTGCAAGCAACATATCGGTTTTCTGTCCTATGTTACAAACTCTATTTTTAAGAAGCTCTGCTGTTACATATCCTTGCTGTTTGATAAAATCCTTGTGATAGCCGGTGATAGCATCTGTTATCTCCTGCAATTTGTCATTGATTTCAATAGACTCACGCTCTCGCCCTTTCAGGCAATACCTTTTAGCATCCCAAAGGGCAGGGGCTACGTCAATCTTAGTTGAGAATTGGACCATCTCACCGCTAACGGATATACGCCCCATAACGGTAGTTGTACCGTTTTTCTTGATTCGCCCTTTGTTGATGTAGAACATCACCGCAAAGGTGTTATACTTTATCTTATCCATCTTATAAGTTCGCTAAATGATATTTTCCTTTGATATTCTTGGCGAGTCGCCTCATGTCGCTATCCACTTTCTCGTATGATATTTGAGCATAGATACGAGTGGATTTTATTGTGCTGTGTCCCAGCATCCGACTGACGGTCTCCATCGGAATGCCTTGAGATAGAGTTATTACCGAAGCATAACAATGTCGGGCTGCATGAAAGCAGAGGCACTTATCTATACCACACATTTGTGCTATCTTTTTTAGGTGCAAATTGGTCTTTACATTGCTCAACATTCTGAATAGATGTTCGCCATCCGTTGAACCCCTGTATTTGTCAATCAATTTGATAGGCAGGTCTAATAACGGGACGTGAAATTCAACACCCGTTTTCATACGTTTGGAGTGAATCCATACCGTCCCATCGTCATTTTGGGTGAGGTCATTATACGTTAAGTTACGAATATCGCTGAACGATATGCCTGTAAAGGCTGAAAATAGAAATAGGTCTCTCACCAGATACCTGCTTGGAATATCAAGAGGTGTAGTCATAATCTGCGTAAGCTCCTGACGTGTTAATGTCTTGGGCTTCGATTCTTCCCCTTCCGAGCGGAATGATATAAATGGGTCAAACACAATTACATCATCTGTAATCGCACGTCTTATCATCAACTTAATACGACCGATGATACCAACCACGCTATTTGGTTTGAATCTTTGCTCTATGCGCAGGTAATGGTCGAATTTCTCAATGAAGGAGTAATCCAACGCACCAAATGAGATATCTTTAAGATTATACTTAGCCTTTATAAACTCGTTCAGGTATTTAAAGGCTATGCGATATTGTTCGCAACTCTTTGCTTTAAGGTTGATGCCGACACGCTGAAGCATCATCTTGTGGAATTTATCACAATAACCAAGCAGAGATTCTTGTCCGGATGCCATACCTTGAAAGGCTACTGCAACTTCTTTCGGGGTCGCCGTGCCTTTTCGCTCGATTAATTCTTCGTAGCTTGTGTGAATAGCTACCACTATTTTGTCTAAGGCACGATTTAGCTCCGTGGCTACTTTGCTTTTGCCCAATGCTCTTGCTGCTTTAATATCCCATAGGGATATAGCAACACTTAATTTGGCACTAAATTGTGCCATCTGATTGCCGATGGTTATGCGCCCCATGATTGGAACGGTTCCATCCTTTTTTATCTCTTTATGCCGGAGATAAAAATTAACTTTTAGTTCGTTACCCATAATAATAAATTTTACTGTGATTTTTAAGTCACAAAATTACTTTATCACGAGCAAGGGAACGCTATCAAGATATACGCAAAATGGCGAATAGTAATCTTATTATCAAATATTTAGTCTCCACAAACTGCACTATCTTGCATTCAGATAAACTGCTAACGTAATCGTAACGTATCCGGTTCTTAAAACCACTAAAAACTGCATTTTTACCACTTAGCAATCCATTGCAGTCTTCGGCATATAACACCGAATATCAACAACTTACATCACTTCTCACTCTATTGCATTTTTCGATTGTTATCTGATTGGCACCAACTGGATTAACTAAGAAAACCAATTGAAATAAAAGCAGATATTTTGTTTTCATCAGAATAGTATGTTTCAAAAAGTTATAGGTTTATCATTAATACCAACAAAGATAGCTCGTTTTCTAATAATAATTCAGGTATTGTCAATCATATCTAATAAAAGATATATTTGTAATCCTTTTAGTGCTGAATTTAAATCTCCTCCAATGCATAATATTGATAATCCCTAAGAACAGTTTGCAAGAAACGTTCTCCACTGCCATCTAATGGAGTGACAGACAACAGTCCCTGTACTTTTTTCGCCAACATCGTGATACGATGTTCGCGGTCCTTTTTGTTTGATTCTAATGTGCGGGTAATTACATTAATTTGTTCAAGGGATAAGTCAGCAGATTGCGCATAAACGGGATGATAATCTTTTGTCAGATAGTCGAACTCATCCAGACTGACATGAATTTTCCGGTAGTTTTTTTCTTTGATTACCATAGTTCCTGCAGCGAGATCACCTAACCGTTGATTGTTTTTGGTCAGGATGACGGATAAGACTCCTAAACCTCCGGTCAAAGGAACGTCAATAGAAAATAATAACCAGCGGAGTAAGTAGGAGCTAATACCGGGAGTAGAACCATCTGCTTTTACAACGCGGATATTCATTAACTTTTTTCCGAAACTCTGGCCGTGATTGAATGTTTCACAAAGAAAAGAGTAAAAAAGTACCGGTAGAATAATGAGAAACGTATATATAAAAGCGTTGAAATCTCGTGGCACATAAAATTTAAGTAAAAGAGCAATGGTAGAGATCAAATAGATTACAATCAAAATATAATCGATGAGAAATGCTATGAAACGTTCGCCTATGCTGGCGGGCGTCTGGCTGATACGAACGAACTGTCCGGTGATAATTGTAGATTCTGCCATTTTTGATTAAATATTTTTATGATTTCGTTGCAAATATATTAAAATTCTCTTACTTTTGTTTCCGGTTTCGGACAAAACTTATCTGGAATCTTGTGAAAGGCATGAAAGAAGTAACGTTTATCCGTCAGAATATTGATAAATGGAAAGATACTGAAAAAGTAGTGGAGCAGGCAAAGCGCTTGTCTCCCGATCAACTTGCTGATTTTTATTCAGATTTGACTGCTGATCTGGCATTTGCTCAAACTCATTTCCCTAACTCTCGTATTACGATCTATTTAAATAATCTTGCTTCTTCGTTACATAATGAGATCTATCGGAATAAACGTGAGAAATGGGCACGCATTATCACTTTCTGGACCCGTGAAGTTCCACAAACCATGCACGATGCGCGTCGTGAATTATTAATCTCTTTTTGTGTTTTCATGGTAAGTGTATTTATTGGTATGTTGTCATCTGTCAATGATTCAGACTTCGTCAGATTGATTTTAGGAGATCATTATGTAGATATGACCTTAAACAATATAGCTAATGGAAAACCGATGGCAGTATACAATGGTTCTTCTGAGGTTCCAATGTTTCTGGAGATCACATTAAACAATATAATGGTATCTTTCAATTGCTTTGCAATGGGACTATTGACTAGTTTCGGCACAGGATTTATCCTTTTGAAAAACGGAATCATGGTAGGTGCTTTTCAAACCTTCTTTTATCAACAGGGTTTACTTTGGGAGTCTTTTCTTGCTGTCTTTTTGCATGGTACGCTTGAGTTATGGGCGATTATTGTAGCCGGTGCTGCTGGAATAGCTTTAGGTAATGGATGGTTGTTTCCCGGAACCTATTCTAGATTGGAATCTTTCCGCCGGGGTGCAAAGAGAGGTTTAAAAATTATAGTGGGTACAATACCTATATTCATTATGGCCGGATTTATAGAGGGTTTTATTACCCGTCATACGGAACTTCCGGACTTTTTACGTCTCGGATTGATTCTGCTGTCATTGGCATTTATTATTTTCTACTATATTTATTTACCTAATAGGAAAAAAAATGGAAATACAGAAACCTAAGATTGCAATGTATGCAAAACGCCCTTTTGGCGATAAGTTAAATGCAGCTTTTGATTTTATAAAAGAAAATTGGAAACCGCTGTTGAAGTTCACTACTTATTTAATCTTACCGTTATGCCTTATACAGGCTTTAAGCTTGAACGGGCTTATGGGAGGCACTTTGACAATGAATACCCTTGCCAATGGCAATGTGGAAAATCTGGATTGGATGGCTTTGGCAGGATTCATGACCTATTATGGATTATATAATATGGTGGGGACTGCTATTCTGTCTTCTTTGGTTTATGGGTTAATACGTACTTATAATGAACGTGAAGACCGTTTGCAAGGTATTACGTTGAGGGAACTTAAACCTTTATTACTCCGCAATATCAAACGAATGTTCATATTGATTGTCGTAAGTGTCATATTGGTTACGTTAGCGTTGATTCCAGTGGGGATTTTGGTAGCTTTGTCGTTGTTTACTTCGGTACTCATCATTCCTCTTCTGATCGCTTTTTCCGTACCTCTAGCATTATTGGTTCCTATCTATTTATTCGAAGATATTAAAATAATGGACGCTTTAAGAAAGACTTTTCGTCTGGGATTTGCCACATGGGGAGGTGTTTTTCTTATTTCACTAGTAATGGGAATTATTGCCAGTGTGTTGCAAGGAGTTACGATGGTTCCTTGGTTTATTGCTACACTGGTAAAATACTTTTTTGCAATGAGTGATACCGGAAGTACGGCTACCGTATCAATAGGATATAGTTTCCTGCTTTATATCTTGGCTATTGTTGAGACATTCGGTGCGTACCTTTCGATGATATTTACTTTAGTAGGATTGGCTTATCAGTACGGTCATGCTTCGGAAGTAGTAGATAGCATAACAGTGGAAAGCGATATTGACAATTTTGATAAACTTTGAGTTCGAAACCTAAAATAGATGATAACTTCTCCAACTGATACTTTAGTTTATGATAAAGCACAGATTGCTGCTTGGCAATCTGACGTAGCTTATAATTATAACCGTGAGTTGATTACTCCTGAGATTAATATCTTCGAGTGGCTCAATCGACAGTTTGGGGAATTCTTACGCAAAATATTTGGCAGCCGTTTTTCGGAACAATATTCAGAACTGATATTGATATGTATTGCTATTATTCTTTTGCTTCTGATTATTTGGTTCGTGTATCGGAAAAATCCAGGTCTTTTTATGCGATCACCTAAAAGTGCTTTGCCTTATTCCGTAGAAGAAGATACAATATATGGAGTCGATTTCCCGGGGGGAATCACTGATGCCCTTGCGCATAATGATTATCGGGAGGCTGTGCGTTTGCTTTATTTGCAGACATTGAAACACTTGAGTGACGAAAAACGTATTGATTGGCAACCATATAAAACACCTACTCAGTATAATAGTGAAGTACGAATGCCTGCTTTCCGTGAATTGACGAATCACTTCTTGCGGGTTCGTTATGGAAACTTTGAAGCGACGGAAGAACTTTTCGGGAAAATGCAAACTCTGCAAGGGGAAATAGCGAAGGGAGGTACTTCATGAAAGGAAGTCGTTGGTTCATTATAGGTATTATTGCTTTTTTGCTTATAATGTTTGCTGTTGAGTATCATTTACCGAAGAAGTTTGTGTGGGCTCCTACCTTCAGCCATTATGATGTGCAACCTTTTGGATGTGCGCTGTTTGACAGTGTATTGTCTTCTTCTTTACCTCTTGGCTATTCTCTGTCATCAAAAACATTTTATCAGTTGGAACAAGAGGACTCATTACATAATCGGGGTATACTGGTGGTCACCAAAGACTTGTCTTTTCATGAACTGGACACAGAAGCTCTGTTAGAAATGGCTGAGCGAGGGAATAAGATCATGTTGGTAAGCACCTCATTTGATAAGGTGTTGGAGGATACATTGAGGTTTTCCTGCTCTTATTCTTATTTTAGTCCGATAATGATGAAAAAATATGCTTCTTCATTGGCTGAGAAAGATAGTATTTACTGGGTAGGAGATACTGCTGTTTATTCCCGTCAGCTATATCGTTTTTATCCGATTTTATGCAGCTCTTATTTTCGTAACTATAACTCATTGCCTTTTCAAAGATTGGCAGAGAAAGACCTTGCAAGAGATATGGATAACGTTGTAGTTGATGAAGATACGGCAAAAGTATATGGAAATTATCACCCTTTGATGGCATTTGTTCGTCCATGGGGGAAAGGAGAAATCATTCTAGTATCTACTCCATTGCTTTTTACCAATTATGGTGTGTTGGACGGAGATAATGCGACTTATCTTTTCCGGCTGTTATCGAGAATGAAGGATCTTCCGGTAGTCCGTACAGAGGTTTATGTGGAAGGGATGGGCCAAGTGCAACAGTCGCCTCTTCGTTATTTCCTTTCTCACCCTCCATTGCGTTGGGCTGTTTATCTGGCTATGGTAACCATATTACTTTTCATGATTTTTACTGCGAAGAGGCGGCAAAGGGCAATACCTGTGATTCATGAACCTGAGAATAGATCTTTGGAATTTACGAAACTGATAGGCACCCTTTATTGTCAAAAGAACGATCATGCTAATCTGGTACATAAGAAATTTACATACTTTGCCGAAGAGCTGAGAAGAGAAGTACAGGTTGATGTGGAAGAAGTGGCGGATGATCAGCACTCTTTTCATAAGATTGCGCAGAAAACAGGTATGGACGTGGAAGAAATAGGGAAGTTTATTCGTGAAATCAGACCGGTGATCTATGGAGGACGTACTCTGTCAGCAGAGGAGATGAAACGATTTATTGATAAAATGAATGAAATAATCAATCATATCTAAAGAAAAAACATATGGAAGAAAATACAGAACAACGGATAGATTTAACGCTCTTTTCCGAGAAGGTACAAGAGTTGAGGGACCGGATTGCTTCCGTCATTGTCGGACAAGAACAAACGGTTGATCTGGTGCTGACTGCTATCCTTGCGAATGGTCATATTTTGATAGAAGGGGTGCCGGGAGTTGCCAAAACATTGTTGGCCCGACTCACTGCCCGTCTGGTAGAGGCAGACTTTAGCCGTATCCAGTTCACTCCGGATTTGATGCCGAGTGATGTATTGGGTACAACGGTATTCAATATGAAAAACAATGATTTTGATTTTCATAAAGGACCGATCTTTGCTGATATTGTATTGGTGGACGAGATTAACCGTGCTCCTGCCAAGACACAAGCTGCCCTTTTCGAGGTTATGGAAGAACGCCAGATAACCATTGACGGGATGACCTACCGGATGGGAGACCTTTATACTATTCTTGCTACTCAGAATCCCGTAGAGCAAGAAGGCACCTATAAACTTCCTGAAGCGCAACTTGATCGTTTTTTGATGAAGATAACGATGAATTATCCGTCTTTGGAAGAAGAAGTGAATATTCTGGAACGTCATCACACAAATGCTTCATTGATAAAGCTTGATAATATTACACCGGCTATTACCCGTGAAGAACTTTTAGCACTGCGGGGATTGATGGACCGGGTTTTTGTGGACCGTACGCTGCTTCAATACATTGCAATGATTGTGCAGCAGACACGTACCAGTAAAGCTGTATATTTGGGAGCTTCTCCGCGTGCTTCGGTTGCTATGTTACAGTCGTCAAAAGCATATGCCCTTCTGCAAGGACGTGATTTTGTGACACCGGAAGATATTAAGTTTGTAGCTCCTTATGTGCTTCAACATCGATTGATTCTGACTGCGGAAGCTGAGATGGAGGGATATTCTCCGGTTAAAGTTACGCAACGGTTAATTGATAGGGTGGAGGTTCCGAAATAACATTTATTGGACCATTTATTCACATTGTATAATTCATAATTTAAAGATTTGTACCTAACCCGCCGTTTCTATATTGCCATTGTCCTGGTTATCCTGTTGTTGGGTAGCGGATATGCATTTGCTCCATTATTTGTAATAGGGCAGATCACCTTTTTCGTCTTATTCTTGTTGGTGCTGATAGATGGATATCTTCTTTATAAGATTCATGGGATAAAAGCGTATCGTCGGTGTGCCGACCGTTTTTCTAATGGGGATAATAATGAAGTTAATATCCGGATAGAAAGCAGTTATCCGTATCCGGTGTCTTTGGACGTAATTGATGAAATTCCTTTTATCTTTCAGAAACGGGATATTGACTTTAAAGTAGAGTTGCAAGCGAATGACGGGAAAACAATTACGTATTCCCTGCGACCTACGAGTCGGGGTGTTTACGGCTTCGGTCATATCAGGGTATTTGTGACCGGTCGTATTGGCTTACTATCAAGGCGTTATACTTGCGGAGAACCTTTGGATATTAAAGTGTATCCTTCTTATCTGATGTTACATCAGTATGAACTATTGGCGATTAATAATAATCTTACGGAACTGGGAATTAAACGTATACGCCGGATAGGACATCATACGGAGTTTGAACAGATAAAGGAGTATGTGAAGGGAGACGATTATCGGACAATAAATTGGAAAGCGAGTGCCCGTCGGCATCAATTGATGGTGAATGTCTATCAAGATGAACGTTCACAGCAAATATATAATGTGATTGACAAAGGCAGGATCATGCAACAGGCTTTTCGTGGAATGACGTTGTTCGATTATGCTGTTAATGCATCATTAGTGCTCTCTTATGTGGCTTTACAAAAAGAAGATAAAGCCGGTCTGGTGACGTTTGATGAGCATTTTGGTTCGTTTGTTCCGGCTTCTAAGCAGCCCGGACATATGCAGACTCTTCTTGAAAGCCTGTATAGTCAGCATACCACTTTTGGTGAAACGGACTTTTCGGCTCTTTGTGTGCATCTGAATAAGCATGTGAGTAAACGAAGTCTTTTGATTTTATATACCAATTTTACTAATATCAGTAGTATGAGCCGCCAGTTGGCTTATTTGAAACAATTGAATCGTCAGCACCGCTTATTAGTGGTCTTTTTTGAAGATGCGGATTTGAAAGCTTATATTGCTGCTCCTGCACAAAATACTGAAGAATACTACCGCCATGTAATTGCCGAGAAATTTGCTTTTGAAAAGAGACTAATTGTTTCTACCTTGAAGCAACATGGCATATACTCTTTGCTGACTACTCCTGAAAATCTTTCTATTGATGTGATCAATAAGTATCTGGAAATGAAGTCAAGACAATTGTTATAAGTTGTTTGCAGGAGTGGGTGAAACCTATAATCCAAGCGCTTTTTGCGTTTCAATAAAGAAAAATATAGCCATGCCGATAAGTACGATTCCCAATACTCCATAGAAAAGTCGTGCCCGGTTACGTCCCACATTACGCACGATAGATTGTGCATTGCGTGTAGTGAAAAACCAGTTCCAGTTGAGCAATGCTGCCAGCAGGGAAGTCATTCCTGCCAGCACAAAAATTCCTTGTACGATGTATTGCCCGGTCATAATTTGATTACTCTGCTACCGTCTTCCAATTCCTCGATAGTTACTTTTACAGCGTCTCCCGGTAATAGTTCTTCTACCAGTTCAGGCCATTCAATGAAACAAAGAGCACCACTATAAAAGTAATCTTCATAGCCCATATCATATACTTCATTCAATTTCTTGATACGGTAAAAGTCGAAATGATAAATCAATTCACCCGTTTCATCGGAACGGTATTCATTGACAATTGCAAAAGTTGGAGAACTAATTACGTCCGAAACGCCAAGTTCTTCACAAAGAGCTTTGACAAATGTAGTCTTGCCTGCGCCCATTTTTCCATATAACGCAAAAACAGTGTTGTCTCCCATTGCAGCGATGAATTCGCGGGCTGCTTCATGGATGTTTTCTAACGATTGAATTTTGATTTCCATATGCTAACTTTTTAATCTAACTATTTTTTTATGAGGCTCTTCCCGATTTTACAAACAGCATAAATCAGGATAGAGAAAAAGATAATGGAAGCACCGGAAGGTACTTTCCAATGATAGGAAATGAATAGTCCCCCCAAACATCCCAGAAAACCGATGATGATGGATAACCAGATAATTTTCTTAAAATTATAAGTGAAGAGATTGGCAGTCATTTGCGGAATGGTGAGCAATGAGATAGCCAATACAATGCCTACCATGCGTAAGCAAGCAACGATTGTCAATGCTATAAACATCATTAGCAAGTACTCGAATATCTCTACGGGGATTTTTTGGGATCGGGCAAATTCCCGGTCGAAAGCGATATATACGATAGGACGGATATACAGATAAAAAAAAACGATCATTATCAGAGCCAATATGCCGAGCATCCATAAGTCTACTTGATTGATGGTCAAAATATTACCGAAAAGATAGGCTGAAAGATCCGGAGCAAAACCGGGAGCCATAAAACTGAACATAATACCTAAAGCCATTCCTAAAGTCCAGAAGACTGCAATGGCAGAATCTTCACGCATATCGTTCCGTTTGCTGAGCCATTCTACTCCGAAAGCGGATAATACAGAAAAGATGGCTGCTGATAATATAGGAGAGATTCCGGTAAACAGTCCCAGTCCTATCCCTCCGAAAGAGGCATGGGTAATTCCTCCGCTGATAAACACCAGACGTCGGGTAACGATATAAGTACCGATAATCCCACAGGCTATGCTTGCCAGCAAACTTCCCAATAGGGCATGTTGAAAAAATGTATATTGTAGTAAATCCACTTCTTTAACTTTGAATTATGAATGCGATGTTCTGCGTTCTCCGATAATTAAAAAAACTTCATCTTTCAATTCATCCGGCAACTCTACACCCCGAAGTTGCAGACTTCGCACCCATCCGGCAACGTCTATGTCTTGCATAGTGTATAATACATCACGGAATTGGTTGGTCTCTTCTTCGGCATAGGTATCTCCGGCACGTCCGATGAACTGATCCAACTCTTCGTCATCGTAATATTCAATCTTTTTGCTGACGGCAGCCAGTAAACTTTCTTTCTCGCATACTTCATGCTGTCCGCAGCATTCTACATCTGCTTCTTTTACTTCAGGCATCTGATCCAGTTCGCCTTTTTCTATTTTCTTTTGCAGTCTTTGGTTGCGGATTATCCCGGCAATCAGTGCAATGATGCCCAGCAACACCAGACTTGTTATGAGTATCCACATAATTATATTGAGTCAAATTTCTGCAAAGTTACTTATTAATTTGCATTCTATCATGTATGGTATCTATTTCTTTTATTACTTTTGTACGTTGCTAACTAAATTATTAGATGATGAAACTACATCAATTGTTCACTATAGTAGGTATATCTTTACTATTAATTTGCATTTCATGTGCAGAAGACAGAAGTGTGTTTGGTGATGACTTCGGAACCCCGAAGATGACAGACGAGAATACGATTCAGTTTACGGTGGAAGTTGTTAGCAATTCGAGGCTATTGGATCTGTCGGCAGGTGGTGGTAGAATGGTCATTGATTGGGGCGACGGACGTTTACAAAAAATTGAGGATCCTGAACAAACGGTTATCAGTTATAAATATGGAAATTGTAGGAACTATCGGGTCAAAATTTGGGCTGAAGAGTTGGACTATTGTGTAATAGGGACCGAATTACTCAATGTGAGTGATTTACATTTGGGAAGTCTACCTCGGATGAAAAATCTGTATATCAATAGTTTCAAATCCACTGCGGAATTGGATTTGAACGCTTCCTGTCCTAATTTGGAAGATATTGGTATTAGCAATATGCCTGATTTGGAGCGAATAGATATTGATCAATGTGATAGACTTAGAACAATACAGATATCTTCGAATCCCAAACTGACTTTGTTGGAAATGGGTAGTAAACCTTATTTGGAGAAATTATATTGCCTTAATAATAATCTTTCTTCGTTGAAACTGAAGGGGATGCCTAACTTGAAAGAAGTAGATTGCAGTTATAATCGAAATCTTTCAACACTGGATTTTGATAATAATATGGGCATAAGTGCTTTGCTTATCAATAATTGCAATTTTAATAAAATAGATTTTTTAGATAAATTGCCTTCGATCATGGATTTTGGTTGCAGTTATAATAAACTGACAGAGTTGCATATGCCGGGTACTTTCTCAATCGCTTATTTACGTTGCAATAATAATCAATTGACTCGTTTGTCGATCGAAGATACTTGGATATTAAATCAGTTGGATTGCCACGCTAATTGTTTGGAAGCAGATGCTTTGAATGACCTTTTTGAGTCGTTGGAACCAGTTCGCCAGGTTGATTATATGCGGTATATACTTTCAATTTACGACAATCCGGGTGAAAAGAACTGCCGTAAAGAGATTCCCATAGGGAAAGGTTGGAAATTAGACGATAATCGTTGGAATTAGTTTCCGATAAATAAACATTTATATAATACTATGAAACATATTCTATTAGTAGGGTTATTCTTCATCGGGTTGGGGCTTTATGCTCAGACTCCATTGGAAAAAGGTTTGAGAAGTATTAACTGCTCTTCTGCAAAAGCTGCTATCAACTTTTTGGCTGCGGATGAGTTGGAAGGGCGTGAGGCTGGATTCCACGGATCACGTGTGACTTCTGAATACATTGCTTCTTTATTGCAGTGGATGGGAATAGATCCGTTGAATGAAAGCTATTTTCAGTCTTTTGAAGCCTACCGTAAAGAACGTCAGAAGCAGGGAAGGCTTGAAGTACACCCGGATTCCATTGTGAAATTGAAGCTTGGAGTCCATCAAAAGTTTTCAATGAGGAATGTTCTTGCTATGATTCCCGGTAAAAATGCCAATGAATATGTCATTGTGGGTGCTCACTTTGATCATTTGGGAATTGATCCCGCTCTCGATGGTGACCAGATATATAATGGTGCGGATGATAATGCTTCCGGAGTATCTGCGGTATTACAGATAGCCCGTGCTTTTATCACTAGTGGACAGCAACCGGAGCGGAATATTATTTTCGCTTTTTGGGATGGAGAAGAGAAAGGATTGCTTGGTTCTAAATATTTTGTGCAGAGTTGTCCTTTTGTTTCTCAGATTAAAGGATATTTGAATTTTGATATGATCGGGCGTAATAATAAACCGGAGCAACCTCAACAGGTTGTTTATTTCTATACCGCTGCTCATCCGGTTTTCGGTGATTGGTTGAGAGAGGATATTAAGAAATATGAGTTAAAACTCCAACCCGATTATCGTGCATGGGATAATCCTATAGGAGGTAGTGATAACGGTACATTTGCTAAAGTCGGTATTCCTATTATCTGGTATCATACAGATGGACATCCTGATTATCACCAACCGTCGGATCATTCGGACCGGTTGAATTGGGATAAAATTGTAGAAATAACTAAAGCTTCTTTCTTGAATATGTGGAAGATGGCGAATGAGAAAAACTATTAGTTAATTACATTCTGCAATAAAGAGCGGGAGGTATTAATCGGAACAACCATGCTACATATTTCCATCTTTTGGAGATGAAGGCTATTTTTCTCTTATGAGAGATGGCTTTTGTTATTTGTTTTACAGCTTTATCTACCGGGGTTACCCAGAATTGTCCTTCTCCTTTTGCCATTGCGGTGTCTACAAATCCGGGACGAATATCCGTAGTATAAATAGGGTAGGGAGATTTGGTCGCTTTTTGTCGAAGTCCTTCCATGTAGTTGATTTGATAGGCTTTGGAAGCATTGTAAGCGGGAGCGATGCCACTTCCTCGTGTACCACCTACAGAAGAAATGGTTACTAAATGGCCACTCTTTTGAGCTTCAAAATAGCGGAATCCCCAGTCGGCTATATTCGTAAATCCAATTACATTGGTTAATAGAGTTGGTTCTTCCAACTGATAAGATAATTCCGGGTTTAACTCTCCTGTTCCTGCACAGATAATCAGAATATCCATTCCTCCCATTTTCTGCACAAGTGATTCTAATCTTGAGAGGGTGGTTTGGGTGTTGGTGATATCACATACCTGATAAAATACTTGATCTTGGTTTTGATCGTAGAGTTCTTTAAGTAAGTTTTCTCTGCGTCCGGTAATGCCGATCAGACAATTTTCTCGAAGATACTGTTCTGCTAATCCGCGACCAATGCCTGAAGTGGCACCTATAATCATTATTCTTTTCATGATGTGAATATCAGTTTGATTTTGCCTGCAAAAGTAGAGGAGGGAAGTGAGAATGTTCTTGATTGAAATCAAGAATTGAAAGAGTTTTGTAGTTTAACTATTTGGGCAGGAGTTTGTACTGATATTTATAATGATATTTGTATGGATGCAAGCGTATGCTATTGTTTGCGAACAACTCTTTTTCGTATTCGGCTAAGTGTTTCGGGACGGATCAGCAGATAGGAAGCCAGCTCTTTTAAAGTGATGAGTTTTAATAAGCCGGGACAACGATTTAAAATTTCAAGATAACGTTCTTCCGGTGTCAGGCTATACATTGAAATCATTCGGTCATAGACTTCCCATAATAAGGTTTCGGCAATGTGACGTCCCAATCGTTGATTCTCCGCATTAGCTTCATAAAAGTCATTAACTTGTTGGTGAGTGAGTTCATAAACAGTACAATCACATAGAGCCTGTATGTCTACGTTTGATTTATCTTGTAGTTGTACAGCAGGATAGTTACCGACAAAAGACTCCTCAAAGGTATAGCCTACAATATTCACTTCTCCCAAACTATTGATACAACAGTAGCGAAAAGAGCCGGAAGCTACAAATCCTAATGTTTTGCAGATTTCTCCTTGTCGGACAAAGTATTCTCCCTTTTTATAATTAACCGGTTTCCCTTGTTGGATTGTAAAGCCTATAACAGGAGAAAAATTGATATGTGAAGTGTATTTATTGAAATCTTTCACAACGTAACATTTACTTTTCGCTTATTATTTGGAATCCTGCTTGCCTCAAATCTTCCCAATAATTAGGATATGATTTGGAAACAACCTGTGGCTCTGCTATTTGTAGATTTGGATAGCATATGGCTGCCGGAGCAAATGCCATTGCCATCCGATGATCTTCGTATGTTTGAATAATTGGCGTTTGCTCCGGTTCACAACGTTCGCCATTCCACATTAACACACTATCATTTTCTTCTTCTATCAGGTATCCTAATTTTTTCAGTTCGTTTCTCAAAGCTGCAATACGGTCCGTCTCTTTGATTTTTAGACTTTGTAAACCTGTAAAACGGAAAGGAATATTCAGTAAAGCACAGGTTACAACGAATGTTTGTGCCAGATCCGGAATATCAACAAAGTCTTCTTCCAATCTTTCCGGTGCTTTACCGGTTTTTTTCAATTTCACACCTTTAGTTGTAAATTCGGTAGTGATTCCCAATCGTGAGAAAACTTCCGCTCCACGACTATCTCCTTGATAGCTATGGTGAAATAATCCCAATAATTCTATTTCTGCTCCGGAAGATAATGCTGCAATCTGATACCAATAAGAGGCAGCACTCCAATCACTTTCTACTGTAAAAGGAATGCTCTCGTATGGTTGTGGTGCGACGGAGATACTGTCAGGAGCAGTCCATGCAGCTTTTGCTCCGAAATCGTTCATTAATTGTAGGGTAAGGTGGATATAAGGGCGTGAAATGATCTCTCCACTTAAATGTAATATTAGTCCGTTTTTAAGTACAGGACCTATCATTAATAAAGCGGAAATGTATTGGGAACTTACATTCCCTTTCAATGTGATTTCATTCTTCTTTAATTCCGTCCCTATAATATGTAATGGAGGAAAACCTTCATTTCCTGCATATTCGATTTCAGCTCCCAGTTCACGAAGAGCATTAACCAATATTTGTATGGGACGTTGCTGCATACGAGCAGTCCCTGTAATGGTACGTTCTCCCGGAGTAACACTTAGATAAGCCGTCAGAAAGCGCATAGCCGTTCCGGCAGCCATAATATCAATAGTCTCTTTACTTTCCGTCAGAGCCTTTATCATAACTTGGGTGTCATCACAATCGGACAAGTTTTCAGGAGAATAAACACCTTTACCCAACGCATTGATAATGAGTGCGCGGTTACTGATACTTTTGGATGCCGGCAACTGGATTGTTGCTTTTACCATTGACGGAGAAGTGAGTTTATAGCGTACCATTCTAAGTATGTTCTTTGTTATGGAGGACAAAAGTAGAGATTTATTCGGAGACTTCCAACTGCTTACGACTCTTATCAAGTGAGTTAAAATAATATCTGTATCGATGTTTCTGCTGATATCTTATTAACCAGGGAATAATAAAAAGAAGTCCAACAAAGAGCATTATAAGGAATGAAATACTTTTTAATTCATCCGAACTGCTAAAATACATATAGATTAATCTGATTGCCATCCCATAAAAATATATCAGATAGATCATAAAATCAAAATTGATCTTCCGTTTTAATTGTCTTTTAAGTATAGCATCGGAATCTGTGATTGAATATAAATCGGCTGACCTTGTAAATAGTTGATAGTGTCTAATACTTGATAGTAACAAATATAATAAAAAAGCGCATGGTATCCATAGACAAATAGAGAATTTTTCCATAACGATCATATCGAAAATACTGGCTGCTACTGAAATTATCAGGCAGGTAGCGAACAAGCAAATTAGAATCTTTTGGCGATGTAATGTTTGAGAAATTACATTGCAATGTTTCTTACGTATAATCTCCTTTATATTAACAGGAAGCTGTTCGGTACTAGTATGTATTTCTTTCCAGAATTCTTTTAAATTATTTTCTTCCATCTTTTATCCGTTTTATGAGTTGTTTCTTGATTCTATTAATTTTCACTCCGACATTGGTCTCGGAAATACCTATAAGAGTTGATATTTCTTTGTATTCATAACCTTCAAGATAAAGAATGATAATTGCTTTTTCTATATTGTCTAACTGATTAATTGCTTGGTATAATTGCTCTTTTTTATCTGTCGTGGAATTATCTTCCGAATGTATATCGTGTATGAGATATTCTCTTGCTGATAATTCTTTATGGATAGGCCGTACACACTCCTTTCGTACCAGATCGATGGCGGCATTTAAGGCAACCCTGTACAACCAAGTCGAAAAAGCACTTTCTTGTTTGAACATAGGGTATGCTTTCCACAATCGTATTAGTATCTCTTGATAATAATCTTCTCTGTAAGGATGCTTGTAAAAATAGATGTTACATATTTTTTGTAATATCCCTTGATAATGGTTTATCTGTTCGATGAATTCTTCTTCCACTTCTTTTATTTTTTACTCGTTATGGAAAGTTAGTCGTATTAGTATGGTTGATTATTACAAAAGAAGAAATAAAGATCAAATAAACTTTTGTTTTCAAATAGATTCGATGCTTTTATACACTTTATAACTTGTGCTTTTCTGGTAATTTATTGGATGCTTTGATTAATGATTCTATAGTTGCTTTAAGCTCCTCATATTTGGCAAGAGGATCATCTGTATATATATATTGGACTATTCTGTTTTTATTGGAAATATAGATGCGTGGAACTCCGCTTTTGGCGAATAAACTGTAAACGGTTCGATCCTCTTGAGCCGAGTAAGGCATTGTGTAATGCTGTTCTTTCCAGAATTTTCCTACTATTTGTTCTCCTTGTTCACGACTAATTGTGAATATGACAATATCTTTATTGTCTTTGTATTCTGTATACAGTCTTTCTATAATGGGAAGTTCGGCAATACAGTCCGGGCAAGTTACGGTCATCAGCACTATGAATGAAATTTTTCCTTCTAATGATTGGCTGGTAATTGTTTCACCCGTATTCAACCGTACGGAAAATGTAGGTAACTCATCATTCACTTGAATGTTAGCTCCGTTCGGTTCCGAATCGTCGTCCTGTATACATCCCGCAAAAAAGAATGCCGATATAATAAGTAACATTAAAAAATCAAATATTCTTCTTTTCATTGTTATTGTTTATATTACCTAACAAAGATATTATAATGGTATGAATAAAAAGAATATACGTCTGTTTATTTCGTGAAAGTTAGAATGTATGGGATCTTTTTACTTATGCAAACGTGAGAATAGATGAATAAAACAAAAGTCCCCGGACTCGTAGAAATGAAGTGCATCCCTAAAGTTTTTGTGTCTAACTTTTGGGGTGCACTTCAAAATGGGTTGGGGACTGTCTGTTGGGTATTTTGGGTTATCGGGAGTTATCCCGATTTCTATGCAAATCCGTTCAACATTCCGTAGAAATACATAGGCTTCAGAATGTGAACTTTCAGCAGCCAAGCCGCCCGTTGTTCTGTCGAAGTGTCGATTAGATTGAATGGGAAAGAAATCTCCGGTTCTTTCTTATAGTTGAATTCACACAGTAGTACGTGTCCGTAGTCTGTCACGATTGGGCAAGCGGCATATCCGTCATATTTTTCCTCTGGTTCCCTACCTTCCATCAAGGAGATCAAGTTTTTTGCGGCAATCGGTACCTGTTTGCGAACGGCAGCCGATGTTTTACTGGTCGGGATTCCGGCGACATCTCCTAGAGAGATAATATTCGGGTAAGTTTTATGGACTAATGTTTCTTGATCTACCATTACCCAGGCTTCGGCAGCCAACTTACCTTCTGTCCAGCCTAATCCGGCTTCACGCACGAAATCGGGAGCCGACATGGGCGGTGTAAAATGAAGGAAGTCATAGTCTTCTACAAATGGAGTATAGACTTTTTGCTCGTCTATGGTTTCAATCTTTTCGAAATGTACCTGTTTGGCAGCTGTATCTACCCCTTTCACACGAACATTCAGATTGATGGGGATATTGCGTTCATCGTAGATTTTCAACAGGCGTGGAGTGAAGAAAGGAATATCATACAATTCTTTGGAGGCTGTATAGAAGTGAAGGTCAGCTTTGTCGCGTGTCTCTTGTTTACGGGTGTAATCATCTGTCAGCAAACATATTTTTTTGGGTGCACCTCCACATTTATGTTTTGTATAGGTATCGGTATAAATGGCTTTACCACCTGTCTTTCCGAATTCTTGCAAGGCTTTCCAAGTTTTTTGTGCACCTTCGAAATCGTAGATACTATGAGCATTGCCTTGTCCTAAAGTTGCTTGTGTGATACCTTCTACCTTTTCCCAATTGGTCTGAAGCCCCGGTGTCAGAACTAAGAAGTCATAACCGATTTTTCCATTGTTTTTAGTTGTCACTTGGTTTTTACCCGGATCAATAGCTGCAACAGAATCTTTGATCCACTTGATACCGCTCGGCATACAGTCCTCTTGTTTTCTCCATACTTCGTCGGGTTGGTAGACACCCGATGCGACCAAGGTGAATCCCGGCTGATAAAAATGACGATCACTGGGATCAATTAATGTAATATCCGGTTCATCTAACCAGTCTTTTAGGCGCGCAGCCATGCTGATACCGGCAGCTCCTCCACCGATAATGACAATTTTACCTTTGGCATTACTTGAGAATTCGTTCGCCTTGTATATGCCGACAGCGGTCACTAAGCCTGCCGCTGCCATCAGTTTGAAAAAGTGGCGGCGATTGATACCTTTCTTTTCAAACGTTTTTAGTATGTCTTCCAATTCGTGTTTCATGTAGATGAATAAATAATTTTATCTGCAAATATACGAATTACTAGTAGAATTAATCATTAAAATAAGAACAGAAGCAGGAAGGAATATTATTTAGACTCTCTGTCTCTTTAATTTGCAAAATGGATTAAAATCTCTGTTTATATGTATGCCTGTTAATGTTTTAAGATTATTAAAAAGAAAACTTGTAGGATATTGGTATATATATGGAGTCGAAATATTATTTTTGTGAATGAAAAGCCTCTGATATGAATCTATTTACAATTCGTCTTTTAAATCAACAGTTACTGAAGCCACAATTCTGCCATCCTAAAGAATTAGTGTCTTGGATGGGAGCTATGCAGGCCCAAGAATATACAATGGTAAAATGGGCTGTTGGAATGCGTTTAAAATTGGCAACTATACAAACAGTTGAAAAAGCGTTGCAAGAAGGAGATATATTAAGAACTCATGTAATGCGACCGACATGGCATTTGGTTGCTGCGGAAGATATCCGGTGGATGTTGAAACTTTCTGCTCAACGTATTAAGGCTGCAAATGATTCTTATGCAAAAGGACATAGCCTGGACATTACGGAGGAGGTTTATACGAAAAGTAACAACTTGTTAGAAAAGATTCTTTGTGGGAATAAAAGCCTTACAAAACAAGATATTGCCGAGCACTATGAGCATTCCGGACTTTTAGCAGATCAATATCACATGACCCGTTTCTTGGCACGTGCAGAGGTCGAAGGGGTTGTTTGTAGCGGTGAAGGAGAGGGTAGAAAACATACGTATATGCTTTTGGAAGAACGGGTTGCCCCTGTACCTGAAATAACGAAAGATGAGGCTTTAGCCCGTCTGGCAAGAAGCTACTTTCGTAGTCATGCTCCCGCTACTTTACAAGACTTTCTCTGGTGGTCGGGATTGTCAATTTCAGAGGCGAGACAGGCAGTATATCTGATTGATTCCGAATTGATTGCCGAGCAATGGAAAGATCAGACTTGGTATATTCATAACTCCTGCCGGACTCGTGGAAAATCAGCTGATAATTTGCATCTGCTTCCTTCTTATGATGAATATTTGATAGCGTATAAAGACCGGACAGATGTTCTACCTAAAGAGTTTTATCCGAAAGCGTTTACCAATAATGGATTATTTTATCCGGTATTACTTCATGAAGGGCGTGTCGTTGGAAATTGGAGTAAGTCGGTCAAGAAAGTAGGCATAGATTTGCAACATTCATTTTTTGAGGAAAATGCTTGTATGGCGGAGGCACTTCTGGATAAGGCGAATGATGAGTATAAGCAGTTTCTTATGTTATAGTATCCTGATAGTCTGTGTTAAATGCAAACCTTTGGGTTGCTTTATCTTTTTAAATTCTATAGCAATCTCTGAGCTATAATGTATTTATTACCAGTATTTGCTCTCACTCTGCTACCACGGTTGCTACCATCGCTGAAAGCATTATGAATAAGGAGTTTGATTACAATAGTGAGAGCGTGGTAGCAAAAGTGTTTATTAATTATATAAGGGAAAACGACAAAAAGAGTTGCTCTCTTTAATTTTTGGCTGTTTTTATCCCGAATGCACAATAAGTAAGATACCCTACACAAACTAACGTAACGAAAACTCCACCAATGACTCCAACCTTTCCGATAGCGATGCCAATAATAGGAGTGACCGCTCCACCACCTGCAACGGCAGTAATCATCAGTCCTGAAATCTGATTGGCTTTTTCCGGTCTCGCTTGCAGTGCCATCGAATAAATGATGGAGAACACCGAAGAACCAAAGAAGCCCACAGCACCGATACAAATCAGGTTAATCAATTCGTCCTTCACGAAGGCCAGAATCAGCAATGAGAGAAGACAAGCGATGATGTTCACCCTGAAATATTTCATTTCGGCAATGCGAGCCAAGAAGAAAACACTCAGTAAAGCTCCAATCGTACGACTCAAGAAATAGACTTGAGGAGCAAATTTTACCTGTTCCGTTGTCCAGTCAAAACGTTCGGCCATTAGTTTGGAACTCATAAAGTTGGTAGCCACGTCTACGCCGACAATAAAGAATATGCCCAGAAATAATAAAAGAATCGTCTTATCTTTCAACAAGAGGAAAGTATCGCTCATAGGAAGTTGTTGTTTCGCGGCAGTAGCATCTTCTCGTTTGATAGGGGTGGCGATTAGCCAGACAGCCGATAGAAGAGTGATGAAACCTAATATCGGGAAACAGTAATACCATTTATCATCTCCGAAATGAGCGACGGCTAACAGAACTATCTCCGGTCCAACGAGGGAAGAAACAGCTTTAATCACTTGTCCTGCCGTGAGGCTACTAGTCAGTAAATGCTGACTAGTAACCACATTGCTTAATAAAGGATTCAGTGAAACTTGAAGAATAGCGTTTCCTATTCCTAGAAAAGCATAAGCTATCATGCAAGTCGCGCTGTTGTAAATGATCAAGGGCAACAACATACCCACTACAGTAATTGCCATACTTAGTAATACTGTATTTTTGCGCCCCCATTTGTTCATCTGATTCCCTATGGGAATTCCCAGAAACAGGAACCAGATAAAAACAAGCGAAGGAACAAAGCCTGTCATTGCCGGAGACCAATCGAAAGTACGCTGTACATAGTCGGAAGATATGCCGACAATGTCGCAGAAACCCATTACGAAGAACCCAAAAAGAATGGGGAGGGCTTTATATATAGAGTGTTGTGTTTTCATAACTATCTTATTTTTTATTTAAATCACTTTTTTATTCGGAACAACGAGGTGGATTTTCTGCTCCCCATTGTTCGTTGGGCTGATTCCCCATTGTCAGTTTCAAGACTCCACCCTGATAAAGTTCATCCCGATACATCCAACATTGTTCCAACGGTTTTCCATTCAAAGTAGCCGATTGTACATAATAGGCATCCGGCACATTATTCACCGTTTCAATGACGAATGATTTCCCTGTGGCATTTAAAGGATTGAGCTTGATTTCAATTTTGTCAAATAAGGGACTTCCAATTTGAAAAGTAGGACGTTCGCACGAACCACCTTGTACGTCGAACAGCCCCATGGCAGTCATCACATACCAAGCACCCAACTGCCCTTGATCTTCATCCTGACCGTAGCCGTAACCATGCTCCCCGTTCGTTCCGTAAAACTCATCACAAATGAGACGAGTCCATTTTTGAGTGAGATACGGTTTGCCGGAGTAATTGAAGAGCCAGGAGATATGCAGACTCGGTTGATTCCCATGATTGTAGGGGCTTTGTAAACCGGAAAAAGCGTTCACTACTTTTCCTCCACCGAAGATGGATTTGCGTGCCTCCGTGAAAATAGAGTCGAGACGATGATTAAATTCTTCCTTACCCACCTTTTCAATCAAACGACCCGGATTCTGGGGAACAAAGAAAGTGTATTGCATTGCGTTTCCTTCTTGAAAGCCTCTCCACGATTCCAGCGGATTGAAGTTGTCGATAAATTCACCTTCAGGCACTCGAGGGCGAATCATCTTCAAAGAATCGTCAAACAATTTTTCCCAACCGCTCGACAATCCCATCAAACGCTTGTAATCTTCCGTATGTCCCAATGCTTTTGCCCATTGAGCAACAGCATAGGCACTGAAACTATACTCTAACGTATGAGATGCTGAAAAAGTGGAACCGGCAGGATGAGTACCGAAGAATACACTATTCTCAAAAGGTACGTAACCTCTCTCAACAAACTGCTTCACATCCATTTTACCGGCACCTTCAATGCGTCCTTCCCAACCAAGTTCATTTTTAAGAGCCGCCTGATAAGCCGTTTCGACATCAAAATTACGGATACCACTGTTGTAAGCACCTGCCAACGCGATACTAACCATGTTGGTTCCCACTCCCGAAACATATTTACTGGTAGCAATACCATCGCCCAGCCAGCCCGCATCTTTGTACACGAGCAACTGACTATTGACAAAATCATTGTAATATTCAGGATAAGCCAATGCCCAGAGAGAAGTCAGATTCCAATATGCCCCCCAAATAGCATCCGTATTATAATGGTTGTATGTAGGTTTTCCATCCTTATCGAGCGGTATTTGTCCGATAGAACCGTCATTCTTCGGATAAGCCCCGTTCACATCACTGGCAAGTCCTCTACCCAACAAAGCATGATACAATCCGGTATAGAATTTGACTTTACTATCTTCCGTACCTCCCGAAACCACGATGCGGTTCAATGATTCATTCCACTTATCCGTTGTCGCTTGCATAGCCTCATCAAAAGTCAGCTTTTCGGCCTCTGTTTCCAGATTCAGTTTCGCGTTTTCGATAGAGGTATAGGAAAGACCCACTTTCACATTCACCACATCATCCTTTTTCGTGTTATAATTCAGGCACAGGATAGCTCCCGGTCCTTTGATTTCATTACCCGGCATCAGCGTGCTGTCTTGATAAAAGACTTCTACCGATTCCGGCGCACGATCTAATTGAGCATAAAAATACATGGCAACGGAAGCACCCGCCTGATACTTCTTTACGTATTCCGGTTCCGTGATGACATATCCTTCTATGGTGTTCTCGTCCACCTGTTTAATATACGCGTCGCGTACAGCTCCGCTTTCTCCCTGCCTGTTTCCTATATTAAAAAGAATATGTGCATTCTTTGACTCAGGAAACGTATATCGCTGAAAGCCGACACGAGCCGTAGCCGTAAGTTCCGCTTTGACTTGATAGTCTTTCAGCAAAACAGCATAATATCCGGGACGGGCCGTTTCATCTTTCTTATCAAAGCGAGAACGAAAACCGTTATCCGGTTCTTCCAACTTGCCCGGATTGGTCTTCACTTCTCCCGTAACCGGCATCAAAGAAATACCGCCGATCTGGAACTCGTGAAGACAAGGGAAACCATCGATAGAAGTATGTCCATCCTCGTAGCCAACCGCTTCCCAGCCTTGATTGTTTCCGTAAGTGCCATTGGTAGAAGCTCCTAATTTGGCTAATCCGAAAGGTTCGGCAGCAGGAGTGTAAAAGAACCAACGACTATGTGTGGTTCCGATATTCGGATTTACATAGTCCACAAGATTAAGATTTTTGGGAGTATTACACCCTACCATACCTGTTAGAACCAACAGGGCACTTACCCATTTCAACGCCATCATAATTATACTCGTTTTTCTATTTTAATTTCTTCTTTTATTATACTTCCAATTGAGACAGAGCAAAGGTATAAGCACCCAAAGCAACCGCCTTGCTCGCTCCCAATGATGAAACGGCTATACCTACTTTCTTATGACTGGTATATATCGCCTGTTTTCTCGAAAATGGAATATTCACCATCGTATTCTTTTCTTTCAGGAAGTCTTCCATGCCTTCTTTCTCAGCCAGGTTGAATACTTCCATTTGCAAACACGGGAAAGAGGCTCCGGCAAACGTGCCGATCTGTCTGTTCATCTCTTCCATAATGCCCGGAAGAATATAGTTGGCTGCCCCGGCTACTCCTCCTCCGATTACTACCAGACCATCTGCTATATTCAACGCACGAACGATTGCGTCACCTGCCATTTCTCCTAATTCGTGGAAACTATGGATGGCAGCCTGCTGATTTCCCTCTTTGGTTCCTTCGGCAATATCAAAAATATCTTTAGGCGTGAGCAAAGAAGCATCTGTTCCGCTAAGTTCTTGGTATACCCGCCGGACGGCACGAATACTAACACTCTCTTCCGCAATCATTTCGGGATATTTCTTATTTCGCATGATCCAGACGTCGCCACCGCAACCATTGTCTCCGGTCAGCAGCCGATTGTCGATGACCACTCCCGCACCAAATCCCGTACCTAGCGTTATCCCTATTAAATTTTTATATCTTCTGCTGCTACCGGCAGCTTTCAGGAGTTTATTCATCTCAGGAAGAGTGCCGGACAATGCTTCGCCATAGGCAAATAAGTTGCCATCGTTATTAATAAAAACAGGAATGCCAAATTGCTCTTTCAAATAAGGACCAAGTGCTACTCCTCCTCTGAAAGCGGGGAAATTGGGCAAGTCGCCTATAATTCCATGCTCATAGTCGGCAGGTCCCGGAAAAGCAAAACTGATAGCTACCGGAAGTCTCGGCAATCGTTTTTCAATTTCCAAAAAACCTTCTATAAGAACAGACAGGCAACGTTCTAAATCGTCGGATACTGCCGGCAAACAAATAGGATCTACTATCTCTCGATAACCTTGCATTGCCGAAAAAACGAAGTTTGTTCCTCCGGCATCAAGTGTCATTACAATTCGTTCATCATGTTCATACATAGATTCAACATATTAGATAAATGGACTTTTTGCGATTAGAAGCGCACGTAGGCTTTGATGGTTACACACTCTTTTCCGGCAGATTTGCCATACGGAGTAATGGTGTACTCTTCTATTTCGGCAGGAATGATGAATGTTTCGGCATAATGTACCACAAAAGGCTCAAAACGATGAGTGGGGCTTTCAACCACTGCTTCTTCTCCTTCGAGCAAGTTCAGTACGTTTACGCTATTGTTGGTATGATGCAACACCGGCGACGTGAAGTGATGACGACGGGTCTCGATAAATTCATTCGGATGTAATCCTGTACGTTCTTCCACCCATCCTTCACCGGAAGCGACTTCCTGAAACCGGTTGCGAAGATGTTGATATACATATTCCGTGTCCCGTTCCCAATGAATCACTTGTTTTCCGCGTTCTATATTGATAGGACGGGGTTTTCCGTCTAAGCCCAGACGTTGCCAATCCCATAATTTAAAAGTAAAGAGGTTGGGAGTGGAACTGATTTCGAGCACCATGCTATTGGCACCCGAACAGTGAATTGTACCTCCCGGAATCAAAAAATGGTCGTGTTTCTTTGCAGGAATCTTATTCGCATATTTTTCAGCGTCAAAAACCAGCTCTCCTTTTTGCGCCGCACGCAGATCGTTGATCATGGCTTCTTTGTCCACTTCACTTTTTACTCCCAAGTAAACCACTGCGTCTTCGCCTGCATCTACCAGATAATAACTTTCATCTTGCGTATAACACATTCCGAAACTTTCGCGAATAAACTGTGTGGTGGGGTGTACCTGCAAACTTAAATTGCCTCCGCCCATGGTATCCAGAAAATCGAAACGAATCGGAAAGTCCTTGCCGAAGCGTGCTTCTACCGGTTCGCCCAACAATTCTTTGCTTTTGAGCAGCACCAAGTTGATAGAAGGAAGTTCAAAGCGCACGTTGTTTACCTCCAGGAAAAGGCTGTTTTCTTCGGGCACACAGTCGAAACACCAGCCATAGTTTTCGCGTTCACGATCCAAATCGCAAACTTCCTTCATCCATTGACCGCCCCAAGGAGCAGGATCAAAGAAGGGAACTACCCGAAACGGTGTTGCTACCGTTGCTTCTATCCCCTTAAAGAAAGTATCTTTATCAATCATCTTCGGTGATCCCGCCACATGAGTGTCAATCCAAAAGTCTACCTTATTAAATAAACGCTCTTTATAGCTGTCGCAAACTCTCCAATCATTGAAATATCCCCTTTTATATTGCAAGGAAACGGCTTCAGCACGGTTGTCCACTCCCAAGGCCATTACTTCGTGGCGGCGGAAACGTTGTTGTATTTCCCAACGTGCCATATCCGCATAGACTATCAAAGCGTCCTGAGGGGCAACTAAAGAAGCTCCGGTCCCTATGATTATCACAAATTCTTCTGATTCATTGATTTCCTGACGGGCTTTAGCCAATTTGTCCGCATCCAAATAATCTTCCAACTTCAAGTTAGTGACATAGCCGAACAAAACATCTTCTGTCATAAAGCGTTCGGTCATCGTGATAATTTCTTGTTCCGGCTTCATCAAATCCCGTACATTGATCACCTTTCCGGAGAAACCTTTCGAAAAAACATCCAGTACTTCTTCTTCATATACTCCGGTATATAAATCTACCGCCAGCACTTTTCTCGTATCTATTTTCTCTTTTAATTTGGAAATGATAGCTTCCCAACCTTGTACAAGCATTCCCGTTAGCTTTGTAGATGGGAATTTATCATAATTAGCTTTCCTCATGTTTTTCTTTAATTTTAATATTGTGTATGTTCATACATGATATGTATTGTGCAAATGTAAAGGTTTTCTTTTTATTGCCAACAATACTTGGTTGTTTTTTTGAGAAATCTTATATTTGCTGAAAATTACCCCTTTGAAGAAATGAAGATAGACCATAATAGTGATAAACCACTTCATGTTCAGGCAGAAGAGATTTTGAGAGGACTCATCGAATCTGAAGAATACAAAAATGGGAAACTACTTCCCAATGAAGTTGAATTGTCCAAACAATTGCACATTTCGAGAAACACACTGAGGCAAGCCATTAACAAACTGGTGTTCGAAGGTCTCGTGGTGAGAAAGAAAGGATTTGGAACCAAGGTGGTCAAGAAGGGTATCGTAGGAGGAGTGAAAAACTGGCTTAGTTTCTCTCAGGAAATGAAGATGCTGGGAGTTGAAGTGCGTAACTTTGAGCTTCATGTCAGTTTGAAAAAGCCCTCCGAGGAAATTCGTACTTTCTTTAATTTAGGTCCAAATTCCGATGCCCGTTGTGTGGTAATGGAACGGGTGAGGGGGAAAAAAGAATATCCTTTTGTGTACTTTATCTCTTATTTCAATCCCAATATCCCATTGACAGGGGAAGAAGACTATACCCGCCCTTTATATGAAATGCTGGAGAATCAGTATGGCATAGTGGTAAAGACCAGTAAGGAAGAAATATCCGCAAGGCTGGTGGGAGAGTTTATTGCCGAAAAGTTAGAGATTAAATCCAGTGATCCGATATTAATACGGAAAAGATTCGTGTATGATGTGAATGAAGTTCCCATCGAATATAATATCGGATATTACCGGGCAGATAGCTTCACTTATACGATAGATGCAGAGAGATGATAGGGCTTAGCCCTATCATCTGCCAACTCCCCATGCTTTATTGGGTACGTCGCCCATTTCCAAAATTAGCTCTCCTCCTTTCAATAATTCAGAAGCGGGGAAACAGAAATTATCTAATGGCTGTCCATTCAACATGGCACTCTGAACATATTTATTCTTTCTCGAAGTATTTTTTGCTATGATTGTGAATCGTTCTCCACGATCATAAAGTCCGCTCAGGTTAATGACAGTCTTTTCGTATAGAGGGCTTG
Source organism: Bacteroides sp. (assembly GCF_028690125.1). Taxonomy (GTDB): domain Bacteria; phylum Bacteroidota; class Bacteroidia; order Bacteroidales; family Bacteroidaceae; genus Bacteroides. The sequence continues at coordinate 9,833 of NZ_JAQVBV010000041.1, read as the reverse complement.
CTATTTCATAGACGGGGTCGGCTTTACAACCACCTTCTGTCTGAAACAAACCGATAGCAGCCATCACAAACCAGGCACTCATCTGTCCTTGATCTTCATCACCCAGATAAGCGTTGGCAATTCCCGAACCATAATATCGGTCGATCACAGAACGGCTCCATTTTTGTGTGAGCCACGGTTTTCCCGCCCAGTTGAATAAGAAAGCAAAATGCATCGACTGTTGATTGCCCTGAACTACCGGGAAGTCCCAGTACTGATCATTGGGAGCATTGTATCTCCATGGTTCACTGGCCGAAAATCCCCAATTCAGGCGTTCTACAAACTTTTCTTGCCCTACCAATTTAACTAAAGCAGGCATATCTTGAGGTACAAAAAAACTTAGTTGCCAGGCATTTCCCTCCACATAATAATGATTTCGTCCCGACTTAAACGGATCAAAATCCGGCGTGTAATTTCCCAGTGTGTCTCTCATATGCGCATATCCGTTAGCCGGATTGATTGCATTTCTCCACCAAGTCCCCCGTTCACTAAAGGTTTGGTAATCTTTATATTTCCCCAGCGATTTGGCAAACTGCCCTACTGTCCAGTCGTCAAACGAATATTCTAACGTATTGGAGAAACGCCCTTTTTCAATGGGGACATAATGATATTGAAGATAAGAAATCAGATCCCTGTTTCCCGCAAATCCGCCTGCAACATGAGTTGCCGGTGTTGTTTGCATCTTCTTTACTGCCTCAAATGCTTTATGAACATCATAATCTCTGACTCCCATTTGGTAGGCTGAAACGATGAGGGGAATTTCGTGCTCGGCTACCATTACAGGAATGTATTTCATTCCTGCCGGTCCTTTAGCCAGCCATCCGTTTGTGTCGTATAAAGCCAATTGAGAGTTTACCCATTTGGAAGACCATTCGGGCGTTAATAAATTCCAGACCTGATTCAAATTCCAAAAGGTATTCCAGAAAGCATCACATCCCAAGGCCCGGTGTTCCGGATTCGCCAACTTCTGTACTTTTTTGTCTGCCGACATCCACTCACCATTCACATCACTCCAAGTATTTCTGCAAAAAGACCGATATACATTGGTATAAAACCGTACTTTTTCCAAACGGTCGTTTGTTGTAATCTGTACTCGACCCAGAATATTGTTCCATACTTGTTTCTGGTTTTGTACAATCGCGTCAAAATCCCAATCAAACTTATCGGATATTTCTTCTTTTAAATTCTCCGAAGCATTGGCTATACTGACTAAAGAGATACCTGTACGAGTCTGAACCACCGGGTGTTTCTTTGTATCAAATTCAACGTACAGCCCTGCGTGTTTCAGATTCTTCCCTTCAATACCGCCGGATTCAAGGACTTTGTCTTCCATCCATCCTCCCACTTTTTTAATGGGAGTGTCAAACTCAATGACGAAGTTCACCACATATTCCTGATCCGCGTCATCACTCCATACATGAGGACGGGGAGAGCGTTGGTGGCTGTACCCTTCGATCCGATAATCGCTCACCTTATTTATCTTCACGTCCAGCAATCCATAATCATATTCCGTAGGAATCTGGAGATCGATCATCACGCGCCCGTCTTTCTCTTTGGGGAAGGTATATTTCTGAAAAGAAGATCTCGTAGTCGCAGTGTTTTCCACCCATATCTTAGTATCGGTGAGATATACTTTATAATATCCGAGCGGTGCTTCTTCTGTCCCTTTGTCAATGCGCGAACGATAGCCCTCGTCCGGTCTTAATTCATCGCCTACCTTAATTTGAAGCTCACCATTGGTAGGCATCATGCCCAATCCGCCCATGGTCCACTCATGGATGTGGCTGAAACACCCAATGGTTTCAAAAGTAGGTTGATACCCCGCCTGCCATCCTGCATTCTGATTGTCCGGACTTAACTTCACCATACTAAAAGGCATCCAGGGGCCGGGAGCAATCATCCAACGGGAATGTCCTGTTCCCATCTTAGTATCCACATAGTCAGCATAGGTCTGTAGCTTTTGGGCACTACGGATAATGGTTCCGGATTGTAACAAGTCATTGTCCGCCCATATTTTATACGTACTTTTTTTAGATTTATGTACTGCCGGCATAGGAGCTTCAAATTGATAACGAGCAGTGTCCATGACAGAAGAAAATATCTCTACGTTATCAACTTCTATTTTAAGTCTGGGGCTTCCGGTCAAGTGTTCGACATCAACTAACAAAGGTTGAAATCTATTTCCATTATTTTCTATCTCATAATTAGCAGCGTAGACATCACGAAGAAATGCTTTTGTGCTCGTTTTACCTAATGTTGCTTGATTAGGGCCCATTAGTCGTATTTGGTCAAATACAATCCAACCGCCCTCTAAGACAGAAATAACAATGGAGTTCCCTCCCTTCTTCAATATTTCATCTTCAATCGGAAAGGTTAAAGTTGTCTTTTTAGCATTTTGCACATCGCCTTCCAATACTTCTTTGGGACCTCCCTCGATGACAAACCTTTTGCTTACAGAATTAACGGTGACCTTTACGACTGCTCCCAACGGACTTGCGCCCAATAGATCAATTACTAAATTCCAGTCTTTGGATGTAGGAGCATTTTCGAGATTAAAGAGAATAGTCGTATCGTGTGTTCGCCAACCTGATGTTCCTCCTGTTCCTCCCCATTGATCCGCAGGTCCGGGAAGTACATAGGAAAAGTCTTTTTCTACCTTTGAAGTTCCAATTAAGAAATAACGGTCTTCATAACCGAAGTCGTTAGCCAGAAACTTTGTGTAATCTGAGGGACCTAATGCTAATTCCGCCGCCGAAGAATCTTTCTCGCCAATTTGCCAGATTGTTTTATCCGCCATTGTGTGCAATGTAACGAACAGCGTCAGTAATAAGGAAAAAAGTAGTCGTTTCATCTATCTGTCTTTTAGTTATGCAACAATCAGTATGTATATTTAGTAGTACGGCTCTTCATTATAAAACAAATGATAAGTCTCTGCTTTTGCTTAAATGAAATTGTATGTTCATACATATGTTTAAGTGGCAAATCTAGATATATTTTATTCTTATTCCAAGCAAAGACGGATTTTTTTGAGATACTTTATAGTTGCTGAAGGTGAAATGATAGTCGATGAAGACTAAAGAATTATGCACTAATTTATAGAAAGAGGGAGTACAAAAACAGGAAACTGTACCCAAATGAAGTAGGATGATTTGCGTCAGGAGGTAACACCGGATATTACCGGATGGAAGTAATGATAGACTCTAGCCTATGTGTGAACATGTATTTTTAATGCCTTTTTCATGCAACTCAACTAGGTTGGCGGATTCTATTCCGTCCCGGTTGAGTTGCCTAAAATAGTTGCCTGCATCTCCTTTATGGATTCTGCTTTTTTTCTTTTGATTTCGGTTACTCTGCTTTTGCTTCTTTCCAGCGTTTGAGAGTAGGGAAGTACGTTTTCATTTTGTCAATGGCTTCCTCTTTGGAGAATTGAGTATCGCTTGCATTGTTGAATTCGTTAAGATATTTAATGCAATGATCAATCATCTCATCCATAGTGCAGTCTGATGTAAATGCTCCATCTTTATAGCAGTAGCAGCAATATTCCTGGTTTGCCGAACCGTCTTGGTTGGTTCCGAAAAGATCGGATGTTTGCATTGGCATACCGCAGCTTTGGCAATATAAATTCATGTATTTTTGATCTTTCACAAATAGATTATCAATCCAGTAGGTTGCCGATTTCGGTGTAAACTTCAGCACACAATATTCAGGATCTTCCATTCCTCCGGGGAAATGGTCCAACATCCAGTCGCCCCACAGCGAACGTTTAACGGCTTCATCCGTCACAATTTCCATTTCGCCGGTATAGACAATGCTGCTGCAACCTTTCACGATTGAGATACCCGCTTTGGGGTTTGCTTTGAAGTGAGCTGTCTTTGCCGAACTTGTTCCTGTTGAAACATAGATTGCTCCATTTTCATCTTTGATTTTCACCATTGCCACTGGACGCGGATAACCGTTCTCGTCGATGGAAGCCACTGTAATGACTTGTGCTGTTGCGACCATTTCGGCCGCTTTTTCTTCGATTGATTTCATATTGTTTTATTTTTGGACAAAGTTAAAACTATAATCTCATTCGTTTGGTGTAAAAAAGCGACTTTATAGTTTGAAGCTGGAAGGAGTACTTCCCGACAACGCTTTAAAATCTTTAATCAGATGTGCCTGATCATAATACCCGCAATCAATAGCTGCCGAAAGCAGACTTTTATCATTATTCATTCTCAAGTAGTCGCAAGTGTGTTGAAACTTCACGATTTTGCTGAATGTTTTTGGAGAAGTCCCAATAGCGGCTTTAAACTTTCGTTCAAAATGTCGAATGGACAGACAGCTTTTATGGGCGATTTCATCCGGTGATAATACTCCATTGGATTGCCGGATCAATTCGATGGCATAAACAATCCGAGCTTCCGGTATAAAAACATCTTTCAACTTTCGGATAAAGTAAGAATCAATGTGTCGGATCACTTCCGTTGTTGTCTCTTTTTCGGGAAGACCACCGTAAAAACGTTCATCGAACAGACTCTCTACTAATGCCAAATCAATCCGTTTATCCGTAAATTCATGGATGGGCACTCGACAGAAAGCGGTGAAACCGGCAGGACGAAAACGGATACCGACCAAATAAACCTCATTGGTATAAGAACCGTTGCAAAAGGTTGTCATCGTTCCGATAATAGTCGGGTGGAAGGGAATCAATTCAAAGTGAGCTGACGAGTTGAGTGAAAGAATAATATCCACACATCCGTCCGGGAGAATCCGGTGAGACTCTTTGGGCCCCTGAAAACCACAAGCAGTCCAGTAGGTTTCAATATAGGGCGTAAGCAGTGCGTCTGGTTTGTACTCTTTGTATGTCATATTACAAAGTTGATGTAAACTCCAAAAGAATTAGTGACTTTTGAGCATACCACACTTTAACTGATTCTCCGCTGTTATCAACTATCTTTTTTACAGTTGAGTCGAATGAACTTTTATATTGATTGATTCTTTGAATACCCATAGCCTCAATAATTAAACCTTTACTCTATTTAGCATGAGTTCGATATTATCAAATAATTTATTTGTCTGAATAATACGGAGATAACGATAAAAGCATTAATTTTATAGTCTCCAATTATAACATTTAAACGATTATCACCATACTCTCAGAGTATAAAATTACGGAAAATCTTTGAAATAACCGCAGAAAAAAAGGTGAATATTTTCGAATGGCTTATGAATAAAGCGTTTGCGAGGATAAACGAAAGTCAGCGTAAAAACAGGGAAACGCAAAGGAGAACGTTTTGGGGCGTACAGGGAAACCGTGCGAATAGGGAAATCTGGGAAGCTTGTGACATCAATCTTGCGCTTGACAATGTCAAAACTAAATCATCAAACACTACCAACGTGTTTCCGACCGTGAAGTATTTGTAACGGCAGAATTGCTGCTGAAAACTGTAATTTCAAAGGCGGCTGCGTAGTTTCGATACCTGTGTGAAATGCTCCGTATGGAAAACCTCTGCCGGCTTGTTAGGTTTGGAAATACAGACCATAGTGCTCATTAAGGGCAAGCCGTTGGAGTATGCAGGCGAACTCTACTTGTGTACCTATTACCCAGAAAGAATACAAGGATAGTCTCTACCGGGCTTGGATATCTGGGTATAATGCGAAATTGGATAGTATTGAAATTTATAGCCCTGCGCGAATAATTACTGAGAGAGTGTTTATTCAGTCTAAGCGAAAACGGTGGGGACTTGGTTTGCAGGCTGGATATGGCTATCCGAATGGAGTGTACGTAGGAGTTGGAGTGAGTTGTAATTTATTTATGTGGTAAATAGTAGAAATATAGTTATCGTTATATAAGTATTAATAGAAAAGTTGCTTTCTATTAGAGACAAACTTTCTTTCCTTTAATAGTAAACTTACTTTTGGTCTTTACTAAACTCTAAATGCAAGTTTTGTTTTTATAAATGCAACTTGCATTTGTAAAAACAAAACTTGCATTTGTATAATTAGAACTTTCAATTATAGATTTGTTTTAAGCAAGAAAAACTTCTCTATAGGGATAAAGAAAGTTTATGATTAGTAGAGAAGAACTTATCTATTAATGAATTGGACGAGAGATAAAGATATTATGAAATATGATAAAGAATAGTCGGATCGACGAATTACTGAATTGGGGTCGGTGAATAGGTGAATGCAGATGTGAAGGGAAGCCTTCACCCTCTAATGACGATGAATAAAGGGTTGTGAAGAGGTGAAGGACTTTTTGTCTATAATAGGAATTCCAGATATTATTCCGGAATTCCTTTTTTTAATGATCTATCAGTTTCTATTTATTTTGCTGTCTTTTTGCCCATTCCAATCTCCGTTGATCAGGTAATTGAGTTACTTTAAACTCTTCGAATGTAGCAGTAAATCCTTTTCCGTCGGGGCAAGCACCCATTAAACCAACCATTACGGGACAGTTGTCCTGTAACCAGCAAGTACGGATCATAATATATTCTTTGTCATCACGTGAAAAGAAGATTTCTACTGCGTCTAACTTCCGGACTGCTTTGATCCAAATAGAACGTGGAGCGTCCGGTAATTGTACTACACTCCAGTCACTGGTGTGATGTGTTACTACAGCGCTGACATTCTGTTTACCGTTTACATATTCTACGCCTGCCTTAATCCAGTTCTCATGATCGATGCGTAGCATTAATCCCATTTGATCGAAGGTAGTCACATAATTTCCGGTTATTTTTACTTTTGCTTCAAATTCTCCTCCATACGTAGCATAATAGAAAGGACCGTCATCAACAGTGAATCCATAATGTGAAATTCTCCAGAAGTCTGTTTTTGCAGGAACATCCATTACCAATGTTTTACCATCTTTAATTTCCCATTGTTGAGGCTCGTTCAGCCAATTCATTTTATCCAAACTTTGTGCCATAGTCGAAGTTGTGGCTGTCAATAATGCAATTGACAGTAATTTGAGTTTTAAATGTTTCATGTACGTTTCTTATTTGTTTATCTTTGTGGTGCAAAGATAAGTCATATGTTTATATATGACAATACTGAATATTAACCATTTTAGGAGATGGACGTACTACAAAAAGAAATAGACGAAGTTTATGCCACACATTCGATCCTTCATGAAACGTTGGATAATAAAAAGTTGGAGCAACATCAACAGTTTATCCATTCACTGACAGCCATTAATGGTGGATGTGCTGTGATCTCTGATCTTTTTAGTCGGAGAAGTTATGTAGCTGCTCATCCATGGGCACACTTCTTGGGATTGACTTTTGAGGAGGCATCTTTGCAAATGATTGACTCAATGGACGAGGATTATATTTATCAGCGGATTCATCCGGAGGATTTAGTCGAGAAACGTTTGTTGGAGTATAAATTCTTCCAGAAGACCTTTTCGATATCCTCCGAAGAACGATTGAAATATCGGGGAAGATGCAGGCTGCGCATGATGAATGAAAAAGGAGTATATCAGTATGTCGATAATTTAGTGCAAATTATGGAGAATGCTCCTGCGGGAAATGTGTGGTTGATTTTTTGTCTTTACTCTCTAGCTGCTGACCAACGGCCTGAATCCGGAATCTATGCAACTATCACTCACATGGAACGTGGTGAAGTGGAAACGTTATTCCTTTCGGATGAGCACCGGAATATATTATCCGAACGTGAAAAAGAGATACTCCGTTGTATCAGGAAAGGTTTGTCGAGCAAGGAAATAGCAAATTCGCTTTGTATTAGTGTTAATACTGTAAACAGACACCGACAGAATATTCTGGAGAAACTTTCTGTTGGTAATTCGATAGAAGCTTGTAGGGCTGCGGAATTAATGAAGTTACTATAATATGTTTAAACTTTAATGTGTTGCTTTTAATCACTAGTATTATACGTACTATCTCAACTTCTCATACCAATGCTTGTATGTCAAAACAAGGATAATAGTTCATCGAAACGTTTCACTTGTTTCAGATGTTCATGTGTAAAAGTAGCAATGATTTCATGTTTCCACATCACTTCGAAGGGAATATGAACTCCGTATCCTCCCAAAGATAATACTGGCTGGATATCTGATTTAAGTGAGTTGCCAATCATGGCAAATTCAGAAGGATCTATTTGCAGAATTTTTAATAATCGAAGATATTCTTTTTCTGTTTTATCAGACATTACTTCAATATGATCAAAGTAAGAGGATAATCCTGAACGTTCCAACTTATTTTCCTGATCCAATAAATCCCCTTTTGTTGCGACTACCAACTTATATTTGCCTTTTCCTTTCAGAGTTTCAAGTGTTTTCTTGACCTCCGGCAATAATTCAATTGGCATTTCTAATAATGACTTGCCCAAATTAATAATTTTCTCGATATCACAAGCTGGAATTCTTTGTTTGCTAACAAGTAGTGCCGTTTCAATCATTGAAATCGTAAATGCTTTCCCACCATATCCCAAGTACTTTAGATTCTTCATCTCAGTTTGGAATAAGGCTGATGATATCTCTGGTGAAGTACCATAAGGATTCAATAAAGTTGTATATTGTTTTTCTACTTCCTGGAAAAAGGGTTCGTTACTCCATAACGTATCGTCTGCATCGAAAGCAATCACTTTGATAGAATTTTTCATCGTCTTTGTTGCCGTTTTGTAGTTATTCAGATGGAAGCGTTTGTACTAATGGAGCAAAGTTAGGAAAAAATAATAAATAAAAATGGATTTCTTGTTTTTGGAATCGATTTCGGTAGATTCTCATAGAAATGCTCTATCTTTGTTATTCATTATTAGTTTGAACTTTAATAGGAGATATATAACGATGAAAATAGGAGATAAAGTACGCTTTCTTAGTGAAGTAGGTGGTGGAGTTGTAACAGGATTCCGAGGTAAAGATTTTGTTTTAGTAGAAGATGCAGACGGATTTGATATCCCGATGCCGATACGTGAGTGTGTAGTGATTGAAACAGATGATTACAATATGAAGCGTAAGCTAAGCACATCGGCTCCGAAACATGAAGAACCTGCGAAACCGATGAAACCAGAGATGCCTATAGTACAACGTCAACCGGAAGTACGTGGCGGAGATACATTGAATGTATTTCTTGCTTATGTGCCCGAAGATGCAAAGGCAATGATGACTACCCCCTTTGAGACTTATTTGGTAAATGATAGCAATTATTATTTGTATTACACGTATATGAGTGGGGAAGGAACAGCATGGAAAACTCGTTCACATGGATTGGTTGAACCGAATACAAAATTATTGCTGGAAGAATTTACTAAAGATATACTGAATGAAATGGAACATATAGCAGTTCAGTTTATTGCTTTTAAAGATGGTAAACCTGCTGCAATCAAACCTGCTGTGAATGTGGAGTTGAGGATTGATACTGTGAAGTTTTATAAGTTACATACATTTAGTACTTCCGAGTTTTTTGAAGAACCTGCATTAATTTATGATATAGTGAAAGACGATATGCCAGCTAAACAGGTATATGTATCGGCGGAAGAACTTCAAACGGTTTTATTGCAAAAGAAATCTGTTGATAAACCTAAGTCACAACCCATCGTAAAGCCAAATGGGGGACATGATGGAAAAAGTGGAGTTGTTGAGATAGATCTGCATATCGATTCTCTGCTGGATGATACCAACGGAATGGGTAACAGTGAAATATTGAATTATCAACTGGATAAATTTCGTGAGGTGATGGAGACATACAAGAATAAGCGGGAGCAAAAGATAGTCTTTATACATGGTAAAGGCGACGGAGTGCTTCGGAAAGCAGTTCTTGATGAACTGAAGCGAAAATACAGCAATTGTCGTT
>NZ_JAQVBV010000082.1 GCF_028690125.1 Bacteroides sp. | reverse complement strand
GAAAGAAAAAAAGCGTCGATTTTAGAAGAAGAGAATATCACGCTGCTTATCCAAGCGCTGCAAAACGAGCCAATCAAATTCCGAACCATCATTTTATTGGCCATCGACTCCGGGTTACGTCTAGGCGAATTATTGGGACTGCAATGGGATAACATTGACTTCGAAAAAGGAATGCTAAGCGTCACCAAAAGCGTCCAATGCCTAAAAGGGAAAGGCGTTTTTCTTAAAGACCCCAAAACCGCTTCGTCTGTCCGTAGCCTTGCAATCTCCGCAAGCGTCCTAACTCAATTAAAGCAATATCGCTGCTGGCAATCGCAAAAGAAACTGCAACTCGGCGATCAATGGCACGATGAAAACTGGCTCTTTACCAAGTGGAACGGCGAACTCATGTACCCCACAACGCCATCACAATGGTTCAGTAGATTTTTGAAACGCCACAATTTAGGCACCATGCCTTTTCATTCACTCCGACATCTCTCCGCCACACTCTTGATCTCTTTGGGAGTTCCCTTGAAAAACGTCAGCTCTCGCTTAGGCCATACAGACATCCGTACCACCGACATGTACTACTCCCACGCCCTGGAATCTGTAGACAAGCAAGCCGCTGATAAAATGAACGGGTTTCTCCAGCAATCCCTCGTCAAAAGAAATAACCCTTAAAGTACGAAAAAGAAGCTTCTGTCACGACGTTATCTTGTCGCTGACTTTAGCTTCTTTTTTCTATGTTCTGACTATGCACTACCCCTGCAATTCGTAAAGAAAACCGGCAAAAATCTTCTTAAGGCGCAAATAAGGCGCAAAAAGCATTTTTAAATAAAAAAGCGGGCTCCCACAAACCTGGGAACCCGCGAAATTACTGGAGCCGATAATAGGATTCGAACCTACGACCTACTCATTACGAAAATTTCCCACATTTCACAGATGCCTACGATCCGCTTATTTACTGGTTCTGCGGGACTTTCAAGCTTTATATTTCCTAAAGTTTAAGGAGCACTAAGGGACAACACTTCAAAGTTCTTTTACTTCGACTTCATATTTTTCCTTTAAGATTTTTTACATAAATTGAGATATGCGTTTTCTCAACATACAATATTTCAAATTCAATTCAAAGGACTTATTTATTTTTCGCCGAAGTGTGAGCATACAACTAATTTTGCGGAGGAGGTACATATCTTGAAGTTTTATGCAGGCCGTTTTAGTCTTGTACCCGCAAATCAAAACTTATTTTATCAATTGGGAAGTGAACAAAAATTCACATATGCTCTTGAAGCGCTCCATCATGAATGTGAATTTAACCATAATGGGCTCTCTCTTTTATTAGAGCCTATTCTTGACACTCATAACAATGTAATTGGTGGTAAACTTGGTCGCCAAACATCAAAAACATTGCCACTTAAAGATGATGGCAAATTAATTAAGCGCCGAGCGATACTTTACCCATATATATTGTTTATCTTAGTTCCAGAAGAACAAATTATTTTGTTTCAACGAGACAGAACAGTCTTCTCATCTGACCTACAAGTCTTTCGTCATCTTGAATATTTCTTTGAAATGCAGTTGCTTGAAAAGGGACTGGAAGTCAGTATAAAACCTTTAACAGCAAAAGGAAAGTTCTGGGATGCAATAACTACTTCAGAAAAAATATATAACATCCGATTCGTTTTGGAAATGCCAAACTTTCTTGGTTCTACGGAGAAAAATCTTCGTGATACGTTAAAAGAAATTAGAAACCTCACCAATGGAACTAAACTTGATATCGCAGTAAATAATAAAAATGGTGAACTCAAACTAGGTCCAGATGAAACTATACAACCAATGGTAAATTGGTCAGAAAATGGTGCAGGTGAATGGACTGTTCGCCGGAAAGCAAAGGGCCACAAAAAGCCTACAACAATTAAAAATTCCGATCAACTTGCTACTTTCGAGTATGATAATGATATAGATACTACTGATGAAGCTGCAATAAAAGACATTTATTCACACATTGATTTAGGCTCCTATAAAGTCAAAAAGTGATTTTTAAACAGTTAGATTTTGAGGAGTTGTTATAATGCTTTCCTTCATAAAAAACCACCCTATTACCAATTTAATTGCTAACCGAATTACGTGGATTATTCTCTTTGCATCCTTAGTGCTAAACCTATTTTTCAATGGTGATAAATGGATCGAAGAGGGTATAAAGTTAATTCCCCCAACAATAGGTTTGCTCTGGGGCGGCCTCGTTGCAACCGTTGCGATTATATTCGCATTGATGAAAGAGGAAGACTTACTAAAACTTCATCGATTGAACCATAACTTTACTACTGCGCTATTAAACTTGAAAAATCATTTAACTACTCTATTAATATTATTAGCAATCTCACTTTTGAGCTTTTTTATTGAAATTCCATTTGTCACCAAGATGCTTAATGAATTCAACATTCCCGTCATTAACATGTTTTACTTTGTAGAGTCTTTCCTCTTTTTTTTCGCTGTTTATTCAGCCTATGAAGTAATTAATAGTTTATTTTTGGTCTTTGAAATTAAACTGAATCTACTTGAAAGAACCCATCCTCCTAGATAGGCTTTATTAATATCTCAACTCAACACAAATAAAACGAGAAGGCTTCTGAAAATCCAGAAACCTTCTCGCTTCCAACGCCACTAATTTTAGCCATCATAATTTATACTAGCTAAATAGCATTCTGCCGTTTCTCCAAAAAAACAACGAATAGTCGAAAAAAAAGCAGGCCAAGAGTTATTACGTTTCCTTAATTGACTCCTTACGAGAGTTTCCATAACTTCAGATATTTCTTTTCCCGAAGATGTCATAAGCGATATTTGCTCAATTAAACCTTCAATAACTGCCTCTCGCATTCTTCTTAACCTTTCGACATTCAAATGAAGGTCATCAATTGTATTTTGAGCTTGAGATTGCATTGCTTGTGGGCAATTTTGCAAATCCACCATCATTTTCCCTTTTTCTTCTAAGGCTGTTAGTTCATATTTAAAAATTCTACCTATCGGTACGTGAAGAGGATTCAATATTACTCCCTGGAGATTCTTACCTCCTTTATATGCATCGCACGAAGCCTCTCCAAACCGCAAGGGTTCATCTACAACCCCTCTTTGACGCCCACCATGACAAACTCCAATTAAATTATTCCATTCCAAAGCCCAATTAGGCGGAGGATTTTGCGATTTAGGTATAAAATGTTCTACCCTAAAATCATCTAATGGCCTAGATGAACCAGTTTGCTTTAAATCAATTTCACAATAAGCACATAATCCATTCTGATCATCTATCAATTGCCTTTTAATCTCTGTATAATTACTCCTTTCATCTCTAAACTCTTCCCACTTTGCATTCGGCTTGGCAGATTTATAGGTGATTAATGAATGTGGCTCTTGCCCTTTTTTTATTTTCTTCATTTCCGTGTACTACCTTCTCTTCTGTACTCTCTTACTCGAATATCTACATCCGTTTTCGCTAAAACAGGCTCGTAGCCTGCTCCCCACTCGTCTAAGTCTTTACGTAAATTTAATGCCTCACTACTATCCCATTGATCATTACTAACCAACTCCAAATACTGATGTAATTTTTTCACAATAGGAAGTTTCGATGGCCTAGCCAGTACATTTTGCACCATTTTTAAGACAAGATTACTTTCAGCACCTAATGAAAATGAAGGTACAGTCATATTGAAGCTTCCATCTTCTTCATTCCCTATGCTAATGATTCGAATACATTCCGGTTTGACTGTAGTCAATACTTGAGGACTATGTGTAGTTACAACAAACTGAATAAGAGGAAATGCTTCGCTCAACTTAGGTAAAATTTCTTGCTGCCAAGATGGATGTAAATGCATATCAACTTCATCAATCATCACAACCCCCGGAGTTTTTTTCACACACTCTTTGCCCATCCATGCATTCAGCTTTGCTGCTCGATATGCAATATCTAGCGTCAATCCAACAATATTCCGAATACCATCACTCAAGTAGCTAACAGGCAATCTTCCAAATTCATCATGCCATAAAGTTAGTTCTTGATACTGTATTGTATATCTAAGATTCCTCCATCCACTATGACTCAAGCAAATATTAGTAGCCTCAACAATCGCTTGTATTTCTGATGCATACGGAGCGCTTTTTCCCTCAGCAAACTCATTCTCTAAATAGCTTTCAACATTCATCATATGCGCATAGTACATCCAGTCTGCCGCAGCATTATAACTAGATGCCGGATCCAAGCAGTCCATATAGCCGGCAACACGAGTTCTACGCTTACTCGCTTTCGATTTTCCCTCGGTAAGTTTAATCGTTTTCCATAGTCTTCCCGTGCCATAATATGCAAATAAAGGTAAAACAATCTCTTTATCTGTATTGACTTTTTTCTCAATTTCACGCGCACACTCAATTAAATTTCGAGCTCCACTAATTGTAGTTCGGCTTTTTTTTCCACTTAACTCTCTCGTCCAATCTAAATTTTTTTCACCGATAGTAGCGTTAGCTTCCAGTTTTAAAGGTGTATGAAATTCAATTTCCTTGCCCCCAAGAGTTAAACTTTGTCTAATATCAGAAACTCGAAAATGAACTCCATGTCCATCACTAAACGCCCCAATAAATGGCCCGAACGCAACTGCTATCGCATCTAAAATGGCCGTCTTCCCTCCTCCATTTCGCGCAACAAGAACAGTCATCTCTGGATGAAATTCAATATCGACATTGCCAAACTCTCTATAATTACTAAGTTTTAATTTGTGCAATTTAAAATTTAACATCATTAACATCCCCTCAATGCAACACTTTTTTGCATCACTTATTCTCCACGTCTAATCTTTTTAGATATTTTCGCCAATTAAGAGAAAAAAGCCTTCAAGCAGTTAATATTGTCTTTAATTTTTCAAGAAGTCGCCTATCGTAAAGTATGCTTCAACATTACAAAGCCTGAGCCAACATGAATCTGACACAATATACTTCTGACAGATTCACAAGAAGCCAGAAACCCTTATATTCATTGGGTTTCTGGCTTTATATATTTTCCATCATTAGCATTCGCATTATTCAATTTATCAAATCATGCAAGAAGAACTAAAAAAGCAGATTCATTCCACTTCAAAAGCATAGCACTTTTCATTCCTAATTCGCACCATTTTCTACTGCATCCATCACTTCCAGAATAGGCGTCCCTTGCCTATTTATCAGAATGGAAACTTTATCATTTAAGACAATAGTATGTCCCCCTGAAAATGGTTGGACCGACTTATATTGAGCCGGCACCACGATAGCACCTTTTCGGTCTATAAATCCCCACTTATCATTTTCTCTTATTGCCGAAAGGCCTTCCGAAAAACTCATTGCTTGGTCATACGTAAAGGAAATCACACTCATACCGTTCTTATCAATATATCCCCATTTATCCTGTAATTGAACTGCTGCTAACCCTTCCGAAAACTCCAGCGCCCGTTCATAATCAAATGGTATCTTTTCTTGTCCTTCAATGTTTATATATCCATAGCTGCGTAATTTAAAGTTCCCTACTCGGATAAGTCCTTCTCTACAATTTTCTGGACTATAAGAATAGGTAGTTCCATTACGATTCCTTGCTTTGCGAACTTTAGCACTGATACTCTCCCTATATAACTGTCTTTCTCCTCTATCTACCCAATCGCCAATAATTTTCCCTGCCTTATCAATCAACGCAAACAGGCCATCAAGTTCAACATCCGCTTTTTCTCCCCAAAAATCGCCAACACAATCATACCGGGGTTCTATAACTTCACTACCATCTTGAGATACAAAGCCCCATTTGCCGTTTTTGCATACTGCAAACATACCTTCTTCGCAATCACGGATTTCATCATACCGAGGAGCTACTACTAGTTGACCATTTTGATTTACTAAGCCTCTTCTGCCATTTTCTTCAACAGAGAATAAGCATTGAGCGCCATAATATATTTTATTTTTCTGCAAGGGAACAATCATGTTACCACTTTCATCAAAAAGGCCCCATTTTTCTTCTAACAAAACACGGTACAAGCCCTTGGCAACGCAATTGACTTCCTGAAAATGAATAGGAATTACGATTTTTCCCTGCTTGTTAATAGCACCATAGCTTCCCTTGCTGCATACCAACGCAATTCCATCTTCAAACTCACTAATTCCATCGTATATGACTGGCAAAACGGCAATACCCGCTGCATCTACCAGTCCCCATTTTCCTTGCTCCTTAACTCGAAGCAACTCCCTGGTAAACATGCAGATTTTTTGATACCGTACATCAATAACTATATCCCCAGAGGCATTTATTACGCCCCACTTGCCTTGCCTCTTTATCAAAACAACTCCATATGCAAAGGGTTCTACCTCCCTGCCATTCCACAATTTATCGGCAGGGGAATTTATAACTTGAAAATTCATATTTGTATTTAAAGCAGACCATTTTTCACAAACAAGTGCCGATTTTGCTCCCGGAACACACCATTGTATTTTATTAGTGGAACAAGAAACAACAAAGCCATCCTGTTTTGCATGGTTAGACGATTGAGAGCCACAAGTTTCCTTGCGCATAAATATTGGAAATGTCAAAAATCACCACCGCCATTGTCCATAGAATATTTTATTTATTGTCTTCAAATCTCAAAAGGCAGCTTCTAGTAATCTCTTCGTTCCCTTCATATTTTCAAATATTCCTGATTTGTTTGGTGGAGATGTTCCATGCCAGTCCAACTCCACAATTACATTAATTTTGCTGGATGATATCCTTATGACAATCACACCATGCATTTCTAGTAATTTTCAAAACACTCATCACTACTAATGTTACTACTCCAATTACCACACTAATAGCAACACCCAGCTCGGATGCTACTGCGGTTGCTAAAACAGGAATCACATCTTTAATGAATCCTACCCAGCCATTACGTTCCTGACTATACTCAGAAGACTCCGTACAAAAAAACTTATATACTTCTTTTTTCGTACTATTCCACATGCTTCTCTTGTTCGCGCTTCCTGGACCTGTAGGTAGAAACATGGAATCCTTTTGTGTTTCTCCCGTTAACGTCTTCCCTAACACTTCAAAATCTTCTTGCGTTGCATCAGGTTTATCAAGAAGTTCAAGTAGTTTTGATCTCTGATATACAGGAATATTGGTTTGAATGAAAACTCTTAGATCAGCTAAAGCTTGTTCATTTTCCATACTTGCTGTCTAGCCCCTCACTTTCTAGCAATGGTAGCGCATGCTCAATGGCAGCAGCGTAACCAATGTTTGTTTCTACTCCAACTGGCCTATTACCCACAAAAACACTAGGTGCAGCTTGAAAGGGATTGAGGCGTCCAGATATTATCCCAATGATAAGACCTGTCCTGAGATTTATCAGCGGGCCTCCACTATTTCCCTCATGGCACATATTATCTATTTGTATCATCTTTACGCCATTAGAATCGATTATTTTCGCGCTCACGACTGCACTCATCGATGAGACTACACATAACCTATCACCAAAGGGATATCCCAGATACCCTACACTGGTTCCTATAGAAACCTCGTCAGCAGATCCAAATAGAATCTGAGCTACACTAACAACGTGCTGGGTTACAAATTTTAGTAGTGCAATATCTGAACAAGGGTCGTATTGATGAAGTCTTACTGCACTTGCTTGAAATCGTCCATCTAGATCTATCTTGGCATAACCATTCTCAGTTGTGGCTTTAGCAATAACTAAGTCATCGGTAGGATTGAGTATATGAGCACATGTCAATATATAACCTTTTTCGTCTACTAAAAAACCGGTTCCTAAAAAAGCCGCACTGTCTTCCCCTGTTTTGCGATAAACCATTACGCATCCACCAGCAAAGCGTTTAGCAACCTCAACTAACATGTTTTTCACACCACCCCTATAATTCCGGTTTTCTGAAGTATCTTAATTACATATTACGGAGGCGATCTGTCCCCTAGTAAATCCACCTATTTCGAGAATACCAATGAGCAGATTGGGTTTAGAAAAAAATAATCTCTGAAATCTTTTAGGTCATTCACTAAAATAAACTTTTTAACTTTGCCCTCAACATTTTTCTCCTCTCAGTAATAAACATTTCAAAATCCGCAAAGTCTAATATGTTAGGTATAACATGTTCTTCGCAAAATTTGTCAACAGTACAAGATTGTTTATTTGCTTCATGAAGAACCCATTCTTTTAAATTTTTATCTTGCTTTGACATATTTTCATTAGCATCAAGACATTGCAAGTTCAATATGCTGTTCCAATTATTAGGATCTTTATAAAATTCATATTTCCCCTGCGAAATGTTAGTTTGTTTTAAATATTCATCACCTTTAAATAGACTTTCAGGATGTAAATGATCCTTATGGAAATTACCATTCTTATAATCCAGATTTGGATATAACAACGAAAGTATGCTGAATGCTAGCCCACTATCCTTTTGAGTTAGCAGTAAATTATCTATATAATCATCATCCATTGTCATATCTTTTGTTGTTCCTTTAAGTTTATTTACAATCCGATCTTTAGGAAACAAGTCAACATTTGCAATAATCGGATTTTTTGTTACATCATCAGTAAATACACTTCTTATAGTAGTCAAAATATTATCACTTTGCCCACCAAATAATTTCTTGACTAGAACAATATTCACCCATTGCCTAATAATTTTTCGATCTTCCTCATAACATTTTCTAGTACTAAAATCAGTATAGATATTTCTATGATAGATATAATAGATCAAAGGTATTAAAGCATTTTTCGATGTTAATGTTGATTCTGTATACCCAAAAGCTTTTATTAACTCAAAGACACTACATATAGCTGCCCTAATGCTTTCCCACTTCAACTCAAATTCCTTAGCATTATCAGCTGAAAAGTTAGCAACTTTGAATTTAATGTTATTACTATATAGAATCAAGA
>NZ_JAQVBV010000081.1 GCF_028690125.1 Bacteroides sp. | reverse complement strand
CCCGGAGCGGATGAAGTATGTAAGGTTGCCCACCCTTGTCTTTTTGCCCTGCATGCTTTTCGGTAGCTAAGGCAATGGCTTTCTCTAATAATTCCTGTTCGTCAATCATTTCTTTCTGTTTTTTCAGATTTCAATTCAACTACATCTTTCTTGCTTTTATCTATTCCCACCTGATATCCCTTTTCAATGCCGGACAGATAACCTTTTTTATATCCTGTTCTTTTCTCTCCATACTGCAAGAGCACAAAACCAATCACTATAAATATCAACCCAAACGAGCGCGGCCAATACGGCAACGAAATACTGAATGGTTTGAACGATACAGACAAATGCCCGATAAAAAGCATTGCTAACACAAATAAAACGGCACCAATACATAAACTTTTCATATCTACCTCCACTTTTATGTTATAACTAAAATACTAATGACTGTTGTATTACACATTTTTTCTGCATTGACTTAAAAATGTGTCCTTTCAATCCGCTCTCCTCAATTGATTGAGTATTACTTTCCCCAAATGCAATTAACACCGAGCCTGAACCGGGCTGCCCCCCCATTGTTCCATCTGGACGAAAGAAGCGAACTCTACCTTTCAGAAAGAAAATGCTATCTGCCACCGGAAATATAAACGAATGAAACATTTTGTTATCACTTCGATTATAAAGTAGTGCTATTCCGTTGTTATGAATAGCCATACGTTCCATGAACTGCGTAATTGTGGGCTGACTATATGGCGGATTAAGCCAAACTCTCCCAAACCACTCTTTGGATATCCCATCGTCTTCCATAGTATAGAACTTTTCAGCAGAATGATTAAAGTTCCAGGCTATATCCGATGTACATGGGTCTAAATCGAACTTACCTAAAGCATGAATAATTTCAGGTGGTGTGTACCATTCTACAGTTGTATTATCAGATGTTTCAAAATTCGTATTCATTTCTATCTTGATTATTCTATTTCTTATTCAAACTCAATCCTCGAACCCCTCATCATCCTCGCTGTCTTCACACGCCTATTCCCAATATCGGCATACTCCTCCTTCCACTCAAACACGATAAACCTTCGGTCGGTAATCACGGCAGCTTCGGCAGTAGTGCAACTTCCGCCACAATTATCAAGCACCGTATCACCCGGATTGGAATATGTATTTATCAGCCATGCCACAAGTGCAACCGGCTTTTGCGTAGGATGAATTGCCGGATGATCTTTTGGAAAATCAAGAATAGACACAGGATACTTCTTATTTGAAATGGTAGTTGGTGCCGTAGTTATCTTTCCCCAACATCGGTTTGTTTGTTCGGAAGTCCTATTGTTTCTTTTATGGTATACGGCACCAAGAGTTATCTGCGGGTGATACGTCGGTTGCTTTCGGTAAAACACACAAATGTCCTCGTGATTTCGCAATGGCATCTTATTTACATTCAGAAAACCCGTAATCCTGTTGCCCTTCTTCCATATCATGTTATAGCGCCATAATTTCGGCTGACTCTGCATCAACTCTGCCGTAAACATCCCCTGACCGAACAGGATAATGGCAGCATTCGGTTTGGCAACACGTAGATACTCTTTCCAAAGAGCGTCCAGCGGAAGACAGCGATCCCACGATGCTTCCTCGTTATATTTGTTCAGTACTCCGTAAGGAAGATCGCAAATAATCAGGTCCACGCTCCCGTCAGGAATGCGTTTCATGCCTTCCATGCAATTCTCTTGATATATTCTATCCAGTTCAATCATATTATTCCTATTTCTTCCCAAACCGCAAATCCATCTTCGATAATGGAACAACGGTGCCACACACCATCGTCCATCATATAGCCGATGGCGTGCGTGTGCCGGAGTTCTTCTACCAGTTCTTCAATGGTACACTCCTGCCGGAACAGCGGCCACACGTCGCCCTCATTGCTGAAGTCGGCAAGCAACTGGCATTCCACTTCCGGGAGCGGGACATTCGTGAAGAAGTCCCGCCCGAACATCACCATTTCACTACCATCGGTTACTGAAAGAATCACTCCGCACATCGTTACGCTTGGGCTACTACGTTCTTATTTTTCATAACATTCACCACACTGAAAAACTCCTCACTGCTCACGGGTTGCACTACAGCGGTGGTCAGCTCCTCATGGCAATGAACATAGACGAAACTATCGGCGAATGCGATGCCTGCCTGATACTCTTTTCCTACGATGCCAATGATTGAGTTCAGTGTCCCGCAAGGAATCACCGGAAGGGTTTGCATCTGTTTATATAGTTGCACCGCCTTGCGATTCCCCTCCACGTGCGACACCATCCGGAAGCGCAGCGGTTCGAGAGCGGTTGCCAACATCTGCGCTTCGGAAAGTGTAGTGTGAAGTTGCACCATCAACGACTGATCTTCGGTGATAATGACCGATTCGGGCGACTCGCCAAATTCCAACCGTGTCTGTTCTCCCTTTGTTATCAGTTTCTCGCGCACAAACCAGTCCAAGGGATGACCGTGTAGTTCCATCCCTGACAACTTCACCAGTTCTTCGCGACTGAATTTGATGGCCACCTGCCGAAAAGTATTATCCACGGCCGACACGATGTAATCGTATTGCTCTTTTAGTTCCAAAGCGACTTCGGTCAGCTTCGGTTCGGTGGTCACTTCCACACGGGGGGCGTACCAGTTTATCCCGTTCTCCGACTTCACAAGGGTGTACATCCATTTGTCCGGGCACACATTATTCGGAAATTCAAAGACGGAGATTCCCCCGTAGTCGTTGAACAGGTCGGGACTCCAGCCCACGGCTCCCACGCTTTCGGCAAGATCGTGAGCGGCTTGTTCGGCCGTTACTGCTTCGTTAATCAACTTTTTTAGTTTGTCACCAACGGGTGTGTCGGTGCTGATTCGGTAAAAGAAATCTTTGTTCATACTTATTTATTTTATGTAAATTATGCTGCAACCTTTCGCTTTTCAAGCAATTTCGAGCAAATGGCTTCGCACATCACACGAGCCATATTCACTTCCACTGCATTGCCTATAAACTTCTTCTGATCGGCTTGCGAACCGAAAAGAACATATTCTTCGGGAAATCCCATGATACGTTTGAGTTCGGGAATCCTCAGCATTCGCATCTTAATATCGAGAATGCCATACATAGCCATGAACTCTTTTATTTTCACGGTCATGGGCGAATCTGTATCATATATCTCATAAATAACGGTATTCCCTTCAAACCGAATGAAAGAAGGTACATCTTCACGACGTTCAGTAGTGCACTCGGCCAAGTATGGTGGCATCTTATCCATTCGGGCTATAAGAGTGAAGCAGGGCTTATTTACATCGCCACCCGCACTACTATACTGAGGATTGACCAAGTAATGCCATTTCCGATTAGCTGTAACCACTGGAGATGGACTATTAATGTTACTTCCCACATTTCCGAAATTAGTATTCATAAGCCAAGGGGTAACGAGTGCATACTTTGGATTTCCGGTAACACAACCTAACGGACGGTCAGGTGATGCCGGTTTACTTTGTCCGTACTGCTGGTCGATAAATATGGGAGATACTAATCTTTGTTTGGGAACTGTTGTCACGGCCGGGCATGGCTTATCCGCACCCGCAAGTTGTCCGCCTGCCGAATAGTAGTTCATAAAGAAAGGAGAAACTAATGCCAGTCTATCTTTAGTTAGCAACGTAGGGCAAGGCTGGTTTATATCTTTCCCGCCATCCTTATAATTATAGGAGCACATAAAAATAGGCTGAACATAGTTAAAACGATCCTTTGTTGGCACCGTAGGACACGGAGCTTCAACCGAACTCACATTATCCCCACTACCATAATATGCCGCCAAAAAATTGGTACTCACCATAGCATGATGATCGATACAAGTAATAGCTCCGGCTGGCTGCTCCACGCTGATGCTCTTACCGTCGGGACTACCACCAAACTGCTTGGAAAGGAAATTCACACGAGCCACACCTAGACGATTCTGACAACTTACCGTCGGACATGGGTCATCTATCCCTGGAGCAATATATCCCCCACTGCGATTCATGGAATTCCATTTCACCATGAAAGCATCTTTTCCACCGGCTACAAATCTTATCAATCCATTATACAATCGTGCTTTGGTAGGTTCTACATACTCTTTCTTTCGTCCGAAAATAGACTCACCCTCATCCGATAAATCGAGTGCATCCTTAACAGGATTCCACTTTTTACGCTTATCAAACAAATCATTGCCTCCGTTCTTACTATGAGTCGGTTCCGGGAAAACAATAGGAAGTCCCTCTTTGGCAAAAATTCCAAAGAAACGTTTCCGGGAAGTACGTGCTGCATAGTCTGCCGCATCCAATATTCTTTTATCAAACAGGTACCCGCACTGTTTCACCTGATTCACCCAACGCCGATAATCAACTCCTTTCTTTTTTGGATCAGGAACCATCTGCGGGGTAAGGGCATAGCCTTTATGCAACTTCCCATTTTTACCTATGACCTTCTTCTTTCCTTTTTTTACGTTACAAGGGCAATATTCGGCTCCCGATTTAGTTTTGGATGTCTTTACGATCAGTGGTCCCCATGTCATAAACTCCTTCACATTTTCTATTTCAATATAATCAGGATTAATGGCATCGATATACCTAAACAAGTGTTCCGCCAGCGTTCGGCTATCCGCGTCCCGACTTTGCCCACCTTTGGCATTTGAGAAGTTGGTACATTCCAACGATGCCCAAAGTACGACTTTTGCGTTGGGATAAAGAGTCTTCATTTTCAACACATGTGCCGCCAAAGGACTCAAATTAAGCGTTCGGATGTCTTCGGTGAAATGCAATGCTTCCGGATGATTGGCAGCGTGCGAAGCGATGGCATTTGCATCATGGTTCACACAAGCGATAACCTTGGCACATTCTTTTTCATTGACACGAGCAAACTCTACACCGGTAGATGTTCCACCGGCTCCGCAAAACAGGTCGATGTATAATTGAACTATATCATTCATTTGCTTTTCTTTCTATAAGGGTAGTAGCTATCCCAAAAGTTATTAATCACATCGAAAGCATTCTCTTTGTCTACCTGAATCAAATGCCCGATTACTTGAATAGCAGCTCCCAGTGTGATAAACAGGTAGCCAATAAGATACAAGGGAATGACGAAAAGAAGTAGATATACTTCTGCTGCTTTATATGTTATTTTATTCATTGGTACTTACTTTAAAACAAACTTGGTAGTTCAACCTTTTTCTTTTTACTCTTTTTTGCCAGTTCCGGCTTCACCCCCGTTTCTACGGCTTTAATGAACTCTTCGTATGGCAAGGAGTTATAGAACTTCACCCAATCCTGACGTATCAGTATATCTCGGTAAGGAATGTACAGAAATTGTTTCCCGTTGATGGGAATACCACCGGAGTGGTGGCAAATGCCGATGTACGGTTGCTGTGATGCTTGTGCTATTACTATGGCTTTCATAATTATTGTTGTCTTTGATTATCCTTTTCCCTGAATTCCTTTTGTTCTTTTTCAGAAAACACACTCTGAAAGTCCTTCTCGTTCGGTCGGAATTCAATCCTATAATCCAACTCTAATTTATCATTTATTCCATCCCCTTCCGCGAACTTAATCATGCCTAACACTTTGTCATCAATCGATAATAAAAATCGATCAGATACATCCTGGTGTCTAATGATAGAAACTCTCTTTATATCTTCCGAAGAAGGATCGTGACCAATATAAGCGGAAATTACGCTAAGCATAATCTGTTCTTCTGCCCTTGTTACAACTTCGGCAACTATATCAAATAGAGATTTTGTAGAAGAAATCATCTGGTCTACATCATCACACGAATATTGTATCAATAGACTGTGATCGGCCAAATAGGATACAGCTCCGCAACATGGAGTTGAACCAGCATGATCTTTATATATTTGTCCGCATACAGCACACTTTGAAATCATAGGTAATTTTCGCCTTTCAATTTTAATTGCTTCATTCATATCTTATTCATTACTCATTTATTTCTTCAAAGTCCGTCAGCAGATAAATGTGTTTTATCTCTACCCGCACGTCCAATAGTGTTTCAATCTCGTTTTTCGCAGCCCGAAAGACGGTAGAAGAACAGTGCATGTGCGTCTCTTCCGTCCGGTAAGGCAACGACATCTCTTCCGACATTTTTACGTCTTTCCCGTACCGCTGATACGCTGAAAAGTCTATTCTGAAATTCGCTCTCCGCAACATATTCTATTCTTTATTACTGTAAGTGATACCATACTGCCGACAAATAAAAAAGAATGTACCGATATTGACACGATTCGTAGTCCGAAGCAGGTTGGTAAACTTCCGCTCCGTCTCAGCATAGTTGTACTTCGCATACTGCCGACTGCAAATGTGGAAATACTTGCGACCGTTCTCGCCAAGGCTGGCAAGTGCCATTCCTACCGACTTCCAACTTTCATAATCGCCGGTGATGTCGATGCCATGTTCACTGATCTTGCCACAGCAACGTTCCACCTTCTTCAAATCGTCCATTTCGCGCTGGCAGGTGGGTGCAGGTGGTTCTTGTTCCTGGGTGAAATCTGGTTGCACATACACACCCGAATAAGGTTCGGCTTGCTCATTAATGTAGGGATGTTCGTCGTAGGACACACAGCGAAGACGACACACGTCCCGGCAACTGGAGTCTAAGTTGATGCCTATTTCCTTGTAGTCCTCACGCAGTTGATCGAACTGCATTTCGTGAAAATCGGGATAAAGCAACGGGATAATGGCGAAATATCCGTTTCCGCTTATCGAACGTGCTGCATAAGCCACCTCCGGGCGGGAAGTCAGCAACAGGTACACTTCTTCGATATGCGCGAACTGTGTGTTGTCCTTCCCGTCAATGTCTATGCAAATGAATCCTGAGTGTTGCTGCAATGTAGCTTTTGAGCGTGGATAGCTAAACGCACCGCTTACCGTCGCCAGTGGAAGGCTGACTTTGATTGCGTCTCTGGACTCTTTGTCGGGTAAAGTGCGAAGATGAAGTATTTCATCACGATGGCGGACACTACTCAGAAAATTGCTAAGTAGGGTGTACGTTCCGGTGGTGTCCTTCACTCCGTTGTACACGGAGACGTAGACGTTGAATATACTATCGTTCGCAAATAAAGTTGTTTTCATCTTTACTTTATTCGATTTGATTGTTATTTACCATGTTCTCTAAGCCATTGTTCTGACTCTAAAATTTCAGAAATCTTTACAAATAGTGTCAATATCATAGATGATTGAAATACTGAATCAACATTATGCGGAGTGAGAGCAACTTCATTAGGCAGACATCCGGGACAACGAGTATCAATATCCAATCCGCAAGCATTGCCAGGAACGGTGATATGTTCTGGTCCCCATTCTCCCCATGTCACCCGAAGATAACATGGCAGCATGTGTTCTTCTACTGTATCTCTCCGATGTCCTTTGAGGATATAATTACCCAAATTCCGTATCAGATTATCGACCTTCTCTTGATTTATCTCGGATTGAGCAACTGCTTCTTTCCATTTAGGCGTCAATATTATGTTGAAACCTGCACCGCCCATTTCTCCGCTGGGACACCATCCTTGTAGTCTATACATAAACGCTCCTTTCTTTATCGTTTATAGTGATTTTAAAAGTTCCTCTTTAGATAGTGCATAGTTTTTCTCTAAATCAGATTCGTATACTACAACTCTATGCCCGGCACTTTCTCCTATGCGTAGCTTATATTTACAAGACGGGGTGTAGGGTTCGTTGGTATTATAATTAAAATCAGAGGTAGCTTCTACTGTTTCTACCATGAACTCCTGCACTTTGTTGTTGTAGATAGCCCAAACCTTTTGTCCGGGCGTGAATTTTGTTTTTATTATCATGTTGGTTCCTTATTTTATTGTGTTTTACGCTAATGTTTACCACTCGAATGTCTGATAACAGAGACTACCATCCATTCTACATTATCTCCGAGTTCTTCAACTCCTTTGCGAGTTAATTTTGATTCATCAAAAGACTTATCAATTTCTTCCCATAGCCCATTTTTGTTAATCAGCAACTTATACATATCTATTTAGATTTTCTTTAATTGTTTTTTCGCCATAATATGCGGATTGTCCTCATTCCTATCTATATCTACCATGTAATTAGGAGAGGATAACCATTCTGGGAAGTATGGATTAGGGAGTATCCTTTTTATAGTACCGGTTTGCCCGGTCTCCCTTACTACTATTTTGTCACCTTCTTTAAACTTCATTTCTTCTTTTATTAAATTTTAAAATTGCTGATTCCATAGCGTCATCAGAAGCCTTTTCTATAACATTGAATATGCTATCTGCTCTTTGAAATTCCCTTGTAAAGCGATTATCAGGAACAACATATATTGTATCTGTTATTTCTGTCACCCTTTGCACAGGAAATATAGTCAGATACACATTTTCGGTTTTGCAACTTACCAGTGAGGCGACTGCGAGAATTAATAGTATTTTCTTCATATCTTTATTGATATTAATTATCTTCGTTTTCTATTTATTGATATTCCAAGCAGTAATCTAGCAGATTCTCATAAGGGTCTTCAATATCAACATCAATCCCAAAACATTCTGTCAATTTAGCGCAATTTCCACAACAAGGTTCTTCTACATCTTCATATCCCATCGTTTTACTCCTTTCTTACTTGTTATACGCATGTTTTACAAAAGAAATACTTCCCTTTTTCGGCATAGGGAGTATAAGGTAGGCTCCCATTATTGTGAAGCTGTAAGGCAGCTTTAGCACCTTGTTCTGTAAATGTATCAGCAGAAAAACCATTGAATCTTGATTCTCCTTCGGCTTTGAATTGTAGCTGATATTCCATTTCTTCAGTGTCAATATTATAGCACCGACCAATTCTTGCTTTTATAATCTTCTTCATTTACTGTTATTTATAGATTAATCATCCTCATCTTTTTCATTATCCCAAATATCTGCACAAGCCTGTTTGATTTCTTCCAAAAAATTACCATCTTCCAACTTCTTATTAAAGCTATCAAACAGTTCTGTATTACCAGATAATGATGCAGGTTCCGAATCACCATCTTGTAATCGTTTGTGTGGAAAGTAAGCTTCGTACTCATGTCCATAAAACTTAAATACGAGATAGTACATTATAGGGTACTGAATATCATTCTCATCGTATTTCCAATTATTCAACTCACCGTAAACAAGGGTGATATTTTCTGTAAGCTGTTTGTTAAAAATCATACTTTAGTTCCTTTCTTTATTGTTATTAGTAAAAGGGCGAATCCGAATAATTATTAAAGTGTCAAATTCTAAAATTATTGCAGAAATGGATGCGCCCTCTCGCTTTTTATTCCTAATTTTGCTATTGTCAAATTTTAA
>NZ_JAQVBV010000080.1 GCF_028690125.1 Bacteroides sp. | reverse complement strand
GGTGTCAGGGACAAGCTGAAACGCATCAAGACCATTGGCGATAAGAGCTTGTAGTGACTGACGATTTTTGCAGTTTGCTACAGCCTCAGGCGTTTCAGAGACTACAGGTCGAAAGACCGGTTAATAAGCATTTAATAGTTCTACCTGATGATGAATCAATGCTTAGGTATAAGGAAATATTTGATACGATAATCAATTCAATCTATCAGAATGGAGCTGAAATAGATAAGTTAGCAACCATAAGAGATACTCTGTTGCCTAAACTTATGAGCGGTGAAATTCGAGTACCAATAGAGGAGGTGCAGTAGATGCCAAAGAATTTCTGTGAGTCTCACTTAGAAGAAGCCACCCTGGAATGGTTCGAAGAGCTCGGCTATGAGATAGTATTCGGTCCTGATATTGCACCAGATGGAGAGTATCCGGAACGTGAGGACTATAGTGATGTTATTCTAAATGACAGGCTTAAAGAAGCGCTTACCAGGATAAATCCAAGGATGCCGAGTGATGCTATAGAAGATGCATTTAGGCAGATAACTATTCCACAGAGCCCAAGTTTAATCATGAATAATAAAGCTTTTCAAAAGATGATTACTGACGGAATTGATGTCCAGGTGAAGCAGGCAGATGCCAGTTATAGAACAGAAAAGGTATACGTATTTGACTTTGAGAAGCCGCTGAATAACGAATTCATGGTTGCTAACCAGTTTACGATAGTTGAGCATGGAGTAGAAAAGCGCCCGGATGTAGTTTCTTTTGTAAATGGAATCCCTCTGGTAGTCATAGAATTGAAAAGTGCTAGTGAGGAAAATGTTGATATCACTCAAGCCTATAACCAGCTTCAAACATATAAAATGACCATCCCATCACTGTTCACATATAATTCTTTTATGGTGACCAGTGATGGGATCAATGCAAGAGCGGGTACGCTGACTTCTGATGAAGACAGATTTATGTCATGGCGTACTATTGATGGTGATGATGTGGCACCGTTGTCGATTCCACAACTTGAAGTGTTGATAAAAGGAATGTTCCAGCGGGACCGCTTCCTGGATATAATCAAGCATTTTGTATTGTTCCAAAGTGATGGCAAAGACACCATTAAAATACTGGCGGGTTATCATCAGTATCATGCTGTTAATAAAGCGGTAGAAAGTACTGAGCGTGCTACACAGGAATCCGGAGATAGAAGAATTGGTGTTGTTTGGCACACCCAGGGCAGCGGTAAAAGCCTGTCCATGGTTTTCTATGCCGGAAAACTTGTAATCAACGAGGAACTTGAAAATCCAACCATTGTTATTATTACGGATAGAAATGACTTAGATGATCAACTTTACGGCACTTTCCTGAAAAGCAAAGACATTTTAAGAAGCACTCCAGTGCAAGCAACAGATAGAACCCATTTGAGAGAATTACTTAATAACCGTACCAGTGGTGGCATTATTTTCACTACCATTCATAAGTTCGCTCCGTTTGCAAATGAATCAAAAGAAGAGATCGAGTTGGATATGGTAGCTGAAGATTCCGCTGAATACCGAAGCAGCATGGTTCTTACCGATCGCAATAACGTCATAGTTATGGCAGACGAAGCTCATCGCAGTCAATATGGATTTGGTGCCGACATTGTTAAGGGTGACGATGAGGCTGATGTTAAGTATGGCTATGCTAAATATATGCGTGACAGTCTGCCAAATGCATCATATATAGGGTTCACTGGAACACCAGTTGAATTAACTGATAAAAACACCCGAGCTGTATTTGGTGACTACATCGATGTCTATGACATGACCAGAGCGGTTGAAGATGGAACAACGGTTAAGATATTCTACGAAAGCAGAATCGCAAAACTGGAGCTACCGGAAGAACTGAAGCCAAAGGTTGATACCGAGTACGATGAAATCACCGAGTATCAGGAATACAGCCAAAAAGAAAAACTCAAGAGTAAATGGGCCAGACTCGAGGCAATTGTTGGTGCTAATGAACGTGTGAAGCAGATTGCCAAGGATATCGTAGAGCATTTTGAAAAACGAGATCAGGCGCAAGAGAATGAAGGCGGCAAAGCCATGATCGTTGCGATGAGCAGAAGAATTGCAATAGATCTATATAAAGAAATTGTTGCATTACGACCTGACTGGCATAGTGACGACTTGATGGCGGGAAAAATCAAAATAGTCATGACAGGCGCATCATCTGACCCGGCTGACTGGCAGAAGTTCATCGGAACTAAGGCAAGCCGTGAAACGTTAGCCAAGCGTATGAAGGATAAAAATGATGAGTTAAAACTTGTCATTGTACGTGATATGTGGCTGACTGGCTTTGATGTTCCGAGTATGCACACCATGTACATTGACAAGCCAATGCAGGGGCATAACCTGATGCAGGCTATTGCAAGGGTTAACCGTGTATTTAAAGAAAAGCAAGGTGGACTTATTGTTGACTACATTGGTATAGCTGAAAATCTGAAAGAAGCACTCGCACAGTATACTGAAAGCGATAAGAAGACTACGGGTGTCGATACTGAAGTTGCATCGCAGGTTCTTCTTGAAAAACATGATCTAATAAAAGAATTGCTATATGGACACGACTACAGTAAGTTCTTCACTGGCAAGCCGAGTGAGAAGATGCAAGCCATTGTGGAGACCATGGATTATATTATTGGGCTTCGTGAAGATAGAAAGAACGACTATATAAAGCTGGTAACCGAAATGGCCAGAGCTTATTCTCTATGTGCTACAACAGATGTGGCAGAAAGCCTCAATGTAGAAGTTGGATTCCATAAAGCGGTCAAAGCAAGCCTTGTTAAAATGATCAGCGAGGACAACAGGAAGAAAACTACTTCTCAGCTTGACAGTGAGTTAAACCAGCTGATCTCGAAGTCGATTTCTTCAAATGAAGTAGTAGATATATTGGGTTCAGTTGGGCTTTCCAAGCCGAATATCGCTATACTTTCTGAAGAGTTCCTTGAAGAAGTAAAAGGTATGAAGCAGAAGAACCTCGCAGTTGAGCTCCTTAACAGACTGCTTAAAGGCAGCATAAAGACTTTCTCAAGGCGCAACCTTGTGCAGTCAAAGAAATTCTCGGAGCTATTGGAAGCTGCCATCAGAAAGTATCAGAATCGTGCTATTGAAACTACTCAGGTTATAATGGAACTCATTGAGCTTGCAAAGCAGATCAGCGATGCTGAAAAACGCGGAGAAAATACAGGATTAACTCCGGATGAATTGGCATTCTATGATGCTTTAGCCGATAATGAATCTGCAAGAGAGATCATGGGCGAAGATATCCTAAAACAGATTGCTAAGGACTTAACTACGTCTATAAAAAACAACATCAGCGTAGACTGGGCAATCCGTGAAAGTATTCAGGCCAAAATGAAAATGACTATAAAGCGTTTGCTAAAGAAGTACGGGTATCCACCAGATAAGACTGCTAAAGCAGTAGATATTGTAATGGAGCAGACTAAGTTGATGTGTCAGAATGAGAGTAGATAACATATTAGGGTGAAGTGTATTACTAAAGCCTAATTTCAAGAACAAAAGGGGTGATGTGATGTCTTCTGATGTATACGTTAGAAAAATTATTTCCAAGTATAGAGTGCCTAGTGAAGTGGATTCACAAACACAGTATTATGTAGTGAATCCGTTAGGGGAAATGATAAAAGCATGGGCTGGCGATTGCCTTAATGATATCCAGATATCCGGATCAAGAGCAAAAGGAACCGCTATAAATATCAGCTCAGATTTAGATTTATTCATTTCGCTAAAATCTACTACGAATAATACTTTAAAGGAGATCTATGATTCTCTATACAACTATATTAGCAATAAAGGTATTAGTTGTAGAAAACAAAACGTTTCTATAGGAATAAATTATGGTGGGCATAGTATTGACTTGGTTCCTGGCAAGAAACATTCCGGTAATACAAATGATCATAGCTTATATAGGAATAAAAAAAATACTTGGACACAAACAAACATACACAAGCATATCACGCAGGTAAAAAATTCTGGAAGGCTTGAAGAGATTATACTACTGAAAACATGGAGGAAGTTACACAATTTAGACTTCCCCTCCATTTACTTGGAGTTGGTTGCAATAGAAGCTTTGACATATAAAAATAAGAATCAGCCTGCTACAAACTTCTTATCAATTTTGGATTATCTAAAAGATAGCTTTGTTGACAAAACTATTATGGATCCTGCTAATACAAACAATGTGATATCGGATGATTTATATAAGTATGAAAAAGAAAACATAGCTAAGAAAGCGAAGGAGAGTAGAAATCAAGAATACTGGGAGAAAATTATTTGGTAAATAGGGGGTGGCGGTATGGGGCAAATTGATATTAAAGGTCTTTTCTATTCTTTGCAGACTCAGATGAGTGCGAAGCTGTCAACAAATAGGCAACATATACAACATCCTGGCATAAAAGGTGATTCGTCCGAATTAAACTGGATTGAATGGCTAAAAGCCTATTTGCCTAAGAGATATAGTGTTGATAAAGCTTTTATAATTGACTGCGACGGAAATATTAGTGACCAAATTGATGTGGTTATTTACGATCAACAATACTCTCCTTTTGTTTTTAATCAAGATAGTGCCTATTACATTCCAGCAGAGAGTGTTTATGCAGTATTTGAAGTAAAGCAAGAAATAAATAAAGACTATATTGTTTATGCTGGTGAAAAAATAAAAAGTGTAAGATCTTTAAGAAGGACAACAACTGCAATTCCTCATGCTGGTGGCTATTATGAGCCGAAACAGCATAAAAAAATCCTTTCGGGACTATTGACCCTATCAAGCAGCTGGAACCCACCATTGGGAGAAAGCTTTGAAAAAGCAATATATAGCTTAGATGATGAAAGTAGATTAGATATTGGGTGTGTCTTAGAGGAAGGTTCATTTTTGGTGGATTACGAAAATACTTCCATAGCAAAGAGTACGCAGCAAGAATCATTGATATTCTTTTTCCTAAAGCTATTAATTGAGTTGCAAAAGTTAGGTACTGCTCCTGCGATAGATATTAACTGCTATGGAAGCGCACTAGATTCTATTTAAAAAATGGGTACGTATTTGCAGATAGAATGAAATCATTTATTGAGCACGTGGCATTGTAACGCATGCTGCGTGCTAGTCAGATAGAAAAATGTTAAAGGAGATTAACACAATGCCAGATATAAAATATGAAATTAAGAAAACCATAGGTGTACTCTCTGAATCATCAAAAGGATGGGCAAAAGAGCTTAACATTATCAGTTGGAATGGTAAAGAGCCGAAGTATGATCTTCGAGAGTGGGATCCAGAACATGAAAAGATGGGTAAAGGTGTGACTCTAACTGCTGATGAGTTGAAAAAATTAAGAGATTTATTGAATGAACTAGAGTTTTAGATGGATGTATTAAAAAGTAGTGATGTCCCTACCGGAATAAATAGTGAGATAGGGGGTGCAACAGTATGTACAACATAAAAAGCAAAAAAGCTATAAAGGTGGAGGCTGTTACCTTTACGCAACTTGGTATGCAGGAGAATGACATAGAAGAAATTCTCAGATCCAGTGTAGACATGCTATGTGATGATGAAGAATCTATGCTTATTGTGGGGCGCCAGGTTAAGAATGAAAAACTCGGTAGGAGTGACCTTACAGCTGTCGATAATAATGGTAACATTGTATTGATAGAGATTAAGCGGGATCGCAAAGATATTGAAAACCGTAAAGAGGCATTTGAGTTCCAGGCTATTCGATATGCTGCAAGCTATGCTACTATAGAGAATGCGGATGTTCTTGTAAAAAAGGTATATGCTCCATATATTGAAAAATACCGTAGTGAGTTTGAACTCGGTGATCTTACATCATATGAGTTAGGAATTAGAAAACTAAATGAGTTTTTGAGAGTCAACGGAGCGGAAAATAGATTTAACAAGAAACAAAGGATTATTCTTGTTGCCTCGGATTATGATGAGCAAACCTTATCAGCAGTAGCTTGGCTAAATAGTAATAGTGTAGATATGAGCTGCTTTAAGCTAACGCCATATAAGATCAATAATGAAGTATTTCTAAATGCTGAAAAGCTGCTGCCACTTACTGACTATGATGACTACTATGTTAATTTGATGGATAAGGCCTCACCTATACTAAAGCAGAATAAGGATTTTACCCGTAGGTCATTACCTAAAATAGATGTAATGCTTGATTGGGGAGTTGTAAAAGCAGGAGATATTATAGTGGCAAAAGACCGCGAGAATCAAGGAGTACTTCTTAAAAATGGCAATATATCAATAGATGGCAAGGAGTTATCCATGCAGATGTGGCTAAAAGAAGTATATGGATGGTCCAGTGTCCAGACATATAATTTTGCAGTACATAGAGATAGTGGTAAGACGCTTTCTCAAATCCGGGAGGAGTATATGAATAAGCAGGCATCAGAAGTAGAAGAAGAAGAAGAAGCCTAATAAAAATAGAAATAAATGTAGAGGAATATATTGACATGGTAATTATGCCATGATAGAATTAATTTATAGGTATGCACATACCTATATTTTTTAAATAAAAATAATTAGGTATGCACATACCTTAATGGAGATGGTGTAATAATGAACTACCCTAACAATAAGCATGAGCAAATAATTCATACTTGCTTTGATGAATTAAAGCTAAGCTTTAGCCAAGAGCAATCGTTTCATATTATCCTTGGAGTTTCAGCAATTACATGGATAAATATGAATGAAGAGTACTCTTCTTCAAACTTAAAAATTGATAAATTTCTAGAGGGACATCGATGTATAGAAGTAATGCAGCATGAGCTGAAGAATTTTGAATATGAGTTTTACGAGTTTAACGGAATTTTAACGGGAATATTGCATAGAACTTTTATTTATGAAGACAGATCCGCAGAGGAAAAATTAAAGCGTATTTTTAACCTTGTTGGAGATAAAAGGTTCTCGTCAGTTGATGAGGTAAGAAATTTTATTAATAGGTTAACCTCAATTGGCTCATTAATATGTGGGTTTAATGAAACTCCCGATGGTATTAAAAAAATTATTCCTGGCTTGATAGATTTTAACAACGTTACTACTTTTGCTGATTACTGTTCCGGTACATCAGGAATAGCATTAGAAATTTTTCAGCATATAAAAGAAAATTATATAAATGATGATGTGTATTACTATGGCGAAGAGATTAACGCGACAAATTATTTAATATCAAAGCTATTAATGATAGTAAATAAAATCAAAAATCATAGAGTTGTAAATAAAGATGTTCTTATGTTTAGTGGTGATGATGTTGATAGAAAATTTGATCTTGTTATTTCTGATATTCCTCAAATTACTTTTTCTGATAGGTATTTAGAAGTAAATGATCCGAGATTAAGGTATGGCATACCAGCACGTAATAGTGCAGATTGGGCCTTTTGTCAAAATGTAGTATATCATTTAAATAATACAGGAAAAGGTATTGTTATAGGAACGAAAGGGACTTTGGTACGAAGTAATGAAGCTGATATCAGGAGGCGCATCCTAGAGGATGACCTGATTGAGTGTGTAATTACCTTACCGGTAAATTTATATGAAAAATCTACTATAGGAACTGAGCTGATTATATTTAATAAAAATAAAACTGGGGATCGAAGAAATAGAATTCTGTTTATTAATGCAAGCGAATATAACTATAGACTTAATAGAAATCAACATACTATAAGCCCCGAAGGCATTAAAAAGATTATAGAAAGTTATATATATGGTGTTGAAGAAGGCCACTTTAGTATCTTTGCGGACATAGAAAAAATTAAAGAGTATAACTACACATTGAATCCCACGGAGTACCTTGATTTTGATTTGTTAAAAAACTCGTTTAGTAATTCGATAGGTTTAAAAGAAGTGGCTCAAATTACTAGGGGAGTGCAATTATCGAAAGAGGACTTAGAACAATTAAGTAGGGAGCGTACACATTACTTTATTAATGTGAAGGATATAGAGAATGGAAGAATCTGCTATGATGAAGAGTCGATGTTAACAAATAAGAAAAATGATTGGATAGGTAAATATGACATTAAACCGGATGATATTATTCTCACTTCCAAAGGCTCCAGTGTTAAGATTGCCATTGTAGATGATGATTATAGACCAGCATTTATCAGTGGAAATCTAACAAGGATACGAGTTAATCCAAAAAAATACAATGCTTATGTTTTGTACGAATTTTTACAGAGTGACATAGGAGTAAAGATGATAGAGGGGTTACAAACAGGTACCACTATCAAGTTGCTGAATACACCCCAATTAGAGAGGCTTGAAATACCACTGTTTGAAATGGAGTATATGAATGATATAGGTGATGAAATAAAAAACAATAAAATAGAGTATGAAAAGACATTAGAGTATGCTAAAGAAAAATTTAATTATAGAAGAGATAAGTTAATGGAAAGCTTGCAATTAAAATAATGAAGAATAATAAGTCTAATAAGTTCTGGAAGAAATTTTAAATTCTTATTAAAACAAGGGGGAGAACATATGAAAAAAGATGAGGTAAAGTGCCCGGTTTGTAGACATAAGCTGATGTTAGCATATGAGAATGCGAAAGGTGATGTTGAGCATAAGTGCAAGATTTGCAAAAGTGTTATTAAAATAAACTTGGATACACGTCATACTGAGCCAATAGGAGCATAGTCTTATAGCTACTGTTTGCGCCGCCGCAGCGAGGCCGTTTGCTGACAGTCTTGCCTGACCGTGAATTGACAGATACAATGGCCACAAAAAGGGAAAGGAATGGCGCCCCCTTGTTCGTCACCATCTGTTAGCAGCAGAGAGGATGACAGGAGCGCCACAACCAATAACCATGGTTATTGTATCAGATGCAAGCCTTGTCTTGAAAGGGGTCAACCCGGAGGGATTGCGCATTTTTCGTTAGGGGTGGTGGTCAGGTTCCCTGTCCATGCTGCGGCGAAGCCCTCGTTTGTATCGGAACCCGCATGAGAGGCTGTGTTCAACCGGACGGCGAAAAGCTCCTCCTCTCATTGCGACGGCTTCAATGTACGAATGAAGCGTGTGGTCGAATCCATCATGAGCTTCCAGACTGCCTGGTTCCGTACAAGCGACATGCCTCTGCCAGCATCGAAAGTGCTTGCACGCCAAGCGCGGAAGCTGCTGACACAGGCATTTCTGCAGAGAACAGCACCTTGAGCAGATGGAAGCGGTGGGCTGAAACATTCGCACAGTACTGGGATAGCTGTCTCAGAGCCATCTCCAGCCGCATGGACATGAATCCTGGGACGAAACCGGAGGCATCGTCCGCATCGCCACTCCAACGCCTTTTCCAGCACCTCGGCCACCAGCCAGGATGGCTGGCCGAAATTGTCCGCACCCTTGTCAACGCCGGTCTTTGGGTACAGAC
>NZ_JAQVBV010000040.1 GCF_028690125.1 Bacteroides sp. | reverse complement strand
ATGCCTTCCCTGCTTCAATTTTTTCTGCAGCTAACTTTTGATTTTTTGTCAGTTTACCCATTACAATTGAAGTTTATTAATTATTAACCGGGAACTCCCCTTTTACAGCGATACCCATACTTCTAGCCGTACCTGCAACCATTCTCATAGCAGCTTCCACAGTAAAACAGTTCAAGTCTACCATTTTGTCCTGAGCGATCGTACGAATCTGTTCCCAAGTAAGCTCAGCAACTTTCTTACGGTTAGGCTCAGCAGAACCACTCTTTACCTTAGCCACTTCAAGTAATTGAATAGCAACGGGAGGAGTCTTGATTACAAAATCGAAAGACTTATCTGCGTAGTAAGTAATGATAACAGGCAAAATCTTACCTGCCTTGTCTTGGGTTCTGGCATTGAATTGCTTGCAAAATTCCATGATATTGATACCCTTAGAACCCAAAGCAGGTCCAACGGGAGGTGATGGATTTGCAGCGCCTCCTTTAATCTGTAATTTGATTAGTCCAGCAACTTCTTTAGCCATTTTTTTTTGATTTATATATAAACATTAAACGAAAAACAACAACAGCGTAACAATTCTGTGTTATTCCTTTTCCACTTGCATAAAGCCTAATTCAAGCGGCGTTTTGCGCCCGAATATCTTCACCATGACCTTTAGTTTCTTTTTTTCGCTATTCACTTCTTCAATGATACCACTGAATCCGCTGAAAGGTCCAAAAGTAACTTTCACAGTCTCACCTACTACATAAGGAATATTGAGTTCTTCACCCGTTTCCTGTAGTTCGTCTACTGTACCAAGTATACGATTCACTTCTGATTGTCTAAGGGGAACCGGTTTTTCGGAACCACCTAAAAAGCCTATCACATTCGGAGTATTGCGCAAGTGGTGAGCGACCTCACCAACCAAAGCAGCCTCGATTAAGACATAACCAGGAAGATAACTTCTTTCCTTCACAATTTTTTTACCATTGCGAACCTGGTAAACCTTTTCAGTAGGAATCAATACCTGAGATACATATTCACCAAGGTCACTGTTTTTAATATCAGCTTCAAGATACTCTTTCACCTTAGCTTCTTTTCCACTAATAGCACGCAGAACGTACCATTTCTTTTCTACCTCAGCCATTTTCAATTCCTATTTTTTTAATGTGGATAAACAATTTTTTCCATGAAGTTCTGGAAACAGACATCCATACCCCATACTACCAATGCAATAAGCAGGGAAGCATATAAAACAACTACTGCACTGTTAGCAAGTTCAGAATACGTAGGCCACGATACCTTATGAACAAGTTCGTCGTAAGATTCTTTGATATAAGTTATTACCTTTTTCATTTCAATAATATTAGCACGGGAGGAGAGACTCGAACTCCCGACACCCGGTTTTGGAGACCGGTGCTCTACCAACTGAGCTACTCCCGTGTGTACATAATCAGTTCCCTGTCGAAACCGGGAACTGATTAATTTATTTTGTATTAGTCAAGAATTTCAGTAATCTGACCAGCACCTACAGTACGTCCACCCTCGCGGATAGCGAAACGAAGACCTGGGTTCAGTGCTACTGGATAGATCAACTCTACAGTAATAGTTACGTTATCACCCGGCATTACCATTTCAGTTCCTTCCGGCAAAGTAATTTCACCTGTACAGTCCATAGTACGCAAATAGAACTGAGGACGATATTTGTTGTGGAACGGAGTATGACGACCACCTTCTTCTTTCTTCAGGATATAAACCTCAGCTTTGAATCTAGAGTGCGGTTTAATCTGACCTGGTTTACAAAGAACCATACCACGTCTGATTTCATTTTTATCAATACCACGCAATAACAAACCTACGTTATCACCAGCCTCACCTTGATCCAACAGTTTACGGAACATTTCAACACCAGTTACCACTGATTTCTTATCCTCACCTAAACCAAGAACCTCAATTTCGTCACCTACATGGATAATACCTGTTTCGATACGTCCAGTTGCTACAGTACCACGACCTGTGATAGAGAACACATCTTCAACCGGCATCAAGAAAGGTTTATCAACATCACGCGGAGGAAGTGGAATCCAAGTATCAACTGCATCCATCAGTTCCATAACTTTGTCTTCCCATTTTTCAACACCGTTCAGTGCGCCAAGAGCAGAACCCTGAATGATAGGAGTATTGTCACCATCGAAATCATAAAATGAAAGAAGTTCTCTCATTTCCATCTCAACAAGTTCCAACATTTCAGCATCATCAACCATATCACACTTGTTCAAGAATACAACCAGACGAGGTACGTTTACCTGACGAGCCAACAGGATATGTTCGCGAGTCTGAGGCATCGGACCATCAGTTGCAGCACAAACGATGATAGCACCATCCATCTGAGCAGCACCAGTTACCATGTTCTTTACATAGTCGGCGTGTCCCGGACAGTCAACGTGTGCGTAGTGACGGTTAGCTGTTTGATACTCAACGTGTGAAGTATTAATAGTAATACCTCTTTCTTTTTCTTCAGGAGCGTTATCGATAGAATCGAAAGAACGCAATTCAGAAAGACCTTTTTTCGCCAACACAGTAGTGATAGCAGCTGTCAACGTTGTCTTACCGTGGTCTACGTGACCGATTGTACCAATGTTTACGTGCGGTTTGGTACGTTCAAATTTCTCTTTAGCCATAGCTTTACTTGTTATTTATTTGATTAATAATCAGCATTTACATCTTTATGAGCTGTTACCGGGATTTGAACCCGGGACCTCTTCCTTACCAAGGAAGTGCTCTACCGCTGAGCTATAACAGCAAGAAAAAAAGAGCGGAAGACGGGACTCAAACCCGCGACCCTCAGCTTGGAAGGCTAATGCTCTATCAACTGAGCTACTTCCGCATTCTTGCCAAAGTTGTCACTCTATTTGTGGGCAAAGATGGATTCGAACCACCGAAGGCGTAAGCCAGCAGATTTACAGTCTGCCCCATTTGGCCACTCTGGTATTTGCCCTTCTAAATATGTAAGAACCAATAATGAAAAATTAAGAATATAAAGCGAACAATACTTCAAAAAAAATGTTCCTCTTTGGATAATTCACCCTTCATATTTTAGTCCTGACTTTCTCGCTAAGCGAGTCGGATTGACTTTCATCTTTCCTTGAGCCTCTTGTCGGATTCGAACCAACGACCCCGAGATTACAAATCACGTGCTCTGGCCAACTGAGCTAAAGAGGCATTTTAGCTAAAAAAAGCAACCGTCACGTTCTAATGCGAGCGAAACGGCTGCAAATTTAGTTATTTATTTCTTTTCCGCAAAATATTTGCGATTTTTTTATTTACTACGTTGTTTTTCCTTGTACTTAACCAGTTGTTTTTCGAGTGCTTCCACATTTAAGTCTATCGCTTCCTCAAATGTATCACACACTTTACTAGCATAAAACTCCCCGTTTGGGATTAATATTTTAATGCCTGCTTCTTTATTAGCAGCAGTCTCTGGTTTAATTACCTTTAATGACACCTCTACTTTCTTTATATCTTCGTAATATTTCTCCAACTTAGACACTTTCTTTTGAATAAATGCTTGCAATTGCTCTGACGCATCAAAGTGAATTGATTGAATTCTAATATCCATACTTACCTCCTCTTTTTTTTAAGCCCTTGGATGGGCTTGTTTATACACTTTTTTAAGTTCTTCAAATGTGGCATGCGTATAAATCTCGGTAGTCGCAAGACTCTCATGGCCCAAAAGTTCTTTTACTGCACCCAATTCTGCATCATTATTTAGCATTGTGGTAGCAAAAGTATGCCTCAACACGTGAGGACTCCTTTTTTTCAACGTCGCCACCTTTGACAAGTTCCGTTTCACTAAATTATAGACTAAGTTTTTATAAAGCCTTTCACCGTTTTCTCTAATAAAAAAAGCGTCCGAGCTTTTCAGGACTGTCCCGTTTCTTACATTAATATACTCCAGCATCAGTTCTCGAAGTTCGTCACCGAACGGTATTAACCTCTGCTTATTTCTTTTCCCAGTCACTTTCAAAAGAGAAGCCGAAAAATCCACATCCTTATCATTCAAACCAATCAACTCCGAAAGTCTCATACCCGTAGCATAAAACATTTCAATAATCAAATGGTCCCGATATCCTTTAAAACCTTCGCCAAAATCCGTGTCATCCAACAATTTATTCATTTCACTTTCCTTCAGGAAAACAGGCAACGGTTTTTTGTTTTTAGGTCCAGTTATTTTACGTAACGGATCCACAGTCACTTCTCCTTGTCTTAAAAGATGCTTATAAAAGGACCGGAGCGAACTTAGCTTACGGTTTACAGAAGTAGATGTATACCCCTGATCCATTAATGAAACAATCCATTCACGAATCAGTTCACTTCCCACTTCCAGCGGATCAAACTTTCCGTACTCTTCCTGAGCAAACCCCTGTAGCTGCTTTATATCCTCACCATACGCAAGTATGGTTTTATCAGAATAATTCCGTTCATACCGGAGATAATCAAGAAAAGATTTTATTAACATAATATCGCTACATCTAAAATCGTGCAACGAATGTATGAAAAGAATTCAATAATTCAAAGGAATTTACGAATTATTAATCTTCTACTTGCTGAAGTTTTTGTACGTAAACTGCACGTTCTTTCTTAAGCCTTTTAGTTACAGACGGTTTATCAAACTGTTGCCTACTTCTCAACTCTTTTACAATGCCAGTTTTCTCAAATTTTCTTTTAAACTTCTTCAGCGCTTTTTCAATGTTTTCGCCTTCTTTTACAGGTACTACAATCATTTTTTTATTATTAAATATGTTATGGTTAAAATTTTCTGCAGTCAAATTGCGCCGCAAAATTACACATAGTTTCTTTATTCACAAAACTTTCAGCAAATATTTCTCAAAAACTATTCATAAACAAGCTATTAACCATGGAAAGTTATTACCTTTGAGATTACTTATGCATCTAATAATATAATAATGTATGAAAGAAAATATAAAAGAACGGATACACGCATTACGAATGACGTTTAAACCTAGCCATATAAAGGCTTTCATTATTCCAAGTACCGATCCTCATTTAAGTGAGTATGTCGCCCCCCATTGGGAATCACGCGAATGGATTTCCGGTTTCACAGGTTCTGCCGGGACGGTGGTCGTTTTAGAAGACCAAGCTGGGTTATGGACTGATTCCCGATATTTCCTTCAGGCCGCTCAGGAACTAAAAGGTAGCGGCATCACTTTATTCAAAGAAATGTTATCTGAAACTCCTAGCATCACCGATTATTTATGCACCAATTTAAAGCCAGGAGAATCAGTTGGTATTGATGGCAAAATGTTTTCCGTACTGCAAGTAGAACAAATAAAGAAAGACCTTGCTACTCATAATCTGCAGTTGAATATGTCTGACGACCCCATGAATTATATCTGGAAAGATCGCCCAGCCATGCCCGAAGCACCAGCCTTTGTCTATGAACTCCAATATGCAGGTAGAAGTTGTGAAGAAAAAGTAGAGATTCTTCGTGCCGAGTTAAAAAAACAAGGAATCGAAGCTTTGTTTCTATCAGCTCTTGATGAAATTGCATGGGTTCTTAACCTGAGAGGTAGTGATGTACATTGCAATCCGGTTGTTATAAGTTACCTATTGATTACTCAAAACGAGATCGTTTATTTTATTTCACCAGAAAAGGTTACCAAAAATCTGGAAGAATATTTAAAAGAAGAACATATCAGCCTCCGAAACTACAATGAGGTTGAAACTTTTTTGAATTTCTTTACTGGAAAAAATCTTCTTATTGATCCTCGAAAAACAAATTATGCTATTTATTCAGCCATCCATCCCCAATGTTCGATCATTCGCGGTGAATCACCGGTTGGAATGCTGAAAGCGATTCGTAATGACCAAGAAATTGC
Organism: Bacteroides sp.; assembly: GCF_028690125.1. Classification (GTDB taxonomy): domain Bacteria; phylum Bacteroidota; class Bacteroidia; order Bacteroidales; family Bacteroidaceae; genus Bacteroides. The sequence goes on along the minus strand of NZ_JAQVBV010000040.1, from coordinate 37,985 downwards.
TGGCATCCATACTGCCATGCAAAGAGATGGAGTAGCATTGGTGAAATTCCTGAAATGGCTGGAGCAAGCCGTTCCCTCAGGAAAGGAAACCGAATTAAGCATTGACAAAAAACTCCATGAATTCCGGGCAGCCCAACCGCTTTATATGGGAGAAAGTTTCGATACTATTGCAGGATATAAGGAACATGGAGCCATTGTGCACTATTCCGCTACTCTTGAAAGTAATGCAACTCTTCTGTCTAAAGGTTTTCTACTTTTAGATTCAGGGGCCCAATATCTGGATGGAACGACTGACATTACCCGGACCATTGCTCTGGGAGATTTGACAGAGGAAGAAAAAATAGATTATACCTTAATATTAAAAGGGCATATTGCATTGGCTATGGCAAAATTCCCGGCAGGAACTCGTGGCGCACAACTTGACGTACTGGCCCGAATGCCTATCTGGAGTTACGGAATGAACTTTTTACACGGAACAGGACACGGCGTCGGGCATTTCCTAAGCGTACATGAGGGTCCTCAAAGTATTCGAATGAATGAAAATCCGGCAACATTACAGCCCGGAATGATTACGTCCAATGAACCAGGAGTTTATAAAGCAGGTAGCCATGGTATACGTACAGAAAATTTAACTCTCGTCTGCAAAGATCAAGATGGAATGTTCGGGGAATACTTCAAATTTGAAACTATCACTCTTTGCCCTATTTGTAAAAAAGGGATTATCAAAGAACTTCTTTCACCATACGAAATCAATTGGCTAAATGAATATCATCAAAAAGTTTATGAAATGCTTTCATTAGATTTGAATGAAGAAGAAAAAAACTGGCTCAAAGAAGCAACCTGTTCAATTTAGCAATGTGCTCATTCAAATTTCTCTAATAAAACTTTAAGTGTAAATCTCATCAATATAAACAACTCAATAAATAAGATTTAATATGGCATTAATAAAATCAGTAAGAGGATTCACTCCTGAAATTGGTGATAACTGCTTTCTGGCAGATAACGCAACTATAATAGGTGATGTAAAAATAGGGAATGATTGCAGCATATGGTTCAGCACTGTGCTACGTGGAGATGTAAATTCGATCCGCATTGGAAACGGAGTTAATATACAGGACGGAACGGTACTTCATACTTTATATGAAAAATCGGCTCTTGAGATTGGTGACCATGTATCGGTAGGACATAATGTTACCATTCATGGAGCTAGCATCAAAGATTATGCTTTAGTCGGGATGGGATCAACAATCCTTGACCATGCTGTAGTTGGAGAAGGAGCCATTGTTGCCGCAGGTTCTTTGGTATTAAGTAATACAATTATCGAACCGGGAAGTATCTGGGGAGGAGTGCCTGCTAAATTCATCAAAAAGGTAGACTCGGAACAAGCTAAAGAATTAAATCAGAAAATTGCTCACAACTATCTGATGTATTCTCAATGGTATAAAGAAGAATAAAACGGTTCGGTCATCACCAGTTCTCCTTGTAGTGTACTGAATAAGTTGATACAGGGTGAACTTTATATTCTTCACCCATTGCCGAAACTATACTTATAAAAAGAAAATATTGTCATTTATTAGCATATTTCTTTTCCTCCATTAGCATATCCCTTTTTCGTAATGCTATTGTTTGAATTGGTAAAAACCGATAAAAAAGATCCCTTCAGACTCAAACACTTATAAATAAAAAAATGTGAAAGTCAAGGATGAATCGAAGATAATTGAATAAAAAAGAAAAAGTAAACTTATATACACATCATTTTATAGATGGCCTATCATTACATCTAGTTTATTATAAATTGAGCAAGTTATAATGAAATACATCCATATAACTTGCTTTTCAATTTATAAATGTCTTTAACGCTAATGTAACTCTACATTTAACTTGCATAAACATTTTAGCTTCTATACTATCACTAAGCAAAACAAAAAAACGCTTGTATTCAACTCTTAAAAGTTAATCATGTGCATAATCTTTTCCGTTGCTCCGGAATTGTCAATCACATAATCACCTGCATTTTTTCCCGTTTCATGCAAAAATTCTTCATCAGTCTGGAAATGATCCAAAAGATTTTTTAATTCTTCATAGTCTTTAATGGAATAAGCCCCTTTTGCTCCGAGTAAATGAATTGCCTCCATAAACTTCTGATACTTTGGACCAAAAATGACGGGAATACCATAGACAGCTGCTTCTAACGTATTATGAATACCAACTCCGAAGCCACCTCCAATATAGGCAATTTCGCCATAACGATATATAGAAGAAAGCAGCCCGAAACAGTCGATGATCAGACAATCCGCTTTCAACACATTTTTCTCATTAGCACGTGTATAACGTACATAAGGACGTTTCAACTTACTGATTATCTCTACCAGATGATTTTCCTCAATCACGTGTGGAGCAATAATCAATTTCATTTCCGGATGCAAGTTGAAATATTCAAGGAATATATCTTCATCCGGTCCCCACGAACTTCCTGCAACAAAAGTAAAAGAGTTATTTCCCTTGAAATTCTCTACCAACGGAAGATCTTTGGCTTCCTGACGGATCTGTAATACCCGGTCAAAGCGAGTATCCCCTGCTACAGTAACCCGTCCGATACCAATTCTCGACAAGTAACGTTTAGAAGCTTCATTTTGCACAAACAAGTGATCGAAATCTTTTAATACATTCCGGTAAGTTCCACCATACCATTTAAAGAAAATCTGATCGCGACGAAAAATAGAAGAAATACTATATACTGGGATACGGCGTTTATGAAGCTCATCCAGATAATTTTTCCAGAATTCATATTTGATAAAGAAAGCCATACACGGACTCGCAATATCTAGGAATTTCTTCACATTTCTCGGTTTATCGAACGGCAAGTAACAGACAATATCGGCACCCCTATAATGCTTACGAACTTCATAACCGGATGGAGAAAAGAATGTCAGCAAAATCTTATATCCCGGATGTTTTACCCGAATCATTTCAATTAACGGACGTCCCTGTTCAAATTCCCCCAATGAAGCAGCATGAAACCAAATATACCGTTCCCCTTTTTCTACTTGCTGACGCAAAAGCTCATATACCACCCAGTGCCCCTTCATCATCTTTCGAGGCTTACGGCTAAATGGTGCAGCTAAATGGACCAGAAAGTCATAAATGACTATTGCCAGGTTGTAAAGCATAGTATTGTTTTACTTCAGTATCTCTACGGCACGTTTCATACGAGCCAATGTTTCTTCCTTACCCAATACCCAGGAAATATCGAACATATGCGGACCTTTTCCTTCACCAACCAGTGTTAAACGGAAAGCATTCATAATATTACCTGTGTGATATTCCTTTTCCGCAATCCAGTCCATGACCACTTTTTCCTGACCTTCAATACTAAAATCTTCAATTCCGGCAATCACTTCCGCCAGTTCGGTCATACATTTAGCCGAATCCTCTTTCCAGCGTTTCTTTACCGTTTTTTCATCATATTCAGTAGGTGCAACAAAGAAGAAGCTGCAAACATCCCACAATTCTTTAACGAAACTAACACGATCTTTCATCATGCTGACAACCGTAACTACCTTTTCGAGAGGAACTTCTATACCATGTTCTTCCAACATAGGTAAGAATAACTCGGCAATTTCCTCATTTGATTTCTGCTGAATATATTGATGATTGAACCAGATCCCTTTTTTATAATCAAACTTAGCTCCCGACTTACTGCAACGGTGAAGATCAAACAATTGAATCAATTCATCCATCGACATCACTTCCTGGTCGTTGCCCGGATTCCAACCCAGTAAAGCTAGGAAATTAATCACCGCCTCAGGCAAATAGCCGGATTCACGATAACCCGAAGAAATTTCTCCGGATTTCGGATCATGCCATTCCAACGGGAATACCGGGAAGCCTAAACGGTCACCATCACGCTTACTCAATTTACCATTTCCTTCCGGCTTCAGCAGCAATGGCAAGTGAGCGAACTGGGGCATCGTATCTTCCCAAGCAAAAGCACGATACAATAAAATGTGCAGCGGAGCGGAAGGCAGCCATTCTTCCCCACGAATCACATGAGACACTTCCATCAAATGATCGTCTACGATATTTGCCAGATGATAGGTAGGCAGTTCATCCGCCGACTTATAAAGAACTTTATCATCCAATATAGATGAATTAATAATTACTTCGCCACGAATCAAGTCATTTACGTGTACATCCTCATTCGGTTCAATCTTAAAACGAACCACATATTGCTTACCTTCTGCAATCAGAGCATCCACTTCCTCTTTCGTCAAAGTCAGTGAATTGCGCATCATGCCACGGGTAGACGCATCATATTGAAAGTTAGCTATCTCTTCACGTTTAGCATCCAATTCTTCAGGAGTATCGAAAGCAATGTATGCTTTTCCACAATCTAACAACATCTGTACATATTTCTTATAAATATCACGACGTTCGGACTGGCGGTACGGACCGCGTTCACCTCCGAAGCTTACCCCTTCGTCAAAGTGAATACCCAACCACTTAAAAGATTCAAGTATATACTTTTCTGCACCAGGCACAAAACGGTTAGAATCAGTATCTTCGATACGGAAAATCATGTCTCCGCCATGTTGGCGTGCAAATAAATAATTATATAAAGCTGTACGCACACCACCGATGTGCAATGCTCCTGTTGGACTTGGAGCAAAACGAACTCTTACTTTTCTTTCTGCCATAATTTGGGTTAGTATAGGTAAATCACGGCAAAATTAAATCTTTTTTTCCACACTATTGTTTTTTTTTGTACTTTTCGCCAAAATTTCAACTGTTATGGAACATCTAAAGAAGAAAAAAAGCTTCTCTTGGAGAGATTTGCTCTATAAAGCCCTGCTATTTGTAGGGACTGTAGCATTAATTGTTTATTTCCTGCCACGCGATGGAAAATTTAACTATCAGTTCGATATAAATAAGCCCTGGAAATATGGGCAGTTAATAGCTACTTTCAACTTTCCTATATATAAAGAGGAGGCAACAGTGAAGCGGGAACAAGATAGCCTGATGGCTTCTTTTCAACCTTATTATGAGCTTAACAAAGCAATTGAGAAGGATGCGTTGAGTAAACTGAAAGAGAATTACCATGCCAATTTGAAAGGTATCCTTCCTTCCACAGATTATTTACGATACATCGAACGGATGCTGAAAGAAATCTATCAATCCGGAATTGTATCGACGGAAAATATGGATGAACTCCTAAAGGACAGTACTGCTTCCATCATGGTCATTGATGACAAGCTTGCCAATCCAAAGGCCACCGATCAACTTTATACAGTAAAGAAAGCCTATGAACATTTACTAGTGACAGCAGACTCCCTTCATTTAAAGCAGGATATTCTGCGCCAATGTGCTTTAAATGAATACATCACCCCGAACCTTATTTTCGATCAGCAACGAACCGAAGCAGCCCAAAAGGAAATTTTAAGTAATTATCCATGGGCAAACGGGCTTGTGGTAAGCGGACAAAAGATTGTCGATCGCGGAGAAATGATTAGTCCGGAAACATATAATATCCTCGAATCATTACGGAAAGAATCAATCAAACGGAATGAATCGATCGGACAAAACCGTCTGATACTGGGAGGACAGATTTTATTCGTCGGCATGCTGATCATGTGCTTTATGCTTTATCTTGATCTATTCCGAAAAGACTACTATCAACTTAAAGGAAGCCTGTCACTGCTATTTACGCTAATCGTATTTTATAACATAGTTACAGCCTTTATGGTGTCACATAATCTATCAAACGTGTACGTCATCCCTTATGCGATGTTACCGATTATCATTCGCGTATTCCTCGATTCACGTACCGCTTTCATAACCCATACAGTCACCATACTTCTTTGCTCCATATCGCTCCGCTTCCCCCATGAGTTCATTTTGACTCAGTTGGCAGCCGGACTAATCGCCATATTTAGTTTGCGGGAACTTTCCCAAAGGTCCCAACTTTTTCGTACGGCAGTATTAGTGATACTCACTTATGCCACTATCTATTTCGCCTTCGAACTCATGACAGAAAACGACCTTTCTAATGACTTCTCGAAACTAAATGTACGTATGTACACCTATTTCATAATCAATGGCATCCTTTTACTTTTTGCTTATCCTTTATTATTCATACTCGAAAAAACATTCGGATTTACCTCCAATGTCACTTTGATAGAACTTTCGAACATCAACAACGATCTTCTTCGCCAGATGTCGGAAACTGTTCCCGGAACTTTCCAGCATTCTATGCAAGTAGCCAACCTCGCCGCGGAAGCTGCTATACGAATTGGAGCTAAAAGTCAATTGGTTCGTACAGGTGCCTTATATCATGATATCGGCAAAATGGAGAATCCGGTTTTCTTTACCGAGAACCAATCCGGAAGTATCAATCCGCACAAAAATCTGAGCCACGAACAAAGCTCACAAGTGGTTATCAATCATGTAACAGATGGATTGAAATTAGCGGACAAACATAATCTGCCTAAAGTAATTAAAGACTTTATCAGCACTCATCATGGACGTGGAAAAACAAAGTTTTTCTATATCTCCTGGAAAAACGAGCATCCAGGTGAAGAGCCGGACGAAGAGTTGTTTACTTATCCGGGACCTAATCCGTTTACAAAAGAACAAGCAATCCTGATGATGGCAGATGCAGTAGAAGCAGCTTCCCGTAGTCTGCCTGAATATACAGAAGAAAGTATCAGCAACCTGGTTGATAAGATTATCGATTCCCAGGTTGCTGAAGGTTATTTCAAAGAATGTCCGATCACTTTCAAAGATATAGCGATCGTTAAAGCTGTATTTAAAGAAAAACTAAAGATTGCTTATCATACCCGGATCAGTTATCCTGAGTTAAAGAAGTAAGCAGACCTGCACAAGCATCTTCAAGTATATCGAGCACATACTCGAAGCCTTCGGCTTCGCCATAATAAGGATCGGGTACGTGCTCAGTTAAAATTTGTGTGCAATAATCGGTCATACGGTGAATCTTCTTACACTCTTCCGGAGAAGGAGCTTTGTCTTTCAAATCATCGATGTTAAGATCATCCATACCGATAATCAAATCGAAATGATAAAAATCTTCTGTGCGCACCGGACGGGAGCGATGTACCAGCTGATATCCTCGACGAGCAGCGTGAACACGCATTCGACTGTCGGGCAGTTCTCCTTGATGATAGGAAAGAATTCCTGCAGAATCGATCAAAAACTCCTTTTCCAATCCCTCCTCCTTAATGATATGAAGCATCACTCCTTCTGCCGTAGAACTGCGACATATATTTCCTAAACACACGAACAAAATCTTTACCATTATATCCTTTCTTTTCTTTATTATAAAGAATTTAATATGCTATTCGCCCGGTTCACAGTTGTTGCAGCCGGAATTTCCGGCATATCTCCAAGATTGAACGGAGCTAATATTTTCTCTATTTTTCTTAATCCTGCCTCATTTCCTTTTTCCTTGAACTCCCGACGAAGAATACTAATTTTCTCGTGAGCCTGGATACCTTCAATCAAACGTTCAAAACGAAGACAACTACGAGCACCCGGATATACCAGATAAGTATCTCCACCTGCCCAACTACGGAAACGGGAATCGAACAACGGTTCCAATGGCCAACTGTTATATGCCCAACGCAAATATCCGTCTAAATGTTTCTTTGAAGAATAAAAACTAATCCAGACAGCCTCAGCCGGATCAGAGAAAGTAAATGTATTAGGATGTGCTTCCGAGCAGCAAGTATAGTATGTAGTACGCTTATTTTCTGCCACACGGCGTGTACGTACACCTTCAGGGAAATCTTGTCCGATAGCAATACAGTAGTCATATAAATCCTTTTCAATTTGTGCATGATAATTTCCCGCCAATGAAACTTTGAAATCAGGATCAGCTTTACGAATCACCTTCAATGTTTTCTGCATCACTTCCATCGGCCTTTCATCCATAGCAATCGTACAAATATCGAACCAGCCTTTTTCTTTCAAATGTTTAGCAAATGAAGTAAGCATAGCAACCCACATTTCTTCATAAGCAGGTTCTCCCGGAGCAGTCGTTATAAACTGCAAAGAATTTGTTGCCTGTTCAAAATACTGGAAAGATAATTTCCAAGGAACCATAGAATAACAATTGATCTGTTTATTGATACCTACACTCATCATAAATTCGACCCAACGATCAAAAACCGTATAGTCAAAAGTCCATGTGCCATCTGCACGCTTCAACCAAGTCACCATTGATTCAAAATAGTCTTCTGTCTGACCATTCCAAGGTTTGTGCATAATAGAAGCAGTAATGATCTTTTGTCCGGCATCTGCGAGCATCTTCATCAAAGGACGCATTGCATCAAGATGTGCCTGGCTCCAAAGTGGAACTTGATAATAACGAGCTACTGCAAAAGGATTTTGCCACAAATCAAGATGATACGTCCATTCCGAAGGCTGAGGGAGCTCCCGTGAAGATACTTTGACTTCTATAGGCAGACGAGCAATCAACTTCTCTCCATCCTTTACCAATAAATCACCTTTATATACACCCGGTGTAGCAGATCGAGGAATCCAGCATTGTACCCAGACCGGCTGAGTAGTGCGAGCCGAAAGTTTCATACTTTTCAGGTCTGAATCAATCATATCTGCTACCAGTAAGGAATCAAAGAGAGAATGATCCGGTCTGTTTCCACAGCCTCCTTTACCATCCTTATTTAACTGATCCGTCATGACATAACGCAAAAAAGAAGCAGTAAAACTACCAGTTGGAAGTACAGCACCTTTCGAAGTCTTGAAACCTGTAAAAACAAGATTTAGATTCTGGATATCTTCACCTGTCCATACTATTGCTTGTGCATTAACCCGTTCACCTCGCCATCCCTGTAAAACAGAAATTTTCTGTAATCCCTTCGAAGGGACCATATGTTTTGCATATCGGTAGTCTGTACTACCCCACGAACTGTTGGGAGTAGAAACGGATACCCATTCTTCTGCAGAAGGAGCAGCCGGATCAGGTAATTCCTGATAATTTTTTAGAGGATAAGGAGGCTGACCGGTAGGTGTTCCACCTTGAGTCACCCCATTCTGGGCAAACAACATACTAGTGCTGAATAGTCCCATCAGACAAAGAATAGTAAATCGTGTCATAGTAAATAAATTTAAAGTAATTATATAATTTTACATAGGGTCCATATCATAATAAATAAGCAATGATTTATACCTTTCGTCCTCTATCATTTCCCGTTGAATGTGCAACAGCAATTCTCGCGTACGTCCCATTGAGGCATTATGTTCAATCTTGACCACTATCTTTTTAATAAACAACGTCTGAATCCGGGCTACAGGAGGTTTATCCGGTCCCAACACCCGATTACCAAATACAGTTCGTAGTTTATCAGCCATCACAGAAGCCATCTGATCTAAAAGCGATTCATTGTGGTTTTTCAGATAGACATAGACCAACCGGTAATAAGGTGGGTAATGGAACATCTGGCGTTCTGCCAACTGCCCATTCACCATCTGTTCATAATCATTACTGATAACTTGATGAATAATTGGATGATCGATACTTTTCGTTTGTAACACTACCCTTCCTCGTTTGTTCTTACGTCCGGCACGCCCGGCAACTTGTGCCATTAATTGAAAAGCACGTTCGTAGGAGCGAAAATCAGGATAATTCAGCATAGTGTCGGCATTTAATATACCTACCACACTCACATGGTCAAAGTCCAACCCTTTTGAAACCATTTGTGTTCCAATTAGTATATCAGTTTTTCCTTGTTCAAAGTCCGCAATAATCCTTTCATATGCCGAACGGGTACGGGTTGTATCCAGATCCATCCGCGCTACAGCCGCCTTAGGAAAAATAACTTTAATGTCATCTTCTATTTTTTCTGTTCCGAAACCACGATTCACCAATTCTGTTCCTTCACAAGCAGGACAGGCTTTAGGGAGTTGATAAGTATACCCACAATAGTGGCAGGTAAGCTGGTTGATTCCTTTATGGTAAGTCAGGCTCACATCGCAGTTCTTACATTTCGGCACCCACCCGCAAGTACGACATTCTACCATGGGTGCAAATCCACGCCGGTTTTGGAAAAGGATTACTTGTTCTTTCTGTTCCAGAGCTTCTTTCATATATTGTATCAACAACGGAGAGAATTGCCCGACCATCCGTTTCTTACGATGAAGTTCTTTTATATCAACCGGAATAATTTCCGGCAGCTGAATCTCTTTATATCTCTCTTTCAATTGTATGAAGCCAAATTTCCCAGAAATCGCATTTTTCCATGTTTCAATAGAGGGAGTAGCTGTGCCCAGAAGTGTTTTAGCACCATACATCGCCGCCAATACAATGGCAGCACTACGCGCATGATAACGAGGCGCAGGATCTTGCTGCTTATAGGTATTCTCATGTTCTTCATCCACAATAACCAGTCCAAGATTCCGGAAAGGAAGGAAAATAGAAGAACGGACTCCTAAAATAATATCATATCCTTTTTCTCCCAGTTGTTTCTGCCAGATTTCTACCCGTTCAGCATCCGGAAACTTAGAATGATAAATTCCCAAACGAGAACCGAACACTCTTTGCAAACGTTCCGTTATTTGAGTGGTTAATGCTATTTCAGGCAAAAGATAAAGCACTTGCTTTCCCTGACGAATGGTTTCTTCTATCAGATGAATATATACTTCAGTTTTTCCACTGGAGGTAACTCCATGAAGCAAACAAACATTCTTTTCCTGAAAACATTGTGTGATTTCATCATACGCCCGCTGCTGGAATTCATTCAGAGGATTTAATTCCCCCATAGCATCTAATCGCCGTTTCAACCGGCCAATCTCATGAAAATAAATTTCAAATATATTCTTTTCTACCAGTCCGTTCAGAATAGAAGGTGAGACGCCAGCCCGTTGTAAAAGTTCCTTTTTAGAAACTTCCTTCGGCTTTTCTTTACCCAGAATACCCGAGCACTCGACATATTTCATCAATAATGCCAATTGCTTCGGAGCACGTGAAAGGATATCAAAAAGAATATGGAGCCGCCTCTCATCTGCTACTCCAGCCAATCGCACTCTTGCTTCTGTCTTGGGCTTATAGGTGCGCCGTAACTCCTCTTTCACAAAAATCGCTTCTTTATCAAGGAGGGATTTAATAACAGTAAGAATATTTTTTAGTCCGCTTTCCTTCTCCAATTTTGTGACACATTGCTGGGAATCGGCAGAAAGTAAATTCAATATTTTTTGTTCCCGTTCTGATAATGGTACATCTGCCTCAAAATCGGGATTATACTCTACGATAGTTTCACTTTCCAACTTTAGACCGGAAGGAAGTGCCGCCTTATAAACATCTCCTTGTGTACAGAGATAATAATCTGCTATCCACTCCCAGAATTTAAATTGAGCCGGCAATAAGATAGGAGAGGCATCCAGCAATGCAGATATTTCTTTTACTTCATATTCTGTCGGGGCAGAATAATGTACATTACGGACAACAGCCGTATAATACTTCTTCCGTCCAAAGGACACAATAACCCGACAGCCTATCTTCACTTCTTCCGCAAATTCATCCGGGAGCGCATATGTAAAGCATTTCGGGAGCGGGAGCGGTAATATTACATCTACATATTTGTTCATTGCTGCGACAAAGATAAAAAAAAAAAGCTTCCGAAAGTCGGAAGCTTCTAATTCTTATCAGATTAAGGATAGTTCATTAGAAAATATAAGCAATGGAAACTTGCCAAGTCTTAGTTTTATAAGATCCAGACTCACTACCATCTTCTTTCAGTTTGGCTGTATCACCTAACGGGATATTGTAATTCGCTCCCACCTGCAAATGTTTTAATAACTTCACACCTGCACCGACATTGATTCCAACTTCTGCCTTTCTTTTGTCTACTTTAGCATCTGCAAAAGTTTTATCCTTTGCAAAATCGAAATAAAAGTCCGGTCCGGCAGCAAAATAAATTCCAAATAAACTGCCTAAACCAATATTATATTTCAAATTAACCGGAATATCAAGTCCGTTCTGCTTGATCGTAGTATCATTAGCCTTGATACCTCTTTGAGCAAATAACAAAGCAGCATCCACTCCCAAACCTACAATCGGAATATTGAACTCTGCCATCGGACCGATAAAGAAGCCGGTAAAGTTATCCTTCTTAAAGTTCGCACCCATATCAGAGAAACTAGCTTTTGACAAGTTCAGGCCACCCTTAACACCAAAATGTATTTGACCCTGGGCAGGTATTGCCATACCTATACATACGGCAATCAGTAAAGCACTAAAAATCTTTTTCATAAATTTACGTGTTTATAATTCGATACAAAGATACACATCTTATAATAAATTAAACACAAATTATTATTTTTTGTTCGCACAACAAGCTTAAACCATACATTAGCTTACTATATAATCCATTTAAAATGACATAAGAGAATTTAATGGCTTTAGTAAAATCTACTTTCCCTAGATGTACATATGAGACATTCCCAGAAGTACGTCTCGGTAATTCTCAGATGTACACCCGAGACAACCTGTTTCAGGCAAATAAATCATTGAGTGCTTCACTCATGCTGGGATGAGTATATATAAAGTCACGCAAGAAAGTGTAATTCTGTTTTGTCTTCATTGCAATAGCAACCGTATTAATAACTTCACTGGAGTCGGGAGCAAATAAAGTAACCCCTAATATCATTCCATTTTTCTTATCAATAATAGCTTTAAGCAGCCCGTCCGTTTCACCCAATGTTTTCGCTCTCGGAATGGCCATTACAGATAGTTTTTTAATGACAACATCCAAATTTTGTTTGCGTGCTTCATCCTCATTAATCCCAATACGTGACAATGGAGGATCAATAAATACCGAGTAACTAACAGGATTACGATCTGTTACCCTCCGCTTCTTATCGCCATACAAATCTTCACGTATAATACGATAGTCATCCAAAGAAATATAAGTAAACTGCAGTCCACCTTTCACATCACCTACCGCACGTATAGCAGGATTCGTCGTTTTGAGATATTCATCCACGATGATGGTTCCGCGTGTGTCTACCTCTACCCCGGCAGCTTGTAAATTAAGCCCTTCGGTATTAGGACGACGCCCAGTAGCCAAAAGAACGGCATCAGCTTCAAGCTCAAACACTTCGTTTGTCAAAGAATCCCCAAAAGTTACAATGGCTTTTCGCTCTGTATGCTTCACAGATTGTACTTTCGCATTCAAACGAAAAACGACCCCTTTCTTTTCCAATGTCTCCCGCACACAGGCAGCAATATCACGGTCTTCGCGGGAAATCAATTCCGAGTATCCTTCAAGAACTGTCACTTGTGAACCAAAGGAAGCAAACATCGATGCAAACTCCAATCCTATATAACCGCCACCTACAATGCCCAAATGACGAGGAAGAGCAGTCTGTTCCATAAGTGAGGTACTAGTATATACAAATGGATTATTAGCAATTCCTTCAATAGGAGGAATAATTGTTTCCGCTCCTGTATTGATAATAATCTGGTCTGCATTCAATATCATTTCATCTGTAGCTGTACGGACAGAAACCAGATTCGGAGAGATGAAAGAACCCATACCTGTATAGATAGTCACATTTGGATAATCTGCCAAATTATGAAAGTTCTTATTTCGAAGCATACTTATTACATCTTCTTTTAAAGAAATAGCCTGACGGAAAAAATCACTTTTTTCGTCAAAAGTCAGTCCCTTCATACCGGAAGCTATTTTTGCCTGATGCACTAATGTTTTAGTCGGAATACATCCGATATTAATACACGTACCTCCGTACATTTTCTCGGAACGTTCAACGATAGCCACATTCTTTGCACGTTTTGCAAACTCAGCGGCAAGCGTCTTTCCTCCTTTACCGAAGCCAATAATGATAACATCAAAATCTTTCATATCTATATCTTTTAAAAATTGATTCACGTTGATGGTACAAAGTTATCCCTTTACGGAGAAAAGGTCAATAGCTATTTCTCTAAATGAATTGGCAATTGTTCCTTTATGATTGAGAAATAACAAAAGAATCGCCGGAGTCGATATAAAAATCAAATTCTCCTGCGATTCTTTTCTCCATGATTATGTTACCACCTACTATTTATTCTTGGTTCGGATGAATATCCAACTTCACTGGTTTAATCATATTTTCCGGTTTCAGTATGGTATCCAAATCCTTCTTAGAAAGTATATTATGTTCCAAGACAAGTTCATAAACTCCTTTCCCCGTCTCCAAAGCTTCCTTTGCTATCTTTGTCGAATTCTTATAGCCAATGACCGGATTCAATGCTGTTACTACTCCGATACTGTTATGTACATTTCGCCTGCAGGTTTCTTCATTGGCAGTAATACCGTCGATACATAATGTTCGCAAAGTGTCGAAGCCATTCATCAACAAATCAGCGGATTCGAAGCAACATTGTGCCATCACCGGTTCCATTGCATTGAGTTCCATCTGCGCAGCCTCACCGCTCAGAGCAACACAAAGGTCATTTCCAATTACCTTATAAGAAATTTGATTCATTACTTCAGGAATTACCGGATTGACTTTTCCGGGCATAATGGAAGAACCCGGTTGCATAGCAGGCAGATTAATTTCACCCAATCCGCAACGTGGACCGGACGCCAGCAAACGCAGGTCATTGCATATTTTATTCATCTTGACTGCTACCCGCCTCATCGCTGAAGAATAACCGATCATACAAGAAGTATCCGAAGTAGCACCGATAAGATCGGCAGCTAGTTTGATATCCAGCCCTGTAATCTTACGCAAAGCAGCAATACACTTTTCGGCATACTCCGGTTCGGCAGTAATTCCTGTCCCGATAGCCGTAGCGCCCATATTGACGGTCAGAAAGTCCTGTGCAGCAAAATTCAGATTTTTCACTTCATCTTCCAGGATACTTGCAAAACCATTGAAAGTCTGACCGAGAGTCATCGGTACTGCATCTTCCAGCTGAGTACGACCCATTTTTATGATATGTGCAAACTCTTTTCCCTTCTTCCGGAAAGATTCGATCAAGATATTGAAATGTTTCAGTAATTTAAAATTAGTATAATACAATCCAATGTGAATAGCAGTAGGATAAGCATCATTGGTAGATTGCGAACGGTTCACATGGTCATTGGGAGAACAGTATTGGTATTCACCTCGCTGATGTCCCATCAGTTCCAAAGCACGGTTGGCTATCACTTCATTTGCATTCATGTTGGTTGATGTTCCTGCTCCACCCTGAATCATATCAACAGGGAATTGTTCATGGTGCTTTCCTTCCAATATTTCTTTACAAGCTTTAAGAATAGCATCCGTTTGTTCTTCAGTTAATAAGTCCAATTCACTGTTGGCGATGGCAGCCCCCATCTTGGTAATAGCCAAAGCCTGAATGAACAAAGGATACTCATTCAAGTGAAACTTACTAATTCGGAAGTTCTCAATTCCCCGAAGTGTCTGTACTCCGTATAATGCACTTTCCGGCACTTCACGACTCCCAATCAAGTCGCTTTCCATACGAGTTTTCTTTGATAATTTTTGTTCCATATCGGTTGTTTTATAGCAATAACTTTTTCGTTAGTTGATATAATAACCAATCAAAGATGTTATTGTTTTAATAAATATGCAAAAACTATTCAATGGTTTTTTTGTTGTTAATTCCAAACAGATAGAAAATTAAAGAAGAAATTAGTTATATTTGCTTTAATCTTAAAATAACAGTTTATGATATTACAATTAGCTTTTGTTCTGACAGCTATTATTATCGGTGCACGCCTCGGTGGTATCGGGCTCGGCGTCATGGGAGGTGTAGGTCTGGGAATATTAACATTCATTTTCGGTCTGCAGCCGACTGCTCCGCCTATAGACGTTATGCTAATGATTGCAGCTGTCATTTCAGCCGCTTCATGCATGCAAGCTGCCGGAGGGCTCGATTACATGGTGAAGCTTGCAGAACATCTGCTTCGTAAAAATCCGTCACATGTGACGTTGCTCAGTCCGTTGGTGACTTATCTGTTCACTTTTGTAGCCGGAACGGGTCATGTCGCTTATTCCGTATTGCCCGTAATTGCCGAAGTAGCAACAGAAACTAAAATACGCCCGGAACGTCCGCTCGGAATTGCCGTAATTGCTTCGCAACAAGCTATTACTGCAAGTCCTATTTCTGCCGCAACAGTTGCTCTGCTGGGTCTATTGACCGGATTCGATATTACTCTGTTCGACATTTTAAAGATTACAATTCCTGCCACCATTGTCGGAGTATTGGTAGGTGCTCTGTTTTCCATGAAAGTAGGTAAAGAATTAATTGAAGATCCCGAATATCTGAAACGTGTAAAAAAAGGCTTATTTAATAATAAAAAGGTAGAAATAAAAGATGTCAAGAACAAGCGCTCTGCTATGCTATCCGTTATTATCTTCATTCTAGCGACAGTTTTTATTGTCTTTTTCGGTTCCTTCGAGGGAATGCGGCCCAGCTTCCTTATTGATGGTGAGATCATTACTTTAGGAATGTCTTCCATTATCGAAATAGTGATGTTATCCGCAGCTGCTATCATTCTTATTTTGACCAAGACTGACGGAATTAAAGCCACCCAAGGTTCAGTATTCCCTGCAGGAATGCAAGCCGTCATTGCTATTTTCGGTATTGCCTGGATGGGTGACACTTTCCTTCAAGGCAATATGGTTCAACTTACTTCCTCCATCGAAGGAGTTGTACGGCAAATGCCTTGGTTATTCGGTATCGCATTATTCGTCATGTCTATCTTATTATATAGTCAGGCTGCTACAGTTCGTGCACTGATGCCTTTAGGTATTGCACTCGGAATCTCTCCTTATATGCTGATAGCTCTATTCCCGGCCGTAAACGGATACTTCTTTATCCCTAACTATCCGACCGTAGTAGCCGCCATCAATTTTGACCGCACCGGAACAACAAAAATCGGCAAATATGTGTTAAATCATTCGTTCATGATGCCAGGACTGGTATCTACCATCGTGGCAATTGCTTTAGGATTACTTTTTATACAAGTATTTTAATATATAATTAACCTAAACATCATTATTTAGTTATGAAACAATTCCAGAAACTAGGTCTCATAGTAGTCACACTACTATTTTCCGTAACAATGGCATTTGCCCAGAAACCGAACATTCATATTCTTGCCACCGGAGGAACGATTGCCGGCACAGGAAGTTCGGCAACAGGAACCAATTACACTGCCGGACAAGTAGCGATCAGTACATTGCTCGAAGCTGTGCCCGAGATTAAGAACATTGCCAACGTAACGGGCGAACAAATCGTGAAGATCGGTTCGCAGGACATGAATGATGAAGTCTGGCTGACTTTAGCCAAAAAAATCAATGAGCTTTTAAAAAGAGCGGATATTGACGGCGTTGTTATCACTCACGGAACGGATACGATGGAAGAAACCGCTTACTTTTTAAATCTGACTGTAAAAAGTGATAAGCCAGTAGTTGTAGTAGGTGCTATGCGTCCTTCTACCGCACTTAGTGCAGATGGTCCGTTGAACCTTTATAACGGTGTAGTGACTGCTGCCGCTAAAGAATCTAAAGGCAAAGGGGTATTAGTTGCCATGAATGGTCTTATTTTGGGAGCACAAAGTGTAATTAAGATGAACACTGTAGATGTACAAACTTTCCAGGCTCCCAACTCCGGTGCATTGGGCTATGTACTGAACGGGAAAGTGACCTATAACCAAGTAACACTGAAAAAGCATACTACCCACTCTGTATTCGATGTTACTCACTTGACCTCATTGCCCAAAGTAGGTATTGTATATAGCTACTCCAATATTGAAGCAGATATGGTGGCTCCTTTACTTAGCAACGGATACAAAGGAATCATCCATGCAGGTGTAGGAAACGGTAATATTCACAAAAACATTTTTCCACTACTGACAGATGCAAGGAAAAAAGGAATCTTAGTAGTCCGTTCTTCCCGTGTGCCAACCGGACCTACTACTCTCGATGCGGAAGTAGATGATGCAAAATATCAATTTGTGGCTTCTCAGGAATTGAATCCACAAAAATCGCGTGTATTGCTAATGCTTGCATTAACCAAAACAACAGATTGGAAACAGATTCAGGAATATTTTAACGAATACTAAAACTGAGCCAACCTATGAAAAAAATCATATTTATGCTACTCATTACGGGTAGCATACAGGGGATATATGCCCAAAATACTGAAAAAAAAGAAAAGTTTTCACCCAATACTCCTCTGTTCGAGGAATTGACAGATGTGAAAAAGAAATCGGACAAGTTCAATCTGTTCCTTAATATGCAAGGTAGTTTCGATGCACATTTCAGAGACGGATTTCAGGAAGGAGACTTCAATATGCACCAACTCCGTATCGAAGCAAAGGGAAATATTAATAATTGGCTTTCTTACCGCTATCGGCAACGGCTGAATCGTTCGAACGATGCTAACGGCATGATTGACAATCTGCCAACTTCTATTGACTGGGCCGGTGTTGGTATCAAGCTAAACAATCAGTTCAGCCTCTTTGCTGGAAAACAATGTACGGCATACGGAGGTTTCGAGTTTGACTTGAACCCTATTGATGTTTATGAATATTGTGACATGATCGAAAATATGAGTAACTTTATGACCGGTTTGAATGTGGCCTATAATATTACTCCGGACCAGCAGTTAAATCTTCAGGTATTAAACAGTCGCAATAATACTTTTGAGAAAACCTATGGTATCACAGAAGATTCGGAAGGCAACCTTCCTGATTTAAAATCCGGAAAAATGCCGTTAGTCTATACATTGAACTGGAATGGTAATTTCAACAATGTATTCAAAACCCGTTGGTCTGCTTCTCTCTTGAATGAAGCTAGCAACAAGAACCTTTATTACTATGCAATGGGTAACGAATTGAATCTTGGAAAATGGAATGCTTTCGTCGATCTTATGTACTCACAGGAAAATATTGACCGCACCGGGATAATCACTGGTATTATCGGCCGTCCAAACGGACACAATACGTTTAATACCGGTTATCTTTCTGTAGTAGCCAAATGCAATTATCGCTTCTTGCCGAAATGGAATGCTTTTGTGAAAGGTATGTATGAGACTGCTTCCGTCACAAAAGCTAGTGATGATATAGAAAAAGGAAATTATCGTACTTCCTGGGGATATCTGGCAGGTATTGAATTTTACCCGATGGAAACCAATCTGCATTTTTTTGTAACGTACGTAGGACGTTCGTATAATTTCACCTCACGTGCTAAGGTTTTGGGACAGGAGAACTACAGTACCAACCGGATTTCCGTTGGTTTCATCTGGCAGATGCCGATATTTTAAGATAACCTGAAAACAAAAATACCCGATAACCTTCTTCCGTCATCGGGTATTTTTATATGTTCAGTGCTAATTTTTAGATTAATACTCTTCTTCGTTAAAGAAGAAATCTTCTTTGCTAGGATAATCCGGCCAAATATCTTCGATACTCTCATAAATTTCGCCCTCATCTTCCATTTCCTGGAGATTCTCAATAACTTCAAGAGGAGCACCCGAACGCATGGCATAATCAATCAATTCGTCTTTAGTTGCCGGCCAGGGAGCATCTTCAAGCTTTGATGCTAATTCCAATGTCCAATACATAATCTTGAGTATTAAAAGTGAATACTAATTGTCTCTTTTTTCTATTTTTCCGCAAAAGTATAATAAAATCTATCATTTACAACTATTATCCCAAAATATTTCATTATTTTGTTCATTAAAATTAATTTTTCGAGATAAAACGAATAAATAGTCTGATAATCTATTCACAAAAGCTAAAAGTTCGGGCGAAATTGTACAAGTTTCGGACAAAGTCAAAATACGACGTTCGGCCCTTCGACAAATAGTACGGCAAACGTGACAAACTGCAGCAGCCCGAGCGCCTCCTGGTATAATAAAAGCGCAAAGTGCTGGCAACTGTTCATCCAATTTATCAATTCCTTGTTCGATCCGTTCCACATCTTCCTTAGTAATAATGCTTGCATACTTCAGTTGTATTTTTTCCTGATCAGTGGCAAGGTGTGATCCTATAGTGAACAACTTGTGCTGGATTCCTAAAATAAAGGTTCGGTCAGCTTCGTCCATCAAATAGGTATACAACCACCCCAAATGGGAATTTAATTCATCAATCGTTCCATAAGCTTCCAAACGAATATGAGTTTTCGAAACCCGAGTACCACCAACAAGGCTGGTAGTTCCTTTATCACCGGTTTTTGTATATACAAGGCTCTTTTTCATAATCTTCCATTTTATTTTTGTTATATTATGGTAACGTATAAAGGTTCTTAGAAGTTGATAATATAATGCTGTTTTATTTTTGTTTTATCAAAAAAGAGCAGACCGACATCATATAAATCAAAAGTAATCCCTACCCGTTCGTCATTTTTCAACTCTTGCCACAACGATTTCATTTTTTTGGAGTAACCTATACCATAAACAATAAATAGACTTTCAGGTGTAGCTCGTTCCACGCAAACTTGAAAAACTCCTCTTAAAAGATCGGGACTCCGATAATCATTCAGATACAGCAAACCAATCGGAACGTCTGCATCCCAAAAAAGTTCAGACAAGTTCGATGCAAAAAGATATTCGGCAGAAGGCTTGCCTGATTGAAGATAAAGAGAGCTTACAGAAAGACATCCCACCTCTACAATAGTGGAGGGTTGTATCTTGTTTACCAATCGGAATAATAGGCGGTTAATCTTTTGTGTTTCTTTGTACCATCCTATTTCACATGACATTTTTTTTTGTTCTGATGCCAAAGAATAGTAAGCATAATAAGGTTGCTTTTCATAAATCACATCTGATATCAAGTTGAAAGCAAAAGGAGAATGCACACCATAACCACAACGATGACGGAAACGGGAAAGCCAGATAAAAGGTCTTTTCAGGCAAAGTAACAGATGATTCATAAGACAATCATTCATTTTTTGTTCGTAATGCAAAGATACGTTTTTTAATCTCATAGAACCAATTCAAATAGAAAATGTTATTAGGAGAAAAACGAAACCTAAACAGCTTTAATTATGAAGAATATTATTTTTATGGCAATATTAACAGCTGCTATCTTCGCTGGCTGTTCAAGTGATAATCCCATGTTACCCGAAGATGATTGCGGTAACGTAGGCAATAGCGGAGGAAATAACAGTGGGCTTATCAGTCCCGATATAAATGCTACGGTCAATTCACCTGACAACTCGCAGAGTCCGATGACAGGTGTTTTGGAAGTATATCCTTGTCAAGCCGGAACTTCCTTCTATTACGGAAATTATATCAATGATGTGCTTACTCCATTTCCAGGCTTTTATTATCTAAAAGACGGAAGTACTTTCGAAGCCCCCAAACGTGCGCTCTCCTTGCCGATAGGAACTTATAACATGATTTATTGGGGAACACCAAAATATGAAGAGCCTATCTACAGCAATTCGACGGTAAGTGACCCTCAGCTCACCGTAGGTGGAGATTTGTCACAACAATACCTTGGACTCCGCCAGAATTTTCCAGATACTACTTACTACCCGGTCTTTGACCTAGTGTATGCTGTGAAGCCTGCCAATATTGGTACAGAAGAGTTAAATGCTGCCATGAAACGGCAAGTTGCAGGTTTGAAAGTTATTGTAAAAAACAAAAATAACGGTATTCTAAGTTCAAGTATAGCTAGCATGAAAGTGCATATAGGAGGCATTGCAGAAAAAATAAACCTATACACAGCCGCAGTTACCAACCAAACCAAGACTGTAGCTTTCCCCCTTGTACTTTCAATAGATGGTACACAAATGAGTAACGCTACGGTCATGCTGTTCCCGTCTTCAATAAGTCCGCTATTTCAACTTATTGTCACTCTAAAAAATGGAACAGTAAAAATATTTAAGCAACCTTTGAGTTCTCCTTTAAAGGCTAATACCCGTCTTACCTTAACATTGACCTTATCTGAAATCTTCTCGGAGGAAGATGCCGGAAATTTTACGATAGACAATTGGCAGGAAGAGAGCGAAACGATCGATATCCCAAGCTTCGATTAAATAAAATGTCTCAACTAATCTCTAAAGTAATAATTACGGAAGATATGTTTAATAATTAAATTTGACTCTGATAACCAATTGAAAAGGGTCAATTCTCTTCACGAGAACTGACCCTTTAGCTCATTTATTCCAAGTAATTACTGCAATTTGAATGTTACAGGTACAGTAAATTTTACTCTTACTTTCTTGCCGTTTTGTTCACCCGGCTTCCACTTGGGCATTGTACTAATCACACGGAGAGCTTCTTTATCCAGATAAGGATCCACACTTCGCACCACTTCAGGGCTTGTTATCGATCCGTTTTTGTCTACGACAAACTGAACAATGACTCTTCCATCTGTGCCCATTTCCTGAGAAATCGTCGGATACTTGATATGAGAAGCAAGATACTTCATTAATTGGTCAGTACCACCGGGAAATTCCGGCATATTCTCTGCTGCCACATAAATCTCATCCTCCACTACTGTCTCCACAATTCCAACTGGTGGCACGAAAACACCTTCTACAGGTTTATTATAGGTCATATCGTCCGCCACAATAGAAACATCTTCGTCCACATCTATATCGTCATCCACTATTGTGAACAGATCCGTTACACTTTTTACTGCGGGAGGGGGCGGTTCCAGTTTCTTTTCATCAGGAAATGTGATTGGAACAAGCTCCGTTACAAAGATGGGATCGTCTGCTGACGATATTAGCGCAACTCTTACATCATGTTGTGTCCATTCGAACGAAACGAACATGAAAGCAAGCGCAACAATCAAACCCATCATCAACCAAGAACCGCGTTGGTTCTCAATTGCAGCCTTTTTTGATTTCTTGGCTTCCATAAAAAAATTGTTTAAGTAATTAATAATAGAAAATATATAGTATAATACTACTTATCTCATTTCTTCTTAAGGCATTACTTAAAGTGCTCTCTAGCTGCAATAAATATAGTAAAACTTTAGATTAGTTGTTCTTTTGTAACAGACTATTTAAGAATAAAAGGAAGCATTTGCTTTTATTTAAACATTAAAGGGGGTTACTAAGGAAATATTAACGATACATTCTTTTTATCATCTCCTTATTTCATTCAGTGGCAGTGTTTCCATGATTTAATTGTATAAAAGATTCCAAGTGATGAAACTCCGATTTAAATTCCCGGTTATTTTGTTTTCACGATATTCACAAGATATTACTATTCGTTAGTGTACTTTAGTAAAAGAAGTGCACCAAATTTACAACAAGCATTTTTCTTTTTATCATCCTAAAGATGTATAGGTTAGCAAATAAATACAAACGCGAGTATTATGAAATACGACATCTTTATAAGCTATCTCCGTGCCTCTTTCGAATCTGTCAATCTCATTACTGAGAAACTGCGCAGCCCAGGCTATTCCGTATTTTTTAATGCAGAGACACTACGATCCGAAAAGTTCAACGAACAGTTATTAAAGGTCATAGAGCATTGCAAAGATCTCATCATCGTTCTTCCGTAGAATACATTGGACCGTTAAAATGACCCAGATGACTGGATACGTAGAGAAGTATGCCAAGCCATACTGCATCAGAAAAACATCATTCCGAAACAGTTTCTAACAGTTGCTATGTACGTTTTAGCAGCACTATTCACGTTCAGGTATTTGGTGTAAAAACCTGTATAAAAAGAAGAAAGTATATCATTTCTTCAACAACATACTTTCATTCTCTTCGTGAAATGATAAATACATTTTCATTTCACACTATTATTACTAAATAAAAAGTTTTATAGAATAAACAAAGTTATTTAGCTCTCTTTTTTCTATTCTCATTTTCCTTTTTACGCATATCCTGATATTTCTTATACTGCTCTTCTGTTAATATATTTTTCATCTTAGTTTCTAATTCATTTCTCTTCTTCTGCATCTCTTCGCGTGATGGCCTCTCAGCTTGTTCACCCTGTTTCTGTTTGGTAGGTCGCATTTCTTGCAAAGCTGCTTTAAAATCTTTAGCCTGTTTTTCATTCAGCCCCAGATCTGTGATCATTTTCTCTATGCGCTTTTCTCTATCAACTTTTCCTTGCTGACGATTCTGTGCAATACAAACTGTTGTGCCAATTAATAAGGCAACAACCAAACTTAAAATTTGCTTTTTCATATTCTAAATATCATGTTAAATGAATAATGTATATATGACCTTATTAATAGCCAAAAGTTAATTGCATACTATAGAAAAAAGTGTCATTTTTGCATTATTTATCTATTCAGAAATATTTTAAAACTGTTTTGTGATATTCTCATTATTTTTCTCAATACACAATCTTTCATATTTGCCTGTACTATCAGACAATAACAAATCAGCTCTATAATCAAATACTTTCTGTTCTTTCGCACAAATATTATAGTACTTTTTTAAGTCAAATACCTCATAAGCTTGCATTACACTCTGTGTTGCACAAAAAATACAAGAAGATTGTTGCTTACATCTTATATCATGCAAATACTTTATTTTAAAAGTAGAAAATTCATCAATCTTCTTCCTTAACAACAACTTACCTAACCTATGCAGATATGTTTCACTACAACAAGAATCATCTCCACTTTTATGTGCAAAATGATATGTATTCTTATCTTCAAGTTTGGCAATCATCTCCGCCCCACATGAAATACAATGAAGCCAATGATTACATCTATATTCGGAAAGTACGTTAGGAATGTCTATAATACCGACATTCTCATCATAAGCATAGTGATATTTAAGTTTACTTATATCTCAACCTCTTTGTTATTAAAACATAAAGCTGAAACCTTTCTTCTGTGAAGCCTTGAACCGGATCAATCCGAAAACCGTGTGGGTGGTTTATGTAGATAAGTAAAAGTGTGCTATCTTTGCGGTTAGATTTTAAGATCTCTCACCGACCATGATGAGGATTGTCTAATCAGTTTTTCCCAATGCCACTATGACAAATGACCGGTTTCATGTACAGAAGTTTTTCTATGAGGCAATCGATGAACTCCGGATATCTTATCGCTGGATGGCACGAGACCTTGAGAACGATGAAATCCAGCGGTGCAGAGAGCAAAATATAGAGTATGTTCCGTTTCGTCATACTAATGGTGATACCCGTAAGCAGCTGCTGGCAAGAGCCAAACATATACTTGTCAAGCATTTTACTAAATGGACAGAATCACAAAGAATACGTGCCGAAATCATATTCGAATACTATCCGGAATTGAAATCCCTCTACGATCTAGCTATGGAGTTGACAACGATCTATAAAAAGTACTACGACAAGGATGTAGCACGTGGGAAGCTGGCCTTGTGGTACAATAAAATCGAAAAACTGGGATACGGATGTTTCAGAACCGTAACCAATACCATGCAGAATTATTATGAAACAATACTAAACTACTTTATTAACAGGAAAACAAATGCATTTGCAGAATCATTCAATGCAAAAATTAAAGCTTTTAGAACACAATTCAGAGGAGTAAGGGATATTCCATTCTTTATTTTTAGATTGTGCAAAATAGTCGCTTAGATTTAACATTCCCACACGGTTTTCGAACTGACCCAGAATATCCCGATATAAAGAAAGGATATTATCTGGCTATGCGGTTAGGCTTAATCTATCATCAGTGTAAGTTTAAGGATATTGCTTTGACAAGACTTGCAAGATGGTATGATGAAGTAGATAAATCGGGATTCCTTACCTTTGGAAGGGTGGCACACTCTATACAAACACATTATCTGAATATATCAACTTCTTTGAAAGAAGGGCAACAAATGCAGCGGCAGAATCTTTTAATGCAAAGATCAAAGCTTTCAGAGCACAGTTTAGGGGAGTCAGAGATAAAGCGTTCTTTTTATACAGACTTACTAAATTATATGCATAAAATGAAAATCCCTCAGAGTTTTACGTTGATCCTATTTTCTTACAATGATTTTGTAGATGTGGGGAAAGTGGGGGGATTTAAACAAAAGAAAAAAGCTAAGTGATTGATTATTCAACACTTAGCTTTTTATTTGTACCCAGACCCAATACTGTACCCAGATGTTAAAAGCAAAAATAAGAAACTAAGTGAATGAATATCAACGGGTAGCCCAAGTAGGTACATTCTCTTATTTTCATAAAAAAGACTATGTTCTACTACTTTTGGCTACCCTTTGGCTACCCAGAACAAAATAAATAGTTATATTTGCAATCATAGGAAACCAAAGGAATAAACAAACAGTTTAAGATATGGCTGCAAAGAAAGAAATAAGGTCTGATAATACTTACATGATAAGTACAGATGATACCGACAACCCTAAGTTAGGTGCTAAAATTCTATCTGATGGTAGAGAAAGCCTCTTTCTTGATTACTACTTTGGCTACAAGATGGTTTATAATGAGGCTAAAGATAAAGAAGTAGCTAAGAAAGACAGGAAAAGAGAAACTTTGAAGCTATATCTTTGGCAAGCACCAAGAACACCGCTTGAAAGACAGCAAAATAAAGAAATGCTTGAACTTGCTAAGAAAATCAGATTTGAAAGAGGACAAGAGCTCCTTGAAAGTATAGAGGGGTATAGATTGAAGAAAGACCGATCTATTAACTTTCTGGATTATTTTCAATCTTACATTGATAGCTACACAAAAACAGATATTAGGATGATGCAGATTGCACTCCAAAGGTTTAAAGACTTTCTTTCAGAAACACCAGAATATACCAAGTTTGTAATATCCATCAAGCCAGAACAGCTAAACAAGGATATGATGATAGCTTTCACAGAGTATCTACAAGGTAGGAGCATTGGCGAGGGTGCAAAGAGTATCTACCAGCGTTTCAAGAAAGTTATAAACTATGCCATTGAACACGATGCAATGATAAAGAACCCGTGTATAGGTGTTTCTATTAGAGTGGACGATCAGATACTAAGAAAAGATGTGCTTTCAATGGAAGAAGCGCAAACGCTAATAAATACTCACTATGATAATGAGAACCCAAATGTAAGACGGGCTTTTATCCTTTCCCTTTACTGTGGGTTAAGGTTCTGTGATGTAAAGGAACTTACTTACAAGAATGTGGACTACTCCAATAAGTTACTAAAGTTTGAGCAAAACAAGACAAAAGGGCATTCAGCAGCAAGCGGTGTAGTTATTCCTCTGAATGATGGTTTGCTTTCACTGATAGGAGAGCCACCAGCAGACGGTGACAAGAGTACCCTTATATTTCCTTTGCCGACTTATGAAAGCTGCTTAAAGTCTTTGAAACGTTGGGTTAAACGAGCAGGAATAAATAAGCATATTAGTTGGCATTGTGCCCGGCACTCCTTTGCTGTGAATATCCTAAATAATGGTGCTAACATAAAAACGGTTGCCAGTCTATTAGGGCATAGCGGATTAAAGCACACAGAGAAATACACCCGTGCAGTAGATAGACTGAAAGAAGATGCTATAAACAGTTTACCAGAACTTAAACTATAATTTTCATGAGTAAACAGGAAGATATACTCAAAGAACTTAAAGCCAAGTTTGATGCTTTATGTGATGAACAGGAGCAACTACCAAGAGATGGGTTTGCTAAAGTATTTGAAGTATTAGATAGTCTGGAGGAAGATTTTACACTTCAACACCCCTATACTGAAAATGAGGACAATATAAATAAAGCCCTTGAATTAACAGGGCATAGTACTGATGAGGCTTTTTGCAAGGCTTTCAAAAGAAATAATCAAATAATAATAGAGGGCAAAAAAATACAGAGATTAGGGATTAAAATTTCACTACAACAAGGTAAATTTATCAAGCCTCAACAAGAGCCAACCCCAGATGAATGGATATTTCTAACCCCATCTATTATTATCTCCAAAGAATTAATACCCGTATTAGATCAAGTATGGGAGAAAGAGCTTTGCAAAGATGATGGTATATTTTCCAGTCATAGCGATATTCCAAAAGAGGATGAAAATGATGATGATTTCTTAATGATAGATGCTTATGGGGTGCAATGCAATGGACTACAGGTTTATTACAGGGACTTACAAAAGTATGGTGTTATTAGTGGGGTGCTCAATAAACCTATTTTCAAAAAAGCACTATTAGTAAGTTTAAAAGAGATTTGCACATTCATAAAAGAGAATACAGATAAGCCAAACAAGGTAAGAAACCATATCAGAAAAAAGATTAAATGGTTTGACACCATACCTGTGCATGGACTGATTTTTCAGATACTGATATTACAGGGGCTGATTTCATGGTTTGAAAATGTATCACTTGAAAAAGGTGAAAAAGGCTATAAAGATGCTGAAATGTTAGGTCAATGGATAATGAATATATTACTAAAAAAGGAAGTGTCATTTTGTTATTTCCTTTGGGGTGATGGTGATAAAATATGGCTTAAACCTCTATGTAATTACTTGCTTTCAACACAAGCGGGGCAAGCAATACAGGAACAAATAAGATACAGAGCAAACAACGAGGAAACAACGGGGAAGCCCCAACCAAAGCAAACACTTGATACCTCATTATCAGAGAATGAAACTTTTCTCCCAGTGACACTAAGAACGGAAAGAGCACTAAAGTATTTCCCTAAAGCAATTGAGGAAAGTATTATAACCAATACTGATATAGGCTACTCGATGGGAACTGCTATAAAAACCAAAGCTGCATTAGCCTACTTCCTTGAATTAGTGTTTTGCCGTGATAATACAGGAAAAGATAACGGCAATGATTTTCCAGAAACCGACTTAAACACTCTTTTTGGAGAAAGCCGATTAGGAAAAGCAAGGGGGCAATATGCAAGCAATAAAAGCGGAAAACCAAAAGGATATGAAATAATAGATAAGATATTTGAGTGAGTAAGTAGCCCTAATAATGAAAAGTAGTGCTTTGTAGTGACACCAATAGTGACACTATGAGGCACTATTTTTTGTTTCCTTTTACCTCTAATTTTGCCCTTGCTATCAGAGAGATAGTAAGACCGTGCACAGTCTTTTTATTGAAACCTCAAAATGAAAAGACATGAATAAAGAGGAACAAAAACAGGTAGCCGACCTTGTAACGGCAAACACTATTTTTTGTACAAAAGAGGTACTAACAAGCAATGAAGCAGCCCAATACATGGGTATTTCAAAGAGTTACCTCTATAAACTCACAATGATGGGTAAAGTTCCACATTTTAAACCTATGGGCAAAATGTGTTATTTCAACCGTATGGAGTTAGAGCAATGGTTACAAAGCAACCGGGTATCTACCAGTAACGAGATAAGCCAGAAAGCACAGGCATACTGTATGCAGAAAGGAGGTGCTTTATGATTACTCCTAATATCCGCTACTATGCCAGAATGGAAGATTGTACAGGTAACGGCAAAACCCCTAAGTATGTGATTACAGCACAAGCAAGCTATTTCCCACCGATGGAAAACATAGTAGGCAGAGATGGTAAAGTGTCGATGTACCTACAAGTAAGCAAAGACAGTGGCAGCAAGAAAGATAATGCACCTGCTATGAAATTACAAGCAAAAGATAGTCTAAACTTTACAGGGCTGAAAGATTACTTTGTAGATGGGAAATTGAGTGGTTTTGCTTATGGTTATCCTTTAGCTGCTAAAGCATACAGTAGCAAACAAAAGTCTAACCCGTTCTATGAGTACAAAGATGATGGCTACCTTTTCATAATCCACCAAGACAAGAACGCCAATACAGCCCCAGAACAGATAAGACCTACTATTATAGAGCTGATTGTATTGGAGGGTGCAAAAGTCTTAATTTCTTCCTATTGCAAACAACTTATGATGGGAGGTTTTGATGAGGCTATTAAATCTTTGAGAGATCAAGCAAAATAGGAAACCTCTTATAATAATATGTAGTTTGTACCCAAATTTTGGTAACAATGTATGATAAGGTGAAATTATGGACGGCAAGAACCAGAGCAACCCCAGATGTAAGCAAGTTTCTGGATAGAGCAAAAGACCAGGTAGACCATGAAACAGGTGAAGTTTGCACCTTTGGCAGTCTGGAGGGTTTGAAAGTGTCTATCTACACAGGTGGCATATCAATAGTAGGCAGTTTGGCTAAATACCTCTACCCTAATAATATCTACCCGTTGGATAGGCACAACACAGCCCAAGCGATAGAAAAACTATCAGATAGCCTACATATTGGTTTGGATGATGCCAAAGTTACAGGTTTGGAATTTGGGACACAGTTTGTAATGGCACATCCGGTAGAAAGTTATCTTTCAAAGTTGGGCGATATGCCTAAGCTAATGAGGTATCACTTTGATGTAGGCACACTGTATTATAAACCCAAAGGTAAACAGCAACCCAAGATACTTGCTTTCTATGATAAAAAGGCAGATGCAGCCGTTAAAGACATGGTTTTGCCCGATGGTTTTACAGATGCCAACTTACTGAAATATGAGATGAGAATTAACGGGCGGTTGCCTCAACAGTTAGGAGTACCAGAAGTTACAGCAGCCACACTATCAGAAAATCCCTTTTACAGGCTGATGGTGAAGCGATACCAAGAAAGCTATTTTGCAATATCAAAGAATAACCAAATAAAAACCGATGTTATGGATGAGATTAAGACCGTTTCAGATGCTTTTGATGTGTTTGTAGCCAGATTGATAACCCAAAGCGACCAAACACAAATAGCGTGCTTTCTGGAAGAACTGAAAGAAGCTAAAGTATTTGACGATAGAAAATGCTACTCCAGATTAAAGAAGAAAATACAGGAGGTGGCAACCAAAGCAGGTGTAACCGTTTCCGATGAACTGATAAAAGAGTTAGACGATGAAATAAAGAACATAGGGGCTTATGTATAGCGATGTTCTTATAATAAGGTGTAGTTTGTTACCAAAATCTGGTAACATTTGCCTAAAACAGAAAAGGAGGTGAAAATGAAAATCATTGAAGAATCAGATCAATATTATATCTTTCAATGGGAGTATGACAATATGCCTATTACATTCAAACGTTGGAAGCAAACCGACATAAAAGAGATAAGGGTAAATGAATACTTTGCTAAAGCCAACGGTTATACGTCTGTTAAAGACATGGTAAATCAGACGGTAGGGCAGGCAAAGATGAATGAACTCTTTGGCGGTGTTCCAGATTGGATAAGAGCAAGCCCAAACGGTGATTTCACCTTTGTAGGAGTAAATAGGGCAATGTTAAACTAAAGTAGTGTGTTTTAGTATGGCAAGGCAAAAAGGAGATGGAAAAGGAAGAATAGGCGGTAGATCAGTAGGTACACCCAATAAGGCAACCACCGATCTAAAAACATGGGTTGCCTCTATTCTGGAAGATGGTAGGGAAAAGTTTATAGAAAGTCTGGAGAAGTTAGAACCGTCTGAATACATAAGGACGTTCACGGGCTTACCCAAGCAAGCCCCTACTACTCCAGATGATGTTTTGAGAAAAGAAAAAGAAATGATGCAGGAGCTTTTGTTAAGTCTGCCAGAGGAAGCGATAGACCGGGTAGCAAAACGCCTGCAGGAACTACAAAAGAAAGAAGAAGATGAAAGTAAAAGTAGATAGTAAAGACGTGTTAGAGATAGCTAAAGCCCTCAAATGTGGATGGCTTGATATGGGAAAGATAGAAAGTTTCAAAAGCCTGTTAGATTGCTACAACCCACACAAAGAGATTAAACGGGATGAACTTAACTACTATCTGGATTGCTTGTACAAAGGTTGGGGCTATAAGCCAACCGATGAGGGTTCAATTAAAGAAATGATGCTGCAAGGGCTTGACGGTGAACTATTGGAGAAATGGAGAAAGCACATAGAAAGCAACAGTGTGTACAAAAGAATGGTGAAAGAAGCCTTTTTAGGTATGGTAGCTATCAAGGCTTTAGGGGGTACGTTTGCCGATATTGAACCAGATTTCAGTTTTACAGGTGAAGAACCGCCAGATTTTAAGTAAGTTCACCCAATGGTTACCCAAAGGGCGAGATTAGGGCGAGGGAGTAACTGTTAATAAACCCTCAATAATGGCAAGGTTAGGGCAAGGGTAAAATATAAATCTGTTAAATCACGGTAAGAAAACGGTAAGGGCAAGAAGTTAGCCAATATAGCTATCAGCACCAGAAACTGACACCCTTACAACATTCATAGGCT
Organism: Bacteroides sp.; assembly: GCF_028690125.1. Taxonomy (GTDB): domain Bacteria; phylum Bacteroidota; class Bacteroidia; order Bacteroidales; family Bacteroidaceae; genus Bacteroides. Next base: position 5,891 of record NZ_JAQVBV010000040.1, on the reverse strand, counting down.
GGATAGTACAAATATACTATTCAGCTTTTATTTTGCCTTAAAACGTCTTATTTCAGAGGTGGGAAAACAAAAGAAAGAAAAGTGATTATCAGCTAAGTAAAGAGCCTCAACCAGAAACACACAGCAAACACAGCGTTACCCATTTACAACTATTGGGGCACAGCAAAGGGCACAATTAAGGGCATAGATACAAATAAGAGAATCAAGACTTTACAGCCATTGAGAGCACAACACGGGACACACCAAACGGCATACCTCAAAGAGGAAATTCACCCACTCCAGTAGATTTGCACCTGTTTTATGTGGTGATTTCCAGAAAATAAGTACCTTTGTAATGCCAAAGAATAAAATCATAAACAATGTTGTGAGCACTTTTTGTGTTTACAAGCTATCTATGTATCTTTAGATTAAGATATGGGGTTGCTGTTATCCTACTGGATTGCTCAAACGTTGTTTGTGTGATTTGTTCTTTGGCGAGAAAAGGATGCAGCAACCCTTTTTGTATTACTACAAATTCATTCAGTTATGCCAAAGAACAATGAATTTGCAAACAAGGTGAAGAACAGTAGCCATGTAAGCACGTCAGCCCACGACACGGGTAAAGAAAGCCCTTTTGAGAATGCCAAACTAACAGGTTATCTATCTGCAACAGTACCACTAAACCCCAGATATGAATATTGCTGGATTGGGGCGGTTGGTGATTGTTTGGATAGTCCAGATAACCCAAGACCAATAAAAGACGGTGATAAGTTGTTAGTCCATGAGATACCACTTACAGAGATTGAAATACTGATGGCTACAAGAAAAACGGTATGCCTTGTATTGAAAACGGGTGAGTGTTATGTAAAACAACTGCTATTTGCCGATTTCATTTCCCGATCCCTCACATTAAGGATGTATAACCCACTAAAGAAACTCTATTTGAGTTTGGATAAGATTAGAGCCATATTTGTAGTAGATGATGTAGTAGATAACGAGTATATGACACAACACCAGAAGCCAATAGCCGGTAAGTGTGGATTTCAAGATAATGATTTGGTAGAAATGCCCGGCACACAAGAAAGCACTACATATCTAAACGCTGATAGTATTGAGGCACTAAAACATATCTTTCCCGATGAGGCTACATACATTGAACACGTCAAAACGCTTTGGGTACTAAGAGATTTGGCAGAAAAAGCCTGTGAGTTACCCAATAGAAAAGGATTGGAATATGATATAAACAGCCCCTACTTTAGGATAGTGAGGCTAACAAATGATTTAATAGGAGCTATACTACAAGACGGACACCATTTCACTTTTGACGGTGAGCAAATAAGGCACTTTAATTATGGAAAGCATTAAAACAACAATAAGGCAAACAGCAACAGTGTACAGCCTTGATATAGAATGTACAGCCGATACAATGAATAAGAGTATCATTCAAAGGGTATTTGGCAGCTATACAGAGAGCAACGGTATCATTTACTCCAGTATAGTTTCCCCAAGTATTATGAAATTGATAAGTGTGCAAATGAGCCTGTTTGCTGAGATGGCAGAAAACGGCTCATGTTAATCAATAGAGAGGCAGTCCAAGCGGTTTGCCTCTTTTCTTTTGTTGGTTGCTGGTAACTATATCTGGAAGCCTCAACAAACAGCATGATTTAAGCCCTAAAAGTATGGGTTGTGTCGCTTTTGGCTACCCTTTGGCTACCCGACAAAAGAAAAGTAACTGAAAATCAGATGATTAACAGCTACTTTTTGTACCCAGACCCGGGGTCGAACCGGGATGGAAGTGAATCCACTGGTGTTTGAGACCAGCGCGTCTACCGATTCCGCCATCTGGGCGCATACTTGATTTCTCAATTGCGGTGCAAAGATACGACATTATTTTAAATCCACAATAGTTTTACTAAAAAAAGGAGCAAAAATTTATAAAACATGTCTGAAATACTTCTGTATTCAGAGAATAAAGTGTACATTAGCAGAAACTTTTAAAAGAGTCACAATCATGACAAGTAAAGATAATTATTGTGTTATTATGGGAGGTGGCATCGGTAGCCGCTTCTGGCCTTTTAGCCGTAAAACATTGCCTAAACAATTTCTTGATTTCTTCGGAACAGGTCGTTCACTACTTCAACAAACTTTCGACCGTTTCAATAAAGTAATTCCAACTGAAAACATTTTGATCGTCACCAATACTATATATGCTGACTTGGTGAAGGAACAATTACCGGAATTGAATGAAAGACAAATCCTCTTGGAACCAGCCAGACGAAATACAGCCCCATGTATTGCATGGGCTTCTTATCATATTCGTGCTTTAAATCCTAACGCTAATATCGTAGTAGCTCCTTCAGATCATCTGATACTGAAAGAAGAAGAATTCCTCTCTGCAATCGAAAAAGGATTAGACTTTGTATCACGTTCTGAAAAGCTCCTGACATTAGGAATCAAACCTAACCGCCCGGAAACAGGATACGGATATATACAAATTGACGAACCTGCTGGTAACAACTTCTACAAAGTAAAAACCTTCACGGAGAAGCCTGAATTAGAACTCGCCAAAGTATTTGTAGAAAGCGGAGAATTTTATTGGAACTCGGGGCTATTTATGTGGAATGTGAATTCAATCATCAAAGCCGAAGAATTGCTTTTGCCGGAATTGGCATCGAAACTTGCTCCCGGAAAATATATTTATGGAACCGACAAGGAAACTGCATTTATTGAAGAAAATTTTCCTGCATGTCCTAATGTATCCATTGACTTCGGTATCATGGAGAAAGCTGATAACGTATATGTATCTTTAGGAGATTTCGGTTGGTCTGATCTAGGAACATGGGGGTCGCTTTACGATTTATCAGAAAAAGACAGGGAAGGAAATGTTGCTTTAAGATGTAATTCCTTAATTTATAACAGCAAAGACAATATGGTCGTTCTCCCTAATAATAAACTAGTCGTTATCGACGGTTTAGAGGGTTTTCTTGTTGCAGAATCAAATAATGTATTACTGATCTGTCCTAAAGATGAAGAACAGGCCATTCGTAAATATGTAAATGACGCACAGATGCAACTGGGTGATGATTATATCTAATAAATGAAAAATGGATAATGAAGAACGCAAGTATAGTAACAATACTGAGTTTTTTCATCATCCATTTCTTATTATCCAATTATTTAGGAATCTCAGCAAAGAAAATCCCTAAACCTATTTTCTTCTGCATTTACTAAATATCACCAATTAAATGATTTCTATTTCTTGTTCTTTACATAACTGCAACCCAAGATCTTTTAATCTGAACTTCTGAATTTTCCCACTACCAGTCATTGGGAATTCATCTATAAAGAATATATATTTAGGTATCTTATAACGGGATATCTTATTTCTACAAAAATCGCGTACATCCGATTCGTTTATTTGAGCTCCTTTATGTAAAATGATAAATGCACCGACCGCTTCACCATATTTTTTAGAAGGAATACCTGCAACCTGAACATCTTTTACTCCTTCAAGCTTATAAAGAAATTCTTCAATTTCACGAGGATAGATATTCTCACCACCACGAATAATCATATCTTTGATACGTCCAGTAATACGATAATTACCATTCTCGTCTTTGATTCCCAAATCCCCCGAATGCAGGAAGTTGTTCTTATCAATCACTTCTGCCGTAGCTTCCGGATTTTTATAGTAACCTTTCATGGTATTATATCCACGGTTACACATTTCACCTTGTATACCTACCGGACATTCCTCACCTGTTACAGGGTCAATCACTTTGACTTCGGTAAACTCAAAATCACGGCCTACAGTATTGCAACGTACATCAAACGGATCATCAATACGCGTAGCCGTCATACCCGGCGCTGCTTCTGTCAGACCATATACGCTCGTGACTTTCATATACATTTTTTCCTCCACCTGCTTCATTAGTTCAACAGGACACAATGAACCAGCCATAATGCCCGTACGCAAACAAGACATATCAAACAAATCAAACATGGGGTGGTTTAATTCAGCAATAAACATAGTGGGCACACCATAAAGAGCTGTACAACGCTCTTTGTGAATAGAAGCCAATACCACCAACGGATCGAAACGTTCTACCATTACCTGTGTACAACCATGAGTCAAACAGTTCATAGTAGCCAATACCACCCCAAAACAATGGAATAATGGTACGCAACAACAAAGTTTATCATCAGCAGTAAACATCATGTGCTCTCCTGTGAGGTAACCATTGTTACAGATATTGTAATGGCTAAGCATCACACCTTTCGGAAAGCCGGTTGTTCCAGATGTATACTGCATATTCACCACATCGTGACAATCAACCTTGCTTTTCAGTTCATTCAACCGGTCATTTGCTATATTATCTCCCAATAATAAAATCTCCGAGGTATTATACATCCCTCGATGTTTTTCCTGACCGACATAAATCACATTTTTCATATAAGGGAAACGCTCACTCTTCAGATGACCACGTTCGCAAGTTTTCAGTTCAGGAAGCATTGCATAGGTCATTTGCACAAAGTCACTATCTTTCTCACCATTAACTATGCAAAGAGTATGCATATCAGAGTTCTTACAAAGATATTCAAGTTCAGCCTGCTTATAGTTCGTATTAACAGTCACATACACTGCACCAATTTTGGCACAAGCATATAATAATGTAAGCCAATCAGGAACATTAGCCGCCCAAATCCCCACATGAGTGCCTCGTTCCACGCCAATAGCGATAAGACCTTTTGCCATATCATCTACACGGCGATTCAACTGGTTCCATGTAAAACGGAGATTACGATCGGAATATACGATATATTCTTTATCAGGAGTTTCTTCAGCCCAGTGTTCTAGCCACTGTCCCAAAGTACGTTCAAATAATTGCATGGGATTAATTTTAAGATTTAATACTTAATTAAACCGGTGTATAAACAACAGCCAATATTTTTGCCGCCTGACCTTCGTATGCATGAACATGATGAGGTACGATTGAGTCATAATAGATGCTATCACCTTCTTCCAACAGATAAGTATGCTTGCCGTAACTTATCTCCATCACTCCTTCCATAACCATAATAAATTCTTCACCCTCATGCGACGAAAGTACGAAATCACTATCTTTCGTAGGCATTACATCAATAATAAACGGTTCCATATGGCGATCTGCCTTCGACTTGGACAAAGAGTGATATTCCATATGCTTGCGAGAATGAATCGCATTATTCGAAAAACTGATTGCATCTTTCGATTCTTTCTTACGGCATACCACCGGTCCAACTTCATCCTGATCATCCAGGAAGGTTCCCAAACGAACTCCCAATACACGTGCAATTTTTATAAGCGGTGCAAGAGAGGGTATATCGATATTTTTTTCTATTCGTTCTATTTGTTCCACAGCTAAACCAGAGCGTTGAGAAAGCTCCTCAATAGAAATGTTTTTGTCTTCTCGGAGAGCTTTAATTTTTTCTCCTACAATTTTGCTTGTATCCATATTGAAAGTATTTTTGTCTGCAAAAGTTATAAATTATAATTATTATGTTGCAAAAATAGTAAAATCTTTATTCCAGCACAATTATAAGCGTTAAAATATATCGGCTATCCAATACTATGAACACAAAAAAACCGTTTCTCTTTGTCGAGAAACGGTTTCTTGAACTTTTCGCTGCAAGTAGATTACTTACGCAAACCGAGTTCTTTAACGATAGCACGATATCTTTCGATATCTTTAGCTTTCAGGTAGTCGAGTAAACGACGACGCTTACCTACTAACATTGTTAAAGATCTCTCTGTACTATAATCTTTTCTGTTGAGCTTCATGTGCTCAGTCAGATGAGAAATACGGTGGGAAAACAAAGCTATCTGCGCCTCAGCTGAGCCAGTATCAGTGTTAGACTTTCCGTACTTTCCG
>NZ_JAQVBV010000011.1 GCF_028690125.1 Bacteroides sp. | reverse complement strand
ATAAACGATTGGTGTCTGAAAAGGATAAAGTAAAATTAGAGAATAAGATAAAAACAATAAATGCTAATAAGATTGATTATCTGAGGATTGATTTTTTTAACGATGATAATAAAAAACGGGGATTTGAGAAGTCATCAGCTAAGTATTATGCTTTTTTTTCTAGTAAACAATGGTGTGATATTATTAATAAAAAGTTGTCTTCGATTTATGGCATTGATGAAATGGAAAAAAAAGCAAAAGAGGATTTGCAATTTTGTGATAAATTGAATCAACTTTATTTATCATCGAAAGACTCGATCGAGGCTATGAAGAAGCCCAAGATAGAGAAGGAAATGAATGGGCTTAAAAAAAGTGGACCAAATCTTTTTTTTAACATAAAAAAAATTAAAAATATGGAGGAGAAAAAGAACAAGGCTATTGAAAAGAACGAGGCTATCAAGAAGGATATGAATATGAGTAATGAAAGTGCAAAAGATTGTTCATTGTTAGAAAATGAGATCTTGAAAATAGAGAGTGAAATAATTGAGCTTAAAAAACTTGGATTAGTTTTTGTTAAGAAATCTAACGGAAAAACTATAGGAGAAACTGTTGAAAAAACTGTTGAAGACATTTTTGAAAAAACTGTTGAAGAATTTTCTAATTATTCAAAAGGAAAATTAGATGATGAATATATTAAATATTTAGAAACAATTAAAGAACAAATTATCCAATATTTAGAAAAGAGGCAAGTAGAAAAAAATGAAGCAGCAAAAAAATATCTTTTTCAATTATATTATGATCATTGGGCAGCATCTACTGATTGGAAAATGGGAGCTCCTGGTATCTCTAAGCCATTTGCAAATGTTGTTATTGAAGTTTCTAAACAAATAAATAAAAATGAAAAGACTCCCTTAGAAAAAAAACACTCTCTTAGAAAAAAATGATGTGTGATATGTATAATATTTTCACATATATTATTAGAGATACGATATTTATTATATTAATAATCTAATATTGTATGGATCAATTCAAGGGAGAATTAATTGCACTAATTGATTTATTTATAAAAGATAGAATTGACATTGTGAAGTATCAGAGTAAAGAATGCAAGAATCAACAGTTGAGAATCTCTTTGAACAATAGAAGAGCAAATGAGCAACGGGTGAAAGTAATTGATAATAGAGAAAACTCTGGAATGAAAATTGCAACTAATCTAAATGGTCATAATATTTGCCAATTTGTTAAAGAGGATATGTATGAAGGTGATGAAAAACGTAAATTCAAACTGGTTAAAAGAATGCTTATTGAAGAGGCTAGAGCTGGTTATACTGAAAAAAATGCTCTTGACATTCTGGAAGGTGTAAGTCTTGACAATATGAAAGTAATTTTTAGATGGACGGACGACTATATTAAAGTTATGCCGTGGAGTCTTTATGCACTGGATATTCTAAAAAATCCTCCTAAATATGGAAAAGGAAAGACAGAGGGAGGTGTAGCAGAAGAGCAATGGGGTGAAACGAATTTGTCCGGAATATTGAAAACAACAGGTTTTACATCTTGTTTAGGTATAGCATGCCGAACTAAAAGTAAATTAAAAGTTATACATTTAGTTTTATCTAATGAGTATGGTTTTATTGTTGAAAAACCAATACTGGAAGATGCGAAAAAATATATAAATAATATTATGATCGATGCTATTGAAATAGTTCTTTTTGGTTGTATAGATTATTGGATTGACTATTTGCCAAGTCTTGGGCTATCTTCTTTTGTCCATACAGATGAAAAGTTTAAAGGAGAAGGGAATAGTGAATGTTGGTCTATCTTTTTACATGAAAATAAAATAGATGTTGCTCAGACTAAAGTGTAAAAATGAAAATAGTTTATTGCTTTCAAAACCATTTATCTGTTTTTACTCATTTAAATTATAATTATTTCAAGAATTATGAAGACTATTACATTTCAAAAAACTCCATCAAGAGTATTCGAACAAAGAACAAAAAGAAATAATAATTATATTATATCTGATAATAGACCTTTAATGCTTAGTCAAGTCCAATTGACACATAATATAAATAGCTTATTTCCAATTCAACGGGTATTGACTATTGATGGTTGGTTTCCCCCCATTAATAATATTGATGATATTCCTGAATTTGCACAAGGATTATATAAATCTGATTCGGAGTATAGTGATAATAATGTTCAAGTAAGCGAAATAGAGGAAATTTTAAAAGAACTATTTGAATCCGGTGAAGATCTTACTGTTTTTGATTATGTAATTAAAGACAAGGTTTTGGAGAAACATGAAAAAGAAGTCAGTTCAGCTCCTATTGAAGTCCTTGCTGTTGCACCTGTTGCGGTTACTGCTGTGGCTCCAATAATGCTTAATGTAAAGAAAATGCGTAAGGCAAAAGAAAGTGATATAAGTGAACTTCATATAAACAAACAAAAAGGAATAGTAAAATGGCAAGGTTATATAAAAAGTCATAATCCTGATTTGTATACTTCTGATGGTAGTAAATTTTATGTTAGATTGGATAGTATAAAACCTATAGATGCAGACTCTATTTTTAATCAAAATAATAACTTGATTGTAACTTCTGGAGATGCTTATTATGGATTTGTTTGTGGTTTTTGATTTCATATATATTCAGAAAATTTGCAGTTCTCCCCGAATTTGCACTATACTATATTATCTTGAATCTTTAATATTATGTCTTCTCTAATCTAATGAAACTAATTTCACTGTTACAAATGCAGGTTATAAATCAGATCGTTCCGATTTTTATTTTTGAGATGACTATTTGGCTTTTTTAAAGTGCCAGATGGTTTATTTTCATATTTGTTATATGGTTGTCAAATAAAGAATGAAAAAATATAAAAACATTCATAACCTTTGAAGATAGTCTATCAATGTATGTATAGCAAAAAAATATCTTTAAAAAGTCAAACAAGCCGTACGCAAAATACTTTGTACAATTCATAAATAAAAGTTTTATTATTCTTTTTTATTTCTCAAATTTGCCGATATAAGTTCTGAATGAACAAGGCGTTACCCGAAAAGCCATCAACAGAGTAGGGAAAGATAAATACAATGCAATATGATTCAGAAAATACTAACCAATTATGCAGCGCAACTGGATGAATATCTGTTACGAAAACACTATCAGCCGGAAGGTATGGTTGAGGTGGGATTTGTTGGAAACAGTACCGAGGAAAGGCCCTGTAAGTTGATAGTTACCCTTCTGAGCATTGAGAGAGAAACATCGGGCGGTGTCACCGCTCCTGTGAGGAAAAATGCAGGAGGATTCACGCGATATCCGGCTCCTTTGCTATTGAACTTGAATCTGGTACTTGCAGCCGTATATGATGAAAAAAGATATGCCGAATCGTTGTCCGTATTGTCAGATACTTTGGCTTATATACAGTCCGTTCCCGGTTTTGAATTTGAGGGTCACAACTATACGGTAGAAATTGTAACGCTATCCTCTCAGGATATTAATAATGTATGGACTACTCTGGGTGGGCAATACTATCCGTCGGTGGTGTGCAAGTTAAGACGACTGGTTATTGATTCGGGAGAGACGGCAGGTACGGGAACGATATCCAGACAACCGGATGTAAAATTATAATGAGTTATGGAACAGTATAAGACATTCATACATATACGGATAGAACACAATTACTATTCAACTCCGGTAGCCGGGCATTTTACTCTGGAACCTACACCGGCAACCCGGATGCTGATGAAGCGCCGGGGGCTGCTCTTTGTAAATGATTCCGGTGGTTGGTCGTGGAGTATGCGTGCAGACTCTTCCGGTTTCGATACGGACGACTTGCTGGAACTCACGTTGCAAGCTGTGGACAAAAATTTCCTGCAAGTAACCCGGCTCGACGGATACCACCCTCAGCAGTTCTACCAACTGAAACTGGACAATAAAAAGCTGATAGATGTCGCTACCTCTCTGACAGCAACGGAAGAAAAGAAACAATCTGCGGAATTGTGCAGACTCAGGATAAAACCTACAACGGCTTTGCTGAAGAAGGCACAGAAAGGAGAACCGGCGAGTTATACCCTCCGTTTCCGTCCGTCATCTTTCAGATGGGAATATCTCTTTGTCATTCGCAATGCACAAGCAGACCTGATACTGAACCTGCTGTTGGAAGAATCCCGGCAGCGTATTGAATTTGATGAAGCTGAAAAGCTGAATAACAGCCCCTTCGGCATAAATGTATGGCGGATCTTTTCAAAGTCGTCCGTCAATGCTCTTGAACATTCTGACTACCAGTTGATTATCTCTTCTGTGATTCAGGATAATCCTCTTAAAAAACGGATTGTGAGCCGGTTTATCCCGTGTCCACAACCCGGAAAGTATCTTTCGGATGATCCGGGAACAATCCGGCACATCTGTTTTATCTAATCATTTTAAAATTAAAAATTAGTTTTTTATGGGAAACATGAAAACTCCCGGTGTTTACATCGTAGAAAAAAGCGCCTTCCCGAACTCGGTAGTAGAGGCCGCGACCGCCATTCCTGTATTTATAGGAATCACGGAGAAAGCATTGAACGGGAAAGACGAATTGAAAGGCAAACCATGGAAGATATCCTCGATGACAGAATATCTGAAGTACTTCGGACAAGATCCTGAAGAGAGGTTTGTATTGAGTGTGAGAAAAAAAGAAGATGGCGCATCTCCTGCCAACTGTCTGTTTACTTATGAAGCCGACTACAAGGCTGCGGTGGAAGTGGCCGTCGATGATGCCGATGCCGCAGAAGACGGAACGGAAGCAACGGCCGAAGCTAGTGCAACGTATGTGTTTACGGCTTCACGTAAAGACCCCAAGCGTTTCACCTTGTACTACCAGATGTTAATGTTCTTCGCCAATGGCGGCGGAACCTGTTACGTAGTTTCCGCAGGTACATATGCCGAAAACAAGTTGCTGGACAAAGAGATGGTGGGCAATGCTTTCAAAGCTCTTGAGAAAGAGCAGGAAATCACTATGGTAGTCATTCCGGAAGCGGTGTATTCACCTAGTTGCCATGATATTGAAGTGATGGCTCTGGACCACTGCGGCAAGATGCAGAATCGTTTTGCTATTTTGGATGTACAACCCAAAGAGGCGGACAACCAGACGTTGGAACAGCAGATAGAAGTATTCCAGACCAAGATTGGCAACAATAGTCTGTCGTATGGCGCGGCTTATTACCCGTGGCTGGAAACCTCGTTGCTGGGTGACAAGGATATAACGGCCAATATGTTTGAGTGGGATGCAAAAAGTGAGAAGAATTTCAAGGCTTTCTTTGCGAAAGACTCGAATATTCTGATCTATACCAATGCGGCAATCTCCGAGGTCATGAGTGGAACCGAGCGGCAACGTGCCGAATTTCACGGAGCCTTGTTACAGAATTGGGTGGCCTACCAATTGATGGTGAAGAAAGTGAAGTCATATCTGAACCTGCTTCCTCCTTCGGCTTCCATGGCGGGGGTTTATACAATGGTGGACAATTCACGCGGTGTATGGAAAGCTCCTGCCAACGTGTCGGTGAACTTTGTGAACAAGCCGGAAGTGAACATCAACAGCCGGGAACAGGAAAATCTGAATGTACCGACTAACGGAAAAGCGATCAACGCCATTCGTACTTTTGTCGGAGAAGGCATCAAGGTTTGGGGAGCACGTACGTTAGATGGTAACTCATTGGACTGGCGTTATATCAACGTACGTCGCACCATGCTTTTCCTCGAAGAATCGGTAAAGAACGCTGCCCGCGCTTATGTGTTCGAGCCTAACGATGCGAATACCTGGTTGAGCATGAGGTGTATGATAGAGAATTTCCTGCGGGGCATCTGGAAAAAAGGTGGTCTGGTAGGGGCTGTCCCTGAAGACGCATTCAGTGTGCATGTCGGTCTGGGTGATACCATGACACCGGAAGATATTCTGGAAGGTATTATGCGCATTACCGTACTGGTTGCTATCTCGCATCCGGCTGAGTTCATCGAAATCACCTTCCAGCAGCAGATGCAGAAGAGCTGATAAATTGAAAATTAATCATTGAAAATTTAAAAATATAGAAGATTATGGCAGGAGAAGCTCAAGACCAAAAATTATGGCCGTTGCCCGAGTTTTATTTTAAGGTAACCATTACCGACGTGGGTGAAATGTCCTTCAAAGAAGTATCGGGACTGGACAGAGAACATGATGTCATTGAATACCGTGGCGGAGATGACAAGGCTTTCACTAAAGTAAAAATGCCCGGACTGATTAAGAACGGAGATGTGACCTTGAAGAAGGGAATCTTTATTTCGGATCAGAACTTCTGGAAATGGATTGGTGAAGTGAAGCTGAATACTATTAAGCGACGTACTGTAACTATCAGTCTGTTGGACGAGAAAGACAGCCCCGTCCAAACATGGGAATTAGCTAATGCGTGGCCGAAGAAGATAACTGTGGAAGGATTCAAGGCTGATGGTAACGGTGTGGCGATGGAAACGCTGGTGTTGGTGCATGAAGGTATTACTATCAAATAAATTCATGTATCATGCCAGGAGGTAATGATAAGAATTGGACTCCCCCTGTGAATTTCTACTTCCGGGTAGAATTCCAGTGGGGATCATCCAATGACAAGACAGTGGCTTCCTTTCTGGAAGTCAGCGGACTGGATGAGGAAGTTGCCATGGAAGCCGTGAAGAGTAATATTGAGGGCGGAATGAGACCTACAGGACAAATAAAACATGGAAACATCGTTTTGAAAAGACCGTTGAAACATCTGAATGAAGATATCAGGAAATGGGTGAAGGAGTGTTTCTCTTTTACGTTGGGCGACAATCGGATCAGACCTTGTCTGGTCATCATTTCCCTTCTCAACCCCGAAGGCAAACCTTGTGCCGGTTGGGAGTGTTCGAGAGCCTTTCCTGTTAAATGGAGTCTGGACCCGATGAATTCGTCGGAAAGTAAGCTGGCTATAGAATCATTGACCTTATGTTATTCAAGACTGAGCCGGAGGATTTGAGATGGCAATTGTGATAAAAGAAATACACGTACAGACTGTGGTTGAAAAGAAGATGATTGAAGTGACCGACGTTTCAGAGAGGTTGCTTCAAAAGATCAAACAGGATGTGGTTTCCGAGCTCCGGAACTTACAGGATACTACTGCGAAGAAGAAAAAAGAACGTTGATAAAATGGGTTGTTTATGGAAAAATTGAGAATGCTTGCTTTTAAGGACAAACAGTTTTCACAGCCGTATGAAAAGAAAAGATTGGATTTGTCCATCAATCCCGAATCTTTGACTTTCAATAAGAAAATAGAATATAAGTCGGATCAGCAGCTTGCTTCCACCAGTGGAAATAACGCGTTCGAAAAATACTTGCCTGAAGAACTCTCGTTCAGCTTTGTTGTAGATACAACAGGTGCTGTGGAAGGTACGACAAAAGAGGACAAGGTATATGCTAAGATGAAAGAGCTGGAGGATGTTCTTTATACGTATAAAGGAGAGACTCACCGACCTTCGTACATCATAATCGCTTTTGGAGATATGATGTTCAAAGGGCAACTCTCATCGATGAAAACGGACTATACACTGTTCAATGACAAAGGGATCCCTTTACAGGCAAATGTGCAGCTCAGTTTCTGCAATTATTGTGACAGCGAAGAGGAGAATAAGAAGAACTCAAAGCAATCTCCGGATATGTCACGCCTGATTGTACTGAAAGAGAATGATACACTGGCTAATCTTTGTCATTTGATATACGGAAATTCCCGTCTGGTGGCACAGGTGGCGCGATTCAATAACCTGAACGGATTCAGGGACCTGCCCATAGGAACGGAACTGTTGTTCCCATCATTAAAAAAAGTAATATAACAAAATGGCAAACTCACCTTCGATCTATAGAGACCGTATACTGGCATGGAAAATATGTTGCGGAGATAAGGAACTGGACAGTTCTTATGCATTGATCTCCGCTTCAATATACTCGGAACTGAACTGCATTGGAAAGGCTACACTGAAGTTCAACGCCGGGGATATGGAAAAACAGGAGTTTGAAGAAAGCGATTCAAAAGCTTTCATTCCCGGTAACACAATCAAATTTGCAGCCGGTGACGTGAACAAGCTGGAAACTCTTTTCGAAGGGATCATCATGCAGGTGAATATCCGCATTGGAAAAGATTTCCGTTCACAGATGGTCGTGGAATGCAGGGATTGTGCTTATCCTGCTACTCAGGGACGGAAAAACCGTATTTTCGAGAAGAAGAAAGACAGTGAGATGATAAAAGAAGTACTGGCAGCTTATGGTAAGGTGACTGTGGATGCTACATCGTACCAACATCCGGAAATGGTGCAGTTTTACGCGACAGACTGGGATTTTGCTCTGTCAAGGGCTGACGCTTGCGGATTGTTTGCATGGACGGTGGGAAAGGATATCAAGTTTTTCAAGCCTGACGTGAAAGCGGCTCCTGTATTGACCGTGACTTACGGGGTGGATATGATTGACTCTGATATCGGGCTGAGTTGTGCCGACCAATATACGAAATATGAGGGTGTAACGTGGGACCCGGTGCAACAGACGGCAGTCAAAGTCTCAGCATCAGCACCGACACTGAACCGGCAAGGCGACCTGCAACCGGAGAAGCTTGCGGAGGGTGACAGTTTGCTCATACAGACCGATGCTCCTACCAGTGACGCTGCATTGAAAGAATGGGTGAACAGTCTGGCGTTGAAAGCCGGACTTGCTCGTTATCAGGGCACTTTTAGCTTTTATGGCGCACCTGAAGTAGTTCCGGGATGCCTGATAGAATTGAAAGGATTGGGCAACCGCTTTAACGGGAATGCTTTTATCGGTTCGGTGAGACATATCATTATGAACAATGAATGGAAAACGATAGCGGGTATCGGCTTTAATCCTGCATCCATCACCGATGAACCGGATGTGGTTTCTCCACCTGCATCAGGTTACGTGCCCGGGCTGGAGGGGCTACATCTGGGCGTGGTAAAGCAGTTGGAGAATGATCCGGCGAAAGAATGCCGTATTTTGGTGGAACTGCCGTGGATGGACGGAGCGAAAAAAGAATTGTGGGCGCGTCTGTCCACTCTGTATGCCACCGCTTCGTCGGGAAGTTTCTTCCTTCCGGAGAAGGGCGACGAGGTGGTGGTTGGGTTTGTGAATCACCAACCCGGATGTCCGGTCATAATGGGCAGCGTTTACGGGAGCAAGCATCAGCCACCTTTCGAGTACGAAGCCAAGAATGCCAAGAAGGCTTTCGTAACTCGTTCCGGACTGACTATCGAATTTGACGAGGAAAAGAAAATCATCACTCTGCATACTCCCGGCAAGAACCGGATTGAAATAAACGATGACGGGAAGTCCATCAAGCTGTCCGACCAGAATAAGAACGAACTGGTGCTGGACAGTAACGGAATACAACTTACGTCCGCCAAGGATATTAAAATGACAGCCAAGGGAAACATCTCTTTGGATGCAACCGCCAATGCCGAAATCAAGGCAAAATCGGACGTGGCTATTGACGGTGCGAATGTGAAAGCCACTGCCAAAATCGGTTTTTCGGCCAAAGGAAATGCAACGGCGGAGTTGTCCGCATCCGGACAGACGGTAGTGAAAGGAGCTATGGTGATGATAAACTAGAGATGAATAACATTAACAGTGAAGGAAAATGGATAATTATTCTTATTTAGGTAAAGCATGGGCTTATCCGCCACGTTTGGATGCACAGAACAAAATGACTGTTGTGGTGGAGAAGGAGGAAAATATCAAGCAAAGTTTGTGGAACCTGTTGAGCACTTCTCCCGGAGAGCGAGTACACCACTATGATTACGGTTGCCCCATAAGGAAATACGTCTTTGAAGTGATGGACACCACCACGCAAACCCTGATAAGGGAAGAAATAGAAAAATCCATCATTCTGTTCGAACCACGTATTACCCTGAACGCGGTAGCCCTTGAGTTTAACCAGACGGAAGGTATCATGCGCATTCTGTTGGATTACACCATCCGCCAGACAAACCGACGGAGTAATATGGTCTATCCGTTTTATCTGAATGAGGGTACGGACCTGAAACTAGAGAATTATGGCTGATTGGAAAAACTACTATAAAAAAGGTCTGAGTCAAGCTGAATACCATCGGAACAAGGCATTTCTGGAAAAGTTCAATGCGCTGGAAAGCGACTGGAAGAAACTCTTCAGTTGGATAATGTCTATAGCCCGCCAGAAAAAGGTCTATGACCCTGAAAGGAACGTAACGGTGAGATTAGCGGATATCTGGCATCATCACGTGCTGACCGTACTTGTGGAAATTATCCGCAAGAATACGGATGAGTACAAGGACACCTTTGTGCGGAGCAGAGGGACTGTAGACCAGAAAAGGTATATGAAAAACCTGAAAGATAAGATCTTGGACTGGAATATACGGCTGGATACATTTGTCCGTACTCAATGGCTGGATGACCGGATCGGTCCGCAAGACAGTTCCATACAAGCAGCCCAATCCATCAAACAACATTTGTCGGATGCTCTTCAAGGAAAGATAGCCGGTAAATTCCAACCCGGACGTAGCCTGAACCCTGCAAGTCAGCCTTACTACCAGATGTTACAGGCGATACGAGATATCAAGATGCAGAGTGAACGTTATATCCAGATGATAGAAGATAGCGGCACGATGGATGCATCTCTGGCATTGTTGCTGGCTTTTATCCGCAATTATTGTATGATAGCGGATAAATTCAATGATTCGCTACGGTCATTGCCCGACTATTACCGTAATGAGATACTAAAAGTCACTGCGAGGCATATTGTGCAGGATCAGACCTATCTCGTCGTCACTCCCCTGAACGAAGGATTTACCTTACCGGAAGGGACACGCTTTGTTGCCGGAGCCAATGCGGACGGCGATCCTTTGTTTTACCGGAACGAATCTTCACACTTCCTGACGGGAGGCAGATTGGCAAAAATTTACACCGCTTTTCTAAGTGGCGAAACATCGCGTACGGGTAAGATGTATGTGCAGGAGATAGACCTTGGAAAAAGCTCTGACACCATCCTGTTTGATGACGAACATAAGGAACCTTCTTACGGATGGATGCTTGAATCTTATATGTTTCTGCTGAGAGAAGGGAAGCGAAACATCCGTCTCTCTTTCCGGCTTTCGGATGATTCTGCCGGAAACTTACGGACGTACGGACTGACGGACGCTGATATGGATGGAGCTTTTGATATCTATATCGGCTATCCGGAAGGATGGATGCACTTTGTGCCCCGGATATCTATGAAAAATGACTATGGACGGTTGAATCTGGTGTTTGAGATTATGGTGAAGGAAACCGAATGTGCGTTGAGTGCCTGTCAGGAGGAAGTGCATGGGATAACCACCCGCTACCCGTGTCTGCAAGTCATGATGAATAATGCGAACTGTCCTTACGACTGGGCACGGTTGGTACAGTTCGACCGGACCGGGATTGATGTGGAAGTAGATGGTATCCGGCATTTTAACCTGTATAGCGAACTGGGTGAGTTGGATTCCACGCAACCGTTCTATCCTTTCGGCACTCAAGCGGAGAGAGGGGCTTGGTTCATGTTCGGCAACGAGGAAATAAGTGGGAAAACAGTGGAGGAAGTGACTTTGCGGGGCAAATGGAATAAATTGCCTCAGGGTCAAGGCGGTTATGCGCTTATATACCGCAATTACGGGCAACAACAGGACTTGACGAACCACTCCTTTCAGGTGAAAACGGAATACCGGCAAAATGATAAATGGTATTCCTGTCCCGACGGTTTATCTCCTCTTTTCGGGGAAGATAGCGGAGAGTTGAAAGAAGATGCTGAAATGCACTTCAAAATGACGGACACGAGGGGTATGCCGTTGGCTATGCTGGCGGAACGTTCGGGCATGACTTATAACCAACAACGAAATCTCTTTTTCAGGGTTACCCTGAACGCACCTTCGATAGGTTTCGGCATGGACGAGTATCGCAGGTTGTTTGCCGAAGTGATGATTTATAATAGCCGCCAAAAGGAAAACAAACAGAAAGAGATACCTACTCTGCCCGTAGTACCGCTACTGTCGGACATTGAGCTGTCATACAAAGCCGGTTGGCGTAGTGGCAGCAGGGAAATGAGGGGAAACCACTTGTGGCGCATCACCCCTTACGGAGAGTATGAGGAGTGCTTAATGGATATAGGCTCTACTTATACGCTGCTGGAAGATATGCAAAACGAGAAGAACTTATATCTGCAATTCACCGGTATGCACACGGATCGGAGAATTATTTTATATGTTGATTTGTCGTATATCAAAAAAGATATATTCTTTTCGGACGAGAATACTATCGGGAAAGTACCTTATATGGAACTGGATTACCGGAAAAATGGAAAGTGGTTTGCGTTGAAGCCTGAAAATATCCTTCGGGATGAGACTTGCGGAATGACACAGAACGGATTTGTGGAACTGACTCTTCCGGATGGGCTGTCAGGAAATCCGGCCTTCTGGTTAAGGATTCGTCCGGGCGGACAGGTAAGACAATATCCTGCCATCCGTGGAATTTACCTGAATTGTATCCGTGTGGTTGCCGAAAACGGGGACGGAACACCACTACCTGTAGGTTCTATACAAAAGATGGAGAAGGAGGACTGGCGGGTGAAAGAGATTGTCCAACCTTTACCGGGATTTAGCGGCAGAATGAAAGAGAGTCTTTCGGAAGTTTCCATACGGCAGAGTTCACGTATTGCACACAGGAACAGGGCGGTGATCCCCGGTGATTACGAACAGATGATACTGGATCAGTTTCCTGAAATACTGAAAGTATATTGTCTTCCGGAAACATGTACGGGTAACCGGGAGTTGTGTATCGTCGTTTTTTCTTATACCGATGCCAATCCCTATCCGGTAACGCCGGCATGGAAGCTGTCGGAAATACGAAACTGGCTTTCGTCGCGGATATCACCTTTTGTAATGTTCAGAGTATGTAATCCTACTTATCGGAAAGTGAAGATACTGTGTGTAGCTACCTTACAGGATGATGCAGTGGACGAAGGGGATATACGACGTAGGATGATCCGGCAGGTGGAGGATTATTTTGCTCCGTGGATAAGAGCCGGTGAATTGCCCGAACTGGGTAAGGAATACTCGTATAAGGAACTGCACACACGCCTGGCAAATGATCCGGATGTGGAGTGTTTACTCAGGCTTGAGATAGACGGGAAGCAGCCCGAGGTACAGCCGACGGATATACACGCAGACGATCAGTCTGTTCCGGATGAACACCTTCCGATGGAAGTAGTGCTGATACCGTACGATATACAGATTGAATTGCAACCGTTTCAGGAAGGAATCGGTGATATGGAAATAGGTTCGAATTTTAAAATTGAATAGGATATGGGAACAAGAAGAAACAGAAATACGCTGAAGTCGTATTTTCGGTCGGGGAATAATCCCAATGAATCGCAGTTTGAAGATTTGATAGATTCTGTGCCGAATCTGGTGGATGACGGGATGGAGCGGACTGAAAAGGATGGACTGATGCTTTCTCCCGCCATGCTGACGGGCAAAATAATTTCGGTATACCCGGTGCATGGAGTGGAAAAAGCGGAGAGTGGAATGCCCTGCTGGACGTTTGTCGTAGACAGAGAGAAGGCTTTTCACCTGATGAACGAACAGGGAGAGACGGTATGGTCTGTCAGCCAAAAGAATGAGCTGAAAGTGCACGACTGCCTGAAAAAGAATCCTGAAAATCCGGGTGCTCCCAATATCAAGGCGGATACCAGCGATAATGGTTTTCAGGAGATACTTGCAGATAGTTGCTGGTATAATCTGCCGATTGTGTTCGACTCGTCTGAAAAAGGTCCGGCTTGTAAACTCTGTCAGATAACGGCTGGTTACCGCACGGGTAAAGATAAATACCGTATGGTGACTGTGACAACGACTTACTGTAAAGGCGGTAAACGGAATATATCACCTTCACAGCGTTGCTGCGGCTTTTGGAAAAATCCGATCCGCTTCCGTTGGAGAACAGAGAAGGGCAGCTTATATCTGCAAATCAAAGGGAAGAAGAAAAAAAAGGGCGAAAGCAAGTTACATTTTCAGATAAGGGAATTATGGAACTATGTTGATGCAACTCAATAAATGCGTGCAATGGAAGGCAAACAGTTGTATATAGAACAGTTATCGGCAGAAAATGATCTGTACGGTTTACTGCAACAAAAGATGCTGAAGGAAATCCAACGTCTTTCGGGGGAGGTATGGACGGATTTCAATCCGCATGATCCGGGTATTACCACTGCCGAGATTGCCAATTACCTGCTGACAGAACTAGACTATAAACTCGGATTCGGACTGCAAGATTACCTGACAGATCCGGATGGGAACTTCGTGCCGGAACGCTACGGATTATTCCTTTCCGAAGAGGTTTATCCGACAACTCCGGTCACTTCGGATGATTACAGGAAATTGCTGCTGGCGGAAATACCGGAGCTGGATAATGTGGACGTTGCTACACATGACAAATCACAGGGACTTTATGATATCAGACTCTATCTGTCGCCATTCCTGAAATCGAGTGATGACTTGGTGAAGCGTGTACGCAGCTTCTATCATGCTCATCGTAACTTGTGCGAGAATCTGAATGAGGTCAGTTTTTCGCGATTGACAGAACTGGATTTTCACTCGGAACTGGAAATCAAACCGGGGATGGATGCAACTTCAATAGCTGTGCAAATCTATTGGAACGTGTTTTATTATTTGTCCGGTTCCGTACGAATGGAATATCAGGATAAACATTTTTTGTCCGACTTGTCGTTGGAAGAATGGATGGACGGCACTAATACGGACTACCGCGTCATTATCCCTAAACAGAACGAGACGGAACAAGAACTATATCAGTTGTTACTAAAAATAGAGGGTATCAATTCATTCAAAACCTGCTATCTGGTAAAGAAAAGCGATAAAAACGATCAGACGGAATCGGAAAAAAATCAGGAGACCATATCCGATTTCAAAGAAGGATATACTTTGTTTATCCCCAAATACCAGAATGAATTGAATCTCAAGATACGGATTGAGGGTACTGAAATGCCTGTAAATATCGAACGATTTCTAGAGGAGTTGCAAGCATTGTACTTTTCGGAGAAGAGTAACCGCATGAACCGCACACCCAAAGGCGGAACGACGGGCTTTACTCGCTCGATGATACCTGTAAGCACTTACCGGGATATTTATCATTTCAAGGATATGGCGAAAGACTATCCGGAATGTTACCGCATTGAGATGAGCAAGGAACGTTCGGAGAATGGGGCGACAGCCGGTTCTTTTGAATCTTATCTGAAATTGTACGACTGGATTATTCTACGTGGATTGAGTGAACTTTCGGAACTGAAAGGCTTGCTTTCTGTAGAACAGGATGCTGCCGTATTGACTCGGATGAACTTGTACCATCCGGATATGCCGGAGAAAGAATCCGCCTATAACCCTTATCAAAGAAGGGTTGGCCGCCTGAAAAACCGTTATTTGGATTTATTGGACCATCTTTATGGGGTAGAGAGCAATCCTGCCTGGATGAAGGACTTGGCTTATTACGGTGAGACGATGGAAGATATAATCCGCAGAAGGATGAATTTCCTGCAACATATTGCTTTTCTGACCTGTACCCGTTCGAAAGCCTGGAATATTTACGCTGAACGCTCTTCGGGGAATGTGCCTACCATTAAGACTCATATCTCTTTGTTGTTTGGCCTTAATATGGATGAAAATATATCTATAGGCAATGTGCTACCTAGCTATAATCTCATATTGCTGGGCAATAAGGAAGAGAATAAGAAAATGCGCGACCGTCTGAACTCAATGCTTATTGACGAAAAAATGTTGGATGCTGCCAATATAGAAAGTATTCCGTTCAATCTGCCGGAAATGAAGGAGGAGGAAAAACAGGATAACTACCAAATGATTCGTCATGAATTGATGATATTCAACACTAATCTTATCAGCGGAGGACTATTCCGTACAGGGATCAATATAGATAACTACAAAACGGTAAGTCTGGACCGCAACGAATATCTGTTGGCTTTCTGGAATGAGGAAGACAGATGCTGGCTGAACCTAGGAAGAGATAATTCGAGGGAAACGTTGAGGAACTGGGCAAATATATTGTCTTTTTATCTGCGTGAGCTAAACCAGCAGTGTGAAGCGTTCTATCTAGTGGAACATCACTTGTTTATACCGGCAGAACCGTTTAAAATATCCATTATATTACCGGACTGGACGGCACGGTTCCACTCTTCACGCTTCAAGGAGATATTTCGCCAACTTGTGGAAGAACTGTTGCCGGCACATATCGGCTGTATCTACTATTGGCTGGATGTGTCGCATATGCAGTATTTTGAGAAGAGTTACCAGAATTGGTGTAAAGCCCTTACGGCTGATTATGACCAAGAGGAGCAGAAAGTCTACCAGGCAGCAATGATGAAGGTGCTCGATGAATCACAACGAGAAGATGAAGCGGAGGAGATGTTATGATCCATATTGATGACATAAAGTTTGATTTTAATGCTGTGGATGAGGCTTTCGCACGCAACCTATACGTCAGATGGGATGTATTCTATCGTGATGTACTGCGCAGTGTTATAGAAGATTTTCTGTCAAGGCATGATGAAGAAGGGTTGCTGGTGAGGTTTGAACAATTAGAACTTAATCTGGGTGATATCCCGCAAGATGATTTTTATAGGCAGTTCCCCATTCGCCTGAAAGAAGAACTGGAGAAAACCTTTACCTATAATATAAGGCAAAACGGTGTGCAGGAAAGCCGTTCGGAGCAGATTGCAAGGAGGTTATCCAACTTGGCGTTCTATATAGAGAAGGGATTTTGCTCTACTGTATGGGAATATGCAGAATTTGATTTAGAAAAGGAACTTCAATTCTTATTACTCAACGATCCGGGATCTTTGGCATATCTGTTCCACCGCATTGTGCGTTACCCCAACTACCTGAACCGGTTGGCTTGGAGTATTCCGGTTGAACAACTGGGTAAACTGTTGCTTATCTGGCTGGAAGAAGAAAGCCTTCCGCAGGTGGAGAAAGAGATGTGCCTGATGGAGTTGGAGAAAGAAAACGGGCTATTGAAAACGTACCTGCGTAGAGCTGCCGGTAGTTTGCCGGGCTTGTCAGAAAAACTTTCAGTCTTGATGAGTGATGACAAAGGGGAAGACTTCATGTCGTGGCTTCTGAACACCACTCTTTCGGTGTATGAGAAGAGACGTTCTCTGGCAATATTGTTGGGAACACGACCGCATATCGTAATCGGTTTTCTTCATGAAACACAGGATGAGAAAGCCATCCGATCTTTGGCCGAGATATTGGACAAGGTTATGATCCGGCAAATAATAGATGCGGAGTGCGAGAATCATACGGAGATTGACGTGCCTGCTTATTGGATGTATCTATATGACTGGTTGATAGAGAACTATCCGTTTAATGGTGTTTATCAGTTTGGTAATAAACTACAATTCAAGGAATATCTGAATGTCAGGTTGCTCCAGTTTATCAAAAAACGTCCGTATTCGGCTTATTTGTCAAAAACAGAACTTACGGTACAATTCCTGATAGAAGTATTTGGGCGGGAATATTACCTGAATGTATTGAATATTATCTATAATCAGCAAGCCCGCAATGCAGACGGAAGTCCGGTTTATACAGGATATTTCAATATGGAGTTGTACTATATGTTTCTGCGGCTGTCGTTGATAAAGTCTCCGGTTCGGGAGGAGAAAATGATGGCGCGGGAGGACTTTTTCGATACTATTCAGGAAAAAGACTTACGTCTGGAAGATGTACGTTTCTTTATGGAATGGCTGGCGAAAGAAGATGTAAGCGTGAGTGAAAAACGGAATTTTATGGCACTGATTGCTGAAGAGTATCCGTATTTTCTATCGTTATTGGTGAGAAGAGGTGGGGCCAATCGGGAACTGCTGTCGTTGCTGGCAACCTATATGGATATGGTTGTTGTCCGGAGATTGATATCAAGAGAGTGTTCCTGCTTTGCCGCCGAAGTAGTGATGGAACTAACCAAGTTATTGCATCAGCCGGATACTGTTGAGTGGCTTTCCGGCTTTATAACACAACAGTCGGAGTATTATATCCGTATTACTTTGCTGGATTGGTTGAATAAAAATGGGAATACACGCAGTCCGCAAAAGATGGTGACATCGTTTCTTCATCTTTTGTTTATCACGGTATCTGGTAATGCTCATTCGTCCGATGCAGACAAGGGTAGGGTAGAAGAAACTGTTAGTAAGGTATCCAAATTGCTGCATCTTGGGGAGGATACGGATCTGATAAAAGAATGGTGGCCCAAGGACAAGGATGAAGCGGAGGGCGGACAGTATGAACCGCAGGCTGATGACACGATGGAAAAGCGGTTGAGAAAATTAGCGTCGATATGGCTCGATGAGGGAGTCAATATTTATATGAAGCAAAGAATACTTGCCGGTATGATGGAGGTGTTCAGGGATCACGGCGGATCACTTGTCACTTTGTTGCGGAAACATGGATTGCTAACGGGTTGCCTGGAGGTTATGGACCCGCTCTTACTGGAACAACTTGTTGGGGGACTGGTGAGAGAAAAGTATGGGCAATGTGACCGGTTACAGGCATTCTGCCGATGGATGCTCGAACTGGAAAAGTGTTGGGAAGGGTTTTTCTCGAACAGGGTAGTGGAATTCAGAGAGAAGATCATCATTTGGCTAACAGAGCAGGAGATGTATGCTCCCGATGGAAAGACGAATCCGTCAGAGGCAATACGAATGCTGTTAAGCTCTGTGTTTGGGGAGGGTAATCTGTATTCGATCTTACAGCTTATGCATCAGAAATGGATGGTGGAGATATCAAGGGATGATATTGTGGCGAAACCGGATGAGCTACATATATCCGCAACTGTATTGGATATGCTGCTGCCGGATCGGAATGAATTTATAGAATGGTTGGAGACAGCAAAAGCAAATGAAAATCATTCTCAACTGATGATTGAAAGGTTTCTGGATAAACCGATGCTTTTAGTCTTATGGCTGAAAGAGAATACAGAAAACGACGGGACGAAGAGAGACGTTTTGAGATATGGTGCCGGCCATTGTCCGAATGAGTGGTTGAAGCTGTTGCAACAATGCTCATTGGAACCGGAGGTGTTATCTGTGCTTGTCAGACAATGGGGAGTGGAATCTATGATGGACTTCATCGGATGTTTTCATCTCTTTTATGCAGAAGTATTGCAACAGTTGAAAGTGTTATTGAGCCGTATACCGGCATCGCTCTCTGCCATTATCCCAAAGGATGGGGCGGATATGCAGCAACATTTTGCCGGAGCTTTGTTGTATTGGTTGTCCGATGAAAAGACTTTCCGTACATCGTTTGTGACGGAAGGAATTGTGCGGCAACTGGTTTTTTATCTGCATCTGAGTTATACCGGGCGTCCGATGGATGGACAGTCGGGAACAGCATGGAAGGAAGTGGGCGATTGGCTGATGAAAGAATTGAAAACGGGAAGGGATGAGGAGGAAGGTATGAATATGGGAACGATGTATATCGACCCGGAACGTATGGATGAGCAGATTGAGAAAAAGGAAAATTTGCCGTCACTTCAACGCTGGTTGGCTGTCATCATGGAGCAATATCCGTTGCAATGGTTGGATTATATGGAACATGGTTCTGAACAGATACTGGAAAATAGAGTAGCAAAAGCTATGAACCCTGTATTGATGGAACGGCTGATTGGAATTGTCGGAGCGTCTGTAACTCCTGCAAATACTGTTTCATTCAGCAGGATGATGGGGTGGATGAAACAGAGAGTTGGACCCTCCGGTGTCGGAATATTGTTTCGTTCATTGCTCGCATGGCTGAGGAAAGAAAGTTGGAAAAATATGGACTTCGAACAAATAGAGATGTTCTTCTTTGCATCCATGGAACAATTGGATTGGCTGAACGATACTACGATGGATCATGATTTGAAACGTCGTATCTTGCAACAACATCTTATCCGGTATCCGCAACGTGTATTTCTCATGGTCTGGGAGTCGATTCGGAATAATAAACTTCATCCGGAAGATTGGGCGAAATGGTTTGATGGCAAAGACTGGGTACGGCTGGTTGGCAGTTATTCATTGTACAAAGCTGAACTGCTGGAACAAGTATCAGAATACCTTTTGGAAAATAACTTGGTGAAAGAAACGCAATTGTCAGGGGTATTAGCTAATTATCTGACCCGGCGGAATCCTGTATTTATAATGCAGGAGAAGGATAGTGAGACGGTCAGCCGATTGGTACAGTCTGTCCAACAACCCCCAAACGGAAAGGCTGTGTCACAGGAGGATTTGCCTGTGGTGGAACTGTTGAAGAGTATCATGGATGAATTACAAATCAATGATGCGAAAAAGGGTTTGGTTCAAGATGTTTCCCCGGACGAACCGGAATCTATTTCGGTTGGTAATGCCGGACTGGCACTATTAGCTCCCTGGTTTCCGCGCCTGTTCGGTATGCTCGGGCTACTGGATGAGGAACGTAAAGATTTCAAGGATAGTGAGTCGCGTATACGGGCGATATACATCTTGCAGCGTCTTGTGACATTGGAGGAAAAGGAATATCAGGAAAAAGAACTGGCATTCAACCGGATACTTGTAAGTTTACCATTTACCGAACCTTTACCGCCTAAAATGGAATTGACTGAAGGGGAAATCGGGATTGTAGAATCAATGCTTAACGGTGTAAAAGCTAATTGGGAAAAAATGAATAATTCTTCTGTGAGGGGATTGCAGTGCAACTTTATCATCCGAAACGGGCATATAGTGCAACAAGAGAAGAAATGGACTCTGACGGTGGAATCCCGTTCGTACGATATGTTGTTGGATTCGGTTCCATGGGCGTATAACGTGATCAGTTTCCCATGGTTGAAAAAGCCAATCTATGTGTCCTGGCGCGAAAAAGAAGATTATTAATGTTGAACTTAATATAAGATAATTATGAAAGAAGAAAAAGTACATCAGGAAAAGGCTGCCCGTACCATCCGGCCGATGGCAGTAAATGGTATGGCGCAATTTGTGGATAATCGTTCGGCATACGTGACACCAGCCGTTCAACGGGTAGGTATGGAGGATGAAGAGAATGCTTTGCAGGGAAAGTTTAAGGAGACAGTGCAATGTGCTCTTGATGATGAGGAAAATGCTTTGCAAGGAAAATTTGAGCATACGGTTCAGCGTACAGGAGAAAATGACGAGGATGGTATGCAGATGAAAGCAGACGAGACGGTACAATCGAAACCGAATAATACCGGTTTGCCGGATAATCTGAAAGCAGGAGTGGAGAATTTATCCGGTTTTTCGATGGATAATGTGAAGGTGCATTACAACTCGTCGAAACCTGCTACTGTGCAAGCATTGGCTTATACGCAGGGGACAGATATTCATGTAGCATCGGGACAAGAGAAACATCTGCCACACGAAGCATGGCATGTAGCGCAGCAAATGGCTGGTAGGGTGGAGCCTACAACTGAAGTGGGGGGGATGCCGGTGAATGATAATGTCGGTTTGGAGCATGAAGCAGATGTGATGGGTGACAAAGCAAACAGTTTATAAAAACAGGTGTTTATGCACGAGCATATATCTTGGTTCAGTGAGGTGCTGACAACATCCATTCAGTTGTATTTCCAACAAGAGTGTGAATATAACTCATTGGAAGAAATACAAGTGCCAGATTCCGGGTGGCTTGAGAAGGTAACATCTGTACAAGAACTGTCTTTTGAAGAGAGGATCGTAATTATGTTGGCTCTTATGCCTCATGTCTGTCCCCAAATGCTGGATATATTTTTCGTGCAGAACAAAAATTTTGACCGTCAATATACAGAGTTCGGCGGCTGGAAGGGGTTGTCACATGGCGGCTTTCTTCCAACCGGTGAAACGGCTGTCTTTATTCTTGCAGGGGAAGATGTGGAGAAACGTAAAAAGATGATCGGACTTTTACAGAGAAATCACAGATTGGCTGTGCGGAATATCTTACAGTTGGAGGGGGCGGGAGATGGCGAACCTTTCCTTAGCGGACAACTTAGTGTATCGGAGGAATTTCTAAGCCGGGTATTGCTGGATAAGGATTACAAGCCGGATTATCATGCAGGTTTCCCTGCCAAACGGATTACTACGGAACTGGAATGGGAGGACATGGTGCTGGACTACCACGTTACTATGGAATTGGAGGAAATTAATACTTGGATAGCTTCCAATAAAATAATCATGGATGAATGGGGACTGGCGCGCTTCTTGAAAGCCGGTTATCGTTCTTTGTTTTACGGCCCGCCGGGTACGGGAAAGACATTGGCTGCCACATTGCTTGGAAAGAAAAACGGGATGGATGTGTACCGGGTTGATTTGTCTATGATTGTTTCCAAGTATATTGGAGAAACGGAGAAAAACCTGGCGAAGGTGTTTGACCTTGCAGAGAACAGAAATTGGATTTTGTTTTTTGACGAAGCGGATGCTCTTTTCGGGAAACGTACTTCGACAAATACATCTAATGACCGACATGCCAATCAGGAAGTGGCTTACCTGTTACAGCGTATAGAGGATTTCCCGGGTATGGTAGTATTAGCTACAAACTTACGTTCCAATATTGATGAGGCGTTTTCACGCCGATTTCAATCGGTCATTTACTTTCCAATGCCTACGGCTGAACTTCGCGCGGAATTGTGGAGGAAGATGCTACCTGAAGTGTGGCTGGGGAAAAACAGTGAAGAGCTTATTAAACAGGCAGCAGAAACGGAATTGTCGGGAGGGTCTATTGCTAATGTTGTGCGGAGGTGTGCTTTGTATCTGGTTCATTCGGATAGGGTGGTGTTGGATAGTGGAACTTTAAGGCAAGCATTGAATAAGGAGAAGCAGAAGTTGTAGGTGGATGGAAAATGGGGTAGATACGGAGAAGAGATGAACTTATTGATGTGGGGATTATAGTGAGATAAGTGAGGCATGAAGCCTCACTTACTTTTTCTGTGAAAGAATAATGTGTTATAATTCCGATTTTGGAAAAGGTGAAATTGGATATATTTCTATATGGGATTTTGTCTTTTCGATTTATTCATCTATTTTCCGATGCAGCATATTTACGCTATTGATTGTTAGCGTTTTCGCCTTTTAAACGGTACAGACCTCATTTTTACAATTACATTGAAAGTACCGGGAAATTCAATGTGTTGGTTTTCAGTGTTTTCGATATACGTGTTGTACCGCGTTTTTTCAGCCCATTTACGGAAGTCTCAAACCAATTTTAAAAGATTGATTTGGTGAGTGTTACCGCTATGGGGTTACAAATGGTTTGCAGGGGCAAAGATATGAAAAATGAAGCAAATGGTTTACAAAAGTGTAGAATTTTTGTACAAGCATACTACATATTTGATTATTTGTAGTGCTTTTGTACAGTAATGAAAGAATCGCAAAATGAATTCAGATAACGCATAGGGTATTGCTTTTTTATTACTACTTATTTGCTTTAATATTTCTATTTTTTCAACTTCTTTTGCGTTTCCTCAAACGATTCAAGAAAGTGGATTTCTACTGGCGATAGTTCATATTGTATACGCTCTTTGAACTGATCGTATTCGTTATATGCTTTTAACTTAGCCATTTCAGCGGAAACTACCCCTACGTGATGGAGTAACTCCTTGCCTGATAGTTTCAGGAAGTCATCCAACTTGCTGAGCCAGTCCTTCATATACATGGGGCGTTTGTCTAACGCTTGTAGCTCGGCAAAGTCCAGATAGAGTGAGACTATCCGGTTTAATGTGTCGATCTCCTCTTTTGAAAGATAATTCTTGGCAATATCCGTATCCGATTTATGGGGTAAGCACCCTGTCCATGAGGTTAGTCCCATAAAATCTTTCTGTGCATCCGCACGACTATAAATCAGCTCGGCTGCTGTTTTCCCATGTACAGCATAGTGCATTTTGTTCTGGACGGATGCGAAGAACTCCTTGGTTACTTCGCTACGCGGATCATAATCGATACTGAGGGCATAGATTTCCAATACTTTTCGATAGAACAGTTTTTCAGAGGAACGGATGTCCCGGATGCGAGAGAGTAGTTCATCAAAGTAATTGCCACCTCCACCACGCTTTAGACGGTCGTCGTCCATTGCGAAGCCTTTTATCATATACTCCTTGAGCACTTGTGTCGCCCAGATACGGAAATGAGTGCCTTGTAGGGAGTTTACACGATAGCCTACTGAGATAATCATATCCAGATTGTAGTAATCTATATTCCGTTCGACCTTTCTGTCTCCTTCTTTTTGAACTGTTGCAAATTTTGCAACAGTTGTTTTTGGGTTCAGTTCGCCCTCTTCAAAGATATTCTTTATATGTCTTGAAATAGTCGACTTGTTTCGCTGGAACAGTTCTGCAATCTGATCCAAAGACAACCATAAAGTCTCATCTTTGAGATTGACTTCCAGCTTCTTTTTTCCGTCGGGAGTGGTGTAGATTAATATATTGTTGTTCATGATTTCATTTATTGCTTCAATCGTTTATGAATTCGTGTCATTCATTTATGCTTTTGTTGCATTATGGTTGCTCTATTACCTCCCAATGTCCCGACTTGTTAGAACCAATACGCTTGATTAGCCTTTTTTCCTTTAGGGTTGCCATAATACGTTCCCCTTGTCGTAAGGAGACAGAAAGCGATTCGGCAACCTCTTTTGCGGTTGTCCGGTTGTTAATCCGGATAAGTTCTAATACACGTTGCTCGTTTATACCGACATTTGTACCGACATTTATACCGACATCGACACGAGGCTCTAAACCATCATCCTCTATTGATGCCCGATAATTAAGAATTGTTTGCTCCAAATTGCGTATATGTTCATCAAACATAAAGTTTCGAAATAGCTCTATATCATCATTTTCACGAGTTTCGATAAGAGCCTCTATATATTCGGCTTTACGGTCTTTGTTGATATTGGAAGGGATAATCCCGTACTCAAACTGCAATTGATTCATCAGCAATCGGCACATTCTACCGTTCCCATCAGCCCAGGGATGGATAGTTACCAAATGAAAATGGGAATCAAAGCTCAGCTTGTAGCATTCAATAACATTCGCCTTTGAAAGAGTCTTTCGTCTTTGATTGATACTTTCACAAAGTTCTGCCAGCTTTGTAGGCACCTTAGAATAATTCATATAAGAACGTCCTCCGGTGCCAGCCGTGACATTCAGTAAACGCAGATCTCCATTTGCTGACGAAAATTCGCCTAATGGAGTGTTGTATATAGTACCTGTATTCTTCAAAACAATAGAAGATAGTTTTTTGAGCATATCAACAGAAATATCGCTATGGTTCTTTGCAAAGACAATAGATTGTTCGTATGCCGCTTTCAAATCTAAGTTCATCAGTTGCTCAGTCATAGAGCGGCCTTTAGCACTGATACCCTCATCAAACAGCAGTTGATTCTCAATTTCAGTGACAGTTGAACCCTCAATAGCTGTTGAATGGGTAATAATAGAGTATAGATAGAACTTGTTATAATCTATCTGTTGGTCTATACCCAGCTCCTTGAATTGGGTTAATAAGGATAGTATTTTCTGCTCTTTAGTCATGAATCATTATTTTATATATGAACTACATATAGCCTTCTTTATAAACTATAATAGTACTCTTTAATCTTATGTGCCATTAACTTACGCCGTTCATTTAAAAAAACATCGTAATCAGAATTCCCCATTTCCACTATATCTCCTGGGATGCAATTTTGTTTCAGATTCTTATGAAGTATATCTAAGTCCGTAATGTTGCCATATATGAGTTGTTTGGTCTCACATTGCTCGAATGCTTTGCTGAAATAAATGTAGGGTGCATCATCAGATACCGCTTTATTAACTTGCGTATCAAGATAGGTGTAGTTTGCAATTTGATTGTATTTCGATTTATCCGTCCAGCCATTTCTAATCAAATACTTTTTAGGGAAAATGTGATGAACATCCCCAATAACAGTAATCAAGTCACTAACCTTACCTCCATTTGTAAATAGAGCATTATCTCCATTATAAATCTGCGCAGCTAGATAAGTATTAAAATATGGACTATTGATAGCTGATGTTTCTAGATTTTGAACTAATCCTACACTCCAAAAGGTCTCAGATAAATTAGCTGCTTCAACTTCCTCGAAGTATGCAACAAATCCTCTCTCTTTAATTCTGCGGATATCCGTATCCATAACACTCTCAGGAGAGGTGATATATCTGCTAGTTAAAGTAGTCATGACATACCATTTGGCAACATAGTGCTTAATTTTTCCGTTGTCGATATTAGGATCAGCATGGAGTAGGAGATAAAGCGTATAGGCGAAATCAAGTGTCATTTGTGAGTTTATCAGTTTACTACTGATAAATCCGGCTAACTTAATTGTTAATACAAAGTTCGAAAAGGCATACTCGTTCATAAAGTCCATAACCCCTTCTGTAAGCTTTTGGAATGAAGCTTCTGCAATTTCTTCTTTGTATTCACGCGTCTCAAAATCGCGTCCTCCTAACAAACTTACCAAGTCCTTCATTTTGGCACGATTGAATTTATACATGAAGGCTATTCGAAGAATATCATTATAATCAGGGTCGAATATATCTTCACGATCATCTTTCAGCCACTTTAATTTATTAGCAAACGGAGTCGCCATAAATTCTACATCTTTACCCATATCTCCATACCAATCCGGTTGGATAGCTAAATGCGAGAAATAGTCGATAGCTTTTCTTAGTACATTACCGCCATAGTTCGTATTGGCTGCAATCTTTGACATGGCAAAGTCTGCTTGGTTCAGTTTTGCCCCTTGGCTGTTGATGCGAATGAAAATCTCTGTAACTTCGTCAATGGTGAGCTCTCTGTTTAATGTAATTACACCTATTTGACGGTTCTTGATATCCATCAACTGCATGAGAATTTTATTCAGTTCGCTTCCTCTAATCTCAGTATTTACAGTACAATATTCATTTACGAACTGCCATAGATCAAAAGTCGGTTTAAAAACTTCTGCAATATCTGCAATCCAGCGTTTATCTCTCAAAATGGCATTATCTTGTACTTTGAATATTTCTTCTTCGTTTTCAGGATTAGCCAAAGGATTAAATGCTATTTTTATTCTTTTTTTCTCGAAGTTGGCATTGATAACTTCCATTCCCATAATGGCAGTCATCAGTGCAGTTACCCGTTGCTGTCCATCTATCATTATCTTTTTTCCCTCAGAAAGAGTGCCGTCTTTCAATTTCATATTAGGACTTTGAGAGATAATAAGGTATCCGGTTGGATAGCCTGTATATAATGAGTCTATCAAATCACGTACCTGTCTGGGTTTCCAAACAAAAGGACGTTGAATTTCAGGAATAGCGATTTCACCGGACTTGATAAAGTTCAGGACTTGCTCTAATGCGATATTGGATGCGTTATATTTTTCAGCCATAATATAGCTTATTTATATTTTACTCATTATTACATTGCTTAATGTATCAAAATTATCAGCAAGCTCCATTCGCACCCCAGTATCAATAGCTCTGAAGTGTTTTTTGCCGCATTCAATCTTCTTCATCTCCGTATCCTTTATCGCATCAGCAAGCAGTCCGCCTTTTGTCTCGACAACAAAGTATAGTTTCTGCTCGTTGTTATCTTCCCACACAAGTACCCAGTCTGGATTATATGGTCCGAGTGGTGTGTCAATCTTAAACCAAGATGGGAGCTTTGCATAAACCTTGACATTCTCCGAACTTTCCAATCGTTTTGCCATTTCACGCTCTACGATAGAGTCATATATAACATAGTCGTAGGGTGATTTATCACTCTCTAAAAGATTACTATTCAAGTAGCCTTGCAACTCCTTATTCTCGAACAGCTCCTGACACCACATATCGTTATCAATACGCTTATACCTTACGCCATCAACTAATAACAGACGCATCTCATTACGGATTATATCTATAACTGATTCAATGAATGCTTGAGGGTTTTTCTTAAATGCTTCCAAGCGTTCGCTCTTAATCAGAATATCTACGATAGATTGACGAGTAAGCCCCGTTTCATTTTGCAGGTAAGTAACAATATCAGGCAGAGAAGAGACTGTTTCGTCTATTATTCTCATTGATTCACGAGGTTTGTCTTCACCCTCTTGGACTCCCGCTTCTGTAATTGCCAATTTGACCTTGCGAGTAATAAACTTTCCTTTACCTATGGTAACTTCTGCCCATATCTTTTGAGCACATTGCTCAATTAACTTGTCTGACTTAACCTTTACAGAATAGGTAGTTTTGTACTTTATTCGTTCCCAGAGAGCTTTGAAATCCTCATTGAGAAGTATCTCTTTCTTAAACGTAACCGGGCGTACATCATCGCGATTTTTGATATTCATAAAATTACCTGCAATACGCTTGAGTACTTTTACTATTGGAGCTTTAATATAATTAAACTCTTCCGGTATATCCACACGATTATCTTTCAAGTCAAGTTTTAACTTATCTTGAACTTTGGCGGCAACCTCTTTACTCTTTTTATTTACAACTTCCTCTTTTACATAGCCTTTTTCAACAAAGTAGTCATAAAGACGATTAGATTTTTCTTCGTCGAGAAATATCGGTTTATCATTCGTGTTGTCCACAACGATACGAGCAAATGAGTGTTTGTATAATAGTCCAAAAACAATTCCGGTATCCTCTTCAATCTCTTTTTGAAGTAGTTTGGCAAATTCTTCATAGCTTTCATTTGCCATAACCGTAAGAGTATTGACCTCAAACCCTTTAACACGCTCTCCCTGTTGATTAACACAAATACGGAGTCCACGCCCAATTTCTTGACGTTTTTTCATCTCTTTGACAGTGTCATTGAGCGTACATATCTGAAATACATTCGGATTGTCCCATCCCTCACGCAGTGCAGAGTGTGTAAATATAAAGCGTAAAGGTGTATCGAAACTCAACAACTCCTCTTTCGCCTGCATAATAAGACGAAAAGCGTCATCATCTTTTGTTGTCTTACCAGATGTATCAACGTAACATTCAAATTTATCCTTTTTATTTGATGATTTACTCTGTTTATCCACAGAGAAATAACCATCATGCACGTCGGCAACATCAACATTTCTATCTCGCAAGTCATTGAATAGTGTATGATACTTCTGCTTGCGTATCAACTTAGCATATTCCTGCTCAAAAATTTGAGCGTACTTACCATTTTGACGGTTTCCCTCTGAGTCATATACACGGTAGTTTGCCACCTTGTCGAGAAAAAACAAACTAAGCACCTTAATCCCTTGAGGGTTAAGAATAAGCTCTTTGTCTAAGTGAGCTTCAATGGTCATTCGTATCTGCTCTCGCTTGATCGCTTCGTCATTCAGACTTCCTGATGGAGTACCTTGTTTAATCACCTTGTCATTACTCGTGAAGGATAGAAACCAACACTCCCCATCGTTCCAAATATCTTCTACGATGTAGCCTTCATATTGGTCACGTTTGGTTATATCGAATAGGTCGTCGCCTTGCTTTACCCACTTCTTTTTGCGGTCAACCTTGCCTTTGGTTTGACAATCCAGTTCAAGATAGGCTTTAATTCCAGATGTATTGTCGACTTTTATCAGGTCGATATACGCATCGTTTTGAAAACCTTCTACCGTAGCAGTTGCCACCTCTATCTGTTTCACCAGCTTCAACTCATAAGCATCAATAGAGTCGAGCTTGTACATCATATTATAGGGCGTGCGGTGTGTAGCGGAATAACGCAAACAACACAGTGGATTGAGAGCCGCAATCGCCTCTTTCGCCTTGTCTGTATTATCCACACTTTGCGGTTCGTCGATGATAACTATTGGATTTGTCTCTTTGATTAACTCAATAGGTTTATGCCCCAATGTATCGTTGTAACGATGGATAATGTTTGACTTGCTATTCTCATCGTCATTCTCAAAGCTCTTGCGAAACGAGTCAATATTGATAACCATTATCTGAATCGTATCGCCTGTTGCAAAAGAACGCACCTGCTCCAATTTGGCTGGGTCATATACAAAATAGTCATACACCACATTCTCATACTCACTTTTGAAGTGCTCTTTGGTTATTTGCAGCGACTTGTTCGTTCCCTCCTTAATAGGAATACTCGGTACTACTATTATAAACTTGGTAAATCCGTAGCGACGGTTGAGCTCAAATATCGTTTTCAGATAGACATAAGTTTTGCCAGTGCCAGTCTCCATCTCCACAGAGAAGTTCATGCCCTCTTTTTTGAAACTCTGAGCCGTGGATTGAGGCACGCCATTGCGAAGTTGGATACGCTGAATATTATCAAGCATATCCTCCTCAATTATTTTTATCGTATTACCGATACCAACATTGCCATATAAATGTCCTTGAGCACCTTTGGGCGTGCTAATCGAGAAATTTGTTTGAAAAATCTCTTCTCCCTCAAAGATGTCGCAGATACTGTTTACAGCATCGTCTTGATATTCGAGATGGCTCTCGAATTTTATCGTCATATTTTTCGCCATACTGTTTACTCCTTTTTATACCGATGAGACATTAATGATTCCGTGCTGTTTGAGTATCAGCATCGTGTTGGTTTTCATCTCGTCCGAACCATTGAAGCCTGAATCCTTAAACACCATACGGCATTTCACATTCTCATCTTCAGGTCGCACCTTGTT
Source organism: Bacteroides sp. (assembly GCF_028690125.1). GTDB lineage: Bacteria > Bacteroidota > Bacteroidia > Bacteroidales > Bacteroidaceae > Bacteroides. Next base: position 115,681 of record NZ_JAQVBV010000011.1, on the reverse strand, counting down.
CCACAGTTTGCCGATACTTTCGGCAACGTCTGTTGTTATGTTGTCGGCAAGGCATACGATAAGCGAACCGGCTCCCATTTCATAGACGGTTTTGCCTGCTATGATGTGGCGGTTGATTTTTTCGGTTAGCTCTATTCCATATTTGATTAGAATCTCATAGAGCAAATCATCCTCTGTTCTATCTTCTTTGATATTGAAAAGCGAGTTATTCAATGCAGCCTCTAATTTTTCTGGGTTACTATCCCACGCATTTACGTTGGAGCTATCCAATTTGAATACCTTGAATCCTACATCTAATTTGGGAGTCTCCCCAGCAAAGAGTCCATCATTTTTAGCTTTCTGCTCTTCGAGAATCTTTTTACCTGCTCGGCGGATACGCTCTTTAGCTATTTCAGGTATTGTATAGAATTTTGCTTTTCTGGCTTCGCTATCTTCAGGTGTCTCTTCGGGTATTTGTACACAGATATATTTGCGTTTGCCTCCGTCTTCAGCATTCAATTCCATTACAGCATGGGCTGTTGTGGCTGAGCCGCTAAAGAAATCAAAAACAACATCATTTTCAGTTGTAGATAAAGCAAGACAACGTTTAATTAAGTCAACAGGTTTAGGAAATTCGAATTCACTATTGAAACCTAATGATTTTACCTGTACTGTTCCTGATTCAGTTAAAAATCCATTCTCATCCCAAATTGATTTTGGCTTAAATGTGGTTTTTCGGTATTTTTCATAAATATTAAATCCTCCTGTTGATTTATTTTTTGCAATCAAATTACTATTTAAAGTATTATTTGAAATATTGTTTGCAAATTTACTCTTACCCCACCTCCAACAGCTTTCTTTCCCTTCTGAATTTAATGGATAAACCTCAACATTAAATCCATTATTTTGTGACAAAGAAACAGGAAAAAAACCATCTTTATCTGCAATAGATGTATTTACATAAATAGGATAATATAAGCCTGGTCTATTGTGACGACCAAACTTAGGGTTGCGATTGCGTAATTCTCGTATATTGTAATTGCTTATGTTATCAACTAAATTTAGGTCGGAGTTATCTGATCCTTTTTCAAGCTCAAGCAATTCAGTTGCATCACTTTTGGTAATCACTAATAAATACTCATGAGTTTTTGATATCTGTTTATATGTTTGCCCCCTACTGTTTGCTCTAATAATTACGTTCATAAAGAAATTCTCTTCTCCAAATATTTCATCACATATTTTTTTGAGATTATCCACCTCATTATCATCAATAGAGATGAAAATAACCCCATCATCCGTAAGCAGGTTGCGAGCTAATTTCAGACGTGGATACATCATATTGAGCCAATTGGAGTGGTAGCGTCCATCACTATCACTTAGGGCTTTGGTCGACATACGCCTATCTTGTCCCGTCTGCTCCAAATAGTTGCTTAAATTATCGTTATAGTTATCTTTATAGACAAAATCCTTTCCTGTATTATATGGAGGGTCGATATAGATCATTTTCACCTGCTTGTGATAACTCTTTTGCAGCAGTTTCAACACTTCAAGATTATCCCCTTCGATATATAGATTTTCGGTTGTATCCCAATCAACACTCTCTTCGGGGCAAGGACGCAAGGTACCTGAGCTTCGCTTCTGAGCCTCACGACGTGCATTGGCTTTCCCTGCCCAATTGAGTCCAAAACGCTCCTCTGCCGTATCAGCATAACTGCCCAGCAAGTCATGCAGAGCCTCCAAATCGACTCGTCCCTCCTTTATCACTTCGGGAAAAATCTGCTTCAACAGCTCCAAGTTCTCATTCACAAGGTCTGCACTACGGCTCTCCGCCTGCGGCATCGTTATTTTTTCCATATATGGTGTTTTTATTTCAATTTTTCAACTTCATTTTTATAACAAGAGGAGATGAAAGCGGATATGCTTTTCAGAAATTCTGCCCATTGTGTAAATAGCTTGAACGTATAGTCAATATTGATCTCGTTAATTTCTTTGAACAATTTTAATGAATCTAAATCCTCATCTCCATGTATGGCATAGTTGCGGTACGATTTTATATAGCATTGAAGTTCTTCATTTTGAGCATATTGAATCAATTTTTTTTTGATAGTATCGTATTCTTCAAGTAACTCCTTATGATTTTGCACATAACTTCCCATTATCTTTATCCAATAGCTCTTTCTATCTCCATCTTTATGAAACCCTATTAACTTTTTAAGGCTTTCATTCATCTTGATATATATCTGTTCCGCTATGAATATCTCTTCCCATCGTTGGTCTGCAGCTGTATATTGCTTAACTAATACAAATGAGTCGGACATTGTCATACTAACAAACATATCAAATTGAAGTAACTTAATAGGATATTTGCCAGTATTATATAGCTTAATAATTTCGTTAATCTTACATCTGATAGCCTCAATATTTTCTATGCTTTTGGCGTGCAGATTTAAGCGAGTTGTTTCTGTCATCATCTTTACCATACTTCTTTATTGTTTTTTTTTCATGTAATACAACAATAGGTCTATATACCTTTGATAGCACTGTTCACTTTCAATGGTACTTATCCTTTGTTCAACCTGTTCTTTTGACATGGTTACCAAAATAGATAACAATGCGGTTATCTCTTTCTTTCTGTCATCTTTTAAATAATTACAATTCAAGTTTAAATTTTGTATCGTATAGACAGCATCCTTTTGCACAATCGGCAATACCGAATAGTTTATCTGATAATCCTCCCATTTGTCATATTCTCCATTTGGTATTATCTCTCCCAATACGTTGTACTTAAAACACTCCACACAATCTGACTTTTGTATAAAGCCCCAGATGATATCATCACCCTTGAACTCTCCACAATGCTTTTTTTCTTTTTCCTTCTTTTTAAGGCCTTGAGAGTCAATACAACAAGCATATATATTATAGTAATTCATTTGATGAGTGTCGTGACCATACTCCCCATTTTGAGGATCGAGATGTTCATTGTGACTTCCTCCGATTTTGCTTCCCTGATAATGAGTTAATTTTTGTTGGCAATAACAACAAATATGGTGTTGCTCTTCCCTTAACAGGTCATTCAACTCCCTCTTCTTATCAAACTCATCATAAACTAATTTCTGCTTGGCACTTTCCCTTTTTTGTTTCCATGTTGTCATACAAGCAGGCTCAGCGGTCTTTTCTATATATCTCATTTCGTGTGTCTTTTAGAAAAAACTCAGCATCATATTTGCTCGTTGTAACTCTGTATGATTTTCGCCCAATTTATACTCCAAATCTCGTCTTAGAGTTAAAGCTTCATCAGACTTTCCTTGTCCACATTCTATCATTAGAAAGTATTTTTTTAAGCTATCTTTCAAGTCTTTATCCATCTCCTCGGTTCCCATCTCATTTAAAATAAAGTTCGCATCACGACCATACTGCAATGGAAAATCAAACACTTGACCTTCTTTGATACTAAATATTCGACCTTCAGTTAATGAGCCAATAACCAATGGCGCATGAGTTGAAACTATAAACTGAATCTTGGGGAATGTCCGTCTCAAATCACCAATAACCCGTTTTTGCCATTCTGGGTGTAAGTGCAGATCTATTTCATCAATAAGCACTACTCCAGAAGTCTCTCTGGCTGCATCCTCTCTTAAATGAGGATTCAATAAGTAACAGCGGAATGCTATTTCCATAACCATTGCAAACATAGAACGAACTCCATCAGAAAGGACATGAAAAGGAAGACGCTCGTGAGTATCACTCATCGTCATTATTAGTTCCTGCTGTTTTATATCAAATTTCACATCTTCACAGTTATTAATACAACTCTTTACCGCTTCAGCCACAGCAGCCAGCATTGGCGACTGAGTACCATTTTGCAAGTCAGAGAGAGTTTCGGTGTTCCATAGATCCAAAAAGAATTTGATATTCGTCAACGGATCTAAAGCGTGATAATAACCTCTTAGTCTGCTCCCATCAGGCTCTACGCCGACATCTCGTTTTTCTTTTTTAAACCTTTCGGTCGAATAATAGGCGATTAAAGGAATTGTTGTCTCAGTTTCTACATTTCGTATACGCCTCTGCATTTCCGAAGATGCTTCTTTCATCTCCTTTGCATTAATATGTTTTGTGTTTCCACCTTTAGTCTCAAGTGAACGTTCCCATGAGAGCGTGCGAAACAATGAAGTAGTTACATCAAATTCATCAATATCACCAACAGTATTAATAAACACAGGAAACTGCTGTTCCAAATTCTGCAACCTAACATCATCTTGCGAGATTGTAGGGCTCGATATTTTATCTTTATACTTATCTACACTGAGAAATAGTGAGCCTATGGCAATTCTCAATGCCTCCAAAATTGCCGTTTTACCTGTTCCATTTATACCCACTATAAGATTGAACTTATCGTGAAGTTCTAACCCAATATCTTCAAAACAGCGATAGTTTCGAAGTCTGATATTGTTTATTCTCATATTCTCATTTTTTTTGTTTTCTATTTCAATTTTTCTTTTATCCTTTTTTCTTCAAATTGCAGTGTTTTGAGCTTCGAGCTAAGTTTTAGTTGTGCATTAAACTGCGTTTCTGCTTTTATCTTTGCACTGACCTTTTTTTGCTCTTCACGGTTATCTGCTAATTCTTTGAGTACCGCTCTAAATTGCTCTACTTTATAAGCATTGGCTTCTATAAATACTTCTGCTTCGTCCGAAACAGTCAGCATTATCAACCTACCACACAACTCATCAAACATATCTTTAAGCGTGGGGCATTGTAACTTGGTTATATCAAGTGAATGTAACCAACTTCTCGCAATAATATCTCTGTCATCTATTGCAAAGAAACGAGTTATCTGTTGCTCCTCCATGACTCGTTTACTCCTGTCTGCTTGATTGATACGCTTCACACACCAATTTATACTATACTGATTGTCGTGGGACAGTATCAAAAACATAGGTACAGGAAAAGCACGTTGTATCATTGTTGCGATAGCCGATGCCTTTGATAGGCTCTTTATCCTCACCTCGGACACAATTATTTGGTCGTAGAGATATTCATCGTCACTATATGAAGGCAATCCAATTGTACGTGTTTGAAGCAGACCTTTCATTGCAATACTCTCAACATCTTCACGCAACATACGCTTCTCTGCAGCAGACAAAGGAGCCTTATCAGCAAATAACTTTTTGCTGATAGGCGTATTTATCAACGCTATTGTTGGTATGTTTAGATAATCTATCATCCTCGTTTTATTACTACAAATGCGACAATCTCAAAATCACTTTGCGAGGTTGCTCCCTCAGAGTTGAGCGAAATCAATTCACTAGAAAAGAAAGATGCAGCACCCACCTCTTGTGACTTGCCAATAACACTTTCGATGGCTGATTGGAAAGATGAAGAGTAGCGACTCATATTCGTATAGTTTTTTGTCTCTTTCTTCATACTTTGAGCCAAATGGGTCAGCACCTCCATTTTCCCGTGGCATAGCTTTTTTAAGTAATCTAAACAACGTTTTCCCTGAGTATAACCTAAAATAGTGGAACCGTCCTCGCCCGTATAGACTAAATAGTAAGGGGCAAGTAAACTCTTCCCTTTTTGTTGGGCAGAACTTCGCATACAGAAAACTGTTCCCGGCAATATCTCTTCATCCGTTGTTTCGACTACCGTATGAATCCCTTTAGGTGTCGTTTTTAACTCGGCAAGATGTTCTTTCTCGTATTCAAGAATATCCATTCTGAAGTCGTTCATATTGGTATCTGTTATCGTGATACCACCTTGAATATCCTCTAAATCCAAAACCGTATTTTGTATCTGCTCCAATTGCTTGCGACGATACTCCAAGTCTGTCATCTCGTCGTTTTCATTCATCTCTATAAGGTTTTCCTCGCCAGTAGCCGAAATATCAAGGAGTACCATTTTACCCTTCACTCGACTTTCAAGGTTGATGTATTCATTTAGCTCCATATTGGGCCAAAAATTCACCAACTGTATTTTATCATTTTTAGAACCAAGTCGGTCTATACGTCCGAAACGTTGAATGATACGCACCGGATTCCAATGTATATCGTAATTCACTAAATAATCACAGTCTTGAAGGTTCTGCCCCTCAGAGATACAGTCAGTAGCGATTAATATATCAATTTCGCCTTTTGCCGTAGGAAACGTCTTATGGCGTTCTTTTGAAAGAGGTGAGAAATGCGTTATCAACTCATTCATATCCTTGGTACTCGCCGAAGGAAAGTTGGTTTTATTAGTTCCGGTTCCCTTTATTAGTGTTGAGTATAATCCATAATTTGATAATGCCCACGCTGAAACTTCATGATAGAGATATGTTGCTGTATCTGCAAAAGCTGTAAAAATAATAACCTTTTTATTGTTGTTATTGATAGGGTTAGCAATCTTTTCAGCAATAATCTGCTTCAATCGTTCCAATTTTTCGTCCCGTATGGCAGATATGGTTGCTGCACTATCCAATAACTTCGTGAGTGTATCTCGATCATATTCTAATGCTTGCTTCCATTTGACAAGGTTGATGTCCTGCAAAAGCACCTTTACCTTGTTGCCAATCAGTGCTTCATTATCATCGTCTTCAATGTCAATATCTTCAATAGCGACAGACTCATCAGTAAGTTCAGCAGCATTTTCTATCTTTAGCAAATTGTTGTTCACCTGCTCCAAAAGTGCTTGTATGCTTAAGTAAAATGAGTTTATTGAACTCTCCATCCTCTTGAGGTAATTTACACGCATCAAGTGAATCAAACTCGCTTCACGGTCAACTTGCTTAAACACACTTCCCGAACTCAACTGATAGTCATACTTAGCTTCATATTCAGCCACCTTGTCATCTCTCAAATAGGACATAGGAGAAAAATTCGCCAAATTCATTTTGCGAATAGCATTGTTAATCTCTCGCAACGATGGAAATAAACGCTGACTATCTATATCCGTTTTTTCATTCTTAGGAGTTAATCGTGTTGGAAATTTCCCTACATCTGATGAATTATAGTATTTTACAATATGCTTGCGAGAACGGGCGATGGTAAGCATATCAAGCAACTTAAAGTAACGGTTGTCTAATTTATCAAACAGCGTATTTATATGTCTCTCGGAGCTTTTTGTCCAGTCGGTAAACTGCTTCTGTGCCAGTTTCATTACATTGGTGATATTGTCGATACCCTCATCAATATAGGCTAAATCATTTCCTTCAGTAATAAATGAAATTTGATTTTTCAGGTCGTTCATTCTATTATTTACAGGCGTAGCAGAAAGCATTAAGAGCTTTGTTTTAACTCCTTTTTTTATTACTTCATTCATCATCCTTGCATAGCGAGTCATCTCGCCCTTTGCCGGGTTGTTGTTTCTGAAATTGTGAGACTCATCAATAACCACAAGGTCATAATTTGACCAAATGAATGTAGCTAAATTTTCGTCTCCAGATTTTCCTCGTGTTCTTGTTAGATCAGTATGATTTAGAACTTTGTACCCAAATCTGTCATTGATAAAAATGTTTCGTCTATCATTCTGTGTGTAAACTGTCCAGTTCTCTCGGAGTTTCTTAGGGCACAAGACAAGCACTCTATCACCTCTTAACTCGTAATACTTGATAACAGCCAATGCTTCAAAGGTTTTACCAAGTCCCACACTGTCGGCAATAATACACCCACCAAACTTCTCTATTTTTTCAATAGCTCCAATAACTCCATCTTTTTGAAATTTGTATAGCTTATTCCATACTTCTTTTTCTTTAAAACCTGTTTTAGTTTTGATTATTTTATCTCCAGCAAGCTCCACAATCGAGTAGTGAAATAGGTGGTGAAGAATATAATAATACACGTCATTGGGAGTGTAATCTTTGAACCCTTTTTGTAATTCGTTCAGTATTTCGGCTGTAATGTCTATTGTTTGATTCTTGTTTCCCCAAGTTTGATTATAAAAAACACGTAGTTGTTCTATAGCCTCTTTCTCATCTTGAACAATATGACATTGGCTATTGGCAGAACTTGAATAACCAATATTATCAGCTGAAAAATCAGATATACCACTATTCACAACACAGTCACTTCCCGAAATATTCCTAATGAAGAGCAATTTAAAACCCAATGCACTTGGCACTGATAATTTCTTTATACAACCGACATGGCTTACTATTTTCGAACACTCCTCTGCAACCTGCCTTAAAAGCAGTTGTCGCTTGAGCTCTTTTTCGTCATCTGTTCCCCATATATTTGATTCTGTTGTTATCGAAAGTCCTTCCGGTAACTGTGTTATAGGATTAGATAAAATTAGAATATTGAACTCTTTGATATTAGCTAGTTTCTCACGAAGAGAATAGAGTGCATAAACAGTAAAGAGCCCTGTGCTTAATGATACTATTGCATCAGGTTCAATACGATTTTTAATCTCGTTACATAATGTTCGTCCCTGTTTATTATCTATTATCTTCATAAATACCAATACTATGATTTTGTCTTGTTGAATAATTTCCTTACGTCAATGTTCAATAGTTCCGCAATGCGAGTGAAGGTTTCCACTGATGGTTGGGCATGATTATTACACCAACGTGACACTGTTGCAGTATCCTTACCTAAATTTTCAGCCAACCATTTGCCAGTTTTCTTCTGCTCGATTAATACCGATTTTAATCTATTGATTTCTTTCATCATTGGTTGATTATATTGACTTAAATTGCAAATTTAATAAATACCATTGATACATTACTATAAAATTAAACTTTATTTCATAGTAATTATATGTCTTCGTAGTCAGGCACTAAGAAAGATGGAGATGTTTTCTCCATCTTTCTTGCTGTATTTAATCTACTTCTTTTGTTTAAGATTCTCAGCTTCTTTGCGGAGCTGTTCGGCTTGTGCCTCTTTAAGTCGGGCTTGTTCGAGGTCACGGGCACGCTGTTCTACACGTTGTTCGTGCTCTTCTACCATCTTACGGATAGAACGTTGTTTCTGTTTGTCGGGATCGTATTCGAAAATAGTTTCGAGTTTTAGCAGGTTTTCGGGAGTGATTTCACCAAAGGCTTTGATGTAGCGGAACTTAATATCGTTACCCGTCAAACGGCTGTTTGCTGAGAACTGATAGGCGTTGTAGCTCATTGAGGCGAGCAGCGCTACACCAAGCAAAATCAATGCAATGACTACCTTCGACGATTTTAACTCTATGGAATGAAGATACTTCTGAACGGGTAGGGGCTTATCCTGCTGTTGTTCTAACTTCTGGTTAAACTCATGTAATTGTTCTTGCTGTTTCTGGAACCCTTCTTTGATAAGTTCGTTAGTCTGAGCCATATGGTTTTCTAATTCAGATAGATCCACCTGTGGTATAATTGGTAGGGCAGGTTGGTCGGATTTGACATTAACCAAAGATTCAATCAATTTCGAAAGGTTGCTAAACTGCTCCGAGATTAACTTTTTCAAGTCCTCGAACATAGAAATGATAATTTTTATATCCATAATTTTTTCTATGTTGTATTCCTAATAATTGAATACCTTTTTATTTGTTATTAACTTTATAAATCAATCACTTACGTTTTTTGAAATCAGATAAAGAAACAATCCCCATCCGGATTGCGACTCAAGCCACAATCTCTGAACCATCTCAGAGTTTTACTCCTTATATGGTTTAGAGTTAAATAAAAGCCCTATTAGACAAACTTCTATAAGTTGTGCCACAATGTATGTAGCCAACAATTTACTTCTTCAGAATAATAGGTAGGACGCAACAGTCTTGTTTGAGATGCAACCTTTACGGTTCATCATAAATTATGCAGGAGTCGTCCCAGTTGAAATTTGCCTGAAGGGCTTTTATATTTTCTCTCAGTAACATCTGTCATGCTCATACTTTTTTCCACTTTTGAGTACAATCAGTATTCTGTTCGCTAATTTTCGGGTTATGCGGATTATCGCTTCCTGTGGTAACATACGCTTGCAATACTCACCGTAAGCAGCAGCTAATGCCCTGTCCTGCCGTATGGCTACCCATGCACTTTCCACCAATAACGGACCGAGCCGTTTATTTCCCCGGAATGTCATCTGACCGTGACTTGTCTTTTCACCACTGCTATGGCTTGTAGGTACCAGCCCTAGATAGGAGGCGAACTGTTTTTCATTATGAAAGCGGTTTATGTCACCAATCTCTGTCAAAAGACACATGCCTGTAATCATACCAATACCGGGAATCGAGACTATATTCTCGTATGCTCTGCCATAGCGTTCGTTACGTGACAATGTACGGATCAGTCGGGTAGTCTCAAGCAGGTTCTTGCGAAACAACTCCACCTGTCTTAGCAATAGATCCAGTGAATTACGGCTCTCAGATAATAGTTGTACATCTTCATGTAACCAATTAAGAAAGCGTTTAGACCAATGAGACCTGGAGTTTTGAAAACATTCAGGATAACTAACTCCATTATTATAAATCAGGTGCTTGACTCGAGACTTGTAACCGGAAAGTTGACGTTTCAATGTGATACGAAAACGCATAACGTTACGGTCATCCAGCATCTCTTTCTTGGGTATATAAATACCTCTGAGAAAACCTGATTTCAAAGCCTTTGCTATTTTGGTCGAGTCAATGGCATCAGTTTTCATTACCGATTCGTACTGACCGGTAGGAATATCTGCAGCATGAACCGGAAGGCATTCTATACCACAATCCCATAATGAATAATAAGTGGAAAAACCACTGAAACCAGCTTCATAAGCTGACAAATAATTACCGTTGGGATAATGTTTCTTCAAATGTTCAAAGAGCGCTTGGGCTGAAGATGGCTGACTGTGCTTTTTCAAACAGCCGGATTCGGTGATGATACTCACATGCCAGGTCTTCAAATGAACGTCAATACCAATATAGATATTTTGACCTTCAAAATTTAATGCTTTACTTTGTACCATAGGTGTAATAGTTTTAATTACTGAATCTTGAATCTTGTCAATTGCAAATTTAGTAATTCAATTATTACGCCTATTTTCTTTATCTAAAAATCATCGGTCGGGGAGCGCCCAGCGGCAAGGGGCGGGACCACCCGTCCCGACGAGCGAAGATTGTCAACGTTTACAAACATAGTAACTTGTTTTAAATTGTTATCTTCTTATTCCTTTTTTCTTTTTCTTCCGTTGCATTTGGCGACGGAAAGCTTCTTCTTCGGGATCGTAAGCAGGACTAGGTGTGAGTATCCCATCAAATAATCCACCTATGCCACTTAGCAAACTATCAGAATCTGGAGAGGTAAATCCCTGTTGAGAATTCTGTGATGGTGGCTGGATGTTTGTCTCTTGCTTCTGATCTGCATGAACATTTCGTTGTAATGCAAAGTCTATCTTTGAAAAGCTGAACTGTTGGTCTACCTTTGAGCCGTTGAAGTGGTAGCCGTTCTTGCTGAACTTAATGCCTTGCGGTTCATTAGTTCCGCTCTTCATCTTAAATTCAACAGTGATGCCTTCACTATTCAATCGTTCCAATAATTCTCGCCAGCTTCTACATTGAGGAACAGTTGTTTTCAGAGCGTTGTAAATCTCATACTTGGTTTTATCAGGTTCTTTTAGGCGATGATGTTTTACTTGCTCTTTGCCACTTGCGAAGTATAATCCATACTTGGCGGTTAGCTCTTTGCATATCTTTTCACTACGGAAACGGTCGTTCTGGTCGGAGATGGTGTGTCCGTTGTTATCCACACGATTAAAGGCTATATGTAGGTGTGGATGCTCTTTATCGTGATGTCTGCCAATGATGTACTGTGTGCTTACTATACCCATGCGGTTCATATAGTCGTGTGCAATCTGTATCATCACTTCATCGGTTATTTTGGCTCGGTCTTGTGCTGAGAAGTCCAACGAGATGTGGCCCACAGGCTTGCTCACTCGTGGGTTTAGCTCTCGTTGAGCCTCGAAGCTCTGAACAATAGAGTTCAAGTTTTTTAGGCGTACACCATCGGAATCCAACAAATTAGTCTGTTTCGCCGGGTCGAGAATGTATTTTACTACACCGCCAAAAGCTGTTCCTTTTACTATTTTTGCCATCATTGTTGTATCTGGTCTAACAGGTGATCAATCTTGTCGGCTAAGTACAGGTATTCCATTCGAGCATCCGGATAACCTGCGGCATTTGCCTTGTGTGCAATCTGATTCAGGTTGTTTGCCATGCCTGACAGTTTGCGAATATGTTCCATCCATTCGGGCGAAAGTCGTTGTCGTATTTCAGCCTTTAGAATTACAACTCTGATAAAATCGCATGGTGAAACTCCTGCTTCCGATGCGCGGGTTTTGAGTGTGTAATACTCCTCGGTATTCATCTTTAGGTTCACCCGATAGGTGCGTTTTTCTATCAATGATTTGGTGGGTCTTCCACCTTTATTATATACTTTCATACGTTCAATATTATTGATTAATTTGTAGACCAACGGGATTAAGACAAGGTTTTGGGACGCCCAAAACATAAACTTGCTATCTCAAAATCTACGATTTTACTTAAAGCCTGAATCCTTTTCTCTTTGCGGTGGAAATAGGTCGTACAGGTTCTTCGATGAGCTTTAAATCTAACTCTTTTATTAGCAAATTGAGAGCCGGATTCTTTGCAATCATGGCTTGTAAAATAGCTTGCGGTTGCTTCATCTCCAATAGAAAATCAGCAATGTCAAATCCATTTTTCCGCTGTTCAGAAGTAGCATTCTTTTCTAAATAATCGAAAAGTTTAGCCGTAATTCCCATTCGTTGCATTGTGGCAATTCGGGCCGACCAGTCATCGGTGGCTCCCAAGTCAGGAAAGAGCACAACGTTTCTGCCTTTGAGTACACTGAGATTCTCCTCACGGAAACAGCCATTTTTGCCACCCGAAGCGATCCATAAATATTGTGGCAGGTAGGAACTGGCGATAAGAGCACTCTTCTCACTTTCTACAATGGCCACGGACTTTGTACTCTCTTTAGGCAATAGATGCTCTCCAAAGAAACATTGTTTCAGATTAAAGCCATCCTTATAAAGAATGGAATGTACCCACGTAATATGATTGTGAGGTTCTTTAATACGCCTGCCCGTAGTTGAGTTATAGAGCATGATTTTGCCAGTACGCACTTTGCCATATGCATCTGTCTGCCAAAATACCGTTGAACCCTGCCAATGGTTGGCTGTTCCTACTTGATAAAGCTTCATTAGTCGCAATGATTCATCCTCACCAAACTGAGTAGATAGGAATTGGAACAGTTTATTTTCTTTGTAATGACTCATTGACCGTTCTACTAGAGTGTCATCTATATAGCTTGTTGGTGATGGAGGTGGAGCCGGGCGGAACAAACGTTCACGCACTTGTGACTGTTCACATTGTTCAGGATTCTGTTCAAAGTATGTTTTGGGTGTAAGGTGGTAACCACATTTCTGTTCACGGTTACACCGTCCGACGTATTCCGGAAAGGAGATTGTTCCTTCCGTATCAACATATCGGGAAAAACATCTTTTGTGCTTGCACTCCGGACAGGTGTGTCGGGAGGCAATGCTTTTGTATGGTTCTAATATAAATCTGTGTGTCATTGATTCTTTTTTTAGTGCATTTTCAACATTTTCTGCATTTTGGTTTCTCAAAATGTGGATAGTGTGGATAATGCGGTTATACTTTTTTGTATTCTCCATGCCGATCTTTCTGAAAAAGGTTTCCTGTGTGTTTACTCAGGAACTCTTTGAACGCCCGTTCTTTCATCCCTTGACTGGCTGCTATCTCTATGCCTTGTGCAGTGCTGAAGAGTTCGGGGAGTTGAAATAGAACGGATTGTTGTTGAACAGTAAGAGCCGTTTCATTCATTAGATTTTGCACTCTGGTAGCGGTTTGTTTGAAATATTCCGTTAGCAGAATCGCTCGTTGAACGGTTTCTGTGTCTACCTGATCTTTTCCGCACTCCCCACAAAGCCAACGGGTTATCTGTATCACCAAGCAAAAGCGAATGATATAGATTTCCAGTTTACAATATATTCCTAAAAGCATTTCATTGCTAAGATTATCGCACAGGTCCGCGTGGTTATGCTGCCATTTATACAATAGCCTGCGAGCCTCGTCGCTGAAGGTTACGATTGAAGGCTGAATTTCATTGTTTTCATCAAATGAGCACTCAATGTTGATAAGCCCATTTAGTAGTGTATGCCATTGGGATTCCAAATCGGGAGAAATATCTTTCTCATTCCATCGAGCTTTTTGCTGAATGGCAGGCATGATGAACAGGATACGGTCAATAAATCCGTTGCTTGAACGGTCGCCATGAGCTAAATCGCTTAGAATCTTTTTCTGGATGGTGCCGATCACCGGAATGAATGGACGGGTGATGAAAACGGAACTTTTAGCATTCTTTCTATCGGAAATAACAGTCTTGGCACTGAATACCGACAGCCAGAACTGTTCTTCCGAACCATTATTATAACGGTTGAAATTTTTAAACCATGCCGAAAGTTCATCCGACCAGAGGCAAAGTCCACGTTTATTCTGTGCATGGATATAACTTAATCCTTCGGGTGTAATGTCCGAAACCAGAAAGCGTTTGCGGATTGGTTCTTGTGGAAACTCCTCCGCACCGGCATCTTGACGCTCTTTTTTACTCATAGATATATCTTGCTCATATTTAGCATACAGTTTTCCAAATTCCAGATTTTGCTGATAATCGAAGTTGATAAAGGGCTTCATGGCAAAGCTGAGGGGATGGCTTTTGTTTGCACCCGGTCGGCCGACTAATGCTACAAACAAAATAGCACTCTCCACCCAACCTTGTTTCATTTGGACAAGGTGGGTATTGCCTATTCCTGCTGCAATGGCAGTCAGGATAGAGGCGGCCGTATAATCAATAGGATAACTTTGACACTCATACACCTCATGTATAATTTGCTGAATCTTTGATGGAAATATCTCAACCGGAAATTCTGCGCCTGCAAAAGACATATTCATTCCCATTGCTTGATTGATAATTCCTTCGGGAGTTATTGATTTCTCTTCCATAACTCTGACGGATTAAAGGTTAAAGCCTGATTTCGGTTTGCGACGTACTCCGTTTTGCATCGAAGCCAGCATCTGGTCATAGTTCTGTTCTGAAGTATTCTTCCGACCGTTTTCTATCCATGCCAGTAATTCATCCTCATAAAAATAGAGCTGTTTCCCTTTTTTATAAGAAGGTAGCAATCCTTTACGCACAAGGGCATAGACGGTAGGTTTGGCTTTTTGGATAATACGGCAAGCATCGTCAATGCCTACTAATTGGTGTTTCTCAGATTGTGGTGGTTGAAGCTCCGATACCAATTGTTTTAACTCTGCGACCTGTTCGGTCAGATAAGTTATCGCCTGCGGTAACTTATCAAAGGTGATTTCTTGTTTACACATAAATTCTTGATTTTAATAATTCATGTGCAAAGAAAACTGGTGATTTTATGGTGAAATTAGCCACCAAGATATAACTGGTTAATAACTTATCAATGGTGATTATTGCTATATACCAATAGGTTACGGCATAAAAAAAGCGACCACGCCAAAGTGATCGCTTGATATAGACTAAAAAATATAATTTATAACTCCTCTTTGATTTTAATAATGCAAGTACCTTCGACTCTGAGTTTTCGCTTGATGGTGGAAATTACGCTATCGTGTAGTTCTTTGGCGAAAACGTGCTTGATGAAAGTTGCCGTTTCAATACCAGACTTCTTAAATTGGTTACCGATATTCCAGCCAAAGTGCATCAGGTCGATGGATTTTAGTTTGGCATCAATGGCCACAGGGTTACTTAACTGTTCGCATTCCTGTTCTGTAGCGGATTGAAAAAAGCGGATATGCTCGTAAAGTTGTTGCAACTCGCTTTCGGTCATATACAATGCCATCTCTTTCCCTGTATAGGAGAGAACCTTTTCCAAAGTTTGTGCCTGCTCCTGCGCAAATTTATGTTGTGCAGTTTGTTTATATTCTCCGTAGTTAAGCACAGCAGGCTCCTTCTGTTCTTGTGGAGCTTCCACAAGCGGTTCTACTATAATTTCAGGCTCTAATTGTGGGTGTTTCTTTCTAAAAATTCGCTCTACAATAGGCAAAAGACAATCATTCAATATGGATTGGAAACTAAAATAGAAGCCACCAAGCAAAAGGCAAGTTACGAAAAAGACCATAAGAGCCGAGAACTCGTCCATTTTGAGCTCTGTTACTGCAAACATGCGAACTAATACAGCAATACTCAATATTGATGCACATAGGAAAGAATATATAATAATGTAGTCGGTTTTCTTAGCTGTCATATTAATCAATAGTTATCATTTGTGCGCAAATATATAGTAATAACTATTTGACTCCAAATTGTTTGTGCAATTGTCCGCATTTGGCGTTGATATGGCTGCGTTTGTCTTCTCTATAAGGCAAATGACTATCTATTTTGCCAAAGAATTAGATGTATTCTTTAATCCGACTATTAAAGGTATTCCCGAGTAATTCCATTTCGCTGTTCGCTATTCCTAATCTAGTTGCCAATGCTTTCCAGTCTTTAACGGCTATTGTCACCTCTGAGATGATTTTTGTGGCTACGTCTCGAGGTAACATATAGTCTTCACAAGCATCTGATAGAATTGCTAAGTCTGCTCTGCTGGAAGAGTTGGAAATAAGTAGACTCTGATATTCATTCAGTGTTGGATTCATGTCGTAAGCAGGAGATAGAGTCCAACCTTTAGATGTGAGCAGAAAACCGTGATTGCGGAAGTGATCATCGGAATTACCGATGCAAATGTTAAAAGCTACACGACGGTATAGTTCTTGGAGGTTCTTGTTTACCTCTGTGCAATTTTGAAGTATGAAGTCTACCATATCTAAGTAGCCGTTTCCAGTACTTGCGTTGGCACCGTCCGAGAGTCCGAGTAATGTCATGGCAGAGGCAAAATGTATTCGCTTGCCGTCATCGGTTCTATCAAAACGACGTGATAAGAGTGTGTGGTACTTGTCGCTTGTGGAGATTACTTGTGTAGATGCTGCATTGATTCCTGCTTTCTTGGCTAATAGATGGCAGAAGTGTTCCCAAAGCCCTGCATTGTAATCATCTTTACGAGAGGGAAACTTGGCGACATACAATACTTTATCAGTATCAACTACGCTGGCTTTCGGCCTAGCTCCACCTAATGAAGAACCGGGTTGCACTAATTGAGTGAGCCACTTCTTATCAGGTAGTTTGTTTTCCTCTTCGCTTTTTTCGATCTCCCCGGTGGCATGAATCAACTCACGGATACTGGTTAATGGTGGGATGCGCAGCGTATTGCCGGAGTTGATAAAATCGCCATCGGGTGTTTCTTTAAATCGAAATCCTCCCATGCGAGATGAATCATCAATTCCCAGTAGATAATCAAATGAGGATAAGCGACGGATAGGACGTTTCTTTTCGGTAGCCAAGATTTGCTCTCTACGATTGAGCAGCGTACGTCCCCAACGGTCGGGCAATGCATCGGAGAAACAGCCGAAAATATCTTTCTCAGGTTGTGTGTATTGCAGTCCTTTGTAGTTATTCAGGTCTGCACTAATAAATAGGTTGCCATATCGCTTCAGCCATTCATCATTGAATTTGAAAGCATAGCTATCTGAGCCACGAAGCGATTCATAACTTAGTTCTCCGATAAGTTTAATATCTTTCAGCCAATCAAAGTCGGCATATACTAATAGCTTTTTCATTGTTTATTCCTTTTTAGATGCGCGCTCACGACTCTTTAGGGTCAAATCTTGCAGTGATTTTCCCAATTTGTCCTCTTTGGCAATCCAGAGAATATCTTCATCCAGTTGCAGAGCGTAAAGCACACGAAGATAGATACCTATGGCAACGGTAGGCACACCCTTTTCGATGCGTGATACCGTGAGAGGTGAGCAGGTAGCTCGTTCAGCCACTTGTGCCACACTCAAATTACGGCGTAAGCGTGCTAATTTGATCTGCTCACCTACAATCTCCATTTTCTGCTGTAATTTGCGAGGTAATTTAGTCCCCATTGTATTCTTTGCCATAGTTGTAACATATCATATAATATGCAAATATAATGCTATTTGTTTATTATATGATATGTTGATGAGAAATATTTCCATTATCTCTAATCGAATGCGCGGAGTGTGAATGCTTCTTTATAGTCAATCATCAGATTGGTGGTATTATATTTTTCCCAAGCATCTTCTTTATGACTCAATTCTGAAATATCTGATGCGGAAATATCTTTAAATTTTTCCCATACAGTATCTAGAATACTTTGTTCTTCAGTAGAGAAACAAGAGAAATCGGGTGATAGGGTAGAACATAGCTTGGTTCCGCAATTGCCGGAGTTAAATTCTACTATTTCCGGATAAACATCATCCATCAAACTATATACTCTGTCCCATCTTACAGGTACCGGTCCGAATTGAATCGCTCTATAAGCTAAACCGCTGATTCCACGCCCATAGGTCTTATAAGATAGAAAATCCGTATAGAATAATAGTTTGTTCATTTTGGTATTGAACGTATCACCACATTTTTCTATAAAATAGAGTATGATGTTTTTCAATTTACTGTATGACTGAGCAGCATAGCCATTGTAAGCTCCCCTTGAGTATGAATCGAAAATAAGTGCTTCTTTGATATGTGACTTCTCATGCTCCATTACTTTTTTAAGCTTAGAGAGAATCTTTTCAAATTCTTTGGCTTCAAATTGGTTCTTTGCATTTTCTACAAATACCTTGAATATAGACGGTTCTTTTATTGAGCTGAGTATTTTGCCATTTGCTTCACTGGGTATATCTCCATTTTCGTATAGCCGATACTGGTTATCCCCAAATCCTAATATTTCTGACATCTTAGATGCCGAAAGCTCATACATCTGTCGGATACGCTTAATCTCATCGGGAAATGGGATTCCATATTTGATACGATATTGATTATATACCTGTGAGAGATTGATTTCGTCAATCTCTGTGGTGGTAAATCTTTCTTTGGTGTCTTCACATAGATAGTACAAATAGATGTACTTAAATTTTTCTCTGCGAAACACCAACTCTGCATTTTCTTGGTGGAGGACAACTTTCCCTCCTGTAAAAGGACTCTTCATTGTATTTCTCCTTTAAATGGGTATTTCATTTTATATTCAGATATATGAAACGAAATACATATTGTTTGACTATTTTTCTGACCTAATGAAATCTTGATATATACCTCTTGTCCCTTTACGTCTTTACCAAACACCCACATATCTCCCATGTGGTTTAATGTATCAACAATAGGGCCTTGGCAATAGTCTTCAGTTTTGATTTCTTTTATAACAGTTTCTCTATATTTAGGTGTTATTTCTAAGTCTGCCAGTGCTTGAGCATTCTTTCCTCTATCATCTCTAAAAATGATGCTGAATACTTTAAGCTTCTGTTGGAACTGCTTAAGGAACACTTCTACATCTTCTTTTGTTACCATTTATTTCCTGTTTTGCAAAGTTAATAATTAAGTTGATATTTGTTTTATAAATAGCAATATTTCAACTATAAAGTTGATTTTATTATTTCAATGAGATTTTGTTTGCCGACTCTCGTTTCTTCTCACTCACCAGCTCCGCATATATCTGCGTCGTCGATACATTACGGTGTGTAAGCATCTTGCTGACGGTGTAAATGTCTGTCCCTGCGGCAATTTGAAGGGTGGCATACGAGTGCCGAAAGCAATGAAATGTGATATGTTTCAATATCTTAGCTTGCTTTAGCCAGTTTTTTAGAGGATAATTTATCATGCTTCGGCTAAGCCCCTTAAAGACTTTACCCGTTCCAACCTCTCCGCATAGTTCAAAAGCCTCGTGGCTAATGGGGAGTGTGGCTTCGGTCTTGGTCTTTTGGGTACGGATACGAATACAGTAACCTTGGTCGGGAGCGATGCCAAAATCAGACCATTGTAGATTCATAATATCACTGATACGTAGTCCTGTCAGGCAAGAGAACAGAGAGGCGGCTTTTAGAACAGGTATGTCGCAGGGTGTGGCTGCTAATTGTTTTACCTCGTTTAATGTCAGATACTCTTTCTTTACGTCTTCATACTCAATCTTATCCAGAAAGTCGTTGATGTTCTCACGGAGCAGCTTATCCCGATAAGCGATTTTCAATAGACCTCTGAATGTGGAGTAGTAGCCTGCTGCGGAGTTAAGCGATACTTTGTGCTGAGTATGTTTCAGTTGCTTAGCGTTCAATAAGTAAGCTCGGAACCTTTTGCATAAATCTACATTCACTTCACCAAAAGAGCATTTTCCCTGTACGAAGTTGTAGAAGTGAGCGTAGACTACTTTCCATTTTTGATCTTTACTCTTCATCATCTTGGCAAAATAGGCGAGAAAGTCGGCTTTCATCTTGTGCTTGTCTAAGAAACCGAACTCTTCGTTGATGAGTGACTGTACCCGGATGCACCGGATGGCTTCGGCTTTGTTCAGCATATCGTTGTTGAACTCACGCTCCATTTCGTTTTTTGGGTGGGCGTAAATGTAGATGCCGAGATACTCCCGACGGCTCATAATCATGGTTTCGGGATGGCGAATAGCCGGATAATAATCAAGGTAGAGAGAAATTTTGTCGTTACGGATGGCTCTTTGGCGAACTGTAACTTTGGTGCACGTGTGTATCATACGATTGTTTTTTAATGATTTATACTTGTTTTTTGATTGCAAAGAAAAGCGGTGATAATATGGTGGCTACCGTCACCGCTGAATAACTTACTCTATTTTCGGATCACCCAACAATTTATCAAGTTCAGGTCGGGAGATTTTAGTGTATTTGCCGACTTTCACTCTAGGGATATTATGGTACTTAGCGTAATGATAGAGTTGGTCACGAGTGAGATTGAATTTCTCCATCGCTTCTGCTACCGTGTAGTATTGCGGTTCTTCGGGCTGGGCTACGCCTTTGGCTATGTCGAAATGCTTTTTGGAGTAGCTGACCATGATGCCCTCTTTCTTTTTGGGGATAGCATTCTTTGAGGCGAGCGTATAGATAGCAGCCAAAGTCATATCGAATTTATCCTGAATCTCCTGCACGGAGTACCATTCTGTTATTTCCGGATTGGCTGCTTTCTTAGCAAAATAGTTGTCGATATGCTTTTTACTCCAATAAGTTTTGCCACGATTGAAGGTTCGGGGAATGTTGTGCTTTTTAGCTACAACGAATATCCATGAGTCAACTACATTGTATTTCTCTTTGACTTCGGCTGTGGTGTAGAACTCGGTGATAGAGGCTTTCTCTTTTGGCTTGCTTTCTACGTCTTGTACCTGTAAGAAATCAAACATTTGCTCAATGTCAATACGTCTTATCAAGGTCTTGCCATTAAACCGAACAACTTTTATCTGTCCGGTTCTGATATACCTATAAGTAGATGTTCTACCAATACCGAGTAGTTTTGATACTTCGGTAGGTGTTAAATACTCTTTTTCTAAATCGGGATTCTTTTGAGCTTTCTTGTTAAACTCAATTTGAAGACTTTCAACTCGCTGTTTCCTAACTCTGTCTTTGTAAGCCAGATTGGCACACTTGTGAGAACAATATGCCGTAGTTGTCTTACGTGCAGTGAAAACTGTTCCACACCAATCACATTTTTTCTGAATTTCGATTTTACTGCTCATTTCTTTCTCTTGTTATTTCGCCAAAAGTGTTTCATTGCGTACCAACACGTACCATTGCGTACCACAGTGACCACAACCTTGCCGATGGTTTTTACTATGCAAACCTCCGAGACCCAAATACGGTACAAAAATGAGCTGAAAATGCACTATCAATGACTACGATCAATGATAAGAGCAAAAAGAAAGGCGTTGAATTTCAACGCCTTATTAATCAATAGTAATATATGCTAATCGATGATAATCACCTCTTACTTGCCGATACAGGATATTGAAAAACTATGCAAAATACTGATAGTCAATCAATTCAAACAGTGAATGAAAAAGAGAGATACACACGAGGTACAAAAAATGAAAATGTAAAATACTGATAATCAATAATATAGCAATGATCGCATTTTCTAAATGTCCTTAACTCATTGCAAAAATACTGATTTTATCTCAAATAATCAAGTCTTTTTTTGTTTTTTCATTGAGGTACAAAAATGAGAAGTATTGATCAATCTTAGACCTTTGTTTTGGGGGTAACTGACTCTAATATGTATGGTTGTTTCTCCTCCTCTTTCACTCATATATTAGACGATCTCATGAGTATTTAGAAAAGACTGATTTTATTATTTCGATTAATTTATTCATTTCGTAATGTCAGAAAAAAACTTTCATGTTGGGTGCAACGTTGTGCCTTGTTCTACTCCCAATTGATAATTGCTGTTATTTAAACCTCCATGACAGTATAGCCTTAACTTTAAATTTTAGCGTTGATGATTTACGATAAAGTGTTTGAAAAGGCTGATTTTTTTGAGTTTTCAGGAATGATGTGTAAAACTGTGTGGGGAAATGGAATTTTGTCAGCCAACATTTTGCAGCGTTTATGGATAAAATGTACCTTTGCATAGGTAACAATAACATGTTCAAAAAATTTAGAATATATCTTTTATTCGCCAACCAATTAAGCCAGACAGACATGAAACTGACTAGAAACTCAGCAGCAGGATACTTTTTCACATTTGAAGAGCACTGAAATTTGTATATAAGCAGGTTACTAAAAGTAAACATCAATGATTATCTTGACAAAATCAATAACAGAATGATAAACCTATCCAATAAATCCTTCATTATAGCCCAGGCATTGTGTGTCTCCTTAATTGCGTGCTCAATGCTATTGGACATCCCATGGTACCTAAAATATTATATTTTCCCTATTGTTCCGTTAGGGTTCATGGTTCTTCTGGCCATTCAGAAAGTCAATGAAACATGCGAACAAAAAATAGACGCATATATTGATGCTCTGCAAATCCATAGGAATGATAAAGAGTGGTTGGATAAAGAACTTCTCGAAGTCTCAAAAAAATGTAATTATGTTGCGTTCAACAGAATCCACAAGGGTAAGTATGAGGTGCTGAAAACCTATCTGAAGAACCTTTCTCAACCAGAGAATCGTTCTTCTGATAGCACGACTTCTGAAAACATAAACACGCAGCTCTCCCTTTATCCGGGAGGTGCCACCTCGGTTTCTACCCAAAAGGTTACGGTTGACGACTATAACAGTGAACTATACAGCAAAACATGGCAATTTCTTGAGCGCTACATTACAACAACATTATCGGCTTTTTTTTCGGCGGATGATATTACCACCATCAAGCAAAGTATATTTGAATACTTTATCAACGACAGGAGAAAAATTGAGGTTGTCAATAAAGTCGTAATTCCACAGTACCTATCCATGCAGGACGTGGCTCACTTCTTTCATAACATATCCGAGTTGATGAGTTATTATAAAAAGCTCAAGCAAGCGGATTTTTTCAAATATTTATCGTGTTTTATCGACTTAAAGGACTATGATCCCCAATCACTTTATAGGAACTCGACCCGTACTTCCTCTACGTCCATCATCCCTCTATACAGAATATCAGAGGAAGGCAATATCATATCTGATTTCGTAAAGGAGATGAGAACGACAATGCCATATAACCAAAGAATCATTTCATAAGGCAAATACATACAGCCCATTAATGAGCCCTATGATCTCCGACAACGAGATTATAGGGCTTTTTCCGTTTACGAGGCATGCATTAAGACATCTTAAATAATTGAAGATTAGATGATGACAAATTATCATCATTAGTTCTTTGCTTTCCTTTGCTGCATCAAATCAAAAATGTAACAAAATGGCAAACGTTGAAAAATTCGGCAAAGTTACACACGATAACTTGCCACAGGCAATCGAGCATCTCATCGAAATGATGTCAACCCAAGTGGAGAACCAGTCAAAGGAGAGTGAACAGATGCTATTCATTGATAATGGTGACGAAATCGACATTGAACAAGCGAGCGTACTGTTGAAGAAGAGTAAAAGCACTATTTACCGCTATACATGCAACAATGCGATTCCGTATTACAAGCTCGGGAATAGTCTGCGTTTTCGTAAGTCTGAATTGACTGAGTGGATAAAAGCTCACAAGATAAAAACCGAAGAGGATATTTTATCCGAGACATCCATTCCCTTTCACCTACGATAGACAATAATTATGAGAGATCAAAAGACGGCAGGGAAAAAGCCCGTAACGCCTGAAGATGTTATTGCAGATGCAAAACAGATACAAACAGAAACAGCACTGGGAGAATTTCCGGTCGAAGCCTTTTCCCTTAGAACCAGACAGTTCATCTTGTCCATCCACGAGCATCTTCGTTTCAAGAAAGATTATCTGGGAATCAATATTCTGTGTGCCATAGGGGTGGCTATCGGCAAACGGTTCCGCATTGAGATCAACAACACTTTCCACGATTATCCGGGACTGTTTTACGTAATGGTTGGTTACCCAAGCATCGGAAAGACACCGCCCACACGTTTAATCCTTAGACCTTTGCTACTACACAACAGGAAACTTGCCTTGCAATACAACCAAGAGCTGGAAGCATTTTACCAAAAGTTAGAAAAATACGAGAATACCAAAGACAAAGAAGGGCTGGAAAAGCCGAAATCACCTAAAAAAGCATACTTCATAACTCAAGATTATACGCTTGAATGGCTGGTTTCTGCGCTCGAATGTTCTAAAAATGGAATGTTACTATACCAAGACGAGATTAGCCGATGGACGAAGAACTCCCAAAGATATACCAAAGGCATGGATGAAAGTACGTTCTGGAACGAACGTTACAATCACAGTGACATCATCTACAACCGCAAGAGCGAAGATTATAACATTGTAGTAACAGAACCCTTAATCTCTGTAATCGGAGGAACTCAAATTGAACAATTGAAACACCTGATTGACGGAGATAAAACAGAGAATGGTTTTATGGCCCGATTATTGTTTGCCTACCCGCTTGATCAGAAGCTGGAATTGGCAGACGATGATAACGTCCCCGAGCAGGAGCTGGATTGGTGGAATTCCTTCATCGAGGATATCCTTGAATTGGCAGTTATTGATGATAGCAAAGAGGTTATTCCTAAAAATCTCAAACTATCAAAAGAGGCAAAAGCCAAATTCACCGAATGGAAACAAGCCAATGTGCAAATGATTAACGAGATGAATGACAGTGGTAATATCATACTTGCCAGTTACTTCGGTAAACTTAGTACAGCATTAGGACGTTTGTGTCTCATCATTCAGGCTGAACGGTGGAGAAACGGTGAAGCAACGATGGAACAGATAGACCTGTCCACTGTACAGCGCGCCATTTTACTCATTGAATATTTCAGAAAAGTTTTCCATCGGATTTATTTCTACTTTTTTGTTGAAAATGACATCCACCTGTCAGAATTGGAGCGCAAGGTCTATATGGCTTTGCCCGAAGAGTTCGAGACGAAAGCAGGTAAAGATATTGCTACGAATCTCGGAATGCCACCACGAACCTTCGACCGGTTTGTTGGGGACAGCACCCGGTCAGAGAAACTATTTTCAAAGCAACGACATGGAACTTATAAGAAGATGTACAGCTTTTAGTAATACACACTGGCGATTCTGGCGATATTGGCGATTTGCCATCTTTAAAATTCTATTTTATACAAACAAGAATCTGAATATCAACGGATAATATATGCAATATCTAAAGAGTGAAACAATACCATTTCGATGGCGATATTGGCATTTTAGTCCTCAAAACAGCGAATAATTCATGAAAAGCTATAGATTCGTATTAGAAAAATATGACCGTACCAACAAGAATCGATACACTTGTCCCGGTTGCGGACGGCAGAAGGAATTTACACGTTATGCGGATACAGAAGGCAGCTTTATCTTTCCCGAAACTGTGGGTAAGTGCAATAGAACCAATAATTGTGGCTACCATTATCCGCCGGCAGCGTTTTTTAGAGACAATCCCGAAGCTCTAAAAGAACTGATGGATGCAGGTAACGATCAAGTTACAACGACTTTCATAAAACAAGTACGCCCACATATCTCACAACCTCATATGGTAAGTTGCATTGACAAGAAAGTAATGTGTGCTTCGTGTTCCGGACACTGGTATGCAAACAACAATCTATTTTTTTTCCTCTGCACAAAACTTGGACAGAACGAAACGACAGAGTTATTCAAAGAATACCACGTAGGCACATCGAAAAAATGGAATGGTGCTGCTACTGTATTCTGGCAAGTATCCATTGATGGAGAAATCCGTACCGGAAAGATTATGCTCTACCACCGAAGCAATGGGCATCGAGTGAAAGAAGGGTACAGCCGGATTACTTGGGCTCATAGCGAAATGAAACTTGAAAACTTTCATTTAGAGCAATGCTTCTTTGGAGAACATCTCCTGAAGCTATATCCGGATAAACCAATTGCCATTGTCGAAAGCGAAAAATCAGCATTAATTAGTGCAGCCTACATGAGGGAGTTTGTTTGGATTGCCAGTGGCGGTAAGAATGGTTGTCTTCATTCAAGGTATCACATTCTTCAAGGCAGAAGAATATGCCTTTTCCCTGATTCAAAAGCGTATGATACATGGTATGCCTTTTATGCTAAATTAAAATCAGAACATTTCTCAGTGTCTATTTCAAATCTGATGGAAGAAAATACAAGCGATGAACAATGGAATGCCGGGATTGATATTGCCGACATTCTGCTTCAACGACCTTTGCAAGAAGCTGTTTTAGGTCAATTCCTCCAAGCAAATCCAGCTTTACAGTTATTGATAGATACCTTTGGATTGGAACCAGTATAAGTTTCAATACTGGTAATTCGTCAGATTCAGGTATAGTATGTCCAAGTCCTATATTTAGTCTGATTTTACATTAAATCAGACTTGTCACTTTTTGTAGTAAAGCGTTAATAGACATCACTATCAATTAATGAACATCAGACTTGTTAATCCACAACATATTGATAAACAATTTATAATTAAGCTGTAAATATTGAATTTGGATTAGCCAATACAAATATCCTAAATCCGATATTAGTTCGATTTAATTAAATAGATATAATAATCAAACTTTATACTCATAATGCTTTCTTATCTCGTTGTTTTTCACGATATTTGTGTATAAAATAAATAGAAAAATGTATCTGAACAACTTAAACAAAGAACAAAAAGCGGCTGTCACTTTTAACGGGAAGCACTTATTGCTACTTGCTGGTGCCGGAACAGGGAAGACGATGACCATCATCTCAAGAGCCGCATGGCTGAT
Source organism: Bacteroides sp. (assembly GCF_028690125.1). Classification (GTDB taxonomy): domain Bacteria; phylum Bacteroidota; class Bacteroidia; order Bacteroidales; family Bacteroidaceae; genus Bacteroides. The sequence continues at coordinate 88,501 of NZ_JAQVBV010000011.1, read as the reverse complement.
CAAAAACAACGTTGACTCATCCCGGTTAAAAATCATCTCATTCACCCGAAAGTCTGCCAACGAGATTGCAGTACGTGCCGCCCATATCCTTGCCGAAGAAAAAATAGATGCGATGCTGCAAGGCTCAACCTTTCATGGCTGGTGCTTAGAGATTATCCGTGCCAATCCAGATTTCTTCCACATGGGTGGATGGACTATTATTGACGGAGACGACCAAGAGGTTGTCATGAGGCTTGTATTCAACAAAGAGAAGAACAGCCTTACTGATAGCATAAAAGCGTCAGACATACTTTCTATCCGCTCATTTCAGTTGAACACGGATTGTGAAATGAGTGTGTCTGTACATAAGTTTCTGTATAACAAATTTGGCGATCAAGCCACCGAGTCTTATTTGAAAAGCATCACGGGAACCATAGAACACATCATCGGACTCTACGAGGAATACAAAAAGCAACACCGATATTTAGATTATGATGACATACTTATCAAAGCCGTTGATGCCCTTACTCAAAACGCACCTCTCCGCCAACGGGTAACTTCACGGTATGACCATATACTGGTAGACGAAATGCAGGACACCAACCCGTTGCAATGGAAACTACTTGAGATATTCATGCCCGGTTGCCACCTGTTTTGTGTCGGAGATGATGCACAGTCCATCTATGCCTTCAGGGGAGCAGACTTTCACTCCATCCATTCTTTCAAAGAGCGTGTTCCTGATTCAACGGTAATGAAGCTGGTCAGAAACTATCGCAGCTCGCAAGCGATTTTGGATGTATCCAATCAATTGCTCGAAATGTCGCCATTGAAATACGAGAAGAAGCTTGTAGCACAGCAGAAGAAAGGTAAAAAGCCGCTTTTGGTTTTTGTGAATAACAAGGCGGAAGAAGCTGTATTTATTGAATCCGACATCAAAGAGCATCTCAAAAATGGAGCACACTATGCTGATCACATGGTACTGGCAAGAAATGCGTATCAAGCAAAACAGGTAGAAGCAACTCTGCTGGCCAATCATATCCCATACGTCCTGTACGGAGGTATCTCTCTATTGAAATCGGCACATATAAGGGATGTCGTATCCACTTTGCGCATCATCGCAAACCCGCACGACGAGTTGGCTTGGATGAGATACCTCGAACTTTGGCCGGGAATCGGCGAATCCAAAGCGAAGAAGATGATTGGCTCCATGAAAGATGAAAATACATTGGAAGAGATGGTGGATTTGATGAAAGACACGACTCACTTCAGCGCGCCTGCTCAAGTAATAAGGTATGCTTTATCCCAAAGCATGGATACCCAGTCGTGCCTATCAGGAATCGTAAAATCATTGGTCGATTTGCTATCCGATAAATATCAAAAAGACTGGAACAGGCGAAAGAAAGACTTTGCCGCTTTGATTGAAATTGCCGCAAATGCGAAATCACTTTCCGGATTCATCAACGACTATGTGTTGGACCCGCAAACAGGCACAAACCCGGCAACGGATGATGCCGTCATTATCTCCACCATTCATTCGGCAAAAGGTCTGGAAGCTGACTATTGTTACATTCTCGACATGTGTATTGGGAGCTACCCTTGTGATATTGCCATTAAAGAAGGTGCAGATGCCATCGAAGAGGAAAGAAGATGTTTGTACGTAGCCCTCACGCGCCCCAGAAAACAACTCGCCATAATGACTGAATACAATACTTGGGAGATGGCTACACCCAACCGAATGAGACCTGCCACTATAAAAACCGGTGACTATTATGTAGCGAATAAGCCTACACCTTCAGATCCTCCTTTCAAGAAAGTACAGATAACCTCCATTCAAGGTACAGAAGTAAGCTTTCATCAGGGAGGCAAAACCTATTATGCCTCCTCTAAGGACTTTTCATCATTATACAGAGCGAAAGAAGAGTCGTTTCCCGGACTTTCCATTCCCTATTTTTTCTTTTCAAATATCTCCCTTGATTTATTTGAATGTAAGTCAGGAAGCCACCAAACCATGTCGGAAGGCAGACTCCTAATGGATAATAATGCAAAATTCAAATTCTTCTAAAACAATGATTTGGGCAAGAATTCTTCCTGCAAAACTACTGACCATAATACGGACACTAACAAAAATGACATTCGTTGATGTTCCAATAGAATTCGGATGCGCAACTCTCACCTTCTTGTTGTACCTGTACACCCGGCAAAGCGAATGGCTGTGTTTTGGTATTCCATCTCTTTGCGGGATGCACTATCTTGGCAGGATAAAAAGAGTCATTTATTATGGAACACCGGCACTTTTTGTTATCTACATGACGGGAGCCTATCATGCCGGATTTCCTCATACGCTGATGTTGACATCATGGATAGCGGCACTGGCAACGTTGTGCCTGAGTGATGGAATCCGTATATCCAACCGTATTTACCAACTTTTCAGACATTTTTTCATAGCGTTGTATTATACGGCTTTTGCCATTCTGCTATTGGTAATCTTGTACGTGATTGCATCAATGGGCAATATAGGTGCCAGCGGATTACAAATAACTCTATTCAAAGCTTGTGTATTTTGTTTTTCGGTAATTTTTCCTTCACTATTCCTTGTAGTGGACCTGCACAGAAGAAAGGAATCGGTTCGTATTCCTCGATGGCTTGCCTGGACACAATTAGTCGTGGCTGAAACAGCCATACAGGTCGGCGTTATTTATTTGGGATATTGCATTATACAGATGGCATTTCTTTCCCTTACACCCAAACCTTATGTGATATACATCGTTTTAGCTTTATTTCTGATCATAGAAATAGGCGCAAAGCTACATGATTGGGTACCTAGAAAGTGGAACGAACTGTTTTTTTCTCAAAGGAATCTAATTTATATACCATTGCTATTATTAGGCATGGCAGCATTATATATCGAATTTTCGATAGTTGGATTCCGTCCACGCACACTAGCAACGTCCATCTTGTTCGGATGGATGACAATAATCTGTTCAGCAAGACTTGCAGATCTTCAATATGTAAAGGAAAGAGAACGTATATTTAGCTTATATGTAGCCATCTGTTTGACGATTATCATATTTGTGCATAATTTGATAGCCTAATCTGCTTTTTTCTTTTTACCCGGACGACGGTCAGGTTCCATACCATTATTCCTCAAAATTCTAAAAACTGAACTTTTTGAACGAAACCCTGTCTCTTTTAAAATATCTTCAACATTGCTACCACCCATATAAAGTTCAATGCAGAGTTTTTCTCTCTGCTTATCCCGACTGCCAACCGGCCGCCCGAGAGCATTCCCTCTATTCTGTGCACGGATGCGAGCACTAGCCCCTCTTTCCACGGCTATATCTCCCATTAAAGAAGCAAATACATCCATGAATTTAGAAGTAGAAGCGGGAAATAGTTCATCATTGGAATCTAGCTTATCTTTTAGAGAAATCAAACGGATTTTCTTTATACGACATAACTCAAAAAATGCAGCAAGTTCGCGCAACCCTCTAATTGCATTACTGAGACCAAGAACAACTAGCTCATCTGACTTTTTCAGTTGAGTTAGCATACGCTTCCATTGAGGACGTGTTACTTCATCTTCTACTTGCTCTATAATAATCTTCTTACAGCCAAGACTCTCCAGTATTTCCATACTGTCTTGAGAGGTGCTCGATACATTCAGTTTTATATAACCTATTCTGGTCATGGATTTATTTTTTATTAATGCACAAAGGTACAATTAATATTCAAATAATAAAAATCATACTTTAAATGCATGTTACTTTATATACTATTAACGGTTCATTTCACTTAATCGATGATTCAGAAATTACACACAATATGATAAAGCCAAAAGATACCAAACAGTATCTTTTAGAAGCTCATAGAACATTCTACTTCCTAATTTATCTCCTCTTAATTAACAATAGATTATCAATTCTAGCTTTATAAAAATAACAATACTAATGTTTGATTAATTAAATATAAACACATAATCAAACTTAATATAAATCACACTACTCATCAACACTAACAGTTCATAAATGTTCGATACGATCTAAAATAACAGCGACTTACAAAACATAACTAACTTATAGTATTTAGGTTCGATTAATTATTTTCAATAAAGTTCAATTGCATAAATATAATTAAAGCATACAAGTTCGATTTTATAGTATGTGCAATTATTCATACTTTTGCAAAAAAAGATATGAAAGAAAAAGTTAGATACAATTTAGCTAATAGCAAAATGCTAATAACAAAATCCATTGGTAAGAGTGATACCAAAGTAGATCGCCTATACCCCAAAATGAAAATGAACCAGACGCAAGAAAAGATTCCACTTCAAACATGTCAAAAAGAAATCTGTATAATGTCTCTAAAATACATATTTTGGAAGTTTATCAAACTTAGAGCACCCATTCTTAGTCTAACAGCGATTGATGACAAAAACATTTGCCAGTTATAATGGACGGTCAAACGGCGAAAAAGGTTTCAGGTCACCATATTTTCTATAAAATAAGATACAAACAAACTCATACCATCATCATACAACAAACAAGAACACTGATTATAAGCAATTAACATTCAACAACAATGAAAATACGAATACTTTATTTCTTGGCTTTAGTGTTAACGATTATCTCGTGTTCATCTAAAGGACAAATATCGAAAATAGATTGCAAGATAGAGGCTTTTTCTGCTTATGGGGAATTCCAGAAAGAACTGGGTACCATAGAAAACATATCCACTCCTGACCTAATAGTGACTCTGGAAAAGTGGAAAATGCTGGAAGATACTGTATTGCATTTTATGATAGCAGATACCACACTGGATAAAGCCGAATCCGTACAATATATGATTCGATGTGCTACGATAGGAAACTATATTTCCGATGAAATGCTAAGATTAGCCGATAGCAAACAGAGGACGTACAAAGACATCATACTGGTTCAACAATCTTTCAATAATAGAAATAACAATACAGTCAGTTCTTCTGCTCTCCAAGAAGCAGAAGTTTTTTTCAATAGACTGGATGACAAGGTACAGGCAGATAGAACTGCATCAGAAAATCTCGCTGAATACACAAACCGATTGACAGCATGGAACAGTGAGGGATTTATATCTAAAAAGGAAATGTTGGATTTCATAAGTGAAGAAAACCACCTTTTTATTAACTTTCTTAACTACTTGTACGAATACGATGAAAAGTCCGTCCGTACTGTTATTAAGACAACTGCCAAGATTACAGAACTTTTGGTTCAAGCAAGCTCCGACAGAAAAATAGCTCCCGAGGACTTAATAGCATATATGGGGGTAAGGACCAACAGACGGCTCATCCAGAATGCCCGAAGATGTATGGACGCCGTCAATCGGAATCAAGTAAAAACCAGAAGACAAGCCGCAATGACAATATCCATGTTATTAAATCCTTATTCCAATTATAATCAATTGTGTATAGAAACACGCACAGAAAAGCAAGTGAAAGAATTATATTCAATAGGCGAACAGATGGAGTCCTTATTCGAAAAACTCCAAAAACAAAAACTTACTGACGGGCTCAAACTAGATAGTCTACCCAACAAACTCATTAAAGAACAGATTCTAATTACAATGAAATAGACATGGGGAAGATTATTGGCATAGATTTGGGAACCACAAACTCCTGTGTGGCCATTTACGAAGGAAGTGATGCGACCATTATTCCAAATAGCGAAGGAAAACATACCACGCCATCTATTGTGGCAATTACTTCGGCCGGAATAAAGGTTGGTGAGTCTGCAAAAAGGCAGGCTATCACTAATCCGACACGTACCGTATCATCTATCAAACGCTTTATTGGGGAAAAAATCTCTGAAATAAGTGAAAAATCAGAAATGATGCCTTATGAAATACGGGGGTTGGAAGATGGAAAACTGATTGTACAGATTGAAGAAAAACAATACACTCCACAAGAAATATCGTCATACATCCTTCAAAAGATGAAAAGGAGTGCGGAAGATTATCTCGGTATGGAAATAAGCGAAGCTGTTATCACTGTACCTGCCTATTTTTCAGAAAAACAACGGCAGGCAACTAAAGAAGCGGGTATCATCGCTGGCTTAAAAGTCAGGCGGATACTAAATGAACCTACCGCAGCGGCACTTGCTTTCGGTATCAAAAATGGTGTACCTGGAAAAATTGTAGTATTTGATTTGGGTGGAGGAACTTTTGACATATCCATACTGGATTGCAACGACGGTTTTTATGAAGTCATGGCGACCAGTGGAAACTCCCATTTAGGTGGAGACGATTTTGACCATGCAATCATGGATTGGCTAATCAAGGAGTTTCATCAAGAATATTCAATAAATATATGGCAGTTTCCGGAGGCTGTCCAAAGAATCAAAGAGGCTGCGGAAAGAGCGAAAATAGAGCTGTCAGCCAATGAAATGACCGAAATAAATATTCCGTACCTGATACCGATAGACAATATTCCCCGGCATCTTCTCCAAACGCTTACCAGACGAAAGTTTGAAGAACTGGTGTCTCCGCTCGTGGAACAATGTTATCAACCCTGTTCACAAGCAATGCAAGCAGCAGGTATCTCCAATTCAGAGATTGATCACATATTATTGGTGGGTGGTTCAACCCGCATCCCATCTGTACAGAAAATGGTACGCAATTTTTTTGGCATAGAACCATCGAAATGTACGAATCCGGACGAAATTGTTGCGGCAGGTGCCGCCTTAGAGGGAGCTTTGTTAAATAAGGAACTTGACGATGTAATCTTAATGGATGTAACTCCCCTCTCACTGGGTGTCGAAACAGAAGGTGGTATCATGACACGGATAATCACAGCAAACGAAACAATCCCAATAAAGCGGCGGGAAGAATTTACTACCTCCAAAGATAATCAAGCAACTGTAACCATTCACATTCTGCAAGGAGAAGGATATTTTGCAAAGACAAACAGGTCGATTGGGTACTTCAACCTATCAGGTATGAGACTCACAGAAGCGGGTAAGCCTAAAATAGGTGTCACCTTTGAAGTGGATAAGGATGGATTACTTATAGTTTCAGCTAAAGACGAAGATACCGGTAATTCCAACATGCTCCGCATTGAGAGATCAGGAAACCTCTCGCTAGAAGAGATTGAACAGATACGTTCTGAAGCACAAGCAAACGAAAAAAGAGAGAAAAAACAAATGGAGTGGATACATCAACACTCCTGTTCAGAGCAAAATATCAACAAGATACGTTGCTGGATAACGGAAATGAGAAATCAAATGACGGACGAAGATGTCAACATTCTTGTTTCTCTTTTATTCCAGTACGACGACATTTGTCAAAAAGAAAACACGAAGGCGTTGCTACATATTGTCAAACAGTTAAATGCTGCATGGGAAGAAGCAAAAAAATGCCTGTATAAAGAATCATTTTAAAACCTAAGCAATATGATTACGCCAAAAAGAGCAAGATTTGAAAGCATTGCTAAGATGACAATGCCGGAATTATTTGACACGGTAAACATAACCGTGACCGAGATCCTCGATGATTGGGAAAGATTTGCCTATCATCTTGAAACGCCATTATCTTTAGAACAGATAATGGATATATGGGAAGAACAAAACGATATGCTTCTTCTATATTATTTCATCCCATCCAATGCTATTCTATGTGGACATTCTTGCTGCGCTGTATCCAATCCAGAGATGGAAAACATGGTGAGAATATCTGCCATAACGGATGATAGAGGACTGTGTGACACAATCCATCTGACCATTTTTAGTTCACTTGATATATTTTTGGGTGAAATTACAAATGAGCGGAAAAGAATGATGGAGAGATATAAATTCGATTTCGAAGAGACCTATTGTACTTTTCTGACCCTTATGTCGTAAACAGAGAGACCTATTATAGCCATGATTGACTATCAATAGCAGGTATCTTTACATCGACCGTTTTTTGTCCAAATGCAAAGGTCTGGTATCGGTTTCGTATCCTGCAAGATTAAACTGCATTTTCATCACAATCTCCATCTTTCAGATGTATTCTGATGAAAAATCTGGCAGGATACCTCCCGAATACCTAATACAGCATTTAGAAAAACCGGCAGACGGATGAAAGAATCCGGATTGCAGGGAAAAATAAATGTTCCTAAATAAAATTGTTATGGATAAGAATGTAAATCAAACAGCAGAGTTCCAACTTGCAAAACAAGTAGAAAACGGTATCAATAGTTTCTGCTTTAATCCTTCAAATTTTGCAGCGGCAGTATTAACCATGCACCCAACATTGCAACAGTCTTTATACCGGACTATCAAAGAATGTATTAAGGTAATGGCTAATAACAACTACATTGATGAAAGAAACAGGGCATCGCATGAGGAAGCAAAAGCAATCATGGCGTATTTGGATGAAAACGAAAGATACATCCCCTTCATTTGATGATGACGGAGAATGGCTTCACGATGGGTGTTGAAGAAATGGAACTCCAATAAGTGAGACAAACCCGGTAATCAGGAACAATCCGATTACCGGGACAACCATTTTCACTACCTTTTATACAGATAATAAATATTAGTAATCCTTTTATAATTCCTTGTAATATGGACGCAGCAACTCTCAATGAACTTCTTGCCCTGATTGATAAATATTGCACATGGGCAGTGATTGAAGAAGGGATATTTGAAAATAACGAAATCAAAAAAATAAATCTGCCAAATCTACAAAAAGAAATTCCTAAAATATTGATTGTAAGGTTTCGCATAGGTGATATAATAACAGATAGAGCCAGTTCCTTATTAATCAGGAATTGGAATTTCGAAAAATCCATTTATATGATGGAGTCTATTAGTGTGAAATTCAAGCATCGTGTAAAGATGCACTGTTGCACACCGGCTGATGCCGACCAATGGCTACAAGTAGCGGTTTTCGGGAATATCACATTCAAATAAGGCATACTTATGAGTAAGAAAAATATGATACTCGCCCTGATAGCGATCATTATCCTAATAGCAACCAGCTTGGAAGCTTTCGATATGAACCTTACGATACGCACTATATTGGTTACGATACTCATGGCGGCACTCTGCGCTATCCGTGGAGTAATAGGTATGAGTGAGGATGATACGGATTCAGATATGTCAAATAAGAGTGAGTAGTATTAATGCCACTCTATAAATATCCTTTTTTAGCACTCGCACGTTCTTCCCTTCCTTTTCTACCATCCACAGGATTATTTTTCTACTCGAACATTAAGTCACCTCTATTGTCGTAAAGCGATTTTTAGGTGCAAAGTTCAAACATCCTACACTTTATTCCACAAATCCAAGCTTCGTTTTACCCAAAATCTTCCTTTATCTGCAATAAAGAGTATTTGGGGTAAAAGATTTGTTCCATAGGAAGGATGTTTCTTGGTTGCACTAAAAATTAACCTTCCGACAATAAAGGGCTGAAAGTCCTTGACGATAAGGGAAATAAAAAAAATGAAGTATGAAATTTTTAGTATCATCAATCGTTCTTAGCAACAAATTGACCGCAATGTCAAAAGTGTTTCATCCAAAAGCCCAACCCATTTTTGCCAACTTTCTTTTTGAGGTAGAGAATGAAAGTCTACGAATCACCGCTTCTGATGGAGAATGCACACAGTGTAGTATATTACCGCTCGCCATGACCGAGGGGGATGGGAAAATTTGCCTGCCAGCTGACAGGTTATTGGATGCACTCAAAAACCTATCAGAGCAGCCCATCGCATTCGCAATTGACGAAGTTACGTTCGCCACCTCCATCAAGTACGCTAATGGCAAGTATGATTTAGTGGGACTTTCGGCTAACGAATATCCCATTTCACCAGTTCTTGCCGGGATAGAAAAACAGGTCAGCATAGATGCACCCATATTGAATATAGCTATCAGCCAATCACTTTTCGCTGTCAGCGAAGACAGTATACGTCCAATTATGACGGGGATTTACTTCACTATCAGTGACGGTATGTTTCAATCAGTAGCGACCGATGCTCATAAGTTGGTTAGAAACTCATACAAACTGGACACGCCAGTGGAAAGCTTTGATTTCGTTCTTCCACTCAAAGCTGCCAAAATAATTAAGAACCTCACCAGCAAACAAACAGCACCAATCACGGTCACACATAACGGACGGGAAGCAATCTTTACGTTCAAAGACGAATCATTCCGCTGTCGCTTGTTGGAAGGTTGTTATCCTAACTATAATGCCATCATCCCCAATGAGCATTCTCACATGGCAACTATTGAGAGAGAAAGCTTACTATCCGCCATCAAGAGAGTAAACATTTTCACAAGCGTTGCAACAGGTTGCATCATTTTGGATTTCATTGGTACATGCCTTGGCATTTCGGGTAAAGACATTGACTTTTCAACCTCTGCTGAAGAAACGTTGTTTTGTGCATACGCCGGAGAACCTTTACGCATTGGCTTCAAAAGTGAATATATAAAGTTAATACTTGAAAATATATCCAGTAAGGAGGTCGTCATCAAAATGTGCAGCCCATCAAAAGCGGCTATCATCCTACCTGCAATCGAAGATAAAAAGATAGAAAACCTTTCTTTAATCATGCCGATGGCTATTTGAAATTAAGATTGACTCTCTGAATATTAATTAAAGAAACAGATTACAATGAACATCAATAAAGCCAAGGCAGTAACCTTCACAGGACACAGGCAGGAACGTATTTCGACAGATAAAGAAACCTTATTTGTCGAAATATACAATATCATTCGCGAACTGTATGAACAAGGTTACAACACATTTATCACTGGTATGGCAGAAGGTTTTGACCTATTATCAGCAGAAGCCGTATTGAAGCTACGTGATGAATGTCATTCCGAAATACGTTTGATAGCCGTAATACCATTCCGCTTACAGGCGGGACGATTTACACCCGAAAACAAAGAGCGTTACTGCCATATCACAAATATAGCAGAGTGTGTAACCTTAGCCGAAAACTATTATACAGGGTGTTTTCACAGACGTAACGACTATATGACAGATAACGCATCCGCTATAATAGCCTACTTTGATAAAGTGCCCAGCGGTGGAACATATTACACCGTAAATAGAGCAATCCGCAAAGGGCTTACAGTAATTAACTTACATAAATAACATACAAATAGAATAATGACTACAACACATAAGAATATGAAGACTATAGAAATAGAAAGTACAATAGCCATATATTACCCTGAAACGGTATTGGCGTATGCACAGATTATCAACACAGCAGTAAACTGTTGCACAAAGAGCGACTTACGTGAAGGACTGGAACAACTAAAAACAGATACCGATGCACACGATTTCTTCGATTGGGGATTCGGCAAAAACCATTTTTGGCTGAAACAGCGTACAGGTTACAAAGCTTCTGAACTATTCAATAATCGTGTTTTAATCATTAAATTCCAATAAAAATAGATATGAAAGTAATTTGCACCCAATGTGGTAGAATGAATGTTTCTTGTGAAGCCGTAATTAACCCCAATACAAAAGAGTTCAAAGAATTTACAAGTGAATCCTTTTTCTATGGCTTTTGCAATGATTGTAATGAGAGCGTAATTCTGACAGATGTAGACGAAACGATGGATCGCATCCAAGCCGAATACAATAAATATGTAAACATGAACAATGCTATTCCTAAAGTAGCATCATGTAAAATTGTCTGGAAAGACACAAAGGATGTTTCAGATGTTAGAATTGCACTAAGTTTAGACTGTCAAAATGATGATGATGACGATATTTTTTTCTATTGCAATAGCTATGAAGATCTAAAAAGTCTATCCGGTCATGGTGGAGAAGACTTCATTGTGACAGAAATATATAACTTTCAAGAAGACTAAGAGCCAATAAAGTAAGGGGAATGTGCCAATTTGGTACATTCCCTTCTTTGTTTTCACCCAAAACGATTATACAAGTCTTTCACAAGAGGAAAACCTCCACATCAACGCAATCTCCTTTTGTAAATGATATGCAAGTGCATATCAGCCATCTCCCTTTTATAATTGAAAAATATTCTATATCACCACTTCTATTTTACACGATAACTTCGGATGATTAACCTATTTTTTTCTGCAAAATTAATTGCATTAACATCATTCTCCAGAAAAACACACCTACGTTTTTCCTTGTGAAAAATCTTCCTTTTCACTGCGTAAAAAGAGTATTTCTCACGGACGTTTTGCAGGAATGATATGCAATTATGAGAGCAGAAAAAATAGTTAATCTCCCTTGAAATCAGAATGATTAAAGGGAAAAAATAGTTTGAACATAAAAAAAACGGATTATGAACAAAGAAAAACAACTTAGCTGCCAGGAGTTAACTATCCTTATGGGTTATCAGAGTTTTAAGAAGGAGAGAAGCGCATGTACTGGAAAATGGCGAGGAACGTATGATTATTCTCTCATTTTTGATAACAGAACAAGACTGTTTATCAGTAATGGAATGAAATATTTTCATGAAAGAGTCCAGAATTATATTGGCTGTCTCAAAATATTCAATGCAAACAAGAGTCGTATGTTGAATGAAATAAAAGAACAAATATACTTGGATAATATCACAGCACAGCAAGAGATGCTTTTTCCTGTAACAGTGAAGGACGTTGCTATAAGTACACAATCAGAACCTTATTGTTTGTGGGCATATCTAACGTTAGAAGTTAATGGTATTACCTTTCAATTCATTGAAACAGGTTTAAACTATGCTATAAAGAATAATAAAGTAACAGAATATTTTGCAGAAAAACGCAGAAAAACAACATACACAGCTGGAGCAGTAATAGCACCAACTTTTATAGTCGGAAATGTTAGATTTTCACATTTAGACGGACTATATAAAATCAAAAATCAGCAGATTAGCAACAAATAAAACAAGAATATTATGGAAACTAAAGATGAAGTAATACATATCGTGTACAATGAATTAAATAAAAGACAGGAGGGGATAAGTGATTTTATTTTTCACAATATAATAAAGCAGACAGATCACTTCCTCATTGTCAATATTAGCTTTACATGGTCTTTACATGGGTGGAAAAAACAAGTCAAGAACACAATGTATGTCTTGCATAAAGAAAATGGGAATTGGAAAACACTAATATAATCGTAAAAAACTCATAAAATTATGACAGAAGAAAAGATAAAAGAATTCAAGAAAGAACTATCTCAATTATTAGAAAAATATGATGTGGGTATTGGTTTTACTTGTGGAGCAGGAAGTGATACATACGGGCTATACGATGATCGCATTGTAATCCAAGAAAATAGTAATGAAAAGAACATAATAGAAGCAGATGGTTGGTGGCTCTCTGCAAGTGATATAGAATAAGTTTGAATCAAATAAAAAAAATAAAAATCTTATCCGTCAGCGGATAGCAGCATAAAACGATTATGAAAAATATAACATTATACAAAGAGCAAGCAAAACAGAATAAATCTAAACCAGTGGCAGAGCTGCAAGTAAACGATTTTGTTAATCTTCACTGTTCTGGTTTAAAAAACGATTGTGGCTTGCAGTCGCAAGTGTTTTATACCTATGAAAGCAACTATCAAACAATTTGTAAGATAGTTGAAATAATGCACATATCCGACAAAGCATTACAGAATGGTGATTATCTACCGACAAATACGGGTGGTAGTTGCTCTGAAGACCTCCCCGACAATGCAAATATATACAATTTTACCAGCGAACAGATAGATACATTCTATCAATGTGTAACATTAATATTGTCCGATGGTGGTAGATATGTGTTTGTAGACAGACAGGGTTACGACTATTGTAGGTATATGTATTTATGGTCTGACTTCACAACCATGTATTCGATAGAGATTGAAGCGAAAAAAGCATACATACAGCGAATGGAGGAAGAAAGAAAAATGGAAGCGCAACTAAGATACATTGCAATTTGCGAAAAGCTTAAACAGCGTTTCCCATATTTGAAAGAGGGAGGACAAGCCCCTAACAATATCCGTTTATTACTTAAGAGAGAATTTCCCAACGTCAAATTCTCTGTAACCACAAGGCAATGGGGCGACAATATATACATCCACGTACCCAAAGATGTGGTTAATCAAGTAAGAGAACTTATAAAAGACATTGAAGTATATGAGAATCGAATATATACCATTGGTGCGGATGGTGAATCCTACGCACGCTTACCGTTTGAGGATTTATTCGGCAGATATTCGCACATTAATATAGAAACTAAATAAAAAGGAGTTAAATTATGGCATGGTTAGCAGTAAACAAAGATGGAACTGAAACAGTCTCACCCCAAAAACCGATCAGGGATTTTATGGAATGGAGTTATTCAGAAGAAATATGGGTTGAAAGCGAATGCGGTAGCGCAGAAATTACAATAATGTTACCAAAAGGTTCTGTCTATAAACTTATAGGTAGGGAATTAACATGGAATGATGAACCAGTAGAATTAACGTAAAACAACAAAAAAAATAAATCTAAGATTATAAGGGGGGGCCAGTAGAGATTATAGAACATCTATTTGAATAACAGCAAATACATCAACTTCACTCAACCTAGTTAAAAGTGAGTCGTTGGGAGGAGGGAAACAAATGTTTCCCTTTTTTCCCCTTCGGCATTTTATGTGTATTACATTTTACTTGTCTCTTCACGCCTCCCTTTTATACACCGGATAGAAAAGTATTACATCCGATCTTGCCTCTTTTAAATCTTGTCCCTCTCCCCTTATACGCTTTTCCAGAGCTTTCTGGATTCTTCTATTAATATTATCACTTTGACTGATTGGCCTGATTCATGTGCAAATTTCAACCAAAGCCGGATATGCCAACTTGCGGAACATTCCGCTGATTTCCATCGAAAATCTCCAGCTTTCAGCTCGTATTTTCTGGAAAAAGTTGGCTTAATCCGTTGCTTTTGTTCATTGTAGCACTTGAAAAAGTCCCATAAACAGTCAAAGAGCTAATAAATATAATAGTTCAATTGTAGGGAAAGAATTTTATTCAACTAATAAATATACAGTAATGGAAACAAAAAACTCGAAAGAAGAACAGAATGGAAAGTACAATATCAAGTCACTGATTGAACTGAATCCCTATTACTATTCAGAACATTGTGTTACACAAGCAGACATAAATACGGCAAATAGATTACAGAAAAATACAGTTATCAATATTATTTAAACTCAATATCACTATGGCAACAAATTTCAAAAAACTCAAAAGTCAAATCTACCCGTTTAAGCCGGAAGTAAAATGTGGTCATATCTTTATTGCAACAAAGCAACAGGAAGACAAATATATATGCGCCATTGCAAAAGTAGGTTCAAAACGTAGCCTAATCAAAATATTGACCAGCCTAATTCAATGCGACGAAGATTTCAAAGCTGAGTTTTCATTATAAGTCATTACAAATTTAATTATAAAGAAGGAAATAATTATGCATACAGGAAATACCAAAAAGATGATGGGTGAGAAACAAGTTCAATATTGCTATGCCTCAATCATTTTTATGCAAGGTGACGAAGCTGATGAGCCATTAAAGTTACTAAAAAGGAAGTCTGTTATGGCTGCTGTTCGTTATCTAAGAGAGTGGGATAATGATGAGTATTATGAACTTAACAACCATTCCCAAAGAGGAACAAGCGATAGCTACCAAATATGCTTAGGATATTTGCTAACATGGAATTTTTCTCTTGGGTATATTGGACTTGAAAAGTTATTACCGATATCGCAAAGTTAATAATTCAAGAATAAATGGAAACGAAACTCCTTCACCTCAAGAATCCACATAAAATTATAAAAACAGTATAAAGATGAAAACAAGACGAGGAAAAACAGTGGCGCAACAATGCCGATATTATGCGGTGGACAATATTTACGAGTATATGGCATCAACCTATATCAACGGTAATATAACCCCCTTTAAAGAACTATACAGAGAGTTGAACTATGATGCACGTAAAGACTTTGTAGTTTACTGTTTCAGCGAAGTGCATCCGCAGTATGTAGAAGAAATTATTTTAGCAACCATTCAATAATCACCATTATGAGAACGATAACACGAGAATACAACATTTTTCCGATGCATGAATTATCAGTAGACGCACAAAAGACCGCTTACTATAAGTGGATAGAGAATAGGGACTATTCCTTTTCGAGCGACAACCGAAATACGATGGAGGAATTTGCAAAACTCTTTAACGTTGACATCCGTAATTGGAGCTATGATACTTGTACCTACCATTACAGTTTCTTCACCTCTCTTTCTGGAGAGCTAGAAGAACTAAGCGGAGAGCGTTTGGCAAGGTATATCACCAACAACCATTGGCACAGGCTATTCATATCTAAGATTTATTGGGGTAAGACAAGCGTACAATGTAAAACAAAAAATCGATTAAGTCGGATATTCTACAATACAGATTGTACCCTTACGGGATATTGTGCCGATTGTGCCATATTGCAACCGATATACGATTTTCTGAAACACCCCGCCAAGAATATCACTTACTTTAAACTAATGGATAAGTGCTTGGACAGCTTTTTCCGTTTTTGCCGTGATGATATAGAGTATACGCAAAACGAAGATAGTTTCAAAGAAGAAAGCCACGCCAATAATTGGGAATATTTACAAGACGGACAATTATTTAATTAATAACAGGGGTAGGTGTCAGAGCCTACCTACAAATAGAGATGAATGACGAGCAAACTCAGAATTATGGCGAATTGAAGCCGAGTTGAAAAAAGCAGGTTACATGAAAACTGCTGATTATTATTGGTCTCAATATTTTTAAGAGGGTGGTATCCTTGTTATATTAGAAAGAAATTAAGTACAAACTAGGGCAAAAGCCCTGCATAACAAAATAGAAAGGAGCTAAATTATGGCATGGTTAGCAGTAAACAGAAATGGAACTGAAACAGTCTCACCTCAAAAACCTATCAGGGATTTTTGGGAATGGAGTTATTTAGAAGAGATATGGGTTGAAAGCGAATGCGGTAGCGCAGAAATTACAATAATGTTACCTAAAGGTTCTATCTACAAACTCATAGGCAAGGAGTTGACATGGAGTGATGAGCCGGTAGAGTTAGGCTAACGTAATAATAAAATATAATGAATAAAACTAAAGTCATATTCAGAAAATGGAAAGATAACGGACAGATTATCGCTCTTTTCCCAGAAAATACAGACCGAAGAAAGTTAACAGTAAGTTCTTATGAACATCTCGGACAGTACGCCGATGCTGATTATAATGGTGTTATTTCCCTTACTACATTGGCAAGAGAAGAGGAATATAAGGATTTACTCGCAGAACTTAAAAGTATCGGATATGAAAATCTGAGAATATTAAAGAAAAGACACGTTCAATTTTACTAAAGACTGAATAAACATGAACCAAAGATTCAATTTACAATCTTATGATAAATACATAGTCAGCTTTTCGGGAGGTAAAGATTCAACCGCATGTTTCCTTTACTTACTTGATAACAATGTACCTGTTGATAAAATCGAATTATGGCATCAAGAAATAGATGGCAGAGGCAACACTTTCTTCGATTGGGAAATCACACCTGATTACTGTCGCCAATTTGCGAAAGCATTTGGTGTACCTATTTATTTTCAATGGAAAGAAGGAGGATTCTACGGAGAACTAATGCGTGAAAATAGCCATACAGCCCCTAACCGCTTTGAACAATGGGATGGTTCTATTGGTAAGGCAGGAGGTTTACGGGGAAAATTGACAACACGACATAAGTTTCCTCAATGCTCCCACGACCTAAAAATTCGTTGGTGTTCCTCTTATCTGAAAATAGATGTTTGTTCCACAGCCATTATCAACCAACCTCGTTTTCGTAACAGTCGAACACTTGTACTTAGTGGTGAACGGGGGGAAGAATCAGCCGCACGCGCCCGATATGCCATTTTTGAAACCGACAAAGCCGACCTTCGCAATGGTAAACAGTTTACCCGTCACATAGACCGCTATCGCCCCATTCGGGATTGGACGGAAAAACAAGTCTGGAACATAATAGAACGCTATCAAATACGGGTTCATCCGTGTTATTATATGGGGTGGAATCGTTGTTCTTGCAAATTCTGTATTTTTGGAAACAAAAATCAGTTTGCAAGTGCGAATGTGATAAGTCCTCTCCAAATATCAAAAATCATTTCTTTGGAAAAGCAATTTGGTTGTACTATAAAACGTAATATTGACCTACAAATTTTGGTTGATACGGGAATTCCCTACAACCATATTTCCAAGGAGTTGAAAGACCTTGCAACCAGTTATATCTACAATCTTCAAATCAAATTGTCCTCTGAAGAAATATGGACTCTTCCGGCAGGTGCTTTTGTTAAAGAAAGTTATGGAGCTAACTGATGCTCCACTTGCTTTCTTTAGCTTTAACAGCATAGGAAATATCCTTTTGTAATTAAGAGACATTGTATATCAAGCACTTTTCTCTGAACTTGCTTAGAGACTATTTAGTCTAAGAAATATGCTACTTGCCATCGTAATATCCTTTTGTAACATATTTATCGAAATCCTTTTATAGTGTAACGCATTTACATCACCACTTTTATCCTTCATGATAGCTTCGGGAATTAATCCATTTTTTGCTGCAAAGTTAATTGCATTATATCATTCTTCTGAAAAACCCACCTACGGTTTTCCTTGTGAAAAATCTTCCTTTTTACTGCATAAAAAGAGTATTTCTCACGGATGTTTTGCAGGAATGATATGCAATTCTGAGAGCAGAAAAAATAATTAATCCCCCTCGAAATCAAAATGATTAGAGGGAAAAATAAATTAAGTTATGAATAAAGCAGAAATTTTACAAGCCGCTGAATCTATCAGAAGACAGTTAATAGGAACTACTAACATGAATGTGCTTTTGTCATGGGGTACTAATCAATTTGCAGCTACAATTTTTAAAGATATGGCTACTCTTAGATTCAAGGTGAATGCAAGGCTTTTCACCGGAGATGTTTTAATCTCCTACAATGCGGGCGCGGATTGTTATGAAATCTATTTAGTCAATAGACAGGGAGAACGTTGCATCTCCGATATGGCTTATCTTGACGAAATGGGTGATATTATTGATAGGAATATTGAATCTGGAGACAATACAGAAGAATATGAGATGTTTTGCGAAGGTGAGTTCCAAAAAATATGCGCTGGAGATTTCGCAGAGTAAAAAATGAACTAACGAGAATGTGTATAATACTATGCACATTCTCATCAAATAGAAGAATCACTATGTTATTAATTTTAAAGCACTTAAAAGACGAACATGAAAATAATAATAATTGAAGGACGTGAATACAAATTACTAAGATACAACGGAATGTGGGTGTTTCCCATTATTTCAACCTATGAATATGGAATGGGAAGTCCTATAGCTATGCTACTCGATGTTTTAGAAAAGGATCATTTGGTATATTATGGAGATATTACGGTAAATCTCCCGGAGTGTAATCGTAGTGCTGGATGCCAATTCATTGATATCAACAACAATGGCATTCCTATAATAGATTGGCTGGAAGAAAACAATTTCGGGAAACGCACAGGAAAATTCGGAGTATCAGGATTCTGTAAATATCCTGAATTCGATTTTTATCAAGGACAGGCTTTTTATGAATATAAACAAATTAATGATAGACACAATGGAAAAGAAAACAGATAACACATGGAGCCTCATACGTATAGTAAAGGATGGTGATGGCGATTATTCATTCTTATCAACTCTTTATGAAAAAGATAATTATGAAGAAATAGCCAATTATCTCAAGGAATGGGACTATGGAGAATCAGAAGAAGCAGATGAACCAAAGTTAGCTCTCTATGATTACACCTTATTTGTCGATGATAATTATAAATTAATATACAATATCAGCATAGGAGGCACTTTTGCCTTGTTCCGAAAGAACGTATGAATAAGACCCGAGGATGATTCAGAAAAGGAACCATCCTTCCCTCAAAGGGGATTTCCTTTTATATTTCATTTTCCTTTTGTAAAATTAGCCGCTTTCCCTTTTATAAAACAAGAATCTTCTAGTCCTTTTATAACTGATACCTAACCTTTGTAGCTGAACAAAGTCCATCGTTTGCAGCCCTGCGAAAGGCTATTTTTCCGCAAAGATAGCTGGCCGCTTCCAATCAGTTGCAAAGCCGGAGTACCTCCGCAAGTGATATTGGGAAATCTTCCTCTCCCTATGGTCGAGCGTATTTCCCATATCAGCTTTGCATGATTGTCCACACCCATCTGGAATAGCCGAAAAATATCCCTCTCACAGGTCAGAAAGACCGAATAAAAGGGAAATTAAAATAAACGGTTAAAATTATGGGCTATAACAAATTAAAATCATTGTCGGCTAATGTACAAGCCATTGCAACAGCTTTCAAAATTCGTCAAGAACAGAGAAAAGCGACAGGAGAAGAACGTATATTGTTGCAACAATATACAGGTTTTGGCGGTATTTATTCTGTTCTACTATTAGATAATGAGGATAAAGACCACGGCACAACGGATAATGACACAAAGCAAGTGTTACAACAGCTAAAAAGTGTGTTGACGGAAGCAACAGAGGGTAATACAAAGCTATACAAGTTACTGGTTAAAAGCATTAAAAATTCCGTTTTGACTGCTTTTTACACTCCACAATCAGTTATTTCTGCCGTTGCAGACAATATCCAGCACATTTTTAGTAAAAACAACCTGACTATCGGCACTTTTTTGGAACCCTCCGCTGGAATTGGAGGATTTTTACCTGTTGCTCCTGCTAACGCTGTAAAGATCGCATTTGAAAAAGACTATGTGACAGGGCTTATTTTATCATCTTTAGAACCCGACACGCAGGTATTTATTGATGGATTTGAAACTTTTGGCGACAAAGAAATAGAAACTCCTGCTCTTGATGTTATAGCCTCAAATATTCCTTTCGGTAATCTGAACGTGTATGATGCGGACTTTATTAAAAGGGGAGAACCTTATACACAAGCTGCCAAAACCATTCACAACTATTTCTTTTTCAAAGCCATCTCTTTACTCAAAGAGGGTGGGGTTCTTGCATTCATTACATCAAGAGGGGTTGCTGATTCTGCATCCAATAAATTTGTGCGTGATTTCATCGTTCACAATACCAATCTGATTACAGCACTTCGATTGCCTGATAATCTATTTATGGAGACTGGCGGAATTGAGGTAGGAAGCGACCTTTTCATTTTACAGAAGCATTCAAATAAATGTATGCTGACATCAAGAGAACAAATCTTTCTTGATACGATGAAAGAGCAAGTACCCTGCATGATTGAAAAAAGCGAAAGCATCAATAAGTTATTGTGTCAACCGAAAGAGGCATTGGCTACTGAAAGTTCTATTCTCAAAAACCAATATGGCAAATATGTACGTAGATACTATTGGAAAAACTCCGAGCAAGAAATGAGAACTGTTCTTTCCAATAAGCTGGCAACCGACTTTGACCGCTATTTTAGAATGAACCTTTTTGGTGCAGCTCCCATCAAACAACAACAGGCACAATTTACACTTTTTGATTTGTTTGATACCGAATATACTGAACCTGTAAAAAAGGTAGAGCGAGGAAAAAGACCCTATACTGGCACAATAGCAGGTTGGATGAAAGAGGGTACAATGGTGGTTTTTGAAGAACAGATTGGCACATTGTATTTTACACGGGATAGCTTTATGGACAGTTTAAAAGCTAATTTTATCCCTGTAAAGATGAATATTGTAAACATAGAAAGAGCTGCCGACTATTTCAAAATAAGAGAAGCTTACTTCTTACTTTCACAGAATGAGGAAGAAACAAAGAAAGAATTTCCTCATTTACGTGAGAGGTTGAACGCCCATTATGATGCGTTTATTGCTAAATGGGGAGAATTTCATAGTAACGACAACAAGGAATTTATTATGTTGGATGCAATGGGCATCGAAGTATTCACCATTGAGATACAGCTTGGAAACAATGTAATCAAAGCCGACATCATGAACGAGCCTGTTGCTTTCAAGAAGATTGATACTGCCATCAAACTGCAACCATTAGAAGCATTGGCAAGTAGCCTGAATTTCTACGGACAGGTAGATATGGACTATATTTCCAAGGCAACGGAGAAAGCCGAAAGTGAAATTATCGAAAGCCTGAACGGTGAAATATTCTATAATGCCATCACTGACTGTTGGGAAGAAAAGGGACGTTTCCTTGCAGGTAATGTAATTGAAAAAACCAAAAAGTTACATACACACATCGCTACGCAGACAGGACAAGCCAAAGAATGGACAAGCCAATCTATCAAAGCATTAGAAGATGTTACCCCTGAAATCATCCCTTATGAGGCATTGGAGTTTAACCTCGGGGAACGTTGGGTAGATTGTGAACTTTATTCCAATTTCGCAACAGATCTCTTTGAAATAGAAACCACCGTTACCTATTTCGATGTAAACGATACTTTTATTGTTTCAATGAAAGGCTATTCACCTATTGCTTATCGGGTGTATTCCGTTCGTAATCTAAACGGAGAAGGTTTATTTGTACATGCGTTGCAAGACACTGTACCCGAATTTACAAAAGAAATATCTAAAAACGGTGAAACGGTGAAAGTCCCCGATGAAGAAGCGATACAAGAGGCAGCAACCAAAATACAGGAAATCAGAGATAAATTTAATTTATGGCTGGATAGTCAACCGATTGAAGTACGCGATGGGATTGTTAGGTTGTACAACGAACGATTTAATTGTTATGTACGTCCTGCCTATGACGGTTCGGCACAAACCTTTCCGGGGCTTTCCTTTGAACAATTTCCCTATGACGACCTTTACCAATCGCAAAAAGATGCCATTTGGATGATTAAGCAAAATAATGGTGGGGTATGCTGGCATGAAGTAGGTGCAGGGAAAACGATGGTAATGTGTGTTGCTGCCTACGAAATGAAACGGCTAAATTTGGCGCAAAAGCCCCTTATTATCGGGCTGAAAGCGAATATCAACGAGATTGCGGATGCGTTCAAAAAAGCTTATCCTACGGCAAAACTCCTATATCCCGGCAAAGAAGATTTCACTCCGGCAAACAGGCAGGAACTGTTATCAAAAATAAAAAATTGCAACTGGGATTGTATCATTCTTACGCATGACCAGTTTGCAAAGATACCGCAAGCGGATGAAACAGTTATTGCCATTTTAGATGAAGAGCTGGCAGACATTGACCGTTCTTTAGATGCCCTCGACCAGACAGGCAACCAATGGTGCAACAGGAAATTGCTCAACGGATTGGAAAAGCGCAAAGAAAACCTCTTGGTAAAGCTCTCGCAGTTAAGAGATGAAATCGAAAAAAAGAAAGACGATTGCATTAATTTCCACTCAATGGGCATCGATCATATTTTTATCGACGAATCGCAGTTTTTTAAAAATTTAACATTTCAGACAAGGCATAACAGAGTAGCCGGGATTGGTAATACCGCAGGTTCGCAACGTGCTATGAACCTGTTAATCGCTATTCGTGATATTCAGATGCGTACAGGTAAAGATTTGGGAGCAACGTTTCTCTCCGGCACGGTGATTGTTAATGCGCTGACTGAATTATATGTATTGTTTAAGTATCTTCGACCGAAAGAATTAGCAAAACAGCATATCAGTTGCTTCGATGCGTGGGCTGCTATTTTCACCAAGAAAGCAAGTGATTACGAACTAAGTGTAACGGGAGCCATCAAGCGTAAAGAACGCTTCCGTACTTATATCAAAGTCCCCGAACTTGCTTCATTCCTCCGAGAGATAACCGATTATCGTACCGCTGAAATGATTAACCTTGATGTGCCCGAGAAAAATATTCAGTTCCTCACTTCCGCCCCCACGCTGGCGCAAGAGGAAATGATTGGTCGCCTTGTTTCGTTTGCCAATAGTGGAAATTGGACTGACCTCGACTTGCGCCAACCCGAACCTGATAATTTGGATAAGGCGAAAATGCTTATTGCTACGGATATAGCCCGTAAAATGGCACTTGATATGAGAATGTTAGACCCTGAACGGTTTGAGGACGATCCGGCTAACAAAGCATCGCAATGTGCTGCCAAAATTTTCGAATACTATACTCGCTTCAACGAGGAAAAAGGGACTCAATTTTGCTTCTCGGATCTTAGCACATACAAGCCGAATGAGTGGAATATTTACCAAGACATCAAAGACAAATTGGTGAACCGTTATGGCATTCCAGCACATGAAATTCAGTTCATTCATTGTGCAAAAACAGAGAAGAGCAGAAAGAAAATGATTGCTGATATGAACAGCGGTGTAATTCGTGTTCTCTTTGGTTCTACCTCAATGTTGGGTACAGGAGTTAATGCACAACAAAGAGCCGTAGCGGTGCATCATATTGACATTCCGTGGCGACCGGCTGATTTGGAACAACGCAACGGACGTGCTGTACGTAAAGGAAATAACGTAAAATTGTGGGGTAACAACAAAGTTGATATTTTTATTTACGGCACAGAGAAAACGCTGGATGCTTACAAGTTTAATCTGTTAAAAAACAAACAGATGTTCATCAATCAAATCAATAGCGGCACAATAGGCGCACGTAGAATTGACGAGGATTCGATGGACGAAAATAGCGGAATGAACTTTGCCGAATTTGTTGCTCTCCTTTCAGGTAACACCGATTTATTGAACAAGTCTAAATTGGACAATAAAATCATGCAGCTTGAAAAAGAGCAAACGATTTTTAATCGAGAGCGTTACAAAGCTGAAAGGTCAATTACCACTAATAATGAAGCCATAGAACAAGGAAAAGAGTTCATTCGAAAAGTAAACGAAGATGTTCTATATGTACGGAGTTATGAGGGGGAGAAAGCAACAACGCTTATCGGGCAACAATTCAGCTCTTTGGAAGAGACAGGAAAAGCATTGAACCAAATAGCTAAGAGCAACCGCAATGAGCAGACTAAGCACATTGGGCACTGCATGGGATTAAAACTTTATGTCAAAAGTGAATACCATTGGGCAGGTTCATTTGAACACAATAGCTTTTATGTCGAAGGAGTAAGCGGATTAAAATACAGGTATGGAATAACAGGAGCTTTGCCCCTAAGCTTTAAAAGTTGTGCCGAATATCCGATTGTTACTATGGCAGGCATTGGCGACCTTATCATCCGTAAGGATAAGGAAATAGCTACGAAAGAAAGTGAAATTCCGACACTCCAAAAAATCATGCAAAATGTGTGGAGCAAAGTAGATGAACTGGCTTCATTAAAAGCCGAGCGTAAAGTTTTGCAAGAAACAATAGACAAATCCTTGAAAGAAGTAGAGGGTAGTCTTGTTACAGACAACGCAGCCTAAACAAAACTTTATATTAACCGTTTTTCCCGTCCGGTAGTAGTTGCTATAGGACGGGATTTTTTTCTCTCAAACAAGGGCGGTGGGCGGATTTCCTTTTATACCACCGTTCCTTTGGAATGTCCTGTCACACCGCGTCGCGAAGTAATTAGGAATGAAAGTCCCGATTGTGACAGAGATTACGGGCAAAGTGCCATCTTCGGGAAGACCACACTTCACCCCTCTGTCACGGACATACATTCCGAATTCCTATCTCTCTGTTTTCGTTCCATACCTTTCCAAAGGGCGGTTTCCCTTTTTTATTATCATTTTTCATCCCTTTTATAAAGCTTCAACTCCCTTCCTTTTATAACGGCCTCCTTTCCCGGAAGCCTCACTTCAGAAGCCCGTCATTATTTATCCGCAAAGTTAGAAGCGCTAAATTTCGTTTCTTGCAAGTTCAAGCACTTCGTGTATTTTCCGAAAATCTTCCTTTCCCGATGGTCAAGAGTATTTCCGGCAATAAACTTGACTGGAAACGATACGCTTCTTTGGGGCAGATAAAAAATTAACAGTCTTCCTGAAGTAAGGGTTCTTACAAAAGGGAAATATAAAACTTAAAAGTATGTTTAATGAATTAGCAGAATTGATGTCAGACAGGGATATAATCACCCTTACACTGACAAAAGTGAATGGAAAAATGAGTGTGTCGGTTATGCCAACTAAAACAGGGTTGAAAGACGAAGCCAAAGGTAAGCTGTCTCCTATAATTGTGAGTGGAACACCCGATGAACTGGACGCAGAGTTTATTCAGGCTATCTGCCAACCTCTTACCAAAGCGACCGGATTATTGACTAACATGGACACCTTTGAGAAATCAATCGAAGCAGCGGAAGCAGCATCCAAAGCCACTACGGAAGCCAAGAAAAAAGAAGAGAAAGAGGGCAAAGCTTTCAGTGAGAAGATGAAAAAGGTAGAAACGTTGTTCAATGAGAAGAAATATGCCGAAGCAGCCATTCTACTCAAAACGGCAACCGAAATGCCTACTGCGGATGCAAAACAATGTGAGGTATTAAAAAACAAAATTAGTGTAGAACTGAACAGTGGTACATTGTTCGCTTAATAAACAGATAGATTATGGCTTTAGAAGTTACAGGGCTGAAACGTATATTCATGTACAACGAAACGGAATTGACAGACCCCAATCCCGAACTCACTCCCGATGAAGTACTTGCTTTCTACTCCAACAGTTATCCCGAACTGACCACCAGCAGTATTCACGGACAGATTACGGAAAAAGGCACTATGGAATATCAATTCAAGACTACGATAGGAACAAAAGGTTAATCACTCACTTATGTCAGAAAAATCATGCAACAACCAATGGTTTCACCAACGCTTAGGGCGAATACTACTTCGAGAAAAGCAGGTTCAGAATACAGGGGTATCCGTCCGAAAAGTACGGGTACTGCCCAAGTCGTCACAAATAACTCATTTTTAAAGGAGCAATTCACTGATTTACGCCTAACAGAAATAGAGACAATCTTCGATACCAATCGGGTAACTAACACCGAAAAGAATATCGAAAAATTGATAAAGGCAGCGTCAAACTATTTCTCCCTATATGGGAAAGAATTATTGTTCAAGCCTTGTGGAATATTCGGTCGGGATATAACAGACTTAATCAATAGGGTTACAGAGTTGTTACCGGAGCATCAGTTATTGAATGTAGACTATTCAGACGATGAATTTATCTTTGTCGTATATCAGTCACACCCAACATTTACATGGGACACCATTTGCTATATTCCTATTTCGATAGCCAAGACGATGCGCCCGAAGATAAGGAAACTATTCATCCGCTTCATCGCTTTTATGATGCAACGAAATTACATTCCGTTCATCAAAGACACCACCAACTTTGAAATCTTCATTGAGGATGTTCAATATCAGATGAAAGAAGAAAAAGAAGAAGTAGACGAGAAAGTAATACAGATGATGCGTTCCTACAAGAACTCAAAAGGAGAAGCAAATCGGTTCATCAAACTGATAGAAGAAAACAAGGATATAAATCCATGCTGCTTGCTTGACGAACTGAAAAGTATCAAACGTCTTTCCAAGGATGAAACGGAACAGGTCAAGTGTATGATTAGGGGGATAGAGCTAATGTGTACCGATGTGCTAACAAGCTACATCTATGATGATACCTACGAAGAATATAACCAAGAGCGTAATAATGAAGAAATAGAATGGCACAATCTTATATCCGTCTCATGGGGAATGCCAACAGAAGACCCCATCGTAGAATATCATTTTCAAATGGTTAATGATGAATGTAGTAATATGGGAGCTACAGAGCCACTCTCTTTTCTCATTCTTTCTCCTGAAAAGCAAGAAAAACTATCTTCTTGCGAATTTCCTTATCAATGGCTCAAATATCTATGTAATGACTATTTTGAACATTTAGTAATCAATGAATAAACTAACAGAACAACTAAGAACAAGATTAACGCCTAAAATGGCGATTATCGTGTACAGTGACAAGGATGAAAATAACATCTACCTCGAACGCAGAGACATCGTAAAAGGTAATATGGGAGCGGGAATACCACTAACAGAAGAGTGTATCAGAGATATAGCGGAAATGACGCTTGATACAACTAAAAGGGAGTTGCACGGTATTATTCCATCTAATATGCTGTATGCAGACGGACGAAAAGGATATGAAAAATATATATGGTTTGAAAAGCCGCAGAAGCGGATGCACTTTTTCAGCAAACGATTGGCTATTTCTAATGGAGAGTTATACACACCATCTCTCTTGTATATTGCAATTCAAAACACCCTTGCCATATATGCCTTTATCGGTGACAATCCCGACACACAGCTCTATCGTGCCCCATATTTTAATGTATCGGAAACGTATGTTTGCTTGGGTAATTCCAAACTATCCGAAATAGCGGACATGACTTATACTAACATTATGGAATACTGGGAAAAAATGTTTTGGCTTTCTGAATTTGACCATATTTTGGGCACAAATCCCATCGTGTCTAACCTTTCTCTTTTATCCAAAAGATTGATAAAAACAGGTGAGCCGTTTCCTGTCACTGAACTTATCCCTATAAATAAAACACTTAACGACTTTTTACGATGAAAAAAGTACATTACACAAACGCCTATTTAGTGCAACCCCAGCATCGGGTTTCTATTCATCTCATTGGTGCAGGAGGAACAGGTTCACAAGTATTGGAGGCATTGGCACGCATGGATTCCGCTCTCGCACGATTGGGACATCCCGGACTGGATGTTTCCGTATTTGATGCCGATGAAGTGTCTGAAGCAAATATTGGTAGACAACTTTTCAGTCCTGCCGATATAGGACTGAACAAATCCGTTTGCCTTGTGACACGCATCAATCAATTTTTCGGGTTAGATTGGATGGCAGTCCCCGAGATGTACGCAGAAGATACCACGACTGCCAACATTACCATTTCTTGTGTGGACAACGTGAAAAGCAGAATGGTAATCCATCGCAATTTAAAGGTACGAACCAAAATAGCTTGTGATAATTATGAAGTACCCTTTTATTGGCTGGATTTCGGCAATACACAAAAAACAGGGCAAGCCATTTTGGGGACGATAAAGAAATGCAAACAGCCCGAAGACACGGAATTTGAAGCGATTGCAGTACTGCCAACTATCTGCGATCTGTTTGACCTCACACAGGTCAATGAACAAGACAGCGGTCCGAGTTGCTCTGTTGCCGAAGCGTTAAGGAAGCAAGATTTGTTTATCAACTCCACCTTGGCACAAATGGGATGTGCCTTACTGTGGAAGCTATTCAGGGAGGGAAAGATTGAGCAGCAAGGCATATTCCTCAATCTCACAACAATGAAAGCCAATCCGCTACCAGTCGGGGGTTAATACCCTCCGGCTTTCTTTTCAGGTTTTCCTTTTATACCTCCCGACAGCCATCCTTTTATAAGAATACATATTCCCTTTTATACACGAACATATCCGCCCTCCCTATTATAAAACATACTATGTAGTTTCCGTACCTCATGCGAGTTCCGCTCAATCCTACGAGAATACACTGAGCACTCTTTCAAATCCAACACACCAACATCGGTATGCGATTCATAAACAAGAATTCCAATCATTTGTTAGATGCAGCCCTCACTGAACCCCATTGGATGCCAGGTCACCAATAATTGCTCCGGGCGGCTATCCTCCATGTAACAATCCTGTTTTCCACTTTATACGTTTCACCTTACCTTTTTTGCTGTAGACCGCAATGAGAAGCTCTCTGTACATCTTTTCATTGATGCAGTATTTCTACATCAGCCCGTCACCCGTTCTTCATAATCCCTCTTTATCATCGGCTCGTTTCAAGAAGTCAAAAAAAATATTTTATTACCAGCAAATTTAGGGCAAGGAGCGAACCCGAAAGGGTTCTTCGGAGACGGATAAATCCTTTCACAAGGTTAGATGAATTCAGACGAAAATTCTTCCGACATTCTCTGAACGTGGCGTAATTGTCGCTGAAACCTTGTGTACTCCCTCTTTCTTGCTCCAATGATGCTGGCATAAAATTAATTTATTTTCAACTTCTAAAAAATTACGATCATGAAAAGAGTAAACAATTTCGAGTTCACTGGTAACTGTACGACAGATGCAAAAATCATCACTTGCAACAACGGAAAGCAGAAAGCAACGTTCAGTGTTGCGGTTAATTATTACAGCAAAAACAAGGAAGGCAAGGACGAATCCGTAGTGGAATACTACAATGTAGAAACATGGAAGACAACCGCTTTTGACCTTATCAAGAAAGGTGCTTCCGTAATAGTCAAAGGTTTCCGCAAGGGCTGCCTCTTCAACGAAAAACCGTATTTCATCATTGTCTCCAATGACATCGAGGCTTTTGTTCCAGACCCGAAAGAGTAACAGGAACTTCGTTCCAGAGAAAGCGGCTCGCAAGAGTCGCTTTTCTTTTTTCCCCACCCGTCACCTTTTATATATGCCCGCCTACGCACGCACCAAGCAACCGCAGTTCTTCCCTTTTTTAGCCCCTCCTTTCCCTCTTTTATCTTTCATTTCTTGCGCTTGAAAGAAGTGAAAGAAAACTCCTTTTAGTTCATTTTGCCATCCTTTTTTATACCCCTACTTTTGGCATCCTTGAAAAAAGATTTTCAAAAATGAAAACGAGCACCGAAAACAAGATACAAGTCACAATAGATACCAACCTATTGACATACTTAGGTGGTTCCACCCAAGTATGCAACAGATTGCACGCCTTTATCGACCTGTTACAGAACGCTGTCAAAGAACCGGCTGAAATCAGTAAGCGCGGAATTACCATCCACTTGGCTCCAGGGCAATTGGAAGCCTCCATTGTGGAACTATCCATCAAATGGAAGTGGCACCGGAAAACCGTCGCTTCCTTTCTCGACGAACTTGAATCGCACGGTTATATCAAGAGGATGTCCAGCAATGTCAGCACCATCATTGAGTTAATCTGTCTGAACCGATGTGCAGCAGAATCACCCACCAACTGTCCAACAGAACCAACGCCCTTTTATACAGAAGAAGTTCCTGCGCTGTGTACAGCAGATTTTCTTCAGCTACTACCCGACGTGGCACATCAAGACCCACCCATGCAGTTGTCGGACGACATACGTCAATCCTGCAAAAAGGTCTATGATCTTTTCATCGAGACATTCCCGTTGCTCGATAAGCCGGAATCATATAACGATTGTCTGGAGAAAGACATCTATTACGTTTTCATCCTAGGCATGAAAGGTAATTTCAGTCGGCTTGAAAAATATTTCGGCATCATCAAAGCCGACCCGTTCAAAAACGGCACGATGGCCGCCCAGACTGGAATATCTTCTGGCAAAGTCTCATTCCAACAACTCTTTTCCACAAACTGGCAGCTCGTATTTGATTGCGATGCCGAGAATAGCACCGAACACGATGAATAGAGCACCATTTATATACGCCCCAAAGAGCTTCCTTTTGCCCGTAGTCGCATTTTCTTCTACGCAACAAAGAAAGCCTCACGCGACCCCATTTCTGCCGTACAGCCCAATTCTCGCGTTTTCTTTTCCCTGTGTTCGCTGCTGGGCTTGCCCAGACCCTTTATCAAAAAGGGGAAGCCTAATACCCCCTTTTGAAAAAAGTGGTGTGCAGGGGCTGCAAAGAGGGGCAGCAAGCTGAATCATTTTTGTTGTATAATCAATATAAAAAATCATGAGTAGTAAAGTGAACAAACAGGTGGCCGATATGCAGTCTTCGACAGGCATCACCACCGCAGAAAGTAATGAGTTCCAAAGAAACTGGAAAGACCAGCGTTGGGACAGGGCAGGTAAAGAAGGCAATTACGACCGTACTCGCGATCATCTCAATTTCGAGGTGAGCAAAGGCGGGATTGTCCGCCCCATTGACAAAACCCGTACCGTCGGAGAGAAGATAACCGACCGGTTGACACAATGTGGAATCACCGACCCGAATATCAATCGGAAAACACCGAATATACGTATCTGCGCCAAATTCGTATTTGGCGGCAGTAACAAGAGGATGCACGAACTTGCCTTCGGTAATCAGGTGGTAGACCTCAAGAAAGGAGCTGACAATTCGCACATTATTCGTTGCAAGGATGTAGAAGAGTGGGCTAAAGACATTTACAGCTTCGCCTGCAAAGAATGGGGTGAGGACAATATTGTCGGCTTCTACGTCCACCTGGATGAAACCAATCCGCACATCCATTGTTGTATGTTGCCCATCACTTCGCAGAATAAATTATCCTTCAAACAAGTATTCTGTGGAGCCAGCAAATGGGAGTGTCGGGACAAGATGCTGGCACTTCATGACCGTCTGGCAGTGTACAACAAAAAATGGGGATTAGAACGAGGTAGCAACATTTACGAAACAGGAGCACGTCACCGTTCCACCGAAGAGTATCGCCGAGAATTGAGTTCGGACTGTACAGCACTTGAAAAGAAGATCACTGAACTTCGCATCCAGCTTTCGGAAATCAACCAAGACATCCATCGAGCAAAAATCAAGCAGAAAGGTCTAAGCACCATGATTCGGAACTTGGAACAAGAGAAAGAGCAGTTGCTCAACAAAAAAACTGAATTGGAAACGATCATTCAAAAAGGAAATGGTGATACAACGCTGTTGTCTGCCGAATTGGAAAAGCTCAATGCAGAGATAGCAAAGGTCAGCGAGAAGTTGGCCGATAAACAGCATAAGTTGCAGACTGCTGACGGAGAGTTACAAGTACTCCAGAAGCAGGTTGATGAACTCAAAGGAAAGGAAAGTGAGTTGCGCGCGGAGACAAGCCGGGCAGTGGATACCATTCAACAGCAGATACATTACCGTCTTTCCACGGCCACACTGCCGAACATCCTTCAGGAGTTCAAGGATAAATTCCAGCTTCTCGATTTCAAGTCGATGGACTTGTTTGAAGACACGATGCTCAAGGACTTGACAGAGCGTGGCGAAGAAATCATGCAATGCGCCTTGTTGCTTTTTGCCGGGTATGTGGACCAAGCAACCACTTTCGCCGAAGGTCACGGTGGAGGTGGAGGAGGCAGTCAAATGAAATGGGGACGAGACGAGAACGAGGACGATTGGGCATGGGCACGTCGTTGTATGACGATGGCGCACAAAATGAACAAAGCACCACAGAGCAGCAAGAAAAGTAAACGATAATCAAGTTGAATGTAAGCAAAAAGACTTTATACCTTTACAACACAGAAGTTCTCTTCATCACATACATGGAGAGAACTTCTTCAATTTCCACTAGGCAGTACATTGAGCCGATATTTACTCTTTTCGGAATCGTATGTGCCAGAAATATTCTATCACTTTTTCCACACCGAGTTTCATCAGCCTACTGCCTACCTGTTTGAGCCAATATCTTTATAATTAATGCCCTGTTTATATTTTGCGTAATCTGAAATGTTTATACAGTTCAAACCAAAGGATGGTACTCATACCGATAACAATCGAAACAATCACTTCCCAGATACTGATAGGTGAGAACTGGAACAACTGTTGCAAGAACGGGATAGTCAGCACCAAGCCGATAAAAAGCAAAGCCCCACCCGCAACCCATTTCACCGTTGGGTTCGGTGTACGCAGAATAGTGAATATGGATTCGTTCCACGAACGGTTTGTAAGGATATTCATAATATTGGCGATGATAAGCGTGGTGAAAGTCATTGCCCGAACTTCTCCTATCTGATAGCCGAGTTCAAGAGTGATAAAGTAGATAGCAAGCGTTGCTATAAGCACCCATACGCCCTGAAAACAACTGATTGCTATTTTATTAGCTCCGAAAAACGGTTCGTTCATTTTGCGTGGAGGTCTTGACATCACACTCTTTTCAGCCCCTTCCGCTTCAAAGATAACCGAACAGGCCGGATCTATAATCAACTCCATAAAGACAACGTGAATAGGGAATAGTATGAGCGGAAAATCGGCAAAAAACACAGGAATGAGAGATAGTCCGGCTATGGGGACGTGAATGGCAAAGATATAGCCAAGAGCCTTCTGCAAGTTATCAAAAATACGACGTCCCATCTTGACAGCTCCGACAATTGAGCCGAAATTATCGTCCATCAATACTAATTCCGATGCTTCACGGGCTACGTCAGTCCCTTTCTCACCCATCGCAATCCCAATGTTAGCCGCTTTGAGCGCAGGAGCATCATTCACCCCGTCTCCCGTCATAGCAACAACCTCATTGTTACGTTTGAGGGCATTTACGATTTTTAGTTTCTGTTCGGGAATCACACGGGCAAATACATTGACCGTCCGTATCCGTTCACTCAGTTCGGTCTCATCCATTGCGGCAAGCTGCGTGCCGGTGATACACTGGTCATAATTTTGTAAACCTATCTCGCTGGCGATGTTCTGAGCCGTAACAGGGTAATCTCCCGTTATCATAATCACCCGTATGCCCGCCCGCTGGCATTCGGCGACAGCGGCAGGGACTTGCGAGCGTATCGGGTCTGAAAGCCCTATCAGTCCGATAAATTCAAAGTCAAAATCGTGTTGTATTTCAGGCAATGCGGTTTCTGAAATAATTGATTTGGCAACGCCCAGCACCCGTAGTCCTTCCGATGCCATTGATTGTACGGCAGTAGCATATTTTTCCTGCAAGTCTGACGAGAGGTGGCAAAGGTCAAAAATTGCTTCGGGCGCACCTTTGGTTGCGATAACCAACTCTCCGGTTGAGGTTTTGCGGAAAACTCTCGACATAGCAAGCAACTCTTTCGACAAGGAATACTCTTTGACCATTTCCCAATCTCCGTGAATATGTTCCGTCCCCTGAAGATACGCTTCTCCTATCTTACATATCGCCTTTTCCATAGGATCGAATGGGTTCATCTGACTGGATAATATTCCGTATTCTATTATATCGTGATACTGCTCGGCAAAGTCGTTCGATTTTTTAGCTACCCAAAAGTCCTCCTTATTATATATTTTGGTAACTTTCATTTTATTTTCTGTCAATGTACCTGTTTTGTCGGTACACAGAACGGTTGCCGAACCCAATGTCTCAATAGCCGAGGGTTTTCTGGTCAGCACATTCTTTTTAGAAATACGCCATGCCCCGATTGCCATAAAAATAGTAAGCACAACGGGAAATTCTTCTGGTAGCATTGCCATTGCAAGCGTGATACCCGCCAAAAATCCTTGCAGCAAATCTCCGCGTGTGAGAGTGTAAATTGTAACAACCAGCAGACAGAGAATAGCTCCGGTAATGGTGAGGCGTTTTACCAGCACACCAATTTCTGTTTTCAGTTTAGTTGGGGTCTCTTCGACTTCACTGATGGCTTTACCTATTTTACCAATTTGCGTATGAGTGCCCGTACCTGTAACTTTGGCAATACCGTTTCCCTGAACTACCATAGAGCCGGAATAGACAAACGGCAGGTCGTCTCCGCCTGGTTGCATATCCTGAGCCTCGCCTGCCCAGTCGTGTTTACGCACTGGGACGGACTCGCCAGTGAGTAATGATTCATCAATAAGCAGGTTTACACTTTTAAGCACCGTTGCATCGGCAGGTATTCTGTCTCCCTCCTGAAGCACGATAATATCGTCACACACCACTTCACGTCCGGCAATACGGGTTTCTACACCATCCCTGATTACGATTGCCCGTGGGCTTGCAAGATCTTTGAGTGCATCGAGAGCTTTCTCGCTTTTCCGTTCCTGATAAAACTCTATGCCCATCACAACAAACACAAATCCGAGCAACATAAAGCCTTCTTGAATATCGCCCAAAAACATATAGAGCGTGCCGCAGGCGACGAGTAGCAGGAACATAGGTTCTTTGACAACTCCCCAAATGATGGTAAAGAAATTACGCGACTTACTTCCCTCTAATTCATTGTATCCGTCTCTTTCGAGGCGTTGTTTTACCTCTGCAGAGGTCAGCCCTGAGTGTATCGGGTCAGATGATGTTGTTTTCATACGTTTATTTTTTATCGGTAATAATTTTATTTAATAGCTCGGAAAAAGTTTTAAGCTCTTGTGAGTCGAGTTTTTTCGTTACCATTTCCGCTAAATATTCGTGGGCAAAATCGTGCCTCAAATTTATCTGTTTGCCCACTTCAGTCAGGTGCAGGTGCGAACTGCGGCGGTCATCGTCCGAATGTGTCTTATAGATGCACCCTTTCATTATCAAACGGTCGACAACAATCGTTACGGACGGCTTTTTCAGCCCCAATGTGGCCGACAGTTCGGTTATATTCGGATTACCAAGCTCCTGTATCGTTTCCAGATAATTTATCTGTGTCGATGTCAGGTCTTTGGCATCACTATTCTCTTTGGCTTTTTCTTCAGCTTCAGTTATAAGTCTGGAAAACAGAGATATATCCTCTTTTATTTTACTTTTCATTATTTTACTGCTTCAAATTTTATGCAAATATAGTTAGTTAGCCCTAACTAACCAAATAAATTATTAACTATTTTGCGAAATAGAATATTGTTGGTAACTTCACATACACAAATGCTGATATAGTGGGGAAATTGTTTTGGCAATATCCACGACACCCCCTCTATTAGATGGAATTTTATATGTGAATTAAACCAAATCAATCAATAAGAGTCAAAAATAAAAAACATGCAAAAATGAAAAAGAGTTTTCAACATTACGTCCGTTCGTTACATCGCGACCTCGGATTCATCACCATTGGATTGGTTGTTGTCTACTCCCTAAGCGGTATTATTCTTATCCATCGAGGTGAAAATTAGATGAAGCACAAGGTTGCAATCGAAAAAACGCTACCTGCAAATCTTTCGTCAGTAGACTTGGCATCTGCCTTGAAATTAAAGAACCTAAAAGTAACAACAGAGGACAGCACTATGATAAATTTCGTAGAAGGCACATACTCCAAAACTACCGGAGTGGCTCAATATATCTCTTGGGAGGTGATACCCCCATTTAATAAATTAGTCGACCTGCACAAAGGCAACTCAAAGGGACCTTCTCAATGGTTTACAACCATTTTTGGTGTGGTTCTGCTTGTTCTGGCAAATCATCATTCTGTATGTTTAAATCTGGCACAAAATTGTTTAAAAGAGGGATCTGGATGGCTGTGATAGGTGTTGCAATTTCGATATTGCTGGTTATAATAATTTAGTTTATCATGCAAACTTTCGCCGACCGACTCGGATTATGATATTGCGAGCTAACCGATAACCAGTCGTTAAGAGTTATTCCTCCCCATCTAAATCATTCGTGAAAGAAATCGAAAGTTCATAACGCATATTGAAATTATCATATGCCTACAGCCGTGAGTCTCTTGCAATATTCCGTTTTTAAACCTTGAATTGACTACTTCCATATAATCATCTTTGAGACTATAAAGTGCCGAAACAGCGGTAAGCCTCTTTTCGTACCATTGCGGGTAACTCTAAATTTCATACCAAAGCCCCGTGTATCGCCGCAAGTCTACGCTTGAAACGGCCTTTACTTCTCCCGTTGTAGGACTCAAGGATTGGAAGAAGGATGTAAATACCGAATAAATAGTGGATGTAACTTTCATAATTCATACTTATTTACAGATAGACAACAGGGCGACCTACCATTTTTTTTGTATTGGATGCCCTTCTCATTCACATCCTCTGCTTATAGGTTGCCTCTAATCCCTGTCTGGAACCGAGGTTTATTTCATTGTTCCAGGACTGTTGGAGGCATTGACAGAAAGGATAAACGGATTTCATAGGTTTCATTACCCCGGTATCCTGCCAACGCTGAATGAATCCAATGATGGAGCGGGTCATCCCTTGCCCTCGTTTTTTAGTCAACCCACGACAAACCGCAGACAACGACAAACTTTCTTTTGCCTCAAGAAGTAATAGGTCTATCTGTTCCTGAGAGAGCTTATTATAAAAGAACTCATAGACACAGAGCTTTTCCTGAGAACCAATCTCTGAAGCAACTTTCTTATAGATATGTTCTGCCGCATCCATTATCCGGCAGGCTTCCTTACGCCTTTCAACAAACTGATTCCAATCGGTGAGTTCCATCGCACTTGTGACGACACTCGTAGTCATCACTTCCTGCATCAATTGCTGAATAAACGACCGCCCCGAAATATCTGACCGTTCCATTCCCTGATGAAGATCATCGAGTTTCTCAAACACAGTCTGAAACACCCCTGTTTCTCCCGTCAAGCTAACCAAAGGTGATACCTCCGGCATACCATCCGCAATAGAAAGTATAGCAGCCTGCAACTCTTCTTGAAAAGCCGGAGGCATCTCTTCGTAAGCCTTTGGCGTCTCCAATTCAATATGATATTTCTGGATAAGAGGCATTGCTTTCTTTACAAGCCCCTCCCCAGATTGCAACATAGGTTCAATCTCTCGGATGAGATTTTCCCAGTACTTATTAGAAGAATGAATCGAATCAATCATATCGCTTCCCATTAGACTATCTCCGCATCCCGGTATGCATCCGTTCCTCGTGTTCCACTTCCTCTTCCCGCTCATTCACCACTTCGTCATCAGTCGCCTCATAGCGTTTGGGAAGCTGCATACCCACATAATCATACACATTCATATTCGTCTGCTCATCAATCACACGTGGCGCATATGCTTGATCCTTCCAATAGTACAATTCATTCAGACTATTGACTGCAACCCGTGAGGTTCCTTTTTCCCTATCACGCTGAACGCTTCCAAGAGAATAGTCAGCCAATCCTTTCGCCACGGAAGAGTTACCCAAATCCAAAGTGAAGTTCAAGTCATACTTATCATCCGGCTTCGAGACAAATACAGCCCTCGCTTCACCATCAATAAGAATGTCCCGGCTGACAGATTTCGATATAGGATCTTCAACAGGCGAACCATTAAAAGAAATTCGTCCAAATGGGTCCACATTTTCATTTACAGACAAAAGACGTCTCCGAATTTCCGCAAAATAGCCTAAGGTATCCTCCAAACGCTTTTCATCTGCCAACTCAACAAAAGGCAAAACGGTGTTACACTTATAATCCAAAGCACCAACCATACACTTTCCTTGTGCGAAAGCCTTTACCACATAATACTCATCACTACCCGGCAAACACACTTCCCAGTTCACTTTGCCTTCCAATCCCTGCTTTTTCAACCATGCGGGGTCATTCCTCTTCTTTTCAAACTCATCCGTGAACTTATCGACAAAAACGTCCCGATATCTTTCAACTGGATACCCTTTCAAATAACAAGAAGCCTTCGTTATCTTATCATAGGTTTCCGCATCCAGACCGACAGTCAACATCTCCATTGCATCGTCAATACAATTTCCCTCTATGCGAACCACGTGATCACCATTCTTGTTTACCTCGATACGAACCGGTTCACCACGCATGTAGTCAACAAGTATCTTCTGGACAGCATCACAAGCTTCCTTATCAGTCAGATGTATTTCTGTCGTCACATCAGAAGGGATGCTAGTAATTGGCAAAAGATGAACTTGTTGGTTCTCAGTAGAAGCAGTCTTCAACCGCATATTGATCGTTTCAATCTTTTCTCCCACCATAGCCGTCGAACGCTTCACGTCAGTCAGGATGCTCTTGATGAACTCCGGTGATTCGGCCAATGCCGCCAACCAATTTTTCAAGTAAG
Organism: Bacteroides sp.; assembly: GCF_028690125.1. Classification (GTDB taxonomy): domain Bacteria; phylum Bacteroidota; class Bacteroidia; order Bacteroidales; family Bacteroidaceae; genus Bacteroides. The sequence goes on along the minus strand of NZ_JAQVBV010000011.1, from coordinate 49,108 downwards.
CGCAACTTTCCTCCTTCACCGTTTTTGTCAGTCCGTGCTTCTGCATCACCAACGCACTACCCAGCTCCGCTACCAATTCTTCACGTGCGTAGCCCGGCGAACCGAAGTAGCTGCCTGGCTCGAATCTCTTTAGCCGGCTTTCTGCCCCCGTCGAGTGTATCATTTCATGGAAAGCCGTTCCGTAGAACGATTCTCCTTCATAGAACTGCTCCTTCTCGGGAAGGACTATCTCATCACTCTTCAGCGAATAATAGGCCTTATCTTGATGCTTCAGGTGGATGGGACACAACCATTCGTTGTTCCGAATCAGCTCATCCATTGCCGGGAAGCAGTACCCCGTAGCCGTAAGTTCCGGTGGTAATGCCACGTTGGTCGCCTTGAGCTTCTCGTAAAGCTCTGGGCGTGCCTCCTGCATATTCGTCTGGTCGGCATTGAACACATTATAGACTTGCAGTTTTGGATAGACCTTATATTCCTGTTGCTCCCCCAGAGAGAGTTTCTTGTAATCATCATAGCTGATTTTCCGCTTCGTTTCCTCATGTATGACCGTGAATGTAGTTAGAAAGACCGGAAAGCTCTTGGCACCCTTCAATACTGAAACTTGTGGCAACAGGTTCCCCTCCTTATCGGTTAGTGGTTTACGTACCCCATCTTTCCCTTTGGCATTATTAAGGCTGGTCACTCGTTCAAAAGTCATGAACACCGGTATCTGATACCCTTCTTTTTCACAATGTAGCATCAACATCAACGCATTCATGCCGTTGTACTCTCTGCCCGACAAGTTCCTCGGCCATTGAAGAGCACCTTCCGTGAACCAGGGCTTTTTCCAATCCGCATGAATACTCTTTATTTTCTCAATCATCATCTCTGCGAACCGATCAAGTGCCCGATCTTCCGCACTGCGCCCATCCGTGGGGGCGTAGTTTTTCCGTTTATTGGTAGCCATGACGTGTGGATTATTCGGATTCTACTTTACTTTTGCCCCATTGAGCTACCTGTTTGAACCGACATCCCAGGTTCATCCGGTCATGATAGAACAGGATATCCAATGCACCCGTTAGGTGAATACCGCTTCCCTTCACCAGAAAGTCTTCCTGTTCTCCGGAAAAACGGATAAACCGTACCCACGTGAACGTACGTTCTTCCCCCAACTGCTCACTGCTATAGCCGGAGAAGTACAGATATTTATTTCCATTCTTATCATTCTTGATTTCGGGTACACTTCCGATGGTACCATAGAATTCGATCTCTCCTGTGATACTATCCGGTTTCGTTTCATCGGAAAGCATAATGCAATCGGTCGTAAGGTTCAGGAACAAATCCTCTTTGTTCTTACGAAAAGTCAATATACCGGACACTTCCACCGGAATCCCGATTTCATACTGTGCCAGTTCCGGAGGCGTTCCGCCTCTCTGTCGGATAGATACCAAGCATTCTCTGAAGTTTTCCGCCCCGTTGGGTAAACAGACTTTCACTGACAGGTTAGTGAAAACTTCCCCCTGTTTGTTCGTTTTCAAAGTGGCAGCATGACATATTTTGCCGCGCACAACATTTCCTTTAATCATCTTCTTCTATTTTTTTATAGAAACAGCCATCTGATGCCATCACAAAGTAGTAGATAGCAACAATCAACTGAATCTTGCACGAAGAAAAGATACAGGGGATATTATAGATAGTAAACGTCAGTTTCAAAAGTAGTACTATTTTCCTGAAACAGTACCCTTTACGATATTAATAAAACTAAAAACAAATTCTAAAGCAAGCGAATCTTAGATACTCTTTCAAAAACAAAAAGAGCGAATATTTAATTTAATGCCAGTTTCCTGTATATTTTACGCGGTAAATTAATATTAAACTTAATAATAGGCATTGTAATCGGGTAAAAACAGATATTCCGGACGTGTTGCAGTCCTTTCAATAAATGCGACCTCCGAATCATTAAAATTGAGAATACAAAATGAGCCTTCCTGCGGATATAACAGTAATCGTCCACTCAAATTCGTGAATTCATTCGTTTTCCAATCATATTTCTTAAGGAACCCATCCGGAAGAATCACTGTCCGATCAGACTTGTTACAGATAACAATCGCATTCCTGCACACTCTTATATACAATTGGTTGCCTGCATCGGTAAACAAACATTCTGCACCAGCATTAAGAACTTTCGTATTTATCAAGCGACAAATCAATCTGTCCACATTCGTATATGGGTTTCTTTCATAAATGGGAGAAGTATCCAAAGCATCACTATCAATCCTCAATTTATGTGCATTGATAATGCCGGCTCTTAGTCGGTTCTCAACCAATGGGAATGTTGATTCTGACGTTTTTGTCTCTTTCCAATAATTCATCATCCGGGCATAACCATTGATACATTGCTCACCTTGACAAGCCTTCTCTGAAGCATATTCTGTCATACAACGGCAAGGTACTTTCTTACCATCTATCCGTTCACCACATTCAGTGGCTTGAAAGTTATAATACAGATACTCGAAATGCAATAACAAGTAATACTCGAAACTGCGACTAGAGAAAGCAATATAGACTTTTTTACCGTCAATGATTTTCTCGGCTTCCTCGAAAGCCTCCTTATGGGCAGGATGCTCATCTTTATCAAAAACGGCCCATGCTTCATCAACTCCTTCGGACAATTTCTTACGGGCGAATTTCACCCACTTCAACGGTGGCACACCTTCAATAACAACCTGCGGCTTTGTCTTTTTCCCTTTTACCTTACGCTTTTGTGACTTGTAAGCACCACGGTTGGCGGATATCGGTTCCTCTTGGGATACATCAGGTTGTGGAATTGTTTTAATGTCACAGTCTCCTATATGATAAACGCCGTCAATGAGCCGATCACATAAGGATGTGAAAAACAAAGGCTCTGTCTTTTCTCCTTCGCAAATGATACGGATGACGTACCGACTATGCTTGGTATCTTCATTTAGACGTGCCATTTGCTACAAATAGTTTTTCTAACGACTTCAAGGTAGGGACTGCGCCGAACTTGTTATTCATATACCATTTCCCAAATGGCGTGTCCTCTCTCACATCTTCAAAATCAGATAATGAGAATAATTCAGAGGAGCCAAACTCATCCTTCTCAACAAACCACACCTGATCCCGACGGATACTATCCTGATCCAAAAGATTCACGTCATGGGTGGTAAAAATCAACTGGGCATTTTTATTATTAATCCGTTGATTCTGGAATATTTTGACAATCAGTTGGGTGATATAGGTATGTAGCCCCGAATCTATTTCATCGACCAGCAAAGGACTACCACTTTCAAGGGATTGTAAAATATAACAACCTAACAGGAAGAGGGCACGGGTTCCAAAGGATTCCTCGGTAAACGGTAAATCTGTTTTTCCGACAAATTCACCATTGTTATAACGTCGGTGCAAGCTTTTAACCTCATAATCGGCTTTCTCCGAATGCCGTTTTTCTACATCGAAATCTTTCACCCCTGTATCGGCGAAAGCCAATAGTTCGGACAGTTTCTCCTTATCCTGCGGATGTTTGGTTATCCACTCCATCATATCATTGTAGATACCCAGCTTTTTATCTTCATGATATCCGTTTGATACAACTATGTCAGACAGGTATTTGGCCGCTACTGTTATATTCTTGCTGGGAGTATCCGTTATGAATTTGGATAGAATCAGTTGATTGGCAAAAACGGTGAAAGACTTAATCCCGGTAATTGAAGAACCTATCTTGACCGAATGAGTGAATGTGTCTTCCGTAGCATCACCTTTCACTCTATCAAATAAGACTGTAACTTTTCCTTTGGGATAATAAGTAAGGCTTTCTACCAAAACCTCTTCTCGATTAAACTCCAACTGATAATTATAGCGTACTTTGTCCGCTATGAATTCAATAAAAAAATGAATAGGGGCATTAGCTGTTCCGTCATCAAATTTAAACGGGTCATACAAGGGGACATTATCTCCCATGCGATTATCCAGATTCTGTACCCATCGTTTAAGCCCATACAAGAATTTGATGACATTCGTTTTGCCTGAAGCATTGGCTCCAAAAATAACGGAGATCTTCAAGGCTTGTTTCATGCCTTCACCTTGCGTTATGCACTCACACATATTCATCAACTTAGCCTTAGACTTGGCAGGCTCTGTTGTAAATGTACAATCATTCTTAAATGACCGATAATTGCCAAATTTCAGATTTAAAATCATTTTTCCGAGTATTTTATGCAAAATAAGCAAATTAAATCGGATAAAACAAATTTTCTTAGCAATTATTTCCTATATTCATGAAAGTACATCCACTCGAATTGTATTATCCAAAGACAAGAATAGAAACACCTCATTTCACCCTCTCAAAGAACAACAGAATAGCACCCTCCAATAGTTCGATTATCCTCCCATAAAGTTCGATTACCCAAGTATATAGCCAATTAAAACTAAAGCAACAGCTCCTTCCGTTCCTTTACTTTGCCAGACTCTCCAAAGACCTTTATTTTGCTTCGTTTTTTTATTTACTCACTTAAAAAGGAAAAGAAATATGCTAAAAAAAGCCCTATTCGCCTATCTGTTGTCTGTCTGTTCGATATCCTATGCACAGGATAGTTTATCAGTACAAAATTCAACAAACAAGACAGCCAGTCCACAAACAGCTGAAAACAACATCAAGCATTTGACTTTCAAAAGAGTTAACTACAAAGCAGTATCACTTCCACAGGAAGAACAGCCGGAGTTCCTGATACCGGCTTATATAGACGGAGAATACCTGCAAAGTAAATGGAACTCCAACTGGTTCATCAACCTCTCCGGGGGAGCAAGTGCATTTATCGGAAATCCATTAGGGTGCGAAGACCTGTTTGGGCGCGTTCGCCCCATGTTACACGCATCCATCGGAAAATGGTTCAGTTCTACCGTAGGCGGACGAGTGGTTTTTCAGGGTTTAGACCTGAAAAACCACTTCATAGAGCGGCAGAAGTATTGCCACATCCATGCAGACTTCTTATGGAACGCAACGAACCAGTTCCGGGGTTACAACCCGGATGCTCGCTGGAATCTCATTCCTTTTCTCGGAACAGGTATAGTCCATAACCAGCAGACCCACCAACATCCTTTCACGCTCAATTATGGCTTAATTAATAGCTTCAAAGTCCATGACCGCTTCTCTTTATCACTGGAATTAGGAGGATTCACCACTCTGTCAGACTTCGACGGAGCCGGAAAAAACAATCAATTCGCAGACCATTTGTTTCATGTATCAGCGGGTATCAGCATCACATTGGGAGAAAAAGGCTGGAAACGGGTAGTTGACGTTCAGCCCTACATCAACCAGAACAACCAGTTATTGGCAACAAACCGGGACTTATACGAAACAAATAGACGGCTCAGACAAGAAAACACAAAGCACGGTATGGCTATTGACCAGATGCGGAACATCTTGGAGATTGAAGGACTCCTAAAACGCTATTATGAGGAGCTGAATAAGATAGACACCGCACTGCCTTCAGATTCGATTTCTACGGAAAAGACGAATTTCCATTTTCCCAAAAACGACTATAGCGGACTAAACTCACTACGGGAACGCCTGTCGGCCACATACAGCAAAAAAAGAAATGGGGATTTCCACAATTTGGAAGATGACTTTTCGATGCAAGAAATAGATTACCTTTTACCAATCTCCGGAGACTCTCTAATCAATGGAGATTCTCTGTTGAGCAAAAAACAATCTATCTACTCGCAGTATATCAGTAGGATGATAAAGCAAAAGGAGTGTATAGGCTCCCCAGTACTCTTTTTCTTCAAGATCAGAACCGCCTCCCTGACCGAACCTTCCCAACTGGCCAATCTGGATGAAATTGTTCGTCTCTGTAAGAAATACGATTTGAGGTTGAGAGTAACAGGCTATGCCGACAGTGCTACAGGTAATGAGGCAGAAAACACAGCACTCAGCCAAAGTCGTGCTCAATACGTCACTTCCGAATTACAAAAAAGAGGCATTGTGTCCAATGCTATTATTCAGGAAGGGAAAGGAGGAGTCGATATTTATTCGCCGAATGAAATTAATCGTTGCGTGAAAGTTGAAATTCATCTGCCTTAATCAACAAGAAGAATGAAAACTGTGTTTAAACAAAAAGCGGAAAGATACATACCTTCCCGCTTTTTCATTTACTGACACTCGTGCTGCGTAATTTGGCTAAATCCCAGAGTTTGTCAGATTTCGAAACAATGGATAGAATTATGCTCATGTATCATATTGACTTTTACAGTCACTTTGAATAGCCGGAAATAGAATGAAAAAGACTACTTGAAACGGTATTGGAATATCCTCCGGAATCATTACTTTTTAAATAGGGAGCTTAGTCATAGAAAGAAAAGACCTCGACCGCTAATAATCAAAAGTTGAGATGTATTTTTATACTTTCTTGGATTTTAGCAGACAGCAATATAATTCAATAAAAGCATGGAATAGCTTTTTGTATTAAGTAAAAATAGTGGAAAAGATAAAGGAAAGATAAAACCTCCTATACTATATATTTACATATACTGCTATTCAAATCTATCATCCTTCTTTTTTGAAAATTGCCACTTTTTCACTTAGAAGACAAGCATGACTCTCTTTTCCGAAAAAGAGAGACTTTTTTGGAGGAGAAGCAACTAATTTGCGGTTAATAAAGCTATGCCATACGAGAATCTACCACTCTCTGGAACTAAAAGCAATATCTGATCTCCTTTATTTAATGGTTTTGTACGTAGTAATTCATTTAATGCGGCAAATATGGCTACTGAACCTACATTCCCAACCCAGGTGAGATTGGTAAACCATTTGTCCGTTGGAAGATTAATTCCTCTTTTAGTTATTTCTTCTGCCAGCTTATTATAAAAATACATGGAAGAAATATGTGGTATGACATATCTAACTTTTTCTGCATCTACATTGTGCTCCTTAACGGATTTTTCAATTGCATCAACAAAATATGGCACAATAAATTCATTAAGTAGTTTTACGTTTTGCTTTATACACCAAACGGATTGCTCTTGAATCTCATTTCCTGTAAAGTCTTTCCAACTTACCAGTCTCCCTTCAGTGTTTACATCTGCCCACATATACATACATGCAGGTTTACAATTAGCATAAGAAATAGTATTAATCCATTCTATTTTTAGTCCTCCACCATCAGCACATTCATTTTGCAATAAAACGGATGCTGCTCCATCTGATAACATATACCGAAGAAAGTCTTTCTCAAATGCAATGACTGGATTATTTTCAATACGTTCCTTGCTCTTCAATTCTTCATTAAAGAATTTGGATAATAATACAGGTGAAACCAATTCTGAAGTTGAGCATACCGCATTATACGAATTACCTGACATTATGGACAAATAGGCTGTTTTTAAGGCTACCATACCCGTCAAACAAACTCCAGCCAATGAAAATATTTCTAAGGGATGTTTAAAAGTCTCTCCATGCACCATCGAAGCATGTGACGGCAATAATTGGTCTGGGGTTGAAGTTCCACAGGTAAGAACCTCAATTCCCAACATCTCCTCCTCAGAGTTAAATAATCTCACTATTGACTGTTTTGCCAATTCCGCATTAGTATGCGTTATATTCTGATTGGCATCAAGAGCATAATAGCGCGTTTTTATACCATTTTGCCTTAAAATAACATTTTTCACTCTTGACGGCTTTTCACCTATCATACCGAGATATCTCTCCATTTCCTCATTTCCAACTGCTCTATTAGGGAAAAAAGAGGAAGTCGCTGTGATAAATACATCTTTTATTTCCATATAACATATCGATTAGTATGTTACAAACATACAAATAAAATACATAAGACCACTAGGATTGCTCTTCTTTTTTCAGCAGTTTATAAAAATCATGCATTTGTCCTTTAAGCAGGGAAGTATTCAAACCAAATGATAAAGAATCTAGAAATGATTGCCCGTAAAAAAGATATATAAAATGCTTTGCCGTGTTTAGCACATCTAAGTCAGCCCTAATTTCTTTTGATTCAATCGCTTTTTGTAATATGGCACACCAGATGCTCAACTCGTTATTTCTATTTATTAAGAACTTCTCATGTAATTCCGGGAAGTGGGTAGATATTTGAAGGATTAAAGATATATACAATTTGCTAGCATTACTGGAGGACAATTCATCGATAATATCTTGCATACTCCTCATTGTGTTTTGAATACCTATAATATAGGAATCAATAAAATCCAATAAAGTAGCGTGACCATTGACACTCATTTTATTTTCGATCTTTTGCTTGTCAATTATGAAAGATTCAATAACCTGTTTGAACAACTCTTTCTTAGTAGAAGCATAATAAAATATTGCTCCTCTTGTCATGCCCGATTTTTCCTCTATATCAGAGATGCTTACTCCTTCAAACTGCTTAGTTAAAAATAGCTTAAAAGCAGCTTTATATAAATGTTCTTTATGGCTCCTTCTCATACTCGATTTTATTAAAAAGCAAAATTAGTTTTTTTTATTGGCCTTGACAAGCTAATATCTAACTTTATCAAACATACCAATACTCTTCGTTTGTATGCAGATGATATCAAATAGTATTTTATGATATAAAATCACTTCAAACATAAACGACTTTTGTTCCGTCCATTTAATAGTTCATCTCAAGGCAAACGTTTTAGTACCAATGACGCTATTAAAAGAGTAGTTACAGGCGTTGACATCAAAAGAATTTATTAATTAACTATTTATCAGAGTGATAACATCAATTAAAGAATAAACGATAGTTTTCTAATTTGCCGCAATCTTTCGCCGCTGTTGTCTCAGCCCCAACCACTGCTCATAATTCACCAACGCTTGTTTAGCAGCAATGATATGAGTGACAAGTAACCCGATAGGTTGCTGTTTATCAGCTTCCGGCAATACCATATCACTCAATATTTTCGTCAAGGAGTTCGTTTCCTGAGTCGTCAGCTCACGCAAAATCTTCTGTCCACCCATTGTAGTCTCCAAGGTTGGTTTTCCACTCTCCCGAAATACATGTGGCACTTGCTGCCAGAGGGCATAAAAGAACTGATGTCACTCTTCCGTGAAATACAGGCTTCCGTAGCAGCCTGTATTTGTTATCTCCTTGTTTTTTTCCTCTTTTTCTCCGTCCTCGTCAAACTGCGTTGTCAGACTATCCAAAGCCCTTTATTTTGATTTGCTTTTTATTTACTCAAAAAGGAAAAGAAATATGCTAAAAAAGCTCTATTTGCCTTTCTGTTGTCTGCCTATATGGTATCTTATGGAAAAGATAGTTTGTCAGTACAGTCAGTACAGAATTCAGCAAGCAAGATAGCCAGTCGACAAACAGTTGAATAGCTAATTATAGTAATGGCTATGTTTATACTATACATGAGAAAGTTCAACGTGAAAATAAATAAAAACACAGTATAACTCCTTTATAGATAATTCTGGAAAACTTCATTGCTTTTCAAAATGAATGATGTTTTTTTATAAGTTATAAGATTTTTAGATTAATAGATCAATGACAAGCTCGTTATCGTTTTTGATTCTCTTTGTTAGTAAGGCGATATAAACTTTGTGTAAATGGACTAATGATGATTATTACTCACTCATATCAAACCGTCACTAAGCAAGCTTACCCCATTCTGGGATAGAGCTAAATAAATTATCTCATTAAAACAATAATTTGACAAGCAATTTCTTTGGTTCACAAAGAGTGATAGTTGCTTGAATTAGCAAATTAAACATATATTCTAAAGGGCAGAATATTCGTTTTTTACCATATCAAATAAAAACAAAGCCCATAATTGAATACCTATGGATGACCTGGCCGGTTATGGAACTGTTGGTCTTCTTCCATTACGACAACGGATGCTCGTTTATCTGGAAAAAGGTTGTGGGAAAAAGGTGAAGAAACTACTTCCAAATGTTTGAAAAAAAAGAAATCTAATAAAAGCCAAGATATAACTGCAAAAAAAAATGAAGCTACCAAGGTAAACTCCAATTAGAGTATTCTTGGAGGTTTTTGATTTTTAGGGGGGCTGTACTTTATCGGATGCTTACAAATAATCCATGCAAATATTTCTAGTACAAAAAATAATTCAACTAAAATATTTAAACTAACTATTAGTTTTTATCAAAGGAACTATCCTGGCAAAAAAATCATCAAACACACCATCAACCGGACAATATACATCAAGCATGAGAACACCAATACGCAGTGCAAATAATGATTTAAATATAGTTTCTCCTGAAGAATTATCTAACTCTAAAACAGTCCGTTTCACAAACAATATTTCCGAATTTATTGATTCAATTAAAATTTCATTGAAATTTGGATAATATTTAGATGCCTGCAACATAATATTGAATAAAGCACTCTCAGGTTTCGGTTCGTGATAGCACGACTCAATATCCTCTTTGATTCTATCAAATGGCGTTTTGTAGTTCAGAAATAATTTAGGAATATCATACGATGAAATAGTTAGTTTTTCACACGTGGATAGTTGAAAAAAAGGTAATACCAATTGCTGTATTATAGCTTCAAATAACTGTTGCTTATTTTTGTAATAATGAAAAATAGAACCTCTAGTCTTACCTATTGCCTTTTCCATTTGTTCAATAGTAACCTGTTCCCAATTATTGATGAATAATAGCTGATAAGCTTTGCACAAAATTAAAGACTGTGATTTTTCACCTTTATTTTTCATAAACTGAACACCTCCTACAAGTGACTACCTCGTACCCCTACTTCGAGACAGACATAAGAAAAGCGGTAGGGCATTAACCTATCTGCGGGGAAGGGAGTCGAAGCCCTCGTACACAAACAGACAACGCCCTCCCGCTATACGGAAGGACGTTTGAACTGCTTTCTCGTGTACGATTAAATTTCGACTTTTTCCCCGCACTGAAAATCAGCTAAACGCTTTTTTTTCTCAAATATAAAAAGATAGTCGATTAACGACTATACAAATTTAGATAAAAATATCGATTTATAAGCATGTTTCATGAGAAACTAGCTTTATTTACTTATTTTTTTCTCGCAAATCAGTGTGAAATAACAAATAAATTATCACCTTCACCTTTCAGATTAATAGATTTCAATTCCGCTGTAATCCTTCTTGCCGCTGTTGTTCCAGTCCCAATCCTTGTTCATAATTTACCGAAGCCTGTTTAGCGGCAATGATATGAGTGACAAGTAACCCGATGCGTTGCTGCTTGTCAGCTTCCGGCAATGCCGTATCACTCAGTATTTTCGTCAGGGAGTTCGTTTCCTGAGTCGTCAACTCACGCGAAATCTTCTGTCCGCCCATCGTAGCCTCCAAAGTCGCTTTTCCACTCTCCGACAGACACACGCGGCACTCACTGGCAGAGGGCACAAAAGAACTGATGTCAATCTTCCGTGAAAGACAGGCTTCCGTAGCAGCCTGCATCTGTTGCTCTCGTGTTTTTTCCTCCTTTTTCCCGTTCCCGTCAAACTGCGTTGCCAATGCCATCAATCCGGTATAGAGAGTCATCACCATCTCCATGATCGGATCGCCTCCCATCCCCATGCCGGCATCTTCCGACGAAAGAATCTTTTTCATCCATTCCTCCACCGATAACAGTTTACTTTCTCCCTCTTCCGGCTGTTGGGCGGCCAGTTCCTGCTTATTCCCTTCAGAAGCATACTTCGCAAGCAAATTCTCACCGTTGGAAAGCAACTGCACCCGGATATTCCCTTTATCTGCAAGGTCAGCCAGATAAACGGCAGGGTCTAAGTCACGGATGTTTCCATCCAACGCCACCTGCTGTACACCGATATGCAGATGTTCGCCCGTCGTGCGGGTACCAGTATTACCAGCCACGCCTACCTGTTGCCCCGCCTTCACCATCTCTCCGGTTTTAACTCGTATGGAATCCAGATGCAGATAAGAAACCTGATACCGCGTCCCGTCCTCACGGCCATACTCAATACTGACCGATTTCCCGCCTGGCTTTCCCGCATTCTCATTGACGGCAATCACCTTTCCTCCAGTCTCCGTAGCCAGTACCGCCTCATGAGATGCCTTGATGTCAACACCCTTGTGCATTTGTTTCTGGGTAGTATCCATCGGATCGGTACGCATACCGAAAGGCGAAGTCACCAGCATGAATTCCTTACGTTCCAGTGGGAAAGCATACTGGTTGGCGGCTACTTGTTGTAACGACTGCCGCTCCATCACCATTTGATCGTATTTATTCAACCCGTTCTTCTCGATAATCTGTTGCAGCGTACCCGCATAATTCCCTCCCGAGGCATATCCGGCACGCTGCAACCCCATGCACCAGCCTCGGTAATCATCCGGCGAAAGTGCGAAACACTCCTTGTACCGGATATTCTCTTTCAAGAAAGAAGAGTGGTGCTCATAGGAATCCGCCACCGAAGCATAAGTACAGAACTTCTCATCGGGCCGATCATCCGTATAAGTCAGGTAGGTGCCACCGTTCTTGAGCCATTCCCCCGTACACTTAATGCCGAAGTGAGCGTTCCCCTTTTCGGACAGTTCGCTTTGCCCGTTGCTACTCTCCAAAATGCCCTGCGCCAATGTGACAGAAGCCGGAATACCGTAACGTTTCATCTGCTCCATAGCATACTCGCCATAGGTAGCTGCGTATTCTTCATTTTTAGTCATGCTTACTATATATAATGTATGGTTATCGTTTCATTCCTGCGGACGGTACTTCTTCCTGCTCTCTTTCCCTTTCGGGATGAAGTATGTCGGCAAAAAGAGTAGATGCCAGGTTCTGTTTGTACGTATTGGCATCTTCCGAAAGCCACAGCCGTTGCCATTGTCCGGTGGTAATCGGGCGGGGTTGCACTCCCTCCATGTCCTTGAATACCGGAGCACAGAGGAATTTATCATCCTTTGTCTTATAAATGTTCACCCGAGTAATGCGGGAAGTATCTTCCTCCAGTGCTTTCTCGCCAAAAATATTGATACGCAGGCTCGGGTTCACCTGTGCTATAGCATAATACTTCTGTGCCAACTCGTGCCGGATACGCTCCGTATCTACGGCATTCCCTTGCTTCGAGGTGGAGAAGAATTGGTTGATATCCGATTTATCAGGGTGCATACATAGCGGCGATTCTCCCGTAGGAGCCATATAGAGCACCCAGCGGTTTTCGTCATCCCGCACCATCTGTACCCGGTTGAAGGTAGTGGAACGGCTTCTCTCCACCGCTTCCGAGATATTCAGCTCTCGCACGTCGTTCAACTCCCATTGGTGCAACTTGGCCACTGCCACCTTTTTCCCGTCGAAATAGGCATCGTTGGGATAGAAGCTGGCAACCCCTCCGGTATTGAAGAAACGGACGTATGCAGCCCCTTGCCCTTGTAAGGCGTGTGCAATCCGTTGTTTGGACATGCCTGGCAATTCATTGTACTGAACACGTGCCCCCACAGATACCCGTTCCTGTGCGGACATTGCTTCGTCGGGCGAGAGGTAGAAGTTTCGTGTTTTCCCGTCAGGTAACACGACTTTCCCTCCTGAAAAAGCACCCTCCGGCAGTAGTACGTCAGCAATCTTTCTCTCCGGGTCAGTCACCACCACAAAGTCACGCGATAGCCGGTCGGGCATCTCCTTCAGCGCATTGTATATCGTATAGGTCCCCGTATTGTTCCATTCCGCAGGCTTATATCCGCGAGCCGCTTCGTCAATGTAAGAAGCGAAGTGGAGAGCTTCCGTATAAGCCGTCTCCACCACTTCTGGATCTTCGTGTCCGGTCATGGACATGGCTTGCTGCAACTGGTCGGCATAATACGTCAAATCAAATTTCTCAAGGAAAGCTTTTTTCTCTTCTTCCATCTTGAAATTGCCGTCAGCAATAAGCATCCCTCGATTACGGATGATGTCGGCCAGAATAGCACTCTCTTCCGACGAGATGGACGGCTGCTTTTTCTCTTTCAGTTCCTCTGTAGTCTGGCGGTTCACTTCCGAGAAGTAGGTCACTTTTTCGCCCTTCTCCGCCTTGCGAATCACATCCAGCGCATTGTTGACATCCGCCTCGATGGTATCAATGAATTGCGGATCTTCCCGCAGGTCACGGTTCCACCCCTCCACGAGTTTCAGAGCAGGCGGTGACAGGCGTGCTGGCAGTCCGAGTTCCAGCATCTTTACCCCGGCGGCAAGCTCGACAACAAGTTCTTCCCGCTTCACGGCCTCTTCCGATGGAGGTTGTCCGCCTTTCATCACCATTCCTTCACGGGCGCACCGCTGCTGATGTCCCGTCGCACGGACAATTTCCCGCATCAAATCCTGCACGAAATCCATATACTGAGGATAGTGCTTTTGGTCGGGTACATAAACCACATCTCGTGCCACATCATAATGGGCGACAATCGTACCGTCTCTGCGGACAGGAACCAGGTTCTCCTTGAGAGTTTTCACGAAGTTGTTCACCGTGATGTGCTGTTCCCGTGCGTTCTCTTTCTCGTTTCCACGCTCCTGAAGAGTACCGTAACGGTCAATCATTCTTTGGTACTGCTCGGGATCAACATAGGGTGTCATAGTCTGATCGATATTGAACAGTACCCGTATCTCCCGGTTATGGATGCCCTTGTATTGCTTTCTCTCTTCCGCATCCAGCAACAGGAACTCTTCTCGTGTGATCTTCTCGTCCGGATTGTGACGGTTGACGTACTCGTTCCAGTTGTACCAATTGAACGGTACACCTCTTTCGTTCTCCTTGACTCCTTCGCCACGTTGCTTGGAGTCCGGGAAAGTGGTATACAACGAGGTCTTATATCCGTTCCTGTCGGCAAACAGTCCGAGTGTCAGCGCATTGAACGGACTGACTTCCGGCCCTTTGGAATAGAAACGGGGATAGTACCGTCCGGCTGCATTCAGCCAATAACCAGAACTATCTACTGCCGCAGACAGAGCTTCGGTCAGATATTGCACCTGCCGCTCCGCCGCTTTTTCTTCATTTTGACTTTTTGGTTTCATATTCTAATTACTATTTTTCATCCTTTCCGGCCGATACTAGCCGATAGGCGAGCAGCCTGCCGTTCCTGACGTATTCCAGTTTTTGTTCGTTTACTAGCTCTTCCAGCACCAGCTTGGTCGTTCCGAAACGCTTGTGCAAGACCTGCTGCGCTTGCGACACCGTGAACCTATCCCAATCTACTTGATGCAGGTAGTCCAGCAAGGTTTTTCCATATTTGGAATAAGGCGGTTGCAACACCTTTTTATCTATTACAATCGGTTGGTCTGCCTCTTTGTCTGCATACTTTTCGGTTGCAGTCAAAGCCAGTGGTTCTGCCAGCAGCTCATGGAGCTGTTTTTGCGAAAGCTCTATCTCCAGCCGCTTCATGCGCTTCTCCGCAATAATCAATTCCTGTTCGGCACCCATTCTCTGGGTCAACAAATCAAGCCCAGCAGTGCATTTCCTATAAATGGCTGCCAAAGGACGAGCCAATACACACAACCACCTCCAACCGGCATCCCGTAAACGGGCAAACCACCCTTCCCACAACAAACAGTTATCGTAAAGCAGCTTCACGATAAACAGGTACAGGAAAAACGTATGTACAATCAGCAGGTAGGGCGAAAGCCCCCACAGGAAGTGCCAGAAATGGAAGCCCAGCCAAAACAGCCCGCCCACCATTCCTACCATCAGCCAGTTCCTTTTCCAGAAACCGGAATCCCTCTTTTTCCCTTCTCTTGTCATAGGCTTATTCCTTTACGGTTGAACACTTGCTCCATTATCTCCTGAGCGATACTTCCCTTTCTCTGTCTTCTTGAAACGAATCGGCAAAATATTTCTTTGCCAATTCTTTCCGGTCCGTCAAATCATTGAAGTGAATCGTATCCGTATTCAGCAGTACCTTGCTGCCTTGCTGTTCATCATCAATTTTACACCGAATAGCCATTCCACCATCTCTGAGCGAATAAATCTGTACATCGGATATTCTGTTCTTATCGAACGCTTCGGGCAAGTAACGGCTGGCATCACTATGGCTGGCTCTCAATTCTCCCAACTGTTGCTCGCTCAACAAACCGGGAGCAATCTTATCAATCGGATTCTTCATGTCTGCATTGGGATAATAGTAACAACCTACAACCCTCCCAAACTCATCATCCGCTCCCGTAGGGTCCCATTCCGTATGCAGACGGTGCGATAGATAGTATTCCATGCTATGGAAAGCCTTCTCCGGGGTGGTGGAGCCGATTCCTCGCATCACCTTCACATAATCAACCATATTTTCATCGAATTCTTTCGAGCTTTCTATGGCAGGGAAAAACTCTTTGGGCAAATTCATCAGATTAGATTCCAATTCTCTTCCTTCTCTGGCAAAAAGCGGAGGTATTTGGGTAAGGCTTACAATCTCAGCATCGGACAACATGCCCGGTCTCAAATCTCCGATATAATCGACAAGCTGTGCCCAAGCAGCCTCTTTATGGTATGCTACCGACTTATCTACTTTTCCTGCCAAATAGGTATCGTACAGGAATGGGTCGTCGGATGTTTGGAAAAGCGCCCGGTCGGCTTCACTAAACCCATGCCTGTATATATCCAATAGACGGTCAACGTATGGAACAGAGAGCCGTTTGGCCATTTCTTTGTCAAGTTCCGCATCAACTATCTTTGGTTCATCAAACACTTGTTTGGCGATACCTTCCCGAATTTTACTAATATCAAAACCTTCTCCCTTCAATAATTTTTCCGTTGCCCCATGCGAGAGTAAATTTTCCTTTTCAAGAATCTCCCCGGCTTTCAAGAGAAGGGCTCCTGTATGACCTACCTTATTGTAATCATCCCAAAGCTCATATTTCTTCAAAAACTGCTCCATTTCCGGTTCTGACCCAAAAGCACTTGGATAAAGTCCCTTATTTAACAATATCTCAAGCAAGTGCTTCACATCGTTAGCTGCAACAGATTGTTTATCCGAAGCCACTGAATTCATTTTCTGACTGTTATTCATATTCTTATGATTTTCTCCTTCATTTGATTCTATTTTCCTTCAATTGATACCCCGTGAATGCACCGCCCTTCCCTCGGAGGCAGCATAGTTCTCCTGCGCCACCGCACGCATCTCATCACTCTTGGCCAACACTGCGTTGGCAAGCGTATTCAGCGGAAGTTTACCCGCCTGATAAGCTGCCACAGTCGTGGCGGGCAAGTGAATGGAGCAAGGCACCCGATCCACTGTCGCAAGCAGATAATCTCCCTTCACCTCCGGATGGTCTATGCGTGTATTCAACGATTCATCCGGATAGGCTTTAAACTCCCGTTGCGCTGTTTCCACGGCTTCCGTATTCGCCGGGACAGCTTTCTGAAGAACTTCATGACCCGCCTTATTCAGCAGGTTCATGCCTCCGAAACCGACCAATAGCATTTTAATCAGGGGATTTTTCGAGAAAAGTCCCAGTAAGATGGAAGCAATCGGGAACAGGTTATCCTTCAGTTTCAACGATTTAGTTTTACCAGTAAACAGTCCCACCAGCATATCGGGCAGCATGGAGATCACATATCCCATGTTACGTCCCACACTCCCCACATCGGACAGCCCGATACTGCTCAACAGGTTTCCCCAACCGGAGGATGCCGGAGCAGAGTTTCCCGAAGCTTGTTGCGACACGGATTTTTGTTCATCTATCACCACTACATCAGTGGACTGGTTGCCTGCCGCTCTGGGTTTGTTCCGTTCCTGCATCTCCTTTTCCTTTTGAAAGGCAAGATATTCCTCTTCCTTTCCAGGCAACACCACCAACGGAACATTCGCATACTCCTTTTTAGAAGCAGGCTCAATCGCCAAAGGAAAAACCGGCTTCCACTGCATCCATCCCTCTAATCGTTTCACAGTATCTTCGGACAGTAGCCGCAACCGCCCCTCCATTTGTTCATTCATATTCCGTATATACGAATTTTCGTGCGGGACAATGTGCGTGGCTTCCTTCCTGAAAGTCTCCAGTATATTCTCGTCCGTACCAAAGACCCCTTTACTGATTAGTTGTTCTACTGAAGGTTCTTCTTTCCCTTTCTGAAAAGCCGAGCCGACCGCCATCACTCCTTCCGTTGCCGTTTCAAACAAGGCGAGACGCGCCACGCTCGCCCACGAAGAAAATCCGCCGGTCACCACCGTATCGGCTCCGAAACCGACTGCCTTACCGACCACCTTTTCCGCCAACGAAGGGGAGTACGCCTTTTCGCCCTTCTCTGCAATCTGGCGTTCCAATGCTGAACGCTGTAATTGAGTGCTCAATCCCAGCAAGCTATTCTCCGCCGCCGAAGACATTACGTATTCCAGCGAGGACTTCGGCATCTGCTGCCGGACAAGACGGTCAATCATCAACCGTTCCATCTGGTAGCCGGTATAGGCATAAGCCACATCCGTGCCCATCTCTTTCGACATCGCATCGTACCGCTCCCGACCGACAGCCTGCACCAGTTCGGTACGCCATCCGTCCGCAATCAGCTTCAAGTCCGAGGTGATTTTCGGGGATTCCCCGATGCGCGTCTGGCACATAGCCACATAATCCTCTGTTTTCAAGCTATTCCATTTCCCGGTGCGGCTGACCACCTCATACGGCGACACGACGGGCATTCCCGTAGGACCGGTAACAGCCATCGACAGGATGCCCGGGACACTGTTGGAGTATTCCTGCAATTCCTCCATCTGCTTTTCCGTCAACTCCTTCCGCACCTGATCCATCACCGGAGCCAGCGAAGCATTGAAGTATTGGCTGTAGCAGCACTCCAATTCGGCAAATCTCTTTATCTGTTCTGTCAACTTCATGGTTTATAAATTTAATTGTTGCTCCGAAGCCCGTGTCTGTTGCTCTCCCAACTGCGAAGAGAGCTGCTGGCGTGTCTGCTCAATAGCTTGATGGTAAATTCGCATTTGATCGGGAAAATACTCTTCCAGCATCGAATCCTTTGCTATCTCATCCGCAAGGAAATTGAATGCCACCTGCCGGGCAATCTCAACACCCGCCTCCCCGTCGGAACGGTTGTTGAACCACGCCTTTGCCCACCAGCGCACGCCGGAACGGTCGGGATAGACCGTAACCAGGCGAGGGATGTCGAAACTCTGCACGTCAATCTCCAGTTCCGCCAGCGGATCGATGATGCCGCAAGCGAGAATGGCTTGGCGTTCTACTTTTTTTTTTCGTCATCTGACAACCCGGACAGGAACACCTGATGCTTCAATGCCATATAATTCAGGAAATCTGCCATCAACAGGTTCTGCACCTTGGCAGCCACCGGTGCCGCCTTACTGCTCACCCCCAACGGGTTGGACAGGGACGGGAGCACCTCAAAGAAGTAATCCTTCAGAGCCGATACAGCAAAAATATTCCGCAACGACTGTTCCGTATGCTTCCCCACCACGTAGCTCCCCCGTCGTATCTCTTCCATGTAAGCCGGATAGTACTGAATCATCAGTTGTTCCAGTTCCTCTCGGTACGCATCGTAGTCGGTACTGATTTCCGCATCAAGGGTGACCAATTCGGCCGGAAACGGCGTTGCTCCCGTCCTGCCGCAGGTTTTCATGTTCGAGTAGAGCATCGTGATGAAGTCTATCGGGTGAATCTCTTCCTCCCCATAATGCACCTCCATGTGCAGCAGCTCGGAGCTCACGCCGACCATCGCTCCGGCAGTAACCGATTGTCCGAAGCTGGCACTGCACGAAGACAAGTGTCCGTACTTCACCACGTAATGCCCGTACTGCACATTCACGTACAAGCCGTGGCGGTCATCGGAACCGATACCAGACACTTTCCCGTCTGCTAGTGCGGAGAGGATGTAGTGCCGGGTTCGGAAGTCCACCCCATGATGGAAAAACGCCTCTCCCGTATGAGGATGAATCTGCTCCCCGTAAGGCAGAATCAACTCCACGTTGTCATCCCTGTCTTCAAAAGGCATGCAATAGCCGCTTTCCGAACAGAGGTTCATTTCACTGTTATATTTCATATTCATTGATTGTTATCGTGTTAAACCCGTACTTTTCTTCTCCTCTTCTTGCCGCATCTGAACCAGCCCGTGATAAATTTGTACGGGTGTATATCCCTCCTGAACCAGCGAATCGTACTGTTCGCGTGACAGGGGGATGGCAGGGTAATCTTTCCCCTCCGCACCCCATGCCTTGACAAACACCTTTTGCGGGTAATCTTTCGGCGAATAGACCGATGCACGGGCATAAGGCGTTTCCGTTCCTACCGTCTGGGCAGGGGTACTCTGCCCGCCGATAATGCGTTTGAAGTCAAAATTATTACCAATGACAAACATTCCAAGCAACGCCCCTGCAATTTTCCCGAACCAGCCGAAACGTCCGAAAACCAGCAATGCCGCACCGATCAGTCCGGCAATGCCCAAGCCTGAAACCTTGCCGGAACCCAAGTTGGAGAAGAAATCCCCGAACATATTCCCGCCCTGGCCTCCGAACAGTCCTTGAAAAAACTTCTTAACACCGCCCCATTGGCTGTCCACATCGGACAAAGTAGTGTTTACCTTGTCGATGGCAGTTTCCGCACTTGTGCGCAGAGACTTCACATCTCCTGCCATGTTGTTTGCCGTGTCCACGGCGTCTTTTCCCACAGTCGCCTCGCCGACGATGCGCGCCAGCGACTTGTCGGTGGTCAACTTCTCCCAGCCCAGATACCCTACCGGAAGGGCAAAAGCCGTAGTTTTTGCGGCGGTTAGGGTACCTCTCAAGGTTCGTTGCGGATGGACGACAGGGTATGTCGCCACCTTTGCTAAAGTTCTCCAAAATCCCATAAAGCATTCTTTATTATGTTGAAACTATTTTAATTGAGTTACTCATTTTTTATTCCCTTCCGTTTCCCTTCAGAACCCGAGCTTCGCCTTTCGTTTCCACCGCCCCATGCAATCCCGGCAGATGCCCACCTTGTCCGGTTTTTCGTGCGTAGACTGCTCAATATCCATCCATATATCCCCGAATGTCGTATATTTAACTGCTCTTGTAAGCCTACGAAGCTGGTTGTTCATATTCGCCAACTTCGGTCGGATGTTGAACACGATTTCGATGCGCTGTTTTTCTGTCATCTTGATATCACTCAAGCACACCTTTCGGATGTCATTCACAATTTCCACACTGTTGACAATCAGATTTCGGTAGATCGCATTCCTTCGGGTAGAGAGAGCCACGGCAAAAGCACCGCTGGGGTGAAGTTTCAGAATATGGTTCATCTCCGACATCGCACCGACGAGTTTGCCCACCTCCATGTAAAACCCATAGGTCTGTGCAGCATAACTGACAATATCCCGGAACGAATCCAAGTAATCATTGTATGCCTTTTGCACCTCTGTTGTCTTCTCCACCTCCGAAGCGACCCACACATGCCCTGTGGTCTGCAAACCCATCGCCACACTCTGGCTCTTCAACTGCTTCTCCGCCTTCTCCGTATAAGTCAGTATCATCCCTGTCAACACCGGATCTACTTGTGCCTGCAACTGGAACACCACCATCATCATCAGCAAACTTCCGAGCCAAATCCTCTTTTTCATCTTTCGATCTGTTGTTTTTTATTTCCCTTTCATCTAACGAGATACCGATTGTGCCGCCCGCCGCCACCGTTCATGGGCTTGCCTGGCAAGCGTCCCCGGAGTACGTTCAATCATCCCTGCCGACAGATTGTACCACACATCCATCATGTCATAATAACGGATGCTCAGATAAAGCCGCCGTAGCTTTCCGTTAAATGCTGTCAACTTATCGTTGATTGCCCACAACGTTTCCGACCGTTCCGCACCCGTAAGCATATTGCCCGGGCCGCCTTGCGCCACAGCATTCTTTATCAGCGTGAACGTCGTAACCAGCTCCATGGCCGTTTCCAAGTAGAGCGTGTTCATCGGTATTGTTGCCACAATCCCTTGCGGGTTATTCTCGCAAGCCGATTTCAGATTTCCCAGCGTAATGAAGATGCGCAAAGCATCATCGACGATGTGACTGGCCGCTTTCAGCGAAGAGGCATAGCCGCTCACCGTCTGCGTATAATCCCGATACTTCTTTTCCCACTCATGCACTTTGTTGAACTGGGCGGCAATGGTATTCTGTAGGACAGCCGTTTCGGTCTGCCCCTTTATCTGCGATGATATTTTATCATGGATGGCATCATTCCCTTCGGCAAGAGCTACCCATTCCAGTGGATTCTGGTAAACCTGTGCCGGAAGATGTCCCACGCAGAGAACAAACCCCGCCACCAGCATCATCCTAACGATTGGTGATTTCATAGACATATCTCTTTTGTTTGTTCAGCTCCACCCGCTCACGAATCAGGTTCACCAGTGGTGTACGGCTCTGAATACCCGGTATCGCCAGTTGTGGATGGGTACGGTCGCCCGAATAGACCACCACCGTTTTCAGTCCCGCAAGCTGTTGCAGGAAAGAGCAATTCTCTTTGAAGTCGATAATCCTGTATAGCTCGACGAAATCGACCTTTCGTGTGAATACGCCCCGCTCATAGATTAGTTGCTCCCCGGTAAGGGTGAAGCGGTTTCTCAATAGGTACAAGAATTGGTACCCCAGATAAATGCCGAGTAGCAGGCAAAGCCCTTTCAGAAAATTGATGAAAGGTAATTCCTCCAGTCCGCAACAAAGAATGCCGGCTACCAGCAACAGAAGCAGGTGCAGTTCGTTGATAACGAATTGCCGGAGGTCGGGACGGTATGTTTTTATTTCTGAATCTTTCATAATCAGTTATTCTTCTTAGTTGGATGCGCTGCGGTGTCAACGGCGAAAACCAGTAGACACCTCTGGTTCCGCCTCTGTCTTTTCTATACGTTTGCCTAATAACTGGTCATTCCAGTCCTTGTATCCCTTGGCGGCAGGATGGTAAACCACCTGCGGATCGTGAAGCCCCATCCGGTTACAAAATTCCCCATACGAAAACGTATCCGGAGCCATTTGGTGACGGTCATAACCGGTAGTCTTATCCACAAACACCACCGTACCGTCTTTCATCGAATAGGAACTGAAGTTCATACCACTCTTCTGGGCAGCGAAGTTGCAGGCAAACATCTGTCCGGCAGCATCCCGATCAAAGCAAAGGTGATGCACTGCGTTCGGGCAGGCATCCATAATGCCCTGAAATTGCTTTTCTCCGGGATTCCCACCCGTCGAAAGATAAAGGCCATTCATCTCTTTCCCTTCAAGCCTTTGTATCTGATAGAACGCCATCGCATCAAAAGCTCCCTCGAACCACAACACCCGTCGAACTTCGTCAAGAGGAACTTTACCGATATTCGCCATCCACAATCCCTCCACTGAATTCGTTCCCTCTGCCTTTCCCTTGTAAGTCGGGCGGTCAGTCTGCTGTCGTCCGCGTTCCTCCAATCCCACCACACGTTCATCTCCCGGAACACGAAACGGGAATGCCAGGTTGCTGAACTTCTTGCCGTCCTCACGCCCCGTATAACTCGCCATAAAGAAATGATCGGCAAAAGCCGCTTGTGTATTCAAGTCCAAACCGCGTTGAATGAAAAAAGGATAGAAACGTTTCCGGGTTGCCCAGTCAGTTGTATCGTAAGGTTGCACTTCATACTTCGAGAAATCGAACGTTGCCGCCGGACGGGATTCTTTGATGGCACGGTCAACACCGGAAGGAACCCTCCCCAACAACCGGTTGCAGACCAGATTCACCAATCGGTTCTTATCCATTCCCGGCGTATACTCCGCAAACAATTCCGGATGCTCCTGTATAAACGAGATGACCGTATAGTTCCGCCGTTCAGGCGGACGGAAGCAACAGAGACCGTTGCCTGTAACGATGAATTTATCTCCATGAATGCGACGTCCATCGTTATCCAGACGGACAAAAGAGGGGTATCTCACACCGTCTCTGCGATTGAAGTGATATCCCGCATCTTCCAGCACGGTTTTGATGCTGATACGGTTCTTGAAGTCTTCGTAAGTTGGTTCGCTCATAAGTCTTATTTTCTTAATCCGTTATGTATATTTTCTGTATTGACCGCTGCCTCGTAATTGCGCATGGCTACCTCTTCAGGAGTGTCCACACCCGGCTTAAAGTAGGCTCTCACGGGTTGCCCCATTCCGTGGGGTCGGTGGTAACCCGCCTCAGGTTCCTGTCCGTAGGTCAGTTCTCCCATCACCGTCAGTCCGGCAGCCAGCGCAGCCGTGATACGGGAGCCAACCCCCAGCCGTTCTTTCATATCCACTTCCTCAAACAGTTTAGAGAAAAGCCGCATCCGGTGGTAATCGTCCATAGCAAGGAACTTGTCATACTCCTTTTTGGAGATTTCGCGCGCAATCACCTCGCCGTCCACCTCTCCGGACAGAGTGTACTTTCCACCCTCCAAAGCCTGTACACCTATCCGTCCCACCTGGATTTCACGACCGTCTTTTCCCTCCCGGAACCAGCCTTTCGTATCCTTGATTACTGTCAGCCGGGAGGCATCCGTACTGCTTGCATTCACCGCCTCTCCCTTGTAATCTCCGCTTTTCAGGGAGATACCGCTGAGCAACTCATCCACTATTGCTATCCTTTTTTCGTCCGTCCGGTAATGCAGCTCCTTAAACTGTTCTGCGGTAATGGGTCGGATGTAGGTTTCACCGTTCACCTCCGCTCGCAAGTAATGTTTCCCTTCGCTTTCATAAGCCACCACGCCTGTCAGGACAACATCCCGTCCACCCTTCACGTCCTGTTCCCAATGCCGTCCCTCCATCTCCGAGAGGATGGGCAGCACTTTTCCGTCAGCCGTAATCGTCACTTTCTGCCTATCATCCAGAAGTTGTGTTTTATCCGGAAGCGTTTCGTCATCCGTAAGGTTCATTCCTTCCGGTAGCCGTACCTCCGGTTTCAATGTCAGGTTCACCCGCTGTGTGCTGTTCAGCATCTCCATCGTCACCTTGCCGTCGTAATCATCCGCCAGTAGACCGTTAATCACCTCCAGCCGTTCCTCCAAACCGACTTTCTTCAGCGAGTTCGAAGTGATTGTCGCCAGTTGTTGGTCGGTCAGATCATATTTCAAAGTCACCTCCGACTTCTCCGGCTGAACGGAGAGCGTCCGACTTTCTGTGTCAATAACCATCCCGTGGGATGCCAGGCATTCCCGAAACTTCTCACTGGTGAAATACACCGGTGATGTAACCAGTTCCTTATACGGTTTGGCAGGTTCAGCAGTCACTGTCTTTACAGGAGCAAAAACCACTTTGAGTTCAGTCAAAGGGTCAACATCTTCCCCACGGTGCTCTTCAGTCGGAGTCCCTTTATAATAGAACCCATAACCGCCCGATTGCAACTCGCCCGGCTTCATCCGGCCATCGGGCCTGTCAGGTACCATAGGAGCCCCCCTTTGCAGTTCTCCCCCGATCCGTCGCAAGTGGAAACCCTCCTGGTTGCGAGGTGTCCAGCCCAGCAGACCGGTCATCCTTCCCCAGAATCCCCGTGGAGGTGCGGAATATTCAGGACGGCCATACTCACCAGCTCCGATACGGTAGCCATGCAACCCCATCGCAACCCGTCCGTTTGCGTTACGGGCATGTACAAGGTCTTTGGGCAGGTTAAAATCTTTCTCAACTAAAGCAGTAAAAGTAGTGTAAGCACTCTTATTGGCGTAATTGCTCCCCCAATCCGTCAGCCTCTTGATCTGATCCGAAGTCAGCCCATAAGTCAGCACGGGAGAATCGTGCCCTTGCACCATCAACCGGGGTTTGTTATCTTCACCCGCCACGATATTCGCCCGCATACCATTTCGAGCAAGCAATTCCAGAAAATCCGGATGCAACTGCACCGGACTGGGATTTGTATTCTTTCTAAGTGCCATTATATTATCATATATATTAATCGAACTAAAAAGGGCAAAAAAAATAGAGATAAACTCTATTTTTTTAAATGATTAGAGGTTGCCTTCCGATTGGGCGAAATCCATTTGTGCCTCCTTAGACTCAAGGAAGCTCAATGCGGAATCATTATCGGTCGGAAGCCCTCGTTCTTTGACGAACTCCGCAAACTCTTCATCCCACTCTTTGGAATGATGGGTCACATATTCCAACCAACCAATTTCACCCTTTTGAAATTTCTCAACCAGTTCATCTTCTGAATAATACTGCTTTTTCATACAATTACTTTTTTACTATATTACTACTTTACTACTATACGTCATTACTACATTTTGAATGAAACTTGGTTTATTTTCCGGAAGTTTCGTTGTCGCTCAATTTCCGTCCAGACTTCCTCTGTATAATCGTCTTCATCGATATACGACAGTTCACCGTCTTCCATTTTCCAGCAACCGAATACACCCACAGAGTATGAGTTCCATTCGCGACTGGCACGTTCCTTCCACCGTCGTTCATCACCTTTCTCCAACCGAAGCCCGGTCGGATAGTTCAGGTCAATGCCGATGGATAATAATTCATCTTCCTGCGAAACCGTCAGTACCTCCCCATTTTGCAGGCAATTGGTTTCTGCTGTTGTTAGGTTGAACTCCCCTACAAGTGTCTGAATATTCCGCCCGATTACTTGCGATGGTACGGAGAGTACCTCACGGGTTTCGGGGTCAAGTTGCAGGAAGGACTTGATGCGACGGCCGTCTCCGGTAGTACTGTAATCCATCATTACCTTACCCATCTTCAACCCGTTAAATACATCAAGAGAATAGAGTGTCCGCGCATCGACCACCGCCAAGCTCTCTTTTCCGGTAGACGGATCTTTCGATACTACACAAAGGCTATCTTCCATCGTTTTGAAAACAGGATGGAAAACCACATCTACCTTTCCCGCATCCGAGCGCACAAGGGAAAACTTGGCTTTCGACCGTACCTTTTGCCCATCTGCCCCTACCACCTCAATAGGCAGGACGGGAGAGCGTTGCCCGGAAAGGATTTGTAAAATCACATCCATAGGCAAGTCGCTAATCATGTTACGGGTCAAGCCAAACTCTTCCAGTGACTGATAGGGAATCTCTTTTTCATTAACTCTATTTATATTCATAAATTACATATTTGTAATATTCGTATTTATCTTTGCCGCAAATTTAAGAGCTATTATTTACTATAAGAATATTACATGAACAAATCTACTGGGTTTTTAGTATTTTTAATGCTTGCATCAACCATTCCCGCACAAGGACAATTCAACACGGTCAGCAAGCAGCGCCCACTCTACCAAATAGAAAAGGCACACGCAACCAACTCCACAAACAATCCCCTTGCCATACAGGACAAGTCTGTTTCTCCAACGCTTATTCCGAATGCAGAGATTCCAGATGTCACTGGAAAAGACAGCTTGCAAAAAAGGTGCATTGAAGACTATATGAGTGTTTCATTCCCGATGAAACAGTTAGTAGTTACCTCTCCCTTCGGTTGGAGAGCAGACCCTTTTACGGGCAAGCACCGAAAACACAATGGACTTGACCTGCGTGCGTCCGATGACGAAGTATATGCCATGATGATGGGAAAGGTCAAAAAGACCGGAGAAGACCGGCGTTCAGGAAAATACGTGATGCTCACACACGACAACTTCCAGATTACTTACTGCCATCTATCCCGTATTTGGGTAGAGAAAGGGCAGGAGGTCAAATCCGGAGAGGTAGTCGGTATTACTGGGAGTACAGGACGAAGCACGGGAAAACATCTGCATATTGCCTGCAAAAGAGATAACAAATATATGAATCCGACCATCCTTATTCAATATATCAAGGAGATTAGAGAAAATGCGTTAAAATTGTTATGCAACAATCCGTAAAAAGCTGTAGACGAAGAGTTAAATTCAAAGTATATATTCAATATTGAAAAAGTCTGGTAATGTCCTTTAGCTATTACCAGACTAACTGTTTCTATTCTAATATTTTACAAATAAACCTATAAATCAATCATGACATTTGTTTTCCTTCTCTATTAAATAATCAAAGTTCTTTCCGATGCAATAAATTATATAAGAAACCAACAATATTGTCTTGGTTTGAGAAATCTATATTAGTCCTTCAAATCTATAATCTTTCTCTTTATTCCAAATTTAAACATAACTCTATTTAAAAGATAGTATACAAGCGGCACTATCAATAATGAAAGAAAAGTCGAACTGGTCAATCCGCCAATAAGTACCCAAGCCAAACCATTCTTCCAGTCAGCACCCGCCCCCTGTGCCAATGCTATTGGCAACATCCCGACTATTGTGGATAAGACAGTCATGATGATTGGGCGGAATCTTCTTTGTGTTGCTTCCAACAGAGCCTCTTTTACATTCATTCCCTGATTTTGTAACTGATTAGCAAAGTCAACAACTAATATTGAATTTTTAGCGACTAAACCAATCAGCATGATCATTCCCAGTAATGTAAATATGCTTATATTTTCCATTGCCAATGCTATGGCTGTTAAAGCACCCATTAAAGCTAGAGGCAATGAAAATAAGACAGCAAATGGATATATATAATCATTGTACAATAACACCATAATCAGATATACGAGAACAATGGATATAATAAACGCCCACCCAATAGTTTCAAAACCTTCATCTTGAATTTCCATTTCTCCACCGTATGCAACAGAAACAGAAGACGGCATTTTAAGTGTATTTATTTCTTTTATAATATCTTCGCCAATAACTCCAACAGATCTTCCGGCAATTTGACTTATAACCCGAACAGAAGGAATTCGATTTCTTCGTTCTATTTTGCTGGGGCTTTCAGCCTCTGATATTTCGGCAAATTGGTGTAGGTAAATAGTATTACCAAACATATTGATTAAAGAGAAATTTTTAACGTCTTGAATATCTTTCCTATCAAATTTATCGAGTTGAATATTAATATCATACTCGTTATTACCGTCTCTAAACTTTGCATCTTGATTACCACTGAAAGCATTATTTAAGGAAGCTCCCAATAATTCAAAAGGAATACCTAATCTCGTCATTTTCTCTCTATCGGGTTTAATATTGATTTCGGGCGTTCCGACTTCTAATGATAGTTTAGCGTCAATCACTCCCGGGATTTGAGATATACGGTTTTTTATAGCTTCAGCAACAACTAATATAGTATCAACGTTATTTCCTGTAACATACATTTCAATTGGATCTACATCCTTACCTCCGGTAATAGCACTTTGAGCTATCATTATTTTGGCACCTACAAGCTGCTCTTGCAGAGTTTTCTTTATTTCTCTTGCACATTCTTCCGTTGATAAATTCCTCTTATCATTAGGTGATATTTTTACGAGTATTTCGGACAAATATGGTTGAACTAACCCATCTTCTTCTGCACCTACAGTTGTGAAGATGGACGTTACATGCGGATTTTTATCAATTATAGCTTCTGCCTTATGAGTTAGTAAATTCGTTTGTTCAATTGTCGAATTTTTAGGCATTTCAATGTCTAAATAAAATTCGCCTCTATCTCCAATACTTGCAAACTCTGTACCAATAAATCCTAATGGTACTAACATCAGTGAGCAAATAAATAACAAGAAAGTACAAACAAAAACTACAATTTTATGGTTAAACGACCACGCCAATAACTTCCGTATTTTAATTGCAAGTTTCTGAATACCTTCCTCAAACCAGTTAATAAATCGTCCTATAAATGTTTGTTTATTTATCTTTTCTAATTTACCAATTCGTGATGATAAAAAAGGAACAAGAGTAAATGATGCTAATGTACTAAATAAAACCGCCGCTGCTGCAGTGTAACAAAATCCACGGAACAAGTCTGAAACAGCGCTTTGTGTCAGTGCAATAGGAATAAAAACGACAACTAATACAAGCGTCGTTGATAACAAAGTAAGTCCCAATTCCTTAATCGCATCATAAGTAGCTTGAATACGGTTTTTCCCCATCTCTAAATGGCGGTGTACATTTTCTACAACTACAACTGCATCATCAATAAGAATTCCTATAATTAAAGATAAAGCCAGCAACGTTGCGAGATTTATGGTGATACCGAAAACATACATCACAATAAATGTTGAAACAAGAGATATTGGAATAGAAATAAGAACGATCAGTGAATTACGAAAACTATGAAAAAAGAGAAGCATAGTAATAGCAACAAAAATTACTGCCATTATCAAATCTAATATAACCGAATTTACTGCTTCAATAGTAAACTCGGAATCATTCAAAGCAATGTGAAATTTTAAATTTTCCAAACTATATTGCCGTTCTAGAGCTGATAGTATATTTTCTACTTCTTTAGATATAAGTACTGCATTGGCATCTGTTTGGCGTCTAATACTAATACCAATGGAATTAATTCCATTGGCTCTGTTTATCGTTGTTGTTTTTTTCTGTGTATCAAACACATCCGCTACATCTCTAATTTTAACAACACCTCCATTTGCTGTTACTTTCAATACAACATTTTCTATGTCACTTACACTTTGATATTTCCCTTCAAGGCGTACTAATATTTGTTTTTCATCATTTTCAACCTTTCCTGTAGGGAAGTCTATATTGGAGTTAATTAAAGTTTGAGTTATCTGTAAAATAGATAAACTATATAATCTCAACTTATCCTCACTTAAATTAATTTGAATTTCTCTTTCATTTCCACCAAACAATTCAACTTTTGCCACACCAGTAACACTTTCAATAGAAGGCTTAATAGTATGTTTCACAAAATCGTAAAATTTTAAATCAGGTATATCGGCAACTGCACTTACATTTAGGATCGGCAGTTCAGCATAATCATATTTATCTATAGATGACTCTTTTACATTCCCTGGCAAATCTCCTCTTATTGCATTAATCTTTCGTTGTGCGTCTTGCATCACACGATCTGTATCAATACCATATTTTAGCCTTATAATTGACATAGAAAAGCTCTCCATTGAAACAGATTTGATATCTTTAATTCCTTCTAAAGAAGAAATCGCATCTTCAATTTTTTTAGTGACAGAGTTTTCTACCTCTTGCGGACTTGCCCCGGGATAAGGTGTTCCAATCATTATAGTTTGCATTGCGACTCGAGGAAATAATTCCTGACTTAAGGTTGAATATGAAAAGAGACCAAAAAATGTTAGTAATATAGATGCAACAATAACGACAACAGGTCGCGTAATTGATATTTTTACTATTTTCATAATATTTTATTATAATACGGTTACAGAAATACCATTAGATAAGTTAATTTGTCCGTTACTCACAACTTTCTCACCAGAGGTCAATCCGTTAATCACTTCTATACGATCACCTATTGTTTTACCCGTTGTAATTTCGGTAAGGTGGGCTTTCCCGCTTTGAATAACATATACCTTTGGATTTTTAAGACTACCCACAATGCAATTGCGTTCAATACTTAAAATTTTAGTATTCTCTTGCCTAGGTATATTGATTTCTATAAATGCATACATTCCTGGTTTTAGTAAATCCGAGTAATCAAAGCTAAAACTAATTCCGACATCATAGGTCATAGATTCATCACTCTTGGAACCAATTAAATCAATTTCACCATTAAATAGCTTATTAGGATACACATCTATTTTAAAAACGACAGGAGTCTTCTTTTTTAAAAGAATAAAATTTCCCGAACTTACAGTTGTGTGCAATTTTAATTTTTTAGGATCAACTATTTCACCTATTGGGCTTCCAGGCGAAACAAGGGTTCCCAATTCAAAAAAATCTTTCTCTAAAATGCCATTAGTTTGGGCAAAAATAATTGTGTTTTTTAACTGCTCTTTTAGCTCTATAACAGCGATTTCTGCTGATCTCATTAAAATTTCAATGCTTTCTACCTCTGTTTTAGTAACGACACCCGCCTTAAATAAGGATTGATATCGTTCTAAATCCTTTCTTGCTTTTATAAGATTTTGTTTAGCAAAACGAAGATTATCGCAAATGATGTTATCTTCAACTTTCGCAATAACATCCCCTTTTTTGACAACATCCCCTGCCTTTTTATATTTCTCCAATATTAGCCCCTGAGTTTTAGATACAATTAATACCTCATTCTCGGAAATAACTCTGCCAGTAACTTCTATTTTTGTGGTATCAGATATATATTGAGGAGTTGATGCATAGACTGGGATAGCGACATTAGTTTGCAACGACCGCTCAGCCTTTTCGTCTATCTTCTTTTTGTTATTAAATAGTAATCCCATAATCACTCCAATAAAGGCCAATCCTATGATAATCGGATAAAATTTTGATGCTTTCATATCGTTATTTAAGTAATGTATTTAATAATCCTTTTGCTTTTAATAAATCTAACTCAGCTTTCTTATATTTGATAATTTCTGACCAGTAGCTAACTTGTGCATCATGAAAAATCATTTCCGTATAAAGTAAATCAGTCACATTATATAAATCTTCTTTAAACAGCAGTCGACTTTGTTTATATATTTTCTCTGCTAATTGCAAATTGCTTTTTTGCACTTTCATAGATTCATAATTTACCAACATTGATTGTTTTGCATTTTTTAATTGCGTATTTATTAGTTGTCTTGTAAATTGTATTTCTTCATCTATTTTGCAAATTTCGAATTTAGCTTGCTGTTTTTGTTTTTGTTTTCGTAATCCATCGAAAACAGGAATACTGATACGAAGTCCAATGAATGAGTGATCGAACCATGAATTTGTGTTAGATAGCTTAAATTTTTCATCCTGAAATAGATATCCTGCAGCGGCAACAAGAGAAATATCAGGCAAATATTGGCTATTAATAGATTTAATACTCAAATGCCCTAAATCGCGTTTTCTTTGAATAATTGTTAATTCTGTTCTTTGAGATAAAGAATCAGAATCACTACAAAGTTCACTGGGTACATTTATATCATATAAGCAAGAATTATTTAATATCAATGGAGTATCCCAAGGAATACCCAATAAAACATTAAAGTATCTTATCTGTTGCTCAATTACAGTCTTTAACTGTTTTCTTTGCACTTCAAGATTAGCAACATTTACACCTATTCTGCTTAAATCGATTTCACGAGTTAAATCTTGCTCTACTTTATAAGCAGTCTTTTTATATAAAGAATCTTGCGTGTTTAAATTCGATTCAATACTTAATAATTGCTGTTCATTATAAAGGATATCATAAAAAGCTACACTGACATTATAAATCAATTCTTCTTCTGTCAAATTAGTTTTAAGTGCAATAAGTTCCTCTGCACTTTTAGCTATTTTTATCCCCATAAACAAAGTTGGACTAAATATCACTTGGCTTAACTCAAGCATTCCTCCCACTTCATAAGTACTTCCAAATTCAACAGGAATGGTAGTATTTGGCTTTCCTAACAGTTCACCTGGGAGTATAACCACTGGAATAGAAATATTATTTGTTATCCTTGCCGAAGCATTTAGTTGTGGTAGAATATCAGCACGCACTTCATTTGTTTTAGCTGTGGAAATTGCATTGTCATATTTTGCTTGTTTTAGTTGGTAATTTTTTGCCAATGCAAAATTTAAACATTGATTTAATTTAATCCCATTATTCTGATTTTGGGAACTGAGTTGGATGCTTTGAAAAACGGCAAACAACAAAACAATAATTTTTTGTTTCATTAAGATTATCATATTTTTATAATTTATATATGACTATTTTAGTATTTTGAGTCACAAATATAGTTGTTATTTTGAATATGCAAAAATATTCAATGCTTTTTATTCATAAAAAACTTTATTCCTTTAATTTTTCAAAACTTTGTAAGTTTATAGTTTTCGAGTATTGTTCTTACTATATTTTCTACTTTTGGAGACAACTCTTTTAATATTTTTTTCCAATCAGCAATAGTTGATGTCAAATCATCTGATACTATTTTAAAAGCAGAAAATGGTATATCATAACACTCACAGACTTTAGCCTCTGCTGCAACTTCCATATCAAAATTGTAGTAAGTCTCGCTAAATTCACAAAACTCTTTAGAATTCATAGACTTTGAGGAAATAAAGAAATCACTAGATAAAATAAGTTCCTTTTTTATACAAAAAGGAACTTTACAGGACATATCAACAAGTTTTATTCTTTCAGAAACAAAGCTACTACCATATTCACAACATTCGGATACAGAAAAAACATCGCCTATTTTGTGAATTGAAGAACCACATGTTCCTATATTGATTACATGAAAATTTTGCTTATCTCTTTGGGATAAATAGTACATTAATGCGATAGCTGAATTAACCTTGCCAATACCAGTATATAAGTAATATACATTTTTATACTTGTCCAAGAAAGACAAGTCCACTTCTTCCTTTATTGCAGCTAAGAATAATATTTTTTTTTTCATTATGCTGTTTTTATATTCTGCTAAATATTTACTCTTTGTATTTCGCCCCAATCATGGGACGAAATACAAAGAGTTTTATAAATTAAACTCTCTTTTTATTACATTTATATAATCTAATTTTTCCCAAGTAAATAACTCAACTTCTATTTGAATAGGTTCACTAAGATAACGTGACATAAAAGTTTTAGTTATTGTTTTGGGCTGTCTACCCATATGACCGTACGAAGCTGTTTCAAAATAAATTGGATTTCTAAGTTTTAATCTATCTTCAATTGCTTTCGGACGCAGATCAAATAGTTGCTTTACTTTGTCTGCAATTTCATCATCAGTATAGCTGACTTTAGATTTTCCGTAAGTATTGACATAAACATTAACAGGAGCAGCTACACCAATTGCGTAAGAAACTTGAACTAATATTTCGTCTGCTACACCTGCGGCTACTAAATTTTTAGCAATATGCCGAGTTGCATAAGCTGCACTTCTATCAACTTTGCTCGGATCTTTACCCGAAAAAGCCCCTCCGCCATGTGCACCTTTTCCACCATATGTATCAACAATAATTTTTCGCCCTGTTAATCCCGTATCTCCGTGTGGTCCACCGATAACAAACTTACCGGTTGGATTTACATGGTAAATAATACTTGAGTTAAACAGCTGTAATACTTCTGAATTTTTTATACCAGAAATAACTCGAGGCATCAATATCTCAACAACATCTTTTTTAATTTTTGCTAGCATTTTATTGTCAGCAATTACTTGTGCTTCTTCTGTATTATCTACCGAAGAAATAAATGCATCATGTTGAGTGGAGATAACGATTGTATCAATACGTATAGGCTTTCCAATATCATCATATTCTATCGTTACCTGGCTTTTTGCATCTGGACGCAGATAAGTCATATCCTTTTCTCCCCGGCGAATATCAGCAAGAGCCTGAAGAATACGGTGTGAAAGGTCTAACGACAATGGCATATAGTTTTCTGTCTCATTTGTTGCATAACCGAACATCATTCCTTGGTCACCCGCACCCTGTTCCATTGGATCTTTTTTTTCGATACCTCTATTTATATCTTGGCTTTGCTCATGTATCGCAGATAATACACCACAAGAATTACCTTCAAACATATATTCTCCTTTTGTATAGCCTATATATTTAATTACATTTCTTGCTACTTCTTGAAGATCAACATACGCTTTGGATTTCACTTCACCTGCCAATATTACTTGCCCAGTTGTAACAAGAGTTTCACAGGCAACTTTAGAATTTTTATCATAGGCGAGAAATTCGTCTAATAAAGCATCAGATATTTGGTCAGCAACTTTATCTGGATGACCTTCGGATACTGATTCCGATGTGAATAAATAACTCATAATCTTTTAATTTATTTTTTGTTTATAGAATAAATAAAATAGTCTGTTTCTTAAACACGTTTTCAACTATCTAATTTAAAAATTGAGGATACATCTAAATTTTCAGGTAATTTACATCTTCCACTTAAATGTGTTAATTCAACAAGAAAATTTACATATATATGCTTTACTCCCATGCTTTTGACTAACTCATATGCAGCAAGTATAGTCCCTCCTGTAGCAAGCAAATCGTCATGAATAAGAACTATATCATCCGCAGTTAAAGAATCGCTATGTATCTGAATAACATCCTCTCCATATTCTTTTTTATATTTTCTCTCAAAACACTCAAAAGGCAATTTTCCGGATTTTCTAATAGGGACAAAACCAGCATTTAATCCATATGCTAAAATTGAAGCCATAAAAAAACCTCGTGATTCGATGCCAATAACCTTAGTTATACCTTTGTTTCTATATTTTTCTAAAAGCATTTCTGTTAATATATATAGATAGTTTCTCGAACTTAATAATGGTGTTATATCCTTAAAATTTATTCCATTATACGGGAAATTAGGTATATTTCTTATCTTTTCTTTTAATAATTCTACGTTTATATCGCAAGTCATTTGTCCTAGTTGATTAAGAAATATTCGTGAAAGAAAATTTTTTAATAACACACTCAAGTCCATTTATAAAATAATCAATCTCACTGTCAGTAATTACTAATGGTGGCTGTATTCTTATTACATTGGGATTGTTTAATGTTGAAAATGTCAAAATACGAAATTCCTTCAGTAAATAAGATGATATCATTAATGTAAAATTTTTCTGCATATATACCTCGACATCACCAGTTATACTATTTGTAAACCTGTCTATAGTTTTATATAGATCATTAGAAAGTAAGTCTTTCATGTCATCAAATTCATCGTCTAAATAACTTTCTATTTGACTTTTCATCTCATCTAACCCGCCACAATAGTCCATGTCAAATTCAATCCCAATCATTAAACCGATGGCTCTTACTTCTTTTATTATGGAATATTTCTCTTGAAGTTCCATAAGCTTGCTTTTGAAATACCTGCCTCTGCTATCCGCTTTTTCGGCAAACTTCCCATCTATTAGTAGTTTTGTCGCTTGTAGCGCAGCTGTAGCTGCAAAATTATTTCCACCGAATGTAGACGTGTGTAGCGCATAATTTTCAGATTTTCCATATGCCTTTTTAAACAAGTATTTAGAAGTCACACATGCTCCAATGGGAACCAGTCCCCCTCCTAATGATTTTGAAATCGTCATGATATCTGGAATAATATTTTCATGTTCAATTGCAAAATTCTTACCTGTCCGTCCAAAACCTGTTTGTATTTCATCAACAACTAATAATACGTCATATTTATCACATAATTTTCGTATATTTTTCAAATAACCAACAGGCGGTATTATTACTCCTGCTTCCCCTTGTATTGGTTCAATAAAAAATGCAGCCACATCTTTATCCATAAAAATATTTTCTACAGATTCCAAATCTCCAAATGGTACATTTATGGTATGTTTCAATAATGGCCGGAAGTATTTTTTATATTTCTCTTTTCCTGATATTGACAGAGATCCCAATGATTTACCATGAAAACTACCAGTTGCAGATACTATATATCTTTTTTTAGAAAGTTTTTTTACGAGCTTAATCGCAGCTTCAATAGCTTCCGTTCCTGAATTACAAAAGAAACTAATTTCGAGATCTCCCGGTAAGAGATGAGCTATATTCTCAGCTAAAGCAGTAGTTACAAGAGTTGGAGATATTTGTACAATACTTGGAACCTGCATGTCTATCATCTTTTTTATTCCAGATATAATAGCCGGATTATTATGACCGAAATTTACAGAACCATAGCCAGCAACAAAATCATAATACATATTACCTTCAACGTCCCATAAATTTATCCCCTCACCTCTAATAAATAATCTAGCAAAATCAGCCATATTCCATAAGTCTGCAATGGTTGGACTTATATAAGATTTATATTTATCCATAGCTTCAGACAAAGTTTGCTTTTTTGCAATATCAAAATCAGATAGAGATATTTCAGTATTATTTGAGTAAAAATATTTTTTAACAAATGATCTTATTCTTGTTTTGTCTAATTTTTCATTAAATGAATATAAATTAGAGATAATAAAACCATGTTTTTTACTCATCATGTCAATTTCTTCAACATTATCTATACTCAGATTTCTTCCAACAGAAAATGCCTCCAGTCTATTATCTAATGACAATAGTACAGTTTCTAAAATACAACCATAAAGATTATTTTTAATAAATCGCGTAAATATATTATCATCCCAGCGAACTAATTCATTAAAACCGCAGCGCCCACCATCAACTATTAAAACATCTTTTCTTCCTTCTATTGGCTTGATTACATCTCTTGGAGCTGCTATGTCTATTACAATAGAGCCTGTTGCTAGATTATTTGTGTCAATTATATCCCCAGATGAAGTAGCTGAAATTATAATCTTCCCTTTGTCTAATGCATCACAGAGATTATTTATAACAGTTACGTTATCTCCAAGATATTTGGATTCTGAAATCATCTTATTCAAATATTTATCAGTTCCTCTCCCTACAAGAGTCAATTGCTGTTTTCCTCCTGATCTTTTAGATAACACTTCGGCTATGAGAGTTGCGATACTACCCGGGAATCCGATTATTGTTACAGGCCAATTCTCAATAACAAGATCATAAGATTCTTTTAAGTGATTAAGTGCTGCTATTCCGTTATATGCAGTAAATATATTTCCTGTCGTAAATGGAATTTGAAACAATTCATTAAAATCCACCCCTCTGTTTCCAATAATACCAGTAAATCCTCCTAAGCCAATTATGTCAACATTATGCTCGTTTATTAAATCCTCTGCAATTTCTTTTATTTGCAAAAATGATTTTGCTTGGTTCTCTAAAATATCTTTCGGCATTACTGGTAAACAACAAATTATACCGCTTGTATTTCCATACGGAGTAGAAATGCAGTCTATTTCAAGAAAGACAACACCATTACTTTTTTTCCCAATAAACCGGCCAATATTTCCGGTTTCTTCCATCAACTTATTAAGACATTGAAACGACCCTTTTAGGTCTATAAAATTTTGAGTATGATTCATTAATTTCAGAAATTGATACTCTTCGCGGTTCATTGGGTGCGCGATAAATCCAAATTTATTCATGATTATTTTGTTATATTTATAAATGTTATTATCTCATTATAATTCTTCTGAAACAGCAATGCATTATTAAATTTATACACATTTTTATACAAAAGCAACAAATAAAGAAATCCATTATTAATACTATTATAGTCGTTTATTTCGGGTTGGACAACTTTCGCGTTAATAAATATTTCTTTCATAATCTCCATTTCTGTTTTTGTGGATTCATTCATATATTGATCCACATATATTATTAGATCTACATTTTCCTTGCTAAGAAGATTAGATTTATAGAAACTGTCAAATAGGCTGTGAAAATAATGTCTTTTTTGAGTATCGCTGAAGTCTTTTTTTATGTAAAAGGACCTTCCACCTCTAAAAAAAAGAGATCCTGAATCAGCTTCTTTGCCTAATACAGCGTAGATCGCCGAGTCTGCAAACTCTTTATTCTGCATTTCATAATTGTAATACTGATACATTTGTTTTTTTTCCAAAACAGAGTAATTTAATGCTGATGATCCACAAATAACCATATCATATTTTTTGTGATATATATCATTACTGGCATCAATAATAGATTGTAAATCTGTTCCTTCTCCTGTTAAGTATGTTTTATTTGAGCCATTAATACCTAACTCTGAAGAAATTAAGTGATTTGATAAATTAGGCATTAATCTAAACATATCACTCAAACTATAGCACCGAGTAATAGAATCACTAAATGTATTCTCAGAAACTTTTCTTAAACAACACAGTTTTATCATTTTATTATAAGTTTCTTCTATACAAAAATTATTTGACTCTTTTTCAAATGTGTATAACCCAATACGATTTCCGTCAAAAGCCTCTATATCTATGTTTGCCGACTTCAATGCCTCCTTAATAGCATACAATGATAAAAGAGTTGTTTTTTTATAAAACTGTTTCTTTTTTTTATTTCCAACAGTGTTATCAAATGTTATGGTATTACTTTTATTAAAGTCAAAATGGCACAATCCATCTCCAATCTTCTTTATTGAAAAGGTTTTCCCTATGGACTTAATTGGTATTCTTAGCATAGTTATTTGTTAATAAAAAACTTTTTAAAATATTTTGATTGCGATAACAGATCCTTTATCCATACCAAATTCCTCATATCATACAGATATTCTATATCTCCTCTTTCTCTTGCATAGCATTTTTCGCATTTATTATTTTTATATGCGCAATCTAAAAGGTTGTTCATTTTTTCAATGGTAAAATCGGGATCATTTATATTCAAAAGAACATCTTTATCTTCTACATAATTTTCACAAATAACAATATTTCCATATGGATCGATTACAAAAAATTGTTTGCCAGCCTTACAATCTGGAACTACTCCATTTTTTATAAATTCTCCAGTTTTTTTTATTGTATAATCTGATATCTTAAATGAAGGATGTTTTCGCTTAAGTTCATATAAGTATTCTGCACTATAATCAGATGAGAAGTCCAATTTTATTTGATGATTGTCATCAGGTCGATAGGGGTTGCATGCAAACTCAATATTTTGTTTATCACAAAAAGTCAAGAAATCGTTAAATTGGTCTGCTACTTGTGGAGAATAAATAGCTTGTATTGCAATTCTTTGGTCTTTTCTTGTCCTAGTGTCTTTTAAATACTCTATGCTTCTCATAGCCTTTTGATAAACCCCAACACCCCTGAAGTCATCATGCATATCTTCACGAAAAGCATCAATTGATATATTCATAACATCAAGTCCTGCTTCCCATATCCTTTTTGCATTTTCGTGATTAATCAAAGTTCCATTTGAATTTATAATAACAATATGATCCTCACTATACATTCTCACAATATCATACAAGTCTTTCCTAACAAATGGTTCTCCTCCAACCAAATTAACAGATCTAACTCCTAACTTTTTACATATAGATGAAAATCTCTTGTGATCTTCAAACTTCATCTCCTTTTCTATGTCAACTGGCCTTTTCCAGAATACACAAAATTTGCACTTCAAATTACATCTATGTGTCATCAAAACCGCTGCTATAGCAGGGCGGTTTTTAATGATAGAGTTGATTATACTACAATCAACTTTCATTTTTTTTACACTACTTTTTAACTGAATCATTTTTCAAATATTTCAAATTTATAATCAGGTATTGGAGGAAATAACTTGCTGAATATTTTTCGAGTAAAAGGACGTATAATCGGAGATGTGACATATATAAACCACCACACATTCACAGGTGTACATCCTATTTTTCTTTTGAAAAAATCAGCAGTTTGTCCACATTTTACAATTTTCTTTTTTTCATGCATGGCCACCTCTAATATTTTGTAAACTAGATTAAAATATATATCGTATTTATTGTTCACTATTTTTTCATATCCAATAAATAGCGGAACAAACTTATCACGTAATTCTACAATACTAATGTGACCAAGTAAGATATTCTCTCTTTTTATTGTTATAAGTTTCGCTGAAAAACTATTACTACTTAGAACTTTTCTGAAAAAGTCAGAAGATAGTTTTTCCAATTGAAATTCAGAAGATCCATTTACTTGCTCATATAAATTGTAAAAATTATCATCGAAAACAATATCATTATTTTCTAAAACACTTATCTCCAATTTGTCCCTTTTTTCTAGAACCTTCCGAAGCGAACTTCTGTACTTTCCTCTAAGAGACCTTACGTATTCATCAAAAGAATTCCATTTTATAGTAAAATCATTCGAAGGTAGTCCTGATATAAGTTTATATGACTTGTTTTCTATACATTTAATCCATTCAAGCTCATCGTCAGTAAAGTCTTTAAGAAAAGTTATTTTAATCTTCTTATTTTTAATTATGTTTTTAATAATTGTATCAATTGAATACAGTATATCTCTCGTGCATTTCTTATCGAATATTCTTATCGAATTATCAACAATAGAAACAGGCAATCCGCAAAACAGTGTATTAATAAAAAAAGAGTTCTTCCAAATTTTACGAATTTTTGAAATTATTCCTTTTGCAGAATTACTAACCAAATTTAGAAGGTCAAGTTTGATTGAAAATAAAACAACATTAGCAACTTTATCACCTTTATCAAAGATTATTATATAATAATATGAATGTACATTTAATACGCTTTTCTCTGTTATTTTTAGAAAATCATATTTCATATAAAAATCATCTTTTTCTATTCCTGAATCCCATTTGTTTTTATCAATCGAATCAATAGAATTAAAAATTTCAAAAGATAAATTTCCGTATAGCTCAATATTTACCATATTATCTGATTTCATGATTCCTGTCTTTATTTAACGTAAATTCGTCAATTGTTTTAAATTTATCGAAAACACATTTTACTTCACTGTGTTTGTGAGCCTGAAATATACCGTATATAAACTTGAACATAGTATAAGCACTTCTGTGAAAAGGATTCAGTGGAAAGGGCAAATTTCTATTAAGAGTAATTAATCTTATTGGATTATATGTCTTAATGTATATCTTCGCTATTTCTCTATAAAAACTTTTAAGAGACATCCTCGTATTCAAGACCATATGTTCCATATCATAAATATCCATATTAAAAGAATTTATTTGATCAAATGTCTCGTCAAACAATTCTGTTCCAGGATATGGAGTAAGACACTGGAGATGTAAGAAGGTTATTTTTTCCCTCTTAATATTTTGCCATAAATTGTCGAAGTCTTTTTTAGTCCATTGCGGATATACAATCACGCTAGCTAAACAATCTATATTGTATTTGCGTAAAATACACAGAGATTGAATATTTTGCTCTACGGAAGCTGCTTTATTGACATACTCCAAATCCTTTTCAGAAAACGATTCAAGCCCAACTAAAACCGTACTAAGACCAAGTTTTCTAAATCGTTCTACTAGCTTCTCTTTAGTTATTATTAATTCTGCACTGCATTCAATAATATATCTTTTTCTGATATTATTCTCTTCCAATAAATCCAAAAATTCTTCTATATTAGTATTTGCCAAAAAATTGTCATCACAAAAAAACACCCATTCTTCTTTAATGGTTTTCAATTCCTCAATGATGAGTTGCGGATTTCTCGTTTGTACACCAATTTGTTTTCTCCAAACACAACAAAAATTACACTTGTGAGGGCATCCTAGAGAATAGACTACGGTAGCAATGGAACGAGCACCATAAAGAAAATATCTATTTCTATATTTACTTAACAACTCTCTGTTCGGAAATTTGTAATCGTTAAAACATGACAATCCAGAATCCTTCTCTGCAAAAACCAATGTCCCATTTTTTCTATATGCAATACCAGGAACATTTTCAAAACCACTTCCACTTTTAAATGCCGATACTATTTTTCCTATCTTGCTAACTCCTTCACCAAATATTATAATATCAATTTCTGGAATATTGTACATTCCTGGACTAATCGTAGGTTGTTCTCCTCCAACTAAAATTAACACTTTGCTATTTGCTGCTTTTGCATATTTCGCATACTTATGCATTTGCAATATATGCACAGCAGAACTATTGAAACCTATTATATCCCATTTTTTTGAGGACATTTCTTTCAATAATTTTGTTTCTCCATCTACCCATGTGTCAAGTATTTTAACGTTGTATTCCTCTAGCTCAGCAGCTAAATATTCTAGTTGAAGTGGTTCGAGTTCCGTTAAACCTTTAAAACCTAAGCACATCTTAGGAAAAGGTACTCTTACTAATAATATGTTCATTTGTTTATTAATTTAATTAACAGTATTGTTATTGTGTTTACATTTATAAGACTAACAATCCTTGCAGACAAACTATCCAAGTCTTGTTTAAGGCTAAGATGCTTTATGGTTTCTATTAACTCAGAAGTAACCTCGATGTGATATTCCGACAATTTATTCTCCCATTCATTAATTCTTTCAAGAGTTATTTCACCTGCGCCTTCTAATTGAATCTCATTGATGAAATTAAACCAATCTTGAGTGGTTATCTCTATATCAAACTCATTTGACAAATTTGACCTTAATTGCATAAAATCAATGGAATCATAACCTAAATCGTCCGTTAAAGAATCCAGATCATTATACTCTTCGATACCAACTATTTCAGCTACGATAGTTTTCACTTTACTTTTTATAAAATCATTTTTTTCCATTATTTATATTATTATTTTGTAAAACAAGACAAGAATTGTACCCTAAAAAAGCATATGAGGTGCTTATTGCATTTTTAATCGTTTTCTTTATAGCTTGTTGTGGTGTGTATTGAAGGTCACAATCTTTCTTTGCGACTTTTAAGCCTAATGTAGGATGAATTTTTTCATTTTCAAAACAAGCTAAGATAGCTATGCATTCAAGTACACCAGAAGCCACCATGCTATGCCCAATAATAGATTTTGTTGAAGATATAGGTATGTCATATGACTTACTCCCGAAAACTCTCTTAATTGCTTTTGTTTCGGAAACATCAAGTATTGTTGATATCCCATGACTATTGATGTAATCTATGTCTGTAGCTTCTATATTTGCATCAATTAGAGCATTTTTAATACATACACTATACAATTCACCTTCCGGATCGCAATTCGTTAAATGTGCATTTGCCATATTTGAAGAATAGCCTATAACTTCACCATATATACAAGCACCTCTATTAAGTGCATTTTCGTAATCTTCTAACATTACAATCCCTGCTCCTTCTGATAAAGTAAAACCGAAATGATCTGACGAATAAGGTACTAGGCACTCATTTTTCGATAATGGCTTTGACAGTATATTTAATGAATTAAACATTGCATAATAAAGCGGATCAAGTGGAATATCTACAGCACCACATAGAGCATATTGCAACTGTCCACTTCTTATTTTATGAAAAGCCGTTCCAATACAATCATTAGAAGAAGAACAGCCATTCATTAATAATTCAATATCTCCTGT
Organism: Bacteroides sp.; assembly: GCF_028690125.1. Classification (GTDB taxonomy): domain Bacteria; phylum Bacteroidota; class Bacteroidia; order Bacteroidales; family Bacteroidaceae; genus Bacteroides. Next base: position 4,509 of record NZ_JAQVBV010000011.1, on the reverse strand, counting down.
AAAAGGTAACTTGTCTAATAGCTTATCTATTAAATGAAATGGCCCAGAATAAGGATAATATTGCTCTATATTTTGTTTTACTAATGAAGAAAAATCTTCAAAATTAATATCTTCATTAATATGATTCGTGTTTTTGAAATAGTTATAATAATGAAAGAAATCATCATTCTGTGCATCTATTCCCAAAAAAATACCGCCATCGTATGAATTAAAATGTGTTGTGTTTAACTTGCTATTTTCAAAAGCTGTTAAACACGACCAAAGCAAGAATAATTCAGCTCTTTTGACATATCCATCTGAAGGTAAACAGGAAGGATTATGTAAATCATTAATAACTTTTTCGAATGGTATAGTTAAATAATTCGATATTTCTTTTACAACTTCACTGTCAATATTTCCTACGTATTCTGACGCACCTATATTTCTTTCTTGATAAGAAGACTTTTTAAATCCATTCTCCTCCGAAAATAAAATTCTGGAAAATTCAGAATAATTTTTCCCAATTGATGAAATTAGTCCTATACCTGTAATAGCGACCCTCTTTGATTTTTTTGTTTCTTCTTTTAGTTCCATATCAACCAGTGTTTATATATGACTATGTAGGTATTAATAGTCATGTATGATTAAAAAAAATATATATTACAAATGCAGCAAAGCTGCATTTTGTTACGAATCAATTAATTGTAAATTCATGCCTCTTAGTAAATATTTGATTGTATCATCAAAATAATCTTCTCCAATCATTTTCTTAGATAACATTAATATAAATATAGCCCTAATGCTACTAGCGAATACTTTAACACGAGACCTATCTATTGATAACACTGAAAGTATTTCATCAAAAAAGATTTCATCATCTTTGAAATGTTTATCCATAATATCAATAGGAAGTTTTCTTTGAAGAAATTCTATTTCTCCATTTGATAATATGGAAACAAAGAAATCTTGGTCTCTCTTTAATAAATTAAATATCGTGTCAGTTAAATAATCTACATCAAAGACTTTTGAATGTCTAAGTATTTCCATAAAATCAGCTTGAAGCTTATCATGAAAAGTTACAATTACTTCAAAGAACAATAATTCCTTAGTCTCATAAAAAAGATAAAAAGCCCCTTTTGAGATACCTGCTTTTAAAACCAATTCATCTACCGAGGTCTTTCTAATTCCTGTTTTCACAAGAGCATCTTCAGCAGCTTTTCTTAATTTATCCTTAATAATCACCTTTTCACTTTCCGTAAATCCTTTTCCCATATTTTCTATATTTATATGACGCTATTAGTTCTTTCGGTCACAAATATACAAAAAAAAAGAGAAGAACACATAGAAAACACCAAAACAGATATTTACTCTGCTTATCTGAATGCAAAATAAGGGGTTTTTCTACTGATATCAAAAAAAGCACCCTTAAGATTACCTTAAATTTATTTATACTTCAAAATGGAGCTTTTTATATAAAACGAGTGATAATGAATTCTTAGAAAATTCTATCCTATAAAGAGCGTAGCGTTTTGATAATAAATAACTTTTGTTATATGAAAGAGAAATTCGGATTATCCAGGTCCCACCGTAGCAATGGCGAGCTTTCTTCCACAGAAGATTTTGCTTCGGTAAACTTAAGTCTGATCCGCGGTAGACAAACGGTGAACGCAGGTTGTGAAATCTTGATTGAGTTTCACAGTGTAACTCAAAAACACGAAAGATGCCGAGACGTCTGTACTCTCCACGTGAAAGCGGGCAGTAGTACGGTAGCAATACACTTGTGGAGTCTTTTCTACGCTCAACTCCAACTTATACTACTGCAAGCGCCGCTTTAACCATCCATAGATGAAATCCGCCTGCACCCTCCAGCAGTGGGACACTTCGTTCCGGTAGAGGTTTGTAAGTAGCTCGCTAATGGCACCACCTTATGCATTGCACTAACGAGCCTTTGCAGGTGGAGAATATATATTCGATAAAATTTACACTCATATTGAGCGGCTGCGTGGAATTTTCAATGTAGCAATTGTTCCACTTCTTTCATCACTTTCTATTGAAATCTCCATATCAAGTAATAAACAAAATTGTCTTACAATAGATAACCCCAATCCATGTCCACTTATTGCATGATCCACATTAACGCTAGACCTGTAAAACGGATTGAAAACAGATTTCACTTCTTGTTCATTAATTGATATGCCAAAGTTTCTTATCATGCAGTAAATGAATTCGCAATCGATTGATTGATATATATCAATACTTCCTGTATTAAATGAATATTTTATAGCATTAGAAAGTAAATTATTTATAATGGTCAAAAACATAAAGTAATCAGTATAAACAGAATAGTCGTTAATTTTTTCAATATTTAATTTTAGATTTTTCTCTTTTATCTGCATATCAAACTCTGTCAACGAATCGGTTATAACTTTATTTATATTTACTTTCTCTGGATTTGATGATTTTTTACTTGTTTCATATTGAGTCAGTAATAATAAACCCTCTATTAAATCATTTAGTTTATCTACTTGCGAAATGCAATACAATGATTTTTGCTCGTAATCCTTAATCTCTCTAGGCTTTCTAATTAAAACTTGAAGAGTACCTTTGATAACAGATAACGGCGTTTTAAATTCATGAGAGGTAAATGAAATAAAAGACTTCTCTCTTTCAATCACTTTTTCCAGCCTATCTAAAAGGTTATTTATAGTAAAAGATAAAATATATAATTCATCTTTATTTTCTGATAAAGGTATTCTTGATGACATATTTTTATGCGATATTTGATTTGAAATATCAATTATTTTCCTTATCGGATTAATGCTACTGGCAGCAACATGTCTAGAAATAAAATACTGAATTATTATAAGAAAAGGAAAGCTTATCAAAAAAGAATACTTTAATATAGTTAATACCCTCAATGTTACCTCAATAGGAGTAGCGATGATTATATAGCCAGAGATACTTCTATTCGTAATAACTGGAATATGTACTTGTCTTATTATAAGGTTATGTACATAGGAGTTATAATATGTATGACTCTCATATTCTCCTAAATTTAAACATTCCTCATTCAAATTAGGTGATTTATCTATAACAGTCTTTTGGGCATTCAAAAATTGAATAAAAACAGCATATCTTCCTATAGACCTGTGTTCTTTTTCTTGCCATTCTATTATTGTAGATGGAAAGACTATATGACTCTGAATCTTATATTTATCTGTAACAAGATTAATTTCGCCTTCAAGAAACTTGTCAATACTATTATAAGAATGTATCTTCACTAACTCATATACAATAAGAGAAAGGAATACATTCAATAAGGTCATCAGCAATACACAAGTAAAAGCTATCTTGTTTTTAAATGATAAATTCATCTTACCATACAACATATACTAATCTTTTGCAATATACCCAATACCTCTTATCGTTTGGATGTAATTACTGTCTTTATTCATCTTCAATTTCTTGCGTAATGAATTTATATAAACGTCAATAATACTTGTGTCATAATCAAAGCCAATGTTCCAGACTTCCTCTATGATTTTATTGCGTGTACAAATAGCGTTTTTATTGTCTATGAAGTATTTCAATAAATCAAATTCTTTTTGTGTAAGATGAACAAACTCTTTATTAACATAGACCTCACGATTAGAGTTGTTTAATTCTATATTTCCCAATATTTGAACTTCGTTCATTCTTAAACTCAAATGATTTTTAATTCGCTGTAACAATTCTTCAAAATTAAATGGTTTTTTTACATAATCAATAGCTCCTGCTTTCAATCCTTCTATTGTATCTTGATAAGTGACTTTGGACGTCAAGAAAATGATAGGGATGTTGGGCTTGCTTTTTCTAACCACTTTGCATATATCCAATCCATTTATTTCTGGAAGTAACCAATCTAATAATAATAGATCTATCGTTTCATTCAAAGCGTATTCAAGGCCCCCTTTCCCTTTGTTTTGAACAACTACTTCAAACCCTTCTTCTTCAAGTCCACTTGCGAGAAAATCACAAATTCCTATTTCGTCTTCAATCACTAGTATACGCATTTGTATTTCTATTTTTTTTGTTACTTTTTTAATACAACTATATTGTTAAGCTTTATAGCTTTCGCTACGTTTACAATTCTTGCAATCTAATAATACAGACAACTGAGTTACTATTCAGTCAAATAGAGTGTTATTTTATTCGATTTGTGTTGATTATAGCAACAAATTTGATAAAATTTCCATGAATGCCATGCAAAACGTAAGAAAAAATGCTTGTTTCTCTGTTTTTGACGTGATTAAACTTCTTAAACTATTGATATTCAGCAGTATTTTTGGCTGAGTAGTTACAACAACTGAAACATAACATTAAAAAATGCAAATGATAAAAAACTGACAAATAGCATATTTACAGTAACTACTCAGGTTCTTTTTTAGGTATAGAATTTTCCTCTACGTGCAATTTAGCAATTGCCAGTAGAGTCTTATATCTTGATATTTGATTTTTCTTTGCCGTATCTACGATTGAGTGTAATTGCAT
>NZ_JAQVBV010000010.1 GCF_028690125.1 Bacteroides sp. | reverse complement strand
TCTCATTTCATGAGCCCTCAATCCGCTTATTTGCAAGCAGGGCATTTGTATGATAGATATAGAGAATATTTTGAAATTAAATAAATACTATGAAGTCTAAAATTAATTTTAATTATCTTATATTCCTTTCTGTTGTGGCTGCACTAGGAGGATTTTTGTTCGGATATGATACTGCTGTAATATCCGGAACAATAGCTCAAGTGACTCAACTTTTTCAATTAGATGCACTGCAACAAGGATGGTATGTGGGATGTGCTTTGGTAGGCTCTATCATAGGCGTTCTCTTTGCCGGAATTTTGAGCGATAAGCTGGGACGAAAGATGACGATGGTTATTTCCGCTGTTTTATTTTCTACATCAGCTTTGGGGTGTGCCATTTCTGCTGACTTTACTCAATTAGTTATTTATCGTATTATAGGTGGAGTCGGAATTGGTGTTGTATCTATTGTTTCTCCTCTTTATATCTCAGAAGTATCGGTAGCACAATATAGAGGTCGTTTGGTATCTCTTTATCAATTGGCTGTTACAGTAGGTTTTCTAGGTGCTTATTTGGTTAATTATCAGTTGTTATCCTGGGTAGACAGTGGAGCTCAATTGAATATATCTTGGCTCAATAAGATATTCGTTTCTGAAGTTTGGAGAGGAATGTTAGGAATGGAAACTTTTCCTGCTATATTATTCTTTATTATTATATTCTTTATTCCTGAGAGTCCACGATGGTTGATCGTAAAAGGGAGAGATGAAAAGGCTATAAATATTTTAGAAAGAATATATAATTCACTATCTGAAGCTACATGTCAATTAAGCGAAACTAAGTCGGTTTTAACTTCTGAAACAAAATCAGAATGGGCATTATTAATGAAACCCGGGATTTTTAAAGCAGTTATAATTGGAGTTTGTATTGCCATTCTAGGTCAGTTTATGGGAGTGAATGCCGTTCTTTATTATGGTCCTTCTATTTTTGAAGATGCAGGTCTTTCGGGAGGAGATTCATTGTTTTACCAAGTTCTCGTAGGACTAGTCAACACCCTGACCACGGTCCTCGCCCTAGTCATCATCGACAAAGTGGGTCGTAAAAACCTGGTCTATTACGGAGTTTCCGGCATGATCATCACCCTGCTCCTGATCGGCCTCTACTTCCTCTATGGCGAATCCCTGGGATTATCCAGCCTCTTGCTGCTGGCCTTCTTCTTGTTCTACGTATTCTGCTGCGCCGTCTCCATCTGCGCCGTAGTCTTCGTGCTCCTCTCAGAGATGTACCCCACCAAAGTGCGCGGACTCGCCATGTCCATAGCCGGCTTCGCCCTGTGGATCGGAACGTACCTGATCGGACAGCTAACCCCCTGGATGCTCCAAAACCTGACCCCCGCCGGAACATTCTTCCTGTTCGCCATCATGTGCATACCCTATATGCTCATCGTCTGGAGACTCGTGCCGGAAACCACCGGCAAGTCCCTGGAAGAAATCGAGAGATACTGGACCCGTTCGGGACAGTCAGACAGACCTTAATCATTTAACAGTAAAAGAAATATGGATTTTAAGAAACTAGCAAATCAATACAGGGACGAACTGCTCGGCAATGTTCTTCCCTTCTGGCTCGACCACTCCCAGGACCGAGAACACGGCGGATACTTCACCTGCCTAGACCGTGAGGGGAACGTATTCGACACAGACAAGTTCATCTGGCTGCAAGGCCGTGAAGTCTGGATGTTCTCCATGCTCTGCAACAAAGTGGAAAAGCGTCAGGAATGGCTCGACTGCGCCATCCAAGGCGGTGAATTCCTAAAGAAATACGGACACGACGGCCATTATAACTGGTACTTCTCTCTCGACCGTTCGGGTAGCCCCCTGGTAGAACCATACAACATCTTCTCGTATACCTTCGCCACCATGGCCTTCGGTCAGCTGAGTCTGGCAACAGGCAACCAAGAGTATGCGGAAATAGCGAAGAAGACATTTGAAATCATACTCTCCAAAGTAGATAATCCGAAAGGGAAATGGAACAAGCTCCATCCGGGTACCCGCAATTTGAAGAACTTCGCCCTGCCGATGATCCTCTGCAACCTGGCTTTGGAAATCGAACACCTGCTGGACGAAGACTATCTTGAGCAAACCATGGAAACGTGTATCCACGAAGTAATGGAAGTATTCTACCGTCCGGAACTGGGAGGCATCATTGTTGAGAATATAAATGTAGACGGCAGTCTTTCCGATTGTTTCGAAGGTCGTCAGATCACCCCCGGCCATGCCATTGAAGCCATGTGGTTCATCATGGACCTTGGCAAACGCCTGAACCGTCCCGAACTGATTGAAAAAGCGAAGAATGTGACTCTTACGATGCTCGATTACGGCTGGGATAAGGAATACGGCGGTATCTACTACTTCATGGACAGTAAAGGCTGCCCTCCCCAACAGTTGGAATGGGACCAGAAACTCTGGTGGGTGCATATCGAAACGTTGATCTCCCTCTTGAAGGGTTATCAGTTGACCGGAGATGAACATTGTCTGGCGTGGTTTGAGAAGGTGCACGATTATACATGGAGTCATTTCAAGGATGCTCAATATCCCGAATGGTTTGGGTATCTGAACCGAAGAGGAGAGGTTCTGTTGCCACTCAAAGGAGGAAAGTGGAAGGGATGTTTTCATGTACCGAGGGGACTATACCAGTGCTGGAAAACACTTGATACCTTTAACGGAGAATAAAATCCTAATATATAACTTTAAGTATAAGAACATGAAAACAAAAGAACTACTAAAAAGGGCAAGAAGTATCTGCTTGTTGCTATTTATCCCTTGCAGCCTAATGGCACAAGACATCAAAGAAATAACAGGAACCGTATACGAAGAAGATAAAATCACTCCTGTGATCGGTGCTAATGTTCAAATTAAGGGGACTACAGTAGGTACTGTTACCAACACAAAAGGAATATTTAAATTAAATGCTAAACCCACAGATTTATTAATAGTATCCTATATTGGCTATGGATCGCAGGAAGTACCAATAAACAATAATACTCAGCTAAAAATAGTTTTAAAAGCAGATGAGGAATTATTGGATGAAGTTGTCGTCACAGCATGGGGACGACAGACTAAAAGCACTATGGTGGGAGCTGTCTCAACAATAAATCCTAAAGAATTACGAGGTCCCACAAGTAATTTGACTACTATGTTAGCTGGTCGTGTGGCGGGTATTATTGGTTACCAGTTAAGTGGAGAACCCGGACGTGACAATGCAGAGTTTTTCGTTCGAGGAGTTACTTCTTTCGGAACTGGTAGACAAACCCCATTAATGCTCATTGATGGAGTGGAATCGACTTCTAATGACTTGGCTCTTATTCAGCCTGACGATATAGAAAGTTTCTCTGTATTGAAAGATGGTACTGCGGCATCCATGTATGGTTCTCGTGGAGCAAATGGAGTATTATTAGTAGTTACGAAAAGAGGTCAAACCGGAAAAACAAAATTCAAAGCTCGTTATGAATCCTCAATATCCGGTAATACCCGTAGAGTTGAGATGGCTGACAATATTACCTATATGAAAATGGCTAATGAAGCTATATTAACCCGTGATCCGATGAAAGCACGCCTTTATAGTCAAGCCAAAATAGATAATACGATTAAGGGCATAGATCCTTATTTGTATCCTAGTAATGATTGGTTTGATATAATGATTAGAGACAATACATTCAATCATAGAGCCAATGTAAGTGTAGATGGAGGATCAGAACGTGCAAAGTATTATATTTCCGGGACTTATAAGCGTGACAATGGTATGTTCAAAGAACATAATCTGAACGGATTTAGTACCAATGTGTCCTCTCAATCTTATGAGGTTCGATCAAATATAGACTTTAAAATCACAAATACTACTGATTTTGCAGTCAGATTCTCCGGCCTTTTCACAGATTATAATGGACCTGCGGCAGAAGGAACATCAGTCTTTAAATCTCTTTATATGGCTAATCCGGTAGCATTTAATGCAGTATATTCGCAAGACATGATCCCTTGGGCAAATCACCCTCTTTTTGGAAATAGATATATGTCGGACGGAAGATCAATGTATTATAATCCTTATGCTTCCATGCTTTCGGGATACAAAGAAGATAATACCTCAAAGGTTCGCGCACAAATTGAATTAAAGCAAGATTTTAATTTTATACTTCCGGGACTTACAGGTAGATTTATGGCATATACAACACGCTATTCCCGTTATAATCTGACACGTACGAAAGTTCCGTTCTACTATCAAGCAGTAATGGATCCTGAAACTGAAGAGTTTGAATCACTTTCTCAATTGAATCCCGGAGTGGGAGAAGAATGGCTATCTTTTCAGCCAAAAGATCGAATTATAGAAACAGATACTTGGGCTGAAGCTTCGATTAATTATGACCATACATTTGCAACCAATCACCAAGTGGGTGCAGCTCTGTTTGGTTATATTGGAGAATCGACTGCCAGTTATGAAGAAGGTGGTTCGCAAATGAACTTTGAGCAGGCTTTACCTAGACGGAAGGTCAGTTTATCCGGTCGTCTCACTTATGGATATTTAGGACGTTATCTGGGAGAATTTAATTTTGGATATAATGGTTCGGAACGCTTCAGTAAGAATCATCGTTATGGATTCTTTCCATCTTTTGGTTTAGCTTGGATAGTCAGTGAAGAAAGTTTTATGCAACCATTACAAAATGTGATCAGTAAGCTTAAAGTGAGAGGAACGTACGGTTTTGTAGGAAATGATGATATTAGTAATTGGAAACAAAATCGTTTCTTCTATATGTCGTCCATGAATATGAATTCGGGTACTTATTATTTTGGAGAAAATTATGATTATAGTAGAAATGGTATTGCTATAACCCGGTATGGTAATGATGATATTATGTGGGAGAAGTCTGAGAAATTTAACTTGGCATTTGAATTAGGACTATTCAATTCAATGAATGTAGAAATAGACTTGTTCCATGAAAATAGAAACCAGATATTGATGGATAGAGCAGACCTTCCACAATCGATGGGACTTGCTTCATCTGTAAAAGCGAGTGTAGGAAAAGCGAAGTCGAAAGGTATGGAGATAGCCATGGATTATAATAAGAATATTACTAAAGATATGTGGCTAACCGCAAGAGGAACATTTACTTATGCAACCAGTGAAATGGTTTATAATGAAGAGCCCGATTATGGTCCTGGATTGGAACATTTGTCAAAAAGAGGAAACTCAGTCAATCAAATCTATGGATATATTGCAGAAAGATTGTTTATTGATGATAATGATGTGGCAAATTCACCTGCGCAATTTGATGCCGGAAAGTTAAAAGCGGGAGATATTAAGTACCGGGATATTAATGGAGACGGAGTCATTTCAACATCGGATAAAGTTCCTATTGGCTATCCCACAATTCCTGAGATAAATTATGGTTTTGGATTCTCTTTCGGTTATAAAGACTTTGATATTAGCGCCTACTTCCAAGGAGAAGGAAGATCTTCATTTGTAATAAATGCGGAGCAAATATCTCCATTCTTAAAACCGGCATCCGGTCAGGAAAGAGGATTACTCAAAGCCGTGGCTAATAATTATTGGTCGGAAGAAAATCCGAATATATATGCTTTTTATCCACGTCTTTCATACGATTATTTAAGTAACAACTATCAGACATCTACATGGTGGTTGCGTGATGGAAGCTTCCTTAAATTGAAAACTGTGGAAATAGGTTATGAACCAAGAGGACCTTGGTTGAAGAAAAAAACCGGATTAAGTGGATTTAGAATCTATGTTAGCGGATTAAACCTACTTACATTCAGTAAGTTTAAAATATGGGACCCGGAAATGAAAAGTAGTGGTATGGGATATCCTCTTCAAAGAGTTTTTAACTTGGGTGTACAAGTAACAATTTAAAATAGATCAAGATTATGAAACTTAAATTCTTAAATATATATACTATAGCAGAAAGACTGTTGCTTAACGTTTTTTGCTGTGCGTCTTTATTGGCTGGGATGAGTAGTTGCAATGCTTTCCTTGATATAGTTCCGGACGATGTGGCAAATCTGGATCACGCTTTCTCCAATAAATATGAAGCTGAACGATTCTTGTTTTCCTGTTACAAAGGAATGACTTCTTTGGGAAATCAGTCTTTATTCGGAGCAGATGATATATGGGCAGATGACACTTATTATAGCAGTGTTAGCGGATTCAAACTGGCATCAGGTGGCCAGAATATTTCAGATCCGCTCTTATCTATTTGGACAGGAAGTGGAGGAGCATCTTTTCATGCTTATAATAACATATACAATTGTAACATTTTTATCGAGAGAGCATCTGACCTTAGTCAGATTCCTGATCTTGATGAATTTACCAGAAAACAATGGATTGCAGAAGCGAAGTTTTTGAAAGCATACTATCATTACTGCTTATTCAGGATGTATGGGCCTATTCCAGTTCTAGATAAAAATTATGAAGTACAAGCTTCTATGGAAAACCTTTCAATGAAACGTGAACCGGTGGATGATGTTGTGAATTATATTTCTAATCTATTGATGGAAGCATCGGATGTACTACCATTGACGATATTGAATACTTCTACCGAGCTAGGACGACCGACAAAAGGTGCGACACTTGCTCTGAGAGCAAAATTACTTGTGACTGCTGCAAGTCCGTTATTTAATGGAAATAAAGATTATAAAGGAATAAAAGATAAAGATGGTGTGATTTTATTCCCGCAGGAAAAAGAGATCAATAAATGGAAAGAGGCTGTTGAAGCTTGTGAATTGGCTTTGAAGAATATTCCGGGAGTTGATTTTTATGAATATACAGCTTTAGGAGCTAACGAAATGTCGCAGACAACCCGATATAAGATGCGTACTCGTGGAGTAGTAACGGACAGATGGAACTGTGAAACGATATTGGGAATCAATATGAGTAAAGCGACTTGTTACTCCATTCAGCAGAATGCTATGATACCTTATATTAAAGCCGATGGAGCAGCTTATTTCTGGTCATTGTATTCTGTTCCTATCAATATGGCAGAACGCTTTTATACCAAAAATGGAGTGCCATTGTCAGAAGATAAAGAATGGAATAATAAATGGGAGTATACGAATCGTTATAAAACGACTCAAGTAGGAAGCGATCAACTTCCTAATCTGGTAAACAATTATGTTACCGCCAGACTCAATGTTGACCGTGAAAACCGTTTTTATGCCAGTCTTACGTTTGATGGTTCAATGCTTTATATGAAGTCAAACAGTAATGAGAATGATGCGATCAAGGTAAATTCTAAGTTTGGAGCGTTAAACGGTCGGGTTGGATTAGGATTTCTTTGGGCCACTGGTTATGTACCTACTAAATTAGTTAATTTTGGATTCGAAGGAATAACCAGTGCACCCGGATATACCACAGATTATTATAACTGGCCTGAAATTCGTCTATCGGATTTATATCTGTTGTATGCTGAAGCTTTAAATGAAGTAGAAGATTCACAAACCAACAGAGATAAAGCCATCAGACAATTGAATGAAATAAGAAGTAAGACTGGTCTTAAAGGAGTCAAAGAATCATGGTTGGCATATTCCAATCAACCTGATAAACCGAATAGTCAAGATGGACTACGTGAAATCATACATCAGGAACGTGAAATCGAACTTGCTTTTGAAGGACATCGTATCTGGGATTTAAGAAGATGGAAAGAAGCTGAAATATACCAGAATAATCAAATAAAAGGATGGAATATGTTGGGAAAAACAGCGGAATCTTATTATACGATTGTCCCTTTAGCAGATCAACGCTTCATTTCGCCCAGAGATTATCTATGGCCTATAAAAGAAAGTGAAATGCAGATTAATAAAAAATTAGTCCAAAATCCGGGCTGGTAAAAAGAATATAATATTATGAAACGATATCAATTTATAAATACCTTATTACAGATGAAATTAATATTCAGATGTATTTGTACGGTTGTCTCTTTATTGTTTTTAATTAGCTGTGAAGAGGAAACTCATCAACCAATATCTTCAGATGGAAGTGAACCAGCTATTGTAACTGTAACCTCTGTCGAAAGTTTACCGGGCGGAGCTAATATAATCTATACATTGCCCCAAGACAGGAATTTTATGTATGTAATAGCTGAAGTAACAGAACCTGATGGCAAAAAGCTAACATTCAATTCTTCATCTTATACCGGTAACATTAAGATACTAGGGCTTGGGACAGCGGAATCACATGAAGTAAAGTTATATAGTGTGAGTAAGGGGAATGTGAAATCTGAGCCGGTTATTGTTCCGATTGCCCCTCTTACTCCTCCTTATATTTCAGTACTGGAGTCCTTAAAATATAGAGAAACTTTTGGTGGAGTAAATATACAGTTTGTTAATGAGTTAAGAGCAGAATGCTCAATTACCTTGGGAGTAATTAATGATAAAAAGGGATTTGAAGAATATGGTACGGCTTATGTTAGAGACGCGTTAGGCAACTACTCATGGCATGGTTTGGAAAATAAGGAAACAAAATTTGGCTTATACATACGAGATCGTTGGAACCATTATTCTGATACAATTCAGTTTACCTTGACACCCTTATTTGAAGAAGAAATAGACAAAAGTACATTTAAAGCATATAGGTTACCAGGAGACGGTCCATTCTTTTCCGATGGAGGAAGAATTGTGGAGCCCAATCTTTGGGATGGCACATGGTCGGTTGATATAACAAATCCTTTTTCACCGGCATTATGGAAGCCATTTGGTACATCTGTAGATCCAAGCGATCGATTGAAACCAACTCATTTTACGATAGATTTGGGAGCTAAGAGGAAATTGAGTAGATTAAGAGTGAATCATTATTATCCATTCCAAAATTCGGCACCTAAATATTTTGAAGTTTGGGGTAGTGAAGATACGCCACCAAGTGAAGGCAGTTGGGATGGATGGACAAAATTGGCTGATATGGAAAATCTGAAGCCTTCGGGATTGCCTGTCGGACAAATAGGAGCCGGTGATGCGGAAGCTTATGCTGCAGGAACAAATGCTAATTTCGATATTAATTTACCATCTGTCAGATATATACGTTTCCGTTGTATCGAAAGTTGGTCGGGTACCGGACATTTAGAATTTGCGGAGGTAACTTTTTATGGATCAAATGTAGTAGAATAAAAAAAAATAAATTATGAGAACGACATATAACATTATTATTATAATATTGGGACTCTCGTTTTTCTTGGCTTCTTGTTCAGGTATGGATGAATATTTGGATAAGTATACAAATGGCAATGAAATTCGTTATGCCGGTAAACCGGTAGAGGTTGAAGCACTACCTGGAAATGGGAGAATAGGTATTCGATATTTATTAGGGCCTGATGTGGCATTAGATAGAACGGTCATATATTGGTCTAATAAAGCAGATTCTGTAACACTCAAAATAGACCGGGATAAATTAAGTTCAGATGTTATTTCTACTGTCATTGAAAATCTACCGGAAGGAAGCTACAGTTTTGAACTTGTGAATTTTGATTATTTCGGTAATAAGTCTGTACCGGAATATGTAGTGGGACATTCATATGGAACCAGATATAGCTCAGTGCTAACTCCCAGATCTGTTGTTGAATGTGCACCTGTCAACTTTCAGAAGGATGTACAAGTCGTATTCACGGATTCCATTAACAACTCCGTAGGGGTGGAACTATCATACATTAGTGATGGATCTGAAGTAACTGTATATATGAAGAATGATGCTAAAGAAAATACAATAGAGTTACCGAGATGTGATATAACCAATCCGATCCGATACCGTACGATGTACAAACCGGATATTGCCTGTATAGATACTTTTTATACTCAATGGGAAGAAGTTTATTCAATTGATAAGATGCTGATAAAAAAGCCATATGCTTATATCACATTAACTGGTGATGCACCGGCTGAATATATACCTAATTCCTGGAATAATTTATGGGATGATAGAGCGCAAACCACGTGGAAAAAGTATAATGAAATAGGTTATAGTAATTTTACAACAACAGGATCACATACTGCCGAAGCTATCTGGGCAACGATTGATGTGAGACAGCGGATTGATGTAGCCAGAGTCAGAGCGGACTATTATTATTATAAAGAAGGGACGGCACCTAAGATTCTTGATTTGTTGGCTTATACCGGAGAAGGGGTTCCGCCTAGTTTGGAACCTGAAGACCCGACTTATTGGAAAGATTGGTTATTGATTCATACCTATGATAATTCAGATCCAAACGAATATCCATTTGATGCAAACGATGCGATAACAAGTCAGGTTGGTTTCGCAAAGGGATTAGATGTGTCATTTGAATATCAGGAAGTGCCTAAGGCCCAATATTTCCGTTTAAAATGTAGAGCTGCCTGGACTCCATGGAATCAGAATTCAAAGAATTTTTCATTGAGTGAGATTACATTCTGGACATATATGTATTAGTAGTAACTGAAAAATAAGTGAAAATATATGCGTAAAATAAATATTGGTTTTTTTGCAGTGCTATGTATATTATTGATAGGCTGCTCATCCAAACCGAAATTTTATTGTATAGGATCGGAACATAACGATTTAGTTTTATTATTGCAAAAAGAAGGACACGAAGTTGTCCTTCTTTCAACGCAACAAGAGGCCATTGCTGCTACTCCGAAAGGTAGTATACTACTTCTGTTAGCAGATAAGTATCCGGAAGACAAAGGTATGCTTTCTGAAAATGAGCTAAAAGAAATAGAGAGAAAAGACCTTCATGTGTATTTGGAATATGCTTCTATTGTTAATTCGGAGTCGACATCTGATCCTAAGTCCATGAATTTGGAGCGTGTTGTTGTAACAGATAGTACATTCTGCAAGGAATTACCTTATATGTCGCTATTGGGCATCAACGGAAGCTATGTATTACCCATGAAGGCGGAAAATCCTATATTGGTCGTTGCTAAAGTTGCCGGATTCGACAAAGCGGATTACGGACTGGAAAATACGGAAACCTTCCCCTTATTGTATCGTTATAATGACCATGTAATGGTTGCTACCTCACCTTTAAGTCACTTTGCATCGGCTCGTTTTTCTCCTGAATCTTCATGGAAAAAAGTATGGGAATCAATTTTATCCGATATGAAAGGAGATCCGATAGTATTTAATACTTGGTTGAGCTATGTAAATCCTGCTTTCGGTAAAACGGAACAGTTACCGGACTCAGCACGAAGAGAATCGATAGCAAAAGGGATAGAGTGGTATTATAACGGGCATTTTTTGATTCATGATTCGTGGAAGAAAGATTGGTTGGACAAATACATAGGAGACGGTTCAATGCCTGTTGGCCCTGAGTTGCCTCGGGATGCGAAAGATGGAGATGGTACTTCCGGAGTGCTCGAAGGACATTGTTCTTTTATTTATCACGATGGAACCCAAAAATATCGTTATTGGTTAAGGAATGATGTGCAAGGAGAATCTGCTATGGCATTCTCTTTGGTCGGCAAATTATTAGATAGAAAAGATTATCTGAAGGTTGCTCAAAACCTGAATAATTTCTCATTCGACAGATTTCGCCAAGGACCAAGAAGCGATCCGAATAGTCCGACAT
The DNA here is from genome assembly GCF_028690125.1 of Bacteroides sp. Classification (GTDB taxonomy): domain Bacteria; phylum Bacteroidota; class Bacteroidia; order Bacteroidales; family Bacteroidaceae; genus Bacteroides. The sequence continues at coordinate 137,521 of NZ_JAQVBV010000010.1, read as the reverse complement.
ATGGTTTGCTTAGTTGGGCAGTGACCAGTCCGGATACTTACTACGGAGATGATAATGCCCGTTCTATATTGGGATCAATGACGGCTGCAGCTATATTGCAAGATACGTGTTTGAATAAAAAAATCATTGAGTGTATTATCGGTAATTTCAGAACTAGCGGCAAGAATGGTTTTAGGGGAGACCGCCTGGAGGACGCTGATATTCAGAAAAATGGATGGAAACATTATTTTAAAGGAGACAAGATAAATCCTCACCCTCATTTCGAGTCATGGATATGGGCGTGCTACTTGTGGTTATATGCTGAAACTCATTATAAACCTCTATTAGAACGTGCTAAAAACGGTATCCGCATAACGATGGAATCTTATCCTTCTAAATGGGGATGGACAAATGGTATACAACAAGAAAAGGCACGAATGATTCTTCCTTTGGCATGGCTTGTTCGTGTAGAACCGACAGATGAAAATAAGAAATGGCTTAATTTTATGGTAGACGAGTTGTTAAAGAATCAGGTAGAATGTGGGGCAATCCGTGAGGAATTGGGGGATCCTAATGCCGGTATGTTCGGGAAAACAAAGTCAAATGCAGACTATGGAAAGCATGAGGCTCCACTAATTTCCCGCAATGGAGACCCTGTGGCAGATATGCTCTATACCAGTAATTTTGCATTTATCGGGCTGAATGAGGCAGCTAAAGCGACAGGTGACCTCAAACATATCGAAGCTGTCAATAAATTGTCCGACTTCCTGACTCGTATTCAGGTAAGAAGTGAACATTTCAAAAACGTGGATGGCGCATGGTTCAGAGCTTTCAATTACAAGAATTGGGACTATTGGGCTTCGAATGCAGATGCAGGTTGGGGAGCGTGCTCTACGCTTACAGGCTGGATTCAGAGTTGGATCGTTGCCACTCAAACCTTATTGGAAATGGATAGTTCCATGTGGGATATAGTCAGGAAATTGTCGGTAGACGAATCCTGGTCATCAGTGAAAAAGGAAATGTTAGATAAGTAATCTTAGATTTAATAACAGAACCTATCATACAAATAATAATAACATCGTTGGCGAGACATAATTTGTTCCAGACAGATTAGTCTCGCCAATGATAACTAGAAAAAATAAAATGAAATTTTTAGCAGCTTTTATCTTTATTTTAAATATTTTTGGAGCAGATATCTACTCCCAGAATGGTGTTACAAATACAAGAGAATCTGTTTATGAAGGATATAGACAAAATAAAATTCAGGATTTGGTGTTGATGTATCAAGGAGGAACACAGCGTTCCGAATGTACTGTGGATTTTATTTATCCTTACGTGGTTCATACGGATCGTTTGAAACAAAAAGATTGGTTTTTCGACGGATTTTTGTTTTTAGAGTTTAACGACGGACAGGGATATCATTTTGAGTTTTCGTGGGATCCGAATGGGAAAATTGCAGATAAGAATCGATGGGAATGGCTCGCTGACCGGCATTTTGGAAAAGAAACGGGGATTAGCGCTTTAGAGAAAACGATTAAAAAGGCGACTGAGGAACTTGGCCCTGCTCCTTTCAAACATAAGGTGGTGATCGGATTGCCCGAACCTGTCTGGAATACCAAAGACTGGGGAGAACTAAATGGTAAAAAGCTGGACTTTAGTAAGCGGGAAGATCGGATAAAAGCTTGTAAATGGTATATTGATCTGGTAGTGAAAAAATTTGAGGATAGTCATTTTAAATATATTGAACTAGCGGGAATTTACTGGCTGAACGAACAACTATTAAACACGCAACATATTACAGTAGAAATTGGGCATTATATACGGGAAAAAGGAATGCAGTTTTATTGGATTCCTTATTACACGGCAACGGGATTTAGTGAGTGGTATGAATATGGTTTCGATATGGCATACTTGCAGCCAACACATTTTTTTAATAAAAAGGTGAAGGATGATCGGGTAGACAGTGCCTGTAAGCTGGCATTTGCTCACAATATGGGAGTAGAAGTAGAATTTGATAGCAATGCTTTACTCAGTTCGCCGGATAATAAAAGCACTCGTTTAAGAACTTATATGGAGTCATTAGACCGAAATGATGCTTACCGGAATGCATCATTAGCCTATTATGAAGGTGGAGATGGAATTTATCGATTTTCTAAATCAACTCAAATGGAGGATAAAATCTTAATGGACGCACTCCATTCGTATATAAAAAAGAGAAAGAAGAAAGAAGCTATTTTTCAGGAGAACTTTATAGGCTCGAAGAAAGAATTGAATACAGAAAAATGGAATATTACCGGAAATACATCAAACTTCAAAATAGATGAGGCGGGATTAACTATCGGAGGAAAAGGTACGGTAAATATAAATACTCGTAATAAACTTAATTTTAGATACTCGAGGATTGAATTAAAGGTGAGAATCTTGCCTGAAAATAAGCAGGCAGAAACACGAGTCAGATTACTGCCGGTAAAGGAATTACATGGTCCATGGCCGAATAGTGGTGAAATCCTTTTAATGGGGCATCATGCTCAAAATACATACATAAATCTGGGGCAAAACACCGAACAGAATAACGAGTTGAAAGGGAATATGAGAGGATCTATTTTTTATATGGATCGTTGCAATGCGGACCAGACATATACGATCGTTTGTGAGTGGAAAATGGATCGGATCTTTACATATATCGATGGAAAGCTGGTTCATACTAATGAGAATCTATTAGAACCAAACACTAACAGTTATCATAGAGATTGTTATACAAATCTATGGCCGTTTGGATCTGATTTCTATTTAGACATCAATATTGAGTCTAAAACGAATAAACCCACAATTTGCATTGAATCAATTAAGATTGATAAATGATTACCGACTATGTGTAAATAGATGAAACGCTTCAAATGAATGATTAGTAGGATTGGTAATATTCGAATTAAATTATTAATTTTGTGACTTCCTGATAAGATTGTACATCAGAAAAGTCCTTAAAACATTTATATTATGAAGAAAAAAGTATTATTGAGTATTTTATGTACCATTCTTTCTTTGTCGGCAACAGCACAAACAAAGATTATTGCACATCGAGGTTACTGGGAAGCGGAAAATTCCGCTCAAAATTCCCTAAGTTCATTGTATAAGGCGAACGAAATAGGTTGCTATGGCTCTGAATTTGATGTCTGGAAAACTCAGGATGGCGTCTTAGTTGTCCATCATGACGGTGAAATAAACTCTATGTCTATAGAAAAGTCTCCTTACGAGAAGATCAGAAACTGCAAACTTTCCAATGGAGAGACATTACCTACACTTGAGCAATATCTGGTTCATGCTAAGAACTGTCCGGAACTACGATTAATTTTGGAAATCAAATCATCTACTCCCGGAGAAGAATGGACAAAAACTTTGGTCGATGGAGTGATCAATGCTGTCGAAAAACAGAAATTGGCCAATCGGACTGACTATATTGCTTTTAGTAAAGATATATGTAAGGAGTTAGTGAAAAGACGTCCGAACGCAAAAGTCTATTACTTGAATGGAGATGCAACTCCTGCGCAGTTAAAAGAATGGGGAATGACAGGAGCTGACTATTATTTCACAGGATTTACCAATAATCTGAATTTAGTCAATGATATGCACAACCAGGGACTTCAGGTAAATGTATGGACAGTGGATGAGCCTGTGATGATGAAACGCTTGATTGGCATGGGAGTAGATTATATAACAACAGACAAACCTTTGCTTCTTAAGCAAATGATTAAAGAGTATGCAGATAAATATACTCCCATAGATTATCCTCAAGTAGATTTGTCTACTTTTAAAAAAGACAAGAAAGGATATATTACGATATTCGACGGTACTTCCTTTAATGGATGGAGAAGTTATGCTTCCGAAACTCTGGCTGACAAATGGGTGTTGGACGATGGCGCGATGAAATTCGACAGCAAAAAACAAGGAAAAGGTGGAGAGATCATCTTTGCTCATCAATTTAAAAATTTTGAATTGGAACTGGAATGGAAAATATCCGAAGGGGGTAATTCGGGCATTATGTATATGATTCAGGAAATCCCCGGTCAATATGCGGTATCTTCTTCTCCCGAATACCAGTTACTGGATAATGAAAATCATCCGGATGCCAAGGCGGGTAAAGATGGTAATCGGAAAGCCGGTTCTTTGTATGACATGATTCCTGCCAATCCTCAAAATGCCAAACCTTTTGGCGAATGGAACAAGACTAAAATAGTAGTAAACAACGGACAAATCACTCACTATCAAAACGGTGAGAAAGTAGTGGAATATACAGTGGGAACTCCGGAATGGATCAAAATGCTGGATAACAGTAAATTTAGTGTAACCGGATGGGCAGACGCTTATTACTTAATGAGTAATTTCGGTGGTATCAACCGGGAAGGTTACATTGGTTTCCAAGATCATGGTAACGATGTATGGTTACGTAATATCAAAATAAAAGTACTGGATTAATAATGAACCGTATACTTATATACACAGTTATTCTGTTTTGCTTGTCATCCTGTTCGTCATCTCAAAAAGCAACGACGGATCAGACAGAATCAGAAGGCTATGCCCCCAAAGGCTCTATACGAGATTTGGTATTAATCTATGATGGAGGAACTCACCGAAGAGAAGTATGGAATGAGGAATTGTTTCAGCCTTACGTTTATGCTCCTCGTCCAGATGGCAAAGGAGGTGATTGGCTATTTGATGGTTTTCTTTTTCTGGAAATTTATGATGGTAACCGTTGCGGATTCGCTTCCGGATACCGACCAACTCCTGCTACCAAAGAGGATTGGATCATGTTAATCGACAAATATTTTACTTCGGGAAAAAGCATTTGTGCATTAAATGATTGTATAGAGAATTCAAAATCAATCTGCGGCAAGCTGCCTAAAAAGAGAAAAATAGTTTTATCGCTACCGGAACCTATTCCAAATCAAAAGAATTGGGGTGAACTGGATGGCAAAAAACTTGATTTCTCAAATGATGAAGATCGTATTACTGCCTGCAAATGGTATATTGATTTTATCACAGAACGATTTAAAAAGGCTCATCTTAAGAATGTTGAATTGGCAGGATTTTATTGGCTAGCAGAGGAAGCGACTCATACGCGGACATTTGTGAAACATATAGCCGACTATATTCATGAAGACAAACAGTCTTTTTATTGGATTCCTTACTTCAAATCTGATGGATATACTACATGGAAAAAGTTAGGCTTCGATAAGGCATATTTGCAACCGAATCATTTTTTCAATTTAAATATTCCAGATTCGCGTATTGATGATGCTTGCAAGCTGGCCTGGCAATATGGAATGTCTATGGAATGCGAGTTCGACGAGAGGGCATTGACTGATAGAGCTTCCCGTATGAAAGCATATCTGGATGGGTTTGAACGGAATCAGGTTTTTGAAAAAACAGATGTTGCGTATTACCAAGGCGGAAGTGCCTTTTATGCGTTGAGAAACGGTTCCGAACAAGAAGTGGCACTCTATTATCGATTGGCAAATATTATCATTAAAAGACAGAAAGCTCGTAGATAAATTGTTTTGGCTGTGTTTTCCAATATTTAGAGTGTTTTCATGTGCTTTTAGCAATTGAAAACCATTTTTAGTCATCGTCATATTTTTGCATAAACCTCTAAAATATAACACATTGCATTGCGTCATCTTTTTTATATGACTTTCGAATATAATTTTTTGGTAAGCGTGGAGACACTTACCAAAGGAAAATGGTCTTAAAAAAGATGACGCATTTTATCATTCTGAATGATAGCGAGATATAGAAAAATATGACAATGACTCAAAATGATTTTCAATTATGAAATTAACCAGGGTTATTAGGGAAAAAGACGCTAATGTTTGTTTTCAAATATCCCAATGATTGAAAAAAACATTGGAATAAACAAAAACAAACTTCCCATAGATTTTAGACAAACTAACCGCTTCTTTTACTGAAGCTGTACGGTCATTCTATAAAAAATAACCGTACAATTACTACAACTTAACCGTATAGTTGTTACAACATAACCGTATGATTTTATCCAATCAACTGCCGTTTTTCAAGTACATCTTTTAAGTGATACTTGTACTAGATCTATCTAATTCTTGTACTTGGCTTGCCTAATCCTTGTACATCTTCCAAGTAACTCTAATACATCATTCGGATAACTCCAGTACTTCATTTGAGTGACTTTAATACATCTTTTGAATCCATTTTTTAGACTCTATTTTGTAAATAAGTCCTTTAACGGCCAGTCCATAATCGTAGAGATATACGGTATCAATGACATTGCCATTTTCGTTTGACCCTTGTAATTAGGATGCCACACAGCACCTAAATCAGTCGTACTATTATAAAGTCCTTCCGGAAAAACAAACAAATATACATGCGGATCATTCAAATCCTGACGCAAATGTTCCATATATCCCATAATCTGCCTTTGCGCTATGGCAGGACTGATACAAAGAATCGGGACAGCACCATAATTATCCCGTAATCTACTGATTAATAACTTATACGCACGAATAAACTCTTCCTCCAACGGATACAGATCCGTGGAAAAGTCATTGCTTCCTAAATTAATAACAACCAAGTCCGGCTTATATACTTTAAAATCCCACTTCTTCTCTAAGTTAATATCAAAAGTATTCAGCATTCGATCTTTCATTGTTACTGCCGATACTCTCACAGAATCTCCATAATTTCGCACGACTCCTCTCCCCGAATGTGCAATGAAAGTATAATCCGCATTAAAATAACGGGATATAATAGCAGCGTAAGACAAATTACAATTTTCTGTTTCCGCTTTATAAGGCTCACTGCGGTCCTTACCTTCCGTTCCGAAGCCACAAGTCAGAGAGTTACCTATAAACTCGATATGCCTGAGCGGAATATTCATTTCTCTCTTCAACTGACCTCCCTGAGGCAATACAAACTGGTGAATAGTCGTTTGCCCCCATTCGCCTTCCGTACGTTTCTGAATGAGAATACGGTGAAATCCCTTATCAATACCGGATATAAAATTGACCAATGTATCTTTACCGGATACTTTTACTACCTGATGCAAAAGGCTATCCACAAATACATTATAGTAATTGATCCCTGTATCTGAAAGACGGATAGACAATTCCCCTCCCGAAAGTTTGGTACGGAAATAAGTTCCGGTCCAGTCAAATGACACAGACCCGTCTCCTTGTATTTCCGTACGACCGATGTATGAGACGTTTGAGTCATTTCCTTTCAGATAAACTTTGCTTTGTGCACTCATTTCCTGGAGCATACAAAAAGCAACTGATAAAACAGCAAAAATTACTTTCCTCATTGAGCTTACTTCTTTTTTATAAGTTTCTGAATGACAGGACATACTAAATCCGCATACCGCATCATTCCCAAATCTGTGAAATGAATGCCATCGACTGTCGCTTCCCCGTCGTCACCCAACATCTTATCAGAATGTATCAGATATATATTCTTCTCTCCTTTCTTTTTCAGAAGGGTAAAAATCTCATTCAAAGTTTGATTCTTCCTCTGTACTTCACGGGCAATCCGTTGGTCGAATAAGGAATGAGTAAAAATTGGGTCTTCAATAAAGACAATAGGTGTATCGGGATGTTTCTTACGGATAATCTCATAGAATGTTTCCATTCGTTCCTGCATCTGTTCAACGGAAGCGTTGGGCACAAAATCCAGCACAAAAACACTGGCGTCCACTTCCGCCATGATCTTCGCCACTTCCAGATCAAGCAAAGCATTTCCACTAAATCCGAGATTGATACATTCTCGATTCAGTCTTCGTGAAATGATATTAGTATGTGCCATTCCAGGTCGATTGGCACAGCCACCTTGTAAGATACTGGTTCCGTAAAAAGCAACGGGTTTTGTCCGGACCGGAGAATCTACAGCGGGTTGCGTAATACTTGAAAGCGAATCTACTCCGATAGATAACGAAACTAGTCCGTCATAAAGAGGCAGATAGAGCATATACTCTCTTTCTTCGGGTTGCATATTGGCTATAATTGTAGCTTGGGTTGTTTTACCGGTAGGACGACCGCTATTGACAAAACGCCACTTGCCATCTTTTTGCAGGCAATACAGATCGAGTCCTTTTACGCCCACATCCGTCATGTGATTCATGTGGTTATTGCCAAGAGTTTCCCATTTAGCCACAATCTGTGTTGAGTTGCTACGAAAACGGATCGCCATTCCGGCAGAATTACGGCTTAAGCTCCACAAGGGAGCACGGGAAATATTCTTTAGAGAATCCGGGAACCGTTCGTACCGGGTTCCAGTTGCTTCGGCAGCTTTACCTAATAAGGGGAAATGGGCGGCATCATGATACACGATCTGAGTATACGCATGGCACATCATCAATAACATTGCAAAAATGCAGATTCTTCTCTTCATGTCGATATGGTATTACAAATTTAAGTTCTCCAAAAACATTTAATTCTGGTAAAGAACATAGTTATTACTACTGCTAACGTTGTCAGAATCACTCCCCGCAAGAATCCCATCCAAGCGTTGGAATTAAAATAAACCAGTAACGAAGCTATTCCTGTCAGGTTAGCTATGGGCATCACCAATAGATCAACTACCACGTATGCCATCATCGGATTCTGTCCGGGCATAACCAGAAATCGGGTACTTTTTACACAATGAAAATAGTCACATACTATATTCAGTAACAATAATGCCATAAAAGCTAAACCGGAAGTAAGAAACAAATAGCTGAAAGTAGCCGGATCCTTTTTTATACCTCCCTGAAACGGTTCAAAACACAGACCGAGTATGATAAGGAAGGTTCCGGCTATAAAGAGTTTCCTCCACAGTTCCATAAAACCGGTTCCTTTCCGTAACAAAAAGAATCCACCTGTCAGCAAAATGATATTTACTATCAGATTCAGAATTGTTGTATGTGTGTAAAGTCCTGCCAAATTTACAATAATTAAAGCTAATGTCAAAAGAATCATTCCTATAGCTTTCCAATTATTTGCAGAATTTGTAGTAGAAACCGTACCGGACTTTAACCACTCCCTTAAATATTCGCCTGCTATGCTTCCCGGAATTACAATGAAAAGATATTGCAAATATTCAAAATGGTAAGCCCAAGGTAGTGGAGTATAGCTAAAGACTACTTGTGCCCAGGATCCTTCGGCCTGACTGCTCAATAATATAGCCATCAGAATGGGGATTACACTGATCCTGATCCACCGATGATGTATCGTAAAAATATAAATTATAGAACCGAATACAGCCATATTCGCCAGTAATAATATGATAATATTGCTGAATCCCACATCGAAGACTCTTTCGTGTGCATAGCGGGTAGTCACCATCATGATTACAGCTATTCCATAAGCTGTTATTTTAATACAAAGATGTGCCCATGCAGGTATTTTAAGAGGAATACGGATAAACATTGGAAACAACACGGCAAAGCAAAGTATCGCCAACAGCCAGGAACGCATATCTTGAGGATCACTTAAAATATGTGGATAAAAATGCTGAATAAAAATGGCAAAGAAAGTTAGCTGAACTCCTCGTTTGATGGCTTCATATACTAATTGTACTTTGAAAACTCCTTTCTCTATTCTTTTTCCTATTGAAAAAGGGAAGGCAGCTCCCATTGCAAACAGAAAGAAGGGGAAAACAAGATCCACCCATGTAATTCCTGTCAAACTTGCGTCAAATGCTCTTTCGGGCGGAGGAGTTTGAGCGTGGTACATCCATCCGGGTAAAGTATTCCATGCCACAGTTGCCGAAAGTACCATTGTGATAATAGCATATCCCCGGAGAGCATCTAAAGCATAGGCTCGTTTTTCCATCTTTATTTTGAAACAGTTTGTATATACTCTTTGCCGAAACGATCGGTTACTTTAATCTCAATCCGGGCATTCTTATTCTGAGGAGTGGCACGAAACAGATGTTGAGTGGCTTTTGGGGCAATCCAAGTGTAAACCATCTTTTCTTTATCGGCGCATACAACTGAGGCATATGGATCCAAACCTGTATATTTAGTCATATTTCCCGTAAGTTTACCGTCTTCCAGCCATTCTACTTTCCATAGCTTATCCCAATTCCATACATTTGCTATTATATCTGAAGGATATTCTTTGGACGACCCTGCCGGATAAGTACGGAATTGATGTTCTTTAGGGAAACCGGAACTTTTATAATACCACTTCACATCCTTTCCATCTACTTCATACACGCCATATCCACGCGGAGTTCCATCCAGACAAATATCAGCTTTCCACCAGGTACCACAGACAGCTGCTGTATTGTGCTCCATCAAATTGTCGTTGAATATCACATTTAGATTATAATGAGTATGTCCGGTGATGAGATGAGCCTTATAGGGTTTCAACATTTCATGAAGTGCTCCGGCATTCACCATCTGATCACCGATCATGGCATAATTATACAAAAATGCTTCTTGTTTTTCTGTCTGACGGGAAGGTATGTGCATGATAAAGAAAACAAGTGAACCTTCGGGTACAAAAGATAAGTCTTGTTCAAGCCAAGAAAATGTTTTTTCATCCAGATAGCCCATGTAGAAATAATCACGTCCGATAAAGAAGTTATTGTCTACTACCACGTAATGAGCATTTCCTTTATTGAATGAATAGTAAGAAGGACCAAAATGTTCTTCAAATGTTTTACAAGACGTTTCATGGGTGCGTCCGTCATAGTTCATGTCATGATTGCCCATTGTCCGGTAAATGGGGATATCCAACTGCTTTACCCGTTCCAGATAATCAGGATACAAAGCAGGACGATCTCCGACAATATCTCCGCAATCAATTCCGAAAACATCGGTGAGGGCATAAGACGAAATAAGTTGTTTACAATCGTCCGCCACATTCTGATAAATTTTCAATTCCTCTTTTGCAGTCACTTGTATATCAGCCTGAACTATAAAAACATGAGAAGTGTCATCCTTAGGATTCTTATTTAAATCAAAATTATAGTTCTGCTTTTTAGAGTAATCTACCGGAATATAAAAAGAAGGAACCGTGCCCTCTCTATCAGTCAGATAGCCGGACGGTGTGCATATATATACAAAACGGCTTTCTCCTAAAGTCGGGATACTATATTTCCCGGAAGCATCTGTTTGTACACAACGATATCCGTCGGTGACCATTACTCCCTGTATTCCTTTACCCTCGCAAGTTACTTTACCTTTGAGGATTTTGACCGGATTGGCTCCCTGGACATTGAATACCAGGAAGATACCAATTAAAAATATGAAAAAGATTTGTAATCTATTCATTTTCATGATATATATTTTAATAGGTTTTTAAAATATTCAGATCCATTTATTTACTTAGATTGTTTCATTTCACGGGTATAAATCTTCCCGCAATGATCAGTTACTTCTACTTTAATATTGGAATTTTCTATTTGCGGAACTGCATAGAACAGGTGTTCAGTAATACCGGCTCCTAGATATTTATGTTTGAAAGTAGAACTGTTTTTCTCACAGTAATTATAAATTGCAGGATCATATCCGGAATAACGGGTCATTTCTCCTCTGTCAATACCATTTTCATACCACTTAACTTTCCAGGTTGAATCGTAGTTCCAGACATTCGCTACGATTGCGTCTTTTTTATCACGACTGACACCTACCGGATAAAGTTCAAACTGATAGCTTCTGTCTTTTCCTACACTCTTATAATACCAGATTACTTCACCACCATCAAATTCATAGACGGCATATCCTCCGGGAGTTCCATCGCAAGCCCAAGGTGCTTGCCAGAACAATGTGGATAACGGAGCGTGTACATGTTCGTAAAGATTGTCTGCCAGCACATAATTCTCATTGTAGTGTTCGTGTCCCGACATGATATGTGCATTATACGGTTGAAGCAATTCGTAAAGAGCGGAACGGTTATTCATTACTTTCATGGTCGATTCTTTGCCCCATTCTTTATTGCGAGCTTCTCTTGAATAGGTCGGGATATGTGTAGCTACTACAACCGTACTTCCCGGAGCTACTTGCTTCAAGTCTTGTTCCAGCCATTGAAGTTGTTGTTCGGTCAGATAACCTACGTATAGATAACTTTTTGCAAGAAAGAAAATATCATCTAATACAACGTAATGCACATTTCCTCTGTTGAATGAATAATAGGTGGGGCCAAAATAAGATTTATAGGTAGTACGGGCATATTCGTTGGAACGGACATTCAAATCTAAATCATGATTTCCGATTACATAGAAGAATGGAATCTCAGTTTCCGAAATCGCATCAATTATTGGTGAAAAATAGCCGGGCTTTTTATTGATATCGCCAATAATGTCTCCGCACACCATTCCGTAAGCAGGTAATTCGGGATAACTAGTTGCCAATAAATCTTTAACATCCTGTGAAGCCTGACGCACTTGCGGCATTTCCTCGTCAAAATAAACTTGTGGGTCTGCCCATACCACCAATATGTGTTTCTTATTATCCTCTTTTGACCGGATTAATTCAAAATCCATACGTACTTTTTTTGATACCTTAGCAGGAACTTTCTGAAAGAAAGCCGGCACTTTATCTTTCATTGGTACCTCATATCCGTCAGGAAGAGTGATATAAATATATTCCACCTCAAAAGTACTTATCATGGAGTATTTTCCCTGATTGTCGGTTAATACAATTTGTATTCCATCGGTCACAGGTACATTAGCTATGCCTTTACCTGCAGATGCTACTTGCCCGTAATAACAGACAGGATTCACTGCTGCTTGTATATTGGAGACAAACAGTCCCCATTGAAGTACACATAAAAATAATACTAGTTTCTGTTTCATTTTCCGATCCTTTCTATTTTTATCAGACGTGTAAGCGGTTTGTTAATTTCATATATTTCCTTTATCAACTGATTCATTTCAGCTTTCCAGGCTTCACGTATTTGTGGAAACATAGCTTCTGTATAGTTGGCATATAAGTATTTCACAAGATAATGACTTTCACGTTCCGCTTTGGCAGCATCTATAGCAGCCTTATTATCGGCAAAAAGCAATCCTCTGTTTTTGAAGAAAACGTATTGCATAGCCATATATTGACGTAAACGTTTCTCTATAGCACATCTTTCTTCATTCAGGTACATGATAGAAAGGCTTTGTTGATATTGGGGAGTAAAAGTGATTTCTGCCAAATTAATTCCCTTTTCCAGCTTATCGCCGCTCCAGTTACCAATTTCTACATCGTCTATACTTACCCGAAAAAGTCCCTGCAATCCACTAACTTTCATTATTTCCTGATTCATTTCTTCCATGAATGGAATCTGCTTGATAGCGTCGCGGGCCGTACCTTTAGTACCCCAGCGTGGAATAGTATCAATAGGGAATGGAAGCGAACGAGACAAATAATTGAAAGAAAACACTTCATTTTCCCGTTTAAGGTGAGAAATACGGCAATTACGCACTTCTAATGCTTTTCTGCTGTTTGCATTTATATGGAAATAAGCAACTTCTTTTCCGGAAAGCCCTTGTGCTTTCAAAAATAGATAGGCCATTACCATATGCCCATTCTTGTCAGGATGAATTCTGTCTCCACCACAGAATGTTGCAGTAGAATCTGATTTCTGAATCCGGTCATTGATATCGCAGATAACAGAGTTAAAATCGACAAATCCCCATTTATTTTTGTGGGCAGCGTCTGTCTGCATACCGATAATCTTTTTAATTGTTTCATTTTTCGCACAGAGTGGTTCTACTCCTTCTAGCTTCACATTCTCGTCATAAGGAGGTGAACCTAGAAGGACTACATTTTTTATAGTTTTGTCTGCGAGTATTTGCTGCTGTAAAGATTCAAAATCAGAACGGGTACGTTCTACCTGTTTGGTGGCATATTTTTCGGAATCAGGTTTATTATATCCGTCAAATCCGGAGTCGTTCATGCCAAATGAGCAGACCAAATAAGTCGGCTTTTTGACTTTGATGTCGGAGTCGAAACGAAAATTCATATGGCTGACGCAATCCCCTCCAATTCCTCCATTATAGATATGAATAGGCAGATTGGGAAAGTGAGTCATGTAATACAGCCATATATAAGAATGATAATGTCCACCTTCCGTTATACTATTCCCCAGAAAAACGACTCCGTCATTCGATTTGAATGACGGAATCTGTTGTGAGTTTGCAGGAGATAGCAGGATGCAAAAAGTATAGATAATAAAAAGTACTTTTTTCATTGCTATATCTTTTTTATTCAATAGGTGTCAGGATAGCAGCCCAACCGCCACCTTTAGCCATTGTTATATTTATTGTTTCTCCTTTCGATACAGTTACTTCTTCTGTTTTAAAATCAGAAGCATGGACATTGGCATTTATTCCATCCTTGAAGACTTCCATCTTATACTTTGAAGCATCGAGGAAATCCAGTCTGACTTCAATTGTACGTGCGTTCCAATCCGTCAGTCCGCCTAGATACCAATTCTTACCATTCTTGCGGGCAATTACTAGCTGTTCTCCTATTTTTGCCGTAATTGCTTTTGTGTCATCCCAAGTGGTTGGTATACGAGAGATGAACGAAGCAAACTCCGGTGCTCCATAATAACTGGAAGGAGAATCTGCCAACATCTGCAATGGGCTTTCGTAAACAACATAAAGCGCAGCTTGATGAGCTCGTGTTCCCAGACTAATAGGATGTACAAAATTGATATAAAAATCTTCGGCAGTTGCATTACCTACCGCACCGGGAGTATAATCCATCGGACCGGCAGCCATTCTTGTGAATGGAAGGATCAAGTCGTGTACCGGGTTAATATCTCTGGAATCCTTGTCATGTTCCATTCCCAAAACTCCTTCGAAAGTCATTACATTTGGATACTTTTTCTGTAATCCCGAAGGTTTGAAGGAACCATGAAAATCAACTAATAATTTACGATCCATAGCAGCTTTTCCTACTCTTTCGTAGAAATTAACCATATATTGATCAGAGCGTTGCATGAAATCGACTTTGATGCCTTTGATTCCCCATTTCTCGTATACGTCCAGAATACCTTCCAGATCTTTATCGAGCGGATTCCACAAAGTCCATAATACCAGGCCTACATTTCTCTCTTTTCCGTAACGTACCAGTTCTTGTATATCCAACTCGGGAATTGCCTCTTTGATATTCCAGGTTCCTACCGACCAACCTTCATCCAAAAGGACATATTCAATACCATATTTCGAAGCAAAATCAATGAAATACTTATAGGTATCGGTATTTACTCCGGCTTTAAAATCTACTCCATATACATTAAGAGTGCTCCACCAGTCCCAAGAGATTTTACCCGGTTTTATCCATTCTGTATCATTCGTAACAGAAGGAGAGGCTAATTGATAAACCAAATTGTTTTCCACCACCGCTTTATCGTCTTCATTCATCATCAATACTCGCCAAGGGTAAGCTCTTGTCCCTTGGGTAGCAGCGATATAAGGAGCTTTCTCAAGGAGAACTTCATCACGATCTGCCCCTTTTTTCAACTCACTCTTTAATACAACGGGAGGAAATTCACCCGTAAGAGTCCGGTTCCGGTCGCCCGTCAGAAATAAGTTGGGATAATCGAAAAGATCGGACTCCATTATCACCACTTTCGTTCCTTTGGGGGTAGAAAGGTAAATGGGAAGATATCCTTTCATTTCTTTGGTTAGAGAGTTCAGGTTTAATTCATCGAAAATAGCTTCGCAATGAGTGATATATTCCTGATTCTTCTCACGAGGCCAGTATGCTTTGCAACCGTCTATCCAGTTTTGCTGAACAGTTTCACTATTTACATATACTTGGGGGGATTTGAATGTTGTTTCAAACCGATAAGCCGCTCCATTATTGTATACCCTGAACACTACGGCATATCCACCCTTGCAAGTTAAAGTCAGCTGATTATATTGATCTCTGATAATCCGCTGTTTAGTCGGAACAACAGCAGTCTGTTCCGAATCGACTTTGATTGTTTTAGCCTTTATCACCGAAGGATTTACTCCCGGTTGTACTGATTGTCCCTCAATATTCATTTGCATCACACTGGGGTTCAAAATCTGCTCTCCGTTGTAATCAATGCTCCAGCTTAGCTGTTTATCAGCCGTTACCGTCACTTTAATTTTTCCATCCGGTGAATTGACCAGGTAGTTTTTAGCTTGAATGACCACACATGTGCACAAGATACATAATAGTGTAAGTGTTCTTTTCATCATTTTTCTACTCGATTAATGCCCTCCTTAATTGCAGACCATGAATTTTTATTGATTACATGAGAAATCTCAAAGACCATCAGACCATCTGTATTTTTCATACACAAATACACTGCGTCAGATGTCGCTTTATTATCGTATGAATAGGCCGGAATAGAACCATATACTTTACAATCTCCTTTTGTGTAGTTGCCATAGGTATTGACGAAGTTTTCTACAGACCAAACAGACCCCGGATTTTCTGAAATCCAGACTGCATCTGCATAAGCACCTAAAACAAATACATCCAATTGATCTGCAAATCCTGTTTTATTGTAGTTTGCCGTATAAATGGAATTTGCAGCGGGAGAATATGATTTACTGGCCCAGTTTTGTCCGACACTGTAGCGTGACCCCCAATCGGCAGATGCCCACAAATGGAGTTCTATATCAGGATTAATAGCTTTAATTTTAGAACTGATATTGGTGATCAGATTGGTGATGGTCATTGAACGGAATTCAATCCATTTGTTATACAAACGTCCGACACCTCCTGTAGAGGTAATTATATCATTTCTGGTAGTTACAGTTTCACCGCTGTAGGTTTGAAAGGCTTGAATCGTGGCATCACTAAAACCGTAGTTACCACCATACCAACGACAGTAGTCTAAGCTGAAACCTTTCAACTTGGGATATTTGGTTACTATTTCTTCTATGATAGAAATAACGTAAGTTTGTACTTCCGGTAAACATGGATTCAGCATGGCAGCATCTACGTCAGTCTGATTACGAATATCGACGAGATTATTCGGATCGCCGTTTTTCATTTCCATTTGAGTCTTTCCATCCCAGCGGGAATCGTCATACACAATTCCTTCTCTATCTTTAGTGTAACCGAATCCCATTGCTGATATGGAAGCAATTACATCAATGTCGAGACGTTCTGCTTCTTCAAGCCAAAACTCAAGGTAATCCCAATCACGGGTAACAGTTTCCGTTCCCCATTTCTCTAATTTAGGTAAAATATCGCTATCGTATAACGCATAACCGATACCGGGCTTTACATCCAAATAGATTTCATTGAAACCTGTATCTTTTATTTTCTCCATATAGGAAGTGATAGCAGATTTCGTTGCAAAACGGCTAAAGTTGGCATGTGCATCAATCCAGATAGCTTTAGGCTTATTGGTTTTGTTACCGGAATTACCCGGTTCCAAAGGGATCTCTTTTCCATCATTGACGTCTGTGCTATTTTCTTCCGTATTACAAGCGACGGCAAAGAAACTTAAAGCAAGCAATAAAAAGTATTTCTTCATGATTTTCGATTAATTTGATTTATTAATTGCAAAGGAAAACATTGGTTACAAATTGAACTTAATTCTTTTCAGACACGGAATTACACAGATTACACGTTTTTTTAAGTATACGAAAAAGCGTATTTTCCGTGTAATCCGTGCCTAAAATCAAGATTTTATAGTTTGATACATATGAGCATCAAAGTATTATTCAAAACAAGTCATTTTGTAAGTATAGAGCCCGAGACGACCAAACCATACTGCTAAGTAGGCTTCTTCGTTCTCTTCATCCCAATACCAGTCTACCCAGGCGCCATAGCTCCAGCCTCTATTTATACCATAAGCGATATTCAGATTCTCATGTGCCAATGTTTGCAGGTCGGAACTCAACACAGCAGCAGCGTGCCACCAAGCTGTACCACTAGTAACGACTACATAACTCTTACCATTGATAGGTAATGCAGAAACTACAGGAGCACGACCCCCACCACGAGCAACAGTGAATCCGGTTCCTACCCACCAGGTTTGCAACGTGTTTTGCCAAAGTGCAGGCATAACATTTAACGTGGAGCCAGCATATGAATTGATATAACAATGAACACTGTTCGCTGCATTTGCCGTACCTTCCGCATCACCTACGACGTAAGTAGGCTGATCAGAATCATCCAACGGGGAAATCATCTGGAATTGGCTACAGTCATTACTTGCATAACCTGTTTTAATTGTAGAATATTCAGAAGCTAACTGTCCACCGGATACTTTTATACGGTAGTGTGTACCATCTTTGTCACGTGGAGCAAGTGCTGTGATCCAAGCATTTCCCGTAATATCTCCGGCTACTTGGAAGTTATTGGAGAGGTCACTGGTAGATGGAGCCATACTAACCCCGATCTTACCTACAGATTTGGGAGCGTCCGTTGGTTTAGACCAATAGAAAAACTCTGTTTCATTACCTGTCACGACAGCACCTACACATCTTCCTTTATAATCAGAAGTAATCATTTTCAAGTCCGCTGGTGAAATAGAACCTAAATTCAGAGTGCCGGCAGCATCTAAAGTTGTTTTATCAACGACTTTAAGATCAAGTTCCGAATTGCCTGCAGCTACATAAGCTCGTGACAACAATACAATATAATTACCACAATAGGCATGATACATTTGTAAATCACCATATTGTTTGCTATCCGGTAAATTGAAATTGTTCACTTCTCCCGGATATCCTAACTCTACGAATGTCTTTTTAGCTCCTATTTCGGCATAACTAAATCCTGAACCATAGGGTAATTTATCCGAAACAGTCCAAGTGACAGTATATTCTCTCGTTGTAGATTTATCTTCAGATACTACAGTGTATTTTACGCCACCTTCCTGAGCAAAATTTTGAGGAACTGTAGGATCAGGGCTAACTGTAGCACCTTTAGAGAGATAAAATACCGGTGTGGCCGACTTTAATTCTTCGGCGGCATCCAGATAAGGAGAAATTTTTATTTTGACATCATTTTCACCAATAGTCGAGTTGAATACTGTCCCATTGGTACCTGTCACCTTGAAGGAAATCATGATTTTAGCTTCACGACCCAATTTTTCACTTAAGCTCTCTTCACAAGATCCTAAGAACAAGGCACAGCCCAAAACAGCTCCTAATATAGTTTTTGAATTTAATATTTTCATCTTACAGTGTATTAAATATGATTCTCATTATTCATAATAGCCTCTGACACGGTATCGGCGAGTTGTACCAACACCCGATTTCACGGAGATAATAATTCCATCTCCTGAAATGTCATGCTTGCCTGTTAATGAAGGAGTGATAAACTCATCGTAGGTCACTGTCGCTACCAGATAAACACTAGTCAAGTTAACATCATTCTCTAAAGATTTAGGAATGGCAAACAGAATCAAGCCGTATCCACCCTCAATATCCTCCTGAGTAAACTGACCGGACATAATCTCGTCATTCTTGTTATATTCATAGATTGTTCCTCTAAACTCACCGCTACTATGAGAAGCCTTGCAAATCATTTGTGAGATAGTGTTCGTTCTATGCACAAATTCATCATCAGCTTTAGCACAGCTTTGCAACAAAGTTGTTAGCATAAAGACGCTTAGCATCCATATTCCAATTTTATTTATAACTTTCATATCGAATATCTTTTAGTCTTTTATTAATTACCAATAAGGATTATTTTCACAGAGTTTATTATTTGCAGTTTCCGCAGTGGGCAAAGAGAAATAATAGTATTTTTCAAGGAATATACGAGAAGATCCTCCATCACACTCTACTTTTTCATATGTATAAGTATTATCGGTCGATTTTTTTATTTTCACACCATGGGCATTCTTTCCATTAATTACATTTCCAGCTAGTTTCCAACGACGTAAATCCCAATAGCGGAAACCTTCACCTGCTAACTCCACACAACGTTCTTTGCGTAATAATGTCATAAATGAATCTTTATCGGGAGCATCTGTTGCTGTTTTGCTTGGTAAATCAACACGATTTCTTACCTTATTTAATGCATCGAGGGCTTCAGTCTTATATTTATTATAATCCAGTTGTGCATAAGCTTCCGCTTTATTTAATAAAACTTCTGCATACCGAAGAACGGCGTCATACTGCCAACTATGATCATTAATGAAAGTACTGTTATTTTCTTGCAGATATTTACGTAGATAATAACCTGTACAAGTATGTCCGTTAGTAGAACCACTTTGAGTAAATGCCACAAATCCATCAGTTCCATCTACATATGTTTGGATAGTTCTGCTTTCCCATTTGCAACCGTTATACATAATAGTTGCCTGAAAACGGGGTTCACGGTCTGCATAAGGATCTGAATATTTCTCCGCATAAGTGTTCCAATTAAACGTTGTTCCATCTTTAAATTCATAAAGGTCTGCAAGTTCGGCCGTTGGCACATGCTCGGCGTACACTTGAGTATTGTACACTTCATTATCACCGAAGGGACGGTTGTAACGATCATAATTATGAGTAACACTTCCCTTCAAATAATACAAAGCAAATAAAATCTCTTTCGAATTGTCTTGACCACCATCTACCTGAAATACTTTAGCGTAATCATCAGCCAAATCTCCACCTAATTTTCTCACTTCTTCTGCAGCGTCAATTGCCTCTTGCCATTGTCCGGCAAAAAGTGCCATTCTCGAAAGTAGGCCATAAGCTGTTTTCTTTGTAGCTCGTCCTTCCCAGGTTCCCGGCCATACATCAGGTAGTTTTTCACCTGCCCACTTCAATTCTTGAATGACAAAATCCCAACTTTCAGCTTCAGTCAAACGTTTGCGATGAATATCGGCTTCATAAGAACCATCATCTACACCATTGGTACCAGAGGTTTCGGTACGAAGCACTATACCACCGTATACACGAATCAGACGATAATATGAGAAGGCACGGCAAAGACGTACTTCGGCACGGCGAATGTCACACCAGTCTTCTCCATATTTGGGTGCACCATATCGTGTGATTTCATCCAACAATACATTGGCGCGACGAATGCGATCGTATGCATCACTCCAACACTCAAATGCACCTGCACTACCTGTAGAGAAAGAACTTCCTTGTAATAAAGCTTTGTTATAATGATGATTATACACATCCCATGCGGTTGATTTCATCAAATCAGAATAACTATCATAAAATACCGAACGGCTATTGGCTACTTGTGATACATCAGTAAACGTCTTATATGCAGCAGTAATATACATCTCTGCGGCACTTTCTGTATTCCAAACAGCCAGATCGGATAGTACTGTCGTATCATTCAAATCTAATACGTCACACGAAGTTATTCCAAAACTTAGAGCTACAGCGCCCATTAAAGTCTTAAATATTCTTTTTTTCATTTTTATCTCCTCCTTACATTAGAATGTTACGTTAAGACCTAAACTAAAAGTCCTCTGTTGTGGGTAGTATCCATTACTTACCGAAGGGCTTTCAGGATCGACATATTTGAAGTGACTCAATGTGAGCAAGTTGGTACCTGCCAAATAGATGTTTACACGAGTAAATGGAGTCTTTTTCAATAAATATTCAGGCAAGTAATATCCAATATTCATATTTTTCAATCGCAGATATTCACCATTGACTACCCACCAGGACGAACGCCATGCATTGTTTCCATTAGGAATGGTTGATAAGCGGGGATATTTGGCATTTGTATTTTCCGGTGTCCATGCACCTTCAATGAGATAGTAAGGTGAGTTACCACTTGTGCCAAACGGACTTGTATAAGATGTGGCAGCTGTTACTCCTGTATCATATACTCCCGATAACTCATAGTCGCTATGTGTCACTCCTTGCCATAACATATTTACATAGAAATTTTTATAGTTAATTTCCATATTCAACGCAAAGTTGATTTCCGGTACACCACCATAACCAATCTTCACATAGTCATATTGCTGATTAATAATACCATCACCGTTTACATCACGGTATTTCAAATCACCCAGATTAGTGGTTCCTGAAGGAGCGGCCGGATAGTTTTCCAGTTCTTCTTTACTCTGGAAAAATCCCAGTGCCTGATAACCATAACGTGCGTTCATTGATTGTCCCAAAACTCCACGATAATTGGGATAATTGTCTGTTACAGCTTTTTCCAGTACACGATTGCGAGCAAAAGAAACATTACCCATCAATTTATAATTCCAATCTTTGTTGATACGGTTATTGTGTCTTAATGTAAGCTCGAAGCCTCTGTTATCAACCTTTCCGGAATTTTGATAACTTGGATAATAACCTCCCAATGAGGTTGGATAGCTACCACTCTTACTTTCCAAAATATCCTCTGTCAATTGATAGAATACATCAAATTCGACAGCTAATTTCTGATTTAAAACATTGAACTCTAAACCTAGATTATAACTATGAGTAGTGGACCATGTTAAGTTACGGTAGATATATGCATTCTTAGAATAGAACTGAGCCATAGCAGTATTTCCTAAAACCATGCTATTATTAGCGACCGCAAATGTAGAGTTATACAAATAAGGGGTTACATTATCATTACCAGACTCACCATAACTTGCACGGAGCTTTAAGTAATCTACAAATGGAAGAGCTTTCTTAAAGAAATTCTCCTCTGACATTATCCAACCGACGGCGACAGAAGGAAAAAATCCCCAACGGTTTTCCGGAGCAAATACGTATGACCCGTCATAACGGAAAGCAAATTCAGCCAAATATTTTTGATTATACGCATAATTCAGACGACCTGCCCATGAAGCCTGTCCTGTATACGTATGAGATCCAGTTACGGGAGTTTCAGGGAATGTTGTACCCAAAGTCAAATCAACCGGATCATCACTATAGTATCCTAACTTTGTTCCAGTCATGGTATTGGTTGAATTCTTCTGTGCTTCATAAAAGAACAAGGCACTTACATGATGTAAAGCGAAATCGCGGGAATAATCTATTTGTGGACGGAATAACCAAGTATCTCCCCAAGAGGCAGATTTTGTATATCCTCCCCCCTTCGAAAATCCACTGGCACCAGCTACTCCTTCATCAAATGTTTTATTGACATAATACAACTGATAATAACGGTCATAACCAGAATCTGTAGAATTACTATAATTATAGGCAGCAAATACGGATGCTTTTAATCCTTTTAATACATCGGTCAAACCAGAAAAGTCATATTCCAATTTGTAATTAGAATCCAATACCCAACGCGTTTGGCGTTTGTATCCAGATTCCGTCAAAGCTGCATAACCATTTACATAATAGGTGCTTCCCATCCATGCTGTAGGCAATCCATTATATTCTGATTTAATAACCGGCACAGAGTTAATCGCCTGTCTTACAGGATCGAACTCCGCTTGATTACCAATAGCTGTACCAGGCCAGTCTCTATCCAGACGATATCCGGATATATTTGTTGTGAATTTAAGGTTTTTAGCTACCTGAATATCTAAATTTGCACGTACATTGTAACGAGTAAAACTTGTGTTTTTCAAAGTGCCTTCCTGATCCATATAACCGAGGCTGGCAAAATACTTCGTTTTTTCAGTACCACCTGATGCTGAAATATTATGTTGTTGCATCATACCTGTTTGAAAAACTTTGTCCAACCAGTCTGTTTCTCCCCAAATGCTGTTAGGATCATTACTTAACACTTTGTTTTGAATATCTGCTGTCCAGAGTGGTGTCAGACCATCCATTTCACGAGCTTTGTTATGCCAGTACATATAATCTCTCGCATTCAGAAATTTAGGCATCGCTGTGTTTTGAGTCATAGTGAAGGAAGCATCATACGCAATTTTAGCCGGTCCATCACCACCGGATTTTGTAGTGATCAAGATAACTCCATTGGCTCCCTGAACACCGTAGATAGTAGCCGCAGCATCTTTCAAAACTGAAATGCTTTCAATATCATTCGGATTCACATAGTCTATGGGACGAGCTACTCCATCTACAATGACCATCGGGGCATTATCACTAAACGCATTCATACCGCGTACATAAAGAGCTGTTCCATCTGCACCCGGTTTACCAGAAGATTGGATACTGGTTAATCCGGAAACTTTTCCTGTAAGCAAGTTTGATACATTTTGCATGGGTGCTCTCAATAGTTCTTTTGAACTTACTGTTGAAACAGATCCGGTCAGATGACCTCGTTTTTGAGTACCATATCCAACGACCACTACTTCTTCCAATGACTTTGAATCATCAATCAAAACAATTTTGATTTCCGAACGTCCCTCTAATGCAACCTCTTGTGTCTGGTATCCAATAAAGGAGATTACTAGCGTTGAATTCAAGTTTGGCACATTCAAATTAAATTGTCCGTCAATATCGGTAATAGTACCATTGGACGAGTTTCCTTTTAGACTAACATTAGCACCAATTAACGGTTCTTTGTTAGAGTCATACACTGTTCCTTTCACATTTGTGGCTTTCTGTGCCTGAATGCCTAGAGCTGAAAATGAACAGATCAATAAGGCTATAAGCCTTATACTCCATGTGATTTGTTTTTTCATATTAAATATAAGTATTAATAAAACAAAAATGATTATTTTATTTGTCTTTCTTATTGTTGTGTTTCAGCACGTTTAATGCCTTCTTTTATTCCATCCCACAAGTTCATTTCTATTACTTGCACGATATCAAAGACCATTAAACCTTCTGATTTTTCGAGACAGATGCTGACTGCGTCAGCTATATTTGTTTTATGATTTAAGGCATAAATGGTTCCAAATACACTACAGTCATCGCCAATTAGCTTTTGTGCGCGAGCTATTCCATATTCTATGGATTCAGGATCATCCATTCCATAAATTCTTTCTAAATAGGTTCCACATAAGAACGTATCCAGGTATGGTGCAAAGCCTGTTTCATTATAAGCTTTTGATCCCCATGGATAATTGAGTGAAAAGTCAGACTTAGGACTTGCCCAATTTTGTCCTTGTCCATAAATCGCGTGAATCCAGGAGGCGGCCCAATACTCCAACTCTACCTTATCATTAATTGTATCAATGTTATCACGCACATCTTTGACAAAACTGGATATTACATGAGAACGGAACGCCCACCATTCTTTATAGTAGATACCGGGATTTTTTGTTCCATCCGCGTTCCAAGTATATACATCTTCGGGAAAGTTCTTAACCTTTTTGCCTAGATATCGTTCGAAAGCGTTACGCGTTTCTTTTGAAAAATCACTGTCATCAGAGGGATATCTACAATAATCCAATGCATAAGCATCTACATCGTATTTTTTTACTATTTCACGAACGATACTCAAAGCAAACTTACGTACATCTTTACGAACAGGATTCAGAAAAGCACCAACTTTCTGTTTGTCATCTCTGATATCAAGCATTTGTCCGTTTGGCATATACTCCAAACACGTTTTTCCGTCCCAACGGTTATCTTTATAGACCAATCCTTCACCTGTTCCGGGATGTCCCGATGGAAACATAGCTGTAGAAACGGTTACTTTCAATCCAAGACGATGAGCCTCATCTACAAAATATTGCAGGTAATCCCAATCTCTGTGAATGACTTTACCATTGACAGTGGTAAGTGGAGTAAGAATTTTACTTTTGTATAAAACTTCTCCGTATATTGGTTTTACATCCACTACTACTTGATTGAATCCAACAGATTTGGCTTTCTCTAAATAGTAAGAGATAGAATCTCTAGAAGCAAAACGTTCAAAGTTGGCTTCTGCATCAAACCAGAGGTATTTGGGCTTTTCTTGGCATATAATCTCTGTGAAAGGACAGATTGTTAGAAATACCAACAGAAAAACAATATGATATCTTTTCTTTAGCATTGTTCAAGATTTATACAGGTTTCTATGACTTCTTCTTTCTCCAATTTTTCCAGTGTCTTCCAGCACTGGTACAACCCCCTTGGCACATGGAAACATCCCTTCCACTTTCCCCCTTTGAGCGGTAACAACACTTCCCCTCTTCGATTCAGGTAACCGAACCATTCGGGATAATCCGGATCTTTAAAATGGCTCCATGTATAATCGTGTACTTTCTCAAACCATTCCAGGCAGTGTTTATCTCCGGTCAGTTGATATCCTTTCAATAGGGAGATTAGTGTTTCTATATGTACCCACCAGAGTTTCTGGTCCCATTCCAATTGTTGGGGGGGACAGCCTTTGCGGTCCATGAAGTAGTAGATGCCTCCGTATTCTTTATCCCAGCCGTAATTGAGCATGGTAAGAGTGACATTTTTCGCCTTTTCAATCAGCTCAGGACGATTCAAACGTTTGCCAAGGTCCATGATGAACCACATGGCTTCTATGGCATGGCCGGGGGTGAGCTGACGACCTTCGAAACAATCTGCAAGGCTGCCGTCCGCATTTACATTCTCTACTATGATGCCTCCCAGTTCGGGACGGTAGAATATGTCCATTACTTCGTGGATGCAGGTTTCCATGGTTTGTTGAAGATAGTCTTCATCCAGCAAATGTTCAATCTCCAGAGCCAGATTACAGAGAATCATCGGTAAAGCGAAGTTTTTCAGGTTGCGGGTTCCCGGATGGAGTTTGTTCCATTTTCCTTTCGGATTATCCACCTTGGAGAGAATAATCTCGAATGTCTTCTTTGCGATATCAGCATATTCCTGATTTCCCGTTGCCAGACTCAGTTGCCCGAAGGCCATGGTGGCGAAGGTATACGAGAAGATGTTGTAGGGTTCTACCAGGGGGCTACCCGAACGGTCGAGGGAGAAGTACCAGTTGTAATTCCCATCATGTCCGTATTTCTTTAGAAATTCACCGCCTTGGATGGCGCAGTCGAGCCATTCCTGACGTTTTTCTACTTTGTTGTAGAGCATGGAGTACATCCAGACTTGGCGGCCTTGGAGCCAGATGAATTTGTCTGTATCGAAGACATTCCCTTCACGGTCCAGACAGGTGAAATAGCCGCCGAACTGATGATCTTGAGAGTTTTTGAGCCAGAATGGAAGGATGTTATCCAGCAGTTCATCCTGGTATTGATTTGCTAATTTCTTAAAATCCATAGTGTTGTTTTTATTATAGATAGGTATAGGGGTACGGCAGGTAAGGAAATGTTTTTTGAATGGCTATACCAAAATGACCTGTGACTTTTCTATACTTCTCAGTTGTTAGTTTATTGTTATTAAGGTCTTTTCTCTGACTGTTCCGAACGGGTCCAGTATCTTTCTATTTCTTCCAGGGACTTGCCGGTGGTTTCCGGCACGAGTCTCCAGACGATGAGCATATAAGGCACGCACATGAGGGCGAACAGGAGGAATGTTCCGGCGGGGGTCAGGTTTTGGAGCATCCAGGGGGTTAGCTGTCCGATCAGGTACGTTCCGATCCATAGGGCGAAGCCGGCTATGGACATGGCGAGTCCGCGTACTTTGGTGGGGTACATCTCTGAGAGGAGTACGAATATTACGGCGCAGATGGAGACGGCGCAGCAGAATACATAGAATAGAAAGAAGGTTAGCAGGAAGAGGCTGGAGATGCCCAGAGTTTCACCGTAAAGGAAGTAGGACCCGATAAGAAGCAGGGAGATGACCATCCCGGAGACTCCGTAGTATACCAAGGTTTTACGACCCACTTTGTCGATGATGGTAAGGGCAAGGATGGTGGTGAGCGTATTGACTAGTCCTACGAGAACTTGGTAAAATAAAGAAAGAGTTGATGCTTCTTGTCTGAAAATTAGTCGGAAAGTTATATCTTTACACCGTTAAAAACTAACTAATACCCCCAATTTATGAAAACAAGTCGTTGTTTACTTTTCCTGATTTTATTAGGATTTTCCTTTTCTCTAAAGGCTTCGGATACAGTGCATATACGTGAAACACAGATTCCTATTTTGATTGAACGCCAAGATAATGTGTTATTTTATCTTCGTTTAGATGCCAAAGAAAGTAAGGTGTTAAATGAAGTACTTCTGGATTTTAGTAAAAGCACAAATGTCTCAGATATTCAAGCGGTCAAACTTTATTATGGAGGAACGGAAGCTTTGCAAGATAAAGGAAAAAAAAGATTTGCTCCTGTTGAATATATTTCCAGTCATCGCCCGGGAGAAACTTTAGCAGCTAATCCCTCTTATTCAATAAAATGTGCAGAGGTACTGAAACCTTCTGGTAAGGTTGTATTAAAGAGTAATTATCAGTTGTTTCCCGGTGTAAATTTCTTTTGGATTAGTTTGCAGATGAAATCTGGTACTTCTTTACATACAAAAATAAGTTCTTCATTACAGTCGGTAAAGGTAGATGGGAAGGCTGCTATCTGTCAATCAGTTTCATCAAAAGATATTGTTCATCGTATGGGTGTCGGAGTACGCCATGCCGGTAATGACAGTTCTGCATCTTTCCGTATTCCAGGGTTAGTTACTACGAATAAAGGAACATTATTAGGTGTATATGATGTCCGATATAATAGTAGTGTCGATTTGCAGGAATATGTAAATATAGGTCTGAGTCGTAGTGCGGATGGCGGAAAAACCTGGAAAAAAATGCGTCTACCTCTCTCTTTTGGTGAATATGGCGGACTACCGGCTGCACAGAATGGGGTAGGAGACCCCTCTATTTTGGTAGATACTAAGACAAATACAGTATGGATAGTTGCTGCATGGACACATGGAATGGGAAATCAACGTGCATGGTGGAGCTCACATCCGGGTATGGATTTGAATCATACAGCACAATTAGTGATGGCAAAAAGTACGGATGACGGTAAAACCTGGTCGAAGCCAATGAACATAACAGAGCAGGTGAAAGATCCGTCCTGGTATTTCTTGCTTCAGGGACCGGGACGGGGTATTACAATGAATGACGGGACTTTAGTATTTCCCACTCAGTTTATCGATTCTACACGTGTACCTAATGCTGGTATTATGTATAGTAAAGACAGGGGAAAAACATGGAAAATGCACAACCTTGCACGGACGAATACCACTGAGGCGCAAGTCGTTGAAGTGGAGTCGGGAGTACTGATGCTGAATATGCGAGATAATCGTGGAGGGAGTAGAGCTGTCTCTATAACGAAAGATTTAGGTAAAACATGGACGGAACATCCTTCATCACGTAAAGCATTGCAGGAATCGGTATGTATGGCAAGTATTATTCATGTCAGTGCTGAAGATAATGCCTTAAATAAAGATATTCTTTTCTTTTCTAACCCCAATACTACAAAAGGACGAAATCATATTACCATCAAAGCAAGTTTGGATGGAGGACTTACTTGGCTGCCTGAACATCAGTTATTACTGGATGAAGCAGAAGGGTGGGGATATACTTGTCTGACTATGGTTGATAAAGAAACAATTGGAATTTTGTATGAAAGTAGTGTGGCACATATGACATTCCAGTCTGTGAAATTTACTGATATTGTACAACAGTAATTGTTTGCAAGAAATTTCTTTTATCTAATAGACATAGAATGCATGAAATATAATCATATTATTTATACAATTTTCCTTTGGTCTGTTTTTTGTTTGGTATCAACTGCTACGGTAGCTGATAATCTTCTATTGCCTAAACCACAATACTTTTTTTCTCACGGTTCTGATTTTACGTTGAATAAAATTAATCTGATTACTCCGGTTCTTCAAAAGGAATGGGTGGATTTTATTAGAGAGCACGGTGGGGATATAGACTCTAATGCAAGTTCAGTAATAGAAGTTGTATTGCTTTCCTCTCTGAAGGGTGTATCCGTCAATCAGGAAGAAGCTTATCATCTGAAAGTGAGTAAACGAAAAATAAAGATTGAAGCTATTACAGAACGTGGAGTATATTGGGCTATGCAAACGTTAGCACAACTGGCTAAGAACTCAGAGACAAAGATCCGTTTTGATGGGTGTGAAATATTAGATTGGCCTGCTTTTCGAATTCGAGGATTTATGCAGGATGTCGGACGTAGTTATCTGTCGTTGGAGGAGCTAAAGGGAGAGATTGCTATCCTTTCAAAATTTAAAATCAATGTATTTCATTGGCATTTGACGGAAAACCAAGCGTGGCGTTTGCAAAGTAAAATATTTCCAATGTTGAACGATAGTACAAACATGACTCGTTTTCCTGGCAAATATTATACCTTGGAGGAAGCCAGAGAATTGGTGGCTTTTTGTAAAGCTCATCAAGTGCTGTTAATTCCGGAGATAGATATGCCGGGACATAGTGCAGCTTTTGTACGTACTTTCCGTCACGATATGCAAACACCGGAAGGCATGAAAATATTGAAGCTGCTATTGGATGAGATCTGTGATACGTTCGATGTCCCTTATATGCATATTGGAACAGATGAAGTTGGATTCACCAATCCGGAATTTGTTCCTGAAATGGTAGCATATGTACGATCTAAAGGGAAAAAAGTGATTTCATGGAATCCGGGATGGAAATATAATTTGGGAGAGATTGACATGACTCAACTCTGGAGTTATCGTGGCAAAGCTCAGGAAGGTATTCCGGCTATCGATTCCCGGTTTCATTATTTGAATCATTTCGATACTTTTGGTGACATTATTGCATTATACAATAGTCGGATTTACAATGAAGGAATTGGTAGTGATGATCTTGCCGGGGTCATTTTAGGGGTTTGGAATGACCGTCTATTGAATAGTGAGCAAAATATAATTCTGGAGAATAATTTCTATCCGAATATGCTGGCTATCGCAGAACGTGCGTGGAAAGGAGGGGGAACTGAATATTTTGATGAACAAGGGACCATTCTTCCTACAGACGAGAATTCCGAAATCTTTCGTGATTTTGTAGATTTTGAGTATCGTATGCTATGGTATAAAGAGCACTTGTTTAATAATTATCCGTTTGCTTATGTCCGACAGACAAATGTGAAGTGGAATATTACAGATGCTTTCCCGAACGGAGGTGATCTGACAAAAGTTTTTCCTCCGGAAAATGTACTCAACGATTCGTATATTTATCAAGGTAAACAATATAAAGTACGTCCGGCAATAGGGGCGGGCATTTATCTGCGACACGTTTGGGGGAATATTGTACCTGCTTTTTATAAAGATCCGCAAGAAAATCATACTGCTTATGCCTACACTTATGTATATTCTCCTCAAAAGCAGGATGTTGGTTTATGGGCGGAATTCCAGAATTATGGACGTTCAGAAAGCGATTTGCCCCCTTTGCCAGGTAAATGGGATTATAAAGAAAGTCGTATTTGGTTAAATGATCAGGAAATATTGCCACCTGTATGGACTGCTACTCATCGGGAAAGAAGTCAGGAAATTGCATTAGGCAATGAGAACTGTATAGCTCGTGCTCTTTTGAAGGTTCATTTGAATAAAGGTTGGAATAAGGTACTGCTAAAACTTCCGGTTGGTAAATTCACAACTAATGAAGTTCGTTTGGTAAAATGGATGTTTACTACTATATTCGTAACTCTTGATGGTGAGAAGGCTGTGGAAGGTTTGGTCTATTCACCGGAGAAAAGATTGTAATGATGATAGATATAGTTATAGGATCGGAATTATAAAATCATACATTTGTGAAAAATGAAAAAGCTCGTATTTGTTTATATATGCTTGGTTATGACTCTTTTTGTCAATGCTCAACAGCGTAAAAAAGTAGCGTGTATCGGTAATAGCATAACGTATGGTTATAGTTTACCCGATCGAAATACACAGTCATATCCGGCACAGTTACAGAAAATGCTTGGTGAATCTTATGAGGTCAGTAATTTTGGTAAACCTGGTGCTACTTTATTAAATAGAGGGCATTATCCATACACACAACAGGAAGAATATAGGAAAGCTATCGATTTTGCAGGAGATATAGTTATTATTCATTTGGGCATCAATGATACAGATCCGCGTAATTGGCCTAATTATCGTGATGATTTTGTAAGAGACTATGTTGCATTGATTAACTCTTTCCGAAATGTGAACCCGAAAGTTCGTATTCTGATTGCCCTAATGACTCCGATTACTGACAGACATC
The DNA here is from genome assembly GCF_028690125.1 of Bacteroides sp. Classification (GTDB taxonomy): domain Bacteria; phylum Bacteroidota; class Bacteroidia; order Bacteroidales; family Bacteroidaceae; genus Bacteroides. Next base: position 105,676 of record NZ_JAQVBV010000010.1, on the reverse strand, counting down.
CTCGTTTTTTGTCAGGAACCCGCGATTGGCATGGAGAAATTCAGTTAGCTATTGAGAATGTAGCCCGTTATACCGGAGTACAATTAATAAACTTTTATACTCCTTTACATTTGTATCCTTTTATGTTGCCAGATGCGGTCCATCCTAATCAGGAAGGAGCATCTATTATGGCTCAAACAGTCTATTCTGCCATTACCGGTGATTATGGAGGTCTAAAAATGTCGATGCTCTATACCGATAATATGGTGTTGCAACGAGATACTCCATTGACAATTCAAGGCAAAGCTAATGCCGAAGAACAAGTGACAATAAGTATTTCTAATCAACACTTGAAGACAAAAACAGGACTGGATGGAAAATGGTCTATCAAACTTCGTCCTTTAAAAACCGGTGGACCTTATACCTTGAAAATAGGGACAGCTAATCAAAAGCTTCAATATAATAATGTATTGGCTGGAGAAGTGTGGCTTTGTTCAGGACAATCGAATATGGCGTTTATGTTAAAACATAGTTCAACAGCAAAAAAGGATATACCACAAGCTACTGATCAGCAAATTCATTTATATGACATGAAAGCACGTTGGCATACCGATGCAGTAGAGTGGGATGCAACAGTACTTGGTTCATTAAACCATCTTCAATATTATCGAAATACCGAATGGAAAACTTGTATTCCTGCAACTGCTTCCGATTTTTCAGCAATAGCTTATTACTTTGGAAAAGCATTGCGTGATAGTCTGCAAGTTCCGATTGGTTTGATTTGTAATGCGATTGGTGGATCTCCTATAGAATCTTGGGTGGATAGATCATCACTCGAATATGAGTTTCCGGCTATCTTAAAAGATTGGCTGAATAATGACTTTATACAAGGATGGACGCGTGAACGAGCAGCACTAAATATTAAGAAATCAACAGATCAATTCCAACGTCACCCTTATGAGCCTAGTTATCTATATGAATCAGGCATCTGTCCTTTGGAGCAATATCCTATTAAAGGTGTCGTTTGGTATCAAGGAGAGTCGAATGCACATAACTGGGAAGCTCATGAGAAACTCTTTAAACTATTGGTACAGAGTTGGCGAAAAAAATGGAATGATGATTATTTACCTTTTTATTTTGTACAGTTGTCTGGTATAGACCGTCCTTCCTGGCCTTGGTTTCGTGATAGCCAACGACGATTAATTGAAGAAATTCCATATACAGGTATGGCTGTGTCCATTGATCATGGCGATTCATTAAATGTTCATCCTAACTGTAAGCAACCAATTGGTGAACGCTTGGCACGTTGGGCATTGAACAAGACCTACTCAAGGGATATAATACCTTCCGGCCCTTTATTTCGTAGTGCTATTAGTCGGGGTGGAGCCGTATTTTTGTCTTTTGATTATGGACAAGGAATGAAGAGCTCTGATGGGAAATCATTACGTACCTTTGAAGTGGCAGAAATAGAAGGTCTATATTATCCTGCAATAGCAGAGATCGTAGGAGAACAAGTGAAAATCCGTAGCAAGGAGGTTCCAAAACCTCGATACGTAAGATATGGATGGCAGCCTTTTACCCGAGCCAATTTGATAAATCAGGTATCTCTTCCGGCTTCTACCTTTATGGCCGAAATTCCGGTGAAATAAGAATTTTGTATGTTTTATAGTAAAGATTTGACAAAAAAATAGTATCTTTACTCCGTTAAATATCTAATGCCCCCACTATGATTTTAAATTTAACAGGAAAAGTGAGCAAAATAGCATATGGATTGTTATGCTGCTGCACTATGGCTTATGCTCAGAGAAATGATACTTCTGAAATTGTCATTCTGGACACTGGTTGGGAGTTTTCACAAGCTGGAATAGATAAATGGATGTCGGCTACCGTACCCGGTACAGTCCATCAGGACTTAATCCATTATAACTTATTACCAAATCCTTTTTACGGTACTAATGAAGAAAAAATCCAATGGGTAGAGGATAAAGACTGGGAATATAAAACTTCCTTTATAGTATCCGAGGAACAATTGAGCAGAGATGGAGCTCAGCTTGTTTTTGAGGGGCTTGACACTTATGCCGATGTATATCTTAATGGAGCTCTGTTGCTAAAAGCAGACAATATGTTCGTTGGTTATGCTCTTCCGGTAAAACCAGTATTACGTAAAGGAGAGAATCATCTTCAGATTTATTTTCATTCACCTATTCGTCAGACGTTACCTCAATACGCATCCAATGGATTCAATTATCCTGCCGATAATGACCATCATGAAAAACACTTAAGTGTTTTCACTCGTAAAGCTCCATATAGTTATGGTTGGGATTGGGGAATCAGAATGGTGACAAGCGGTATTTGGCGCCCCGTAGCACTTCGCTTCTATGATGTGGCAACTATTTCTGATTATCATGTAAAACAGACATCATTGACGGATGAGGCTGCAAACTTATCCAATGAATTGATTATTGATAATATTTCGAAAGAAACAACTGCAGAAATTAAAATCAATGTTTCTTTAGACGGAAGTGCTATCATAGGAGAAAAGAAATCGGTAATACTACGTCCCGGCACTAATCATATAACACTACCTGTAGAAATATCTCAACCTATTCGTTGGATGCCCAATGGTTGGGGAAAACCTGTTTTATATGATTTCTCTGCTCAAATACTAGTCAATGGAAATATAATTGCCGAGCAAACTCATCGAATTGGCTTGCGTACAATCCGCTTGGTGAATGAAAAAGATAAAGATGGAGAATCCTTTTATTTTGAAGTAAATGGTATTCCTATGTTTGCTAAAGGTGCCAACTACATTCCTCAGGATGTAATGCTTCCTTCGGTCACCACTGAACGTTATCAGAATTTGTTTCGTGATATTCGTGAGGCAAATATGAATATTGTTCGTGTATGGGGAGGGGGAGTTTATGAAGATAATCGTTTCTATGATTTAGCAGATGAAAATGGAATTCTGGTGTGGCAGGATTTTATGTTTGCTTGTACCCCGTATCCTTCAGATCCGACTTTTATGAAAAGAGTCGAGGCGGAGGCTGATTTTAATATCCGGCGACTTCGTAATCATGCCTCTTTGGCTATGTGGTGTGGTAATAATGAAATATTGGAAGCCTTAAAATATTGGGGTTTTCAGAAAAAAATTACCCCTGAAGTATATCAGGGAATGCTAAGAGGTTATGACAAATTGTTCCGTGAATTGCTTCCTGCCATGGTGGATAAATTTGATTCCGACCGATTTTATGTACACAGTTCTCCTTATTTTGCTAATTGGGGACGACCTGAATCATGGGGAATAGGAGATAGTCACAATTGGGGAGTCTGGTACGGCAAGAAACCATTTGAATCCTCAGATACGGATATTCCTCGTTTTATGAGTGAATTTGGCTTCCAGTCATTTCCAGAAATGAAAACTATAGCAACTTTTGCTGCTTCTGAAGATTATCAGATTGAATCCAAAGTGATGAATGCACACCAGAAGAGCAGTATCGGTAACTCATTGATTCGTACTTATATGGAACGCGACTATATTGTTCCAGATAAATTTGAAGATTTTGTGTATGTAGGATTAGTCTTACAAGGAAAAGGAATACGGCATGGATTAGAAGCCCATCGTCGTAATCGTCCCTATTGCATGGGTACTATGTATTGGCAGTTGAATGACAGTTGGCCGGTTGTATCTTGGTCTAGTATCGATTATTATGGCAATTGGAAAGCTTTGCATTATGAGGCAAAACGTGCTTTTGAACCGCTTTTGATTAATCCTATACAACAGAATGACAGCTTATGTATTTATCTGCTTTCTGATCGGCTGGATACAATAGAACAAATGAAGTTGGAGATGAAAGTTCTTGATTTTGAAGGGAAACCAATAAACAAGAAGATTTTGATAAACTCATTGACTGTTCCTTCGAATACTTCTTTGTGTGTTTACAAAGAAGATTTCAAGACCAAACTGACCCCGGAACAACTTCAACATTGTCTCTTACAACTAACACTTAAAAATAAATCAGGACAGGTTCTTGCAGAGTCAATCCATTTCTTCAGAAAGACGAAAGAACTGTTTCTGCCTCAAACAACAATTAACTATAAGATGAAACAGACAGCTGGTAAGTGTGAATTAACCATCATTTCTTCCAAATTAGCTAAAGATGTATTTATAGAAGTCCCCTTTCAGGGAGCTCATTTCAGTGATAACTTCTTTGATCTTTTACCGGGAGAACGTAAGACGATTGTTATAACTTCTCCTTTTATAAAAAAAGGACAGAAGTTACCTCTGAAAATCAAGCATATTCGTGAAACTTATAATTAAACCCCAATTTATTAACTAACAAATTTATTAACTAACCCCTAATTTTTATTTTATGAAACAGTTCTTAAAATTAACCGGATGCCTGGCAATTATGGGAATTGCTACTTCTTGTCAATCAGTACAACAAGAAGCAAATTACCAGATTATTCCATTGCCGCAGGAAATAGTGACCACTCAGGGAGATCCTTTTGTCCTAAAGAGTGGTGTTAAGATTCTCTACCCCGAAGGGAATGAGAAGATGCAGAACAATGCAGAGTTTCTAGCTGATTATTTGAAAGCATCAACCGGAAAAGACTTTGCTATTGAAGCAGGTACGAAAGGACAAAATGCAATTGTACTGTCGTTGGGATTAGAGTCTGAAAATCTTGAAGCCTATCAATTAAAGGTGGCGAGTGATGGAATTACGATTACGGCTCCTACAGAAGCCGGAGTTTTTTATGGAATTCAATCCTTACGTAAATCATTGCCTATCGTAATAGAGGGAGATATTTCATTACCCGCTGTGGAAATTAATGATTATCCTCGCTTTAGCTATCGTGGTGCACATTTCGATGTAGGACGTCACTTCTTTACAGTAGATGAGGTGAAGACTTATATTGATATGATGACATTACACAACATGAACCGTTTACATTGGCACCTTACTGAAGATCAAGGCTGGCGTTTGGAAATCAAAAAATATCCGGAATTAACGGAAATCGGTTCTAAACGTTCAGAAACTGTAATAGGACGTAATTCCGGTGAGTATGACGGTAAACCTTACGGTGGATTTTACACACAGGAACAAGTTAAAGATATTGTAGCTTATGCAGCTGACCGTTATATTACCGTTATTCCGGAAATCGACCTTCCGGGACATATGCAAGCTGCTCTTGCTGCTTATCCGGAATTGGGGTGTACAGGTGGTCCTTATGAAGTATGGAAAATATGGGGAGTATCAGACAATGTGCTTTGTGCCGGAAATGATAAAACCTTGCAATTTATTGATGATGTACTGACTGAAGTAATGGAAATCTTCCCTTCAGAATATATTCATGTCGGTGGTGACGAATGTCCGAAGACACAATGGGAAAAATGTCCAAAGTGTCAGGCACGTATCAAAGCATTAGGTTTACACTCAGATGCATCTCATAGTAAAGAAGAGCGTTTACAAAGCTTTGTAATCAATCATGCAGAGAAATTTCTGAATGACCATGGTCGCCAGATTATTGGTTGGGATGAGATTTTGGAAGGTGGACTTGCTCCTAATGCAACAGTGATGTCATGGCGTGGAGAAGCTGGTGGTATCGAAGCTGCTAAGCAAAAACATGATGTAATTATGACTCCTAATACTTATCTTTATTTTGATTATTACCAGACTAAAGATGTAGAAAACGAACCTTTGGGTATTGGTGGTTATGTACCTATTGATAAAGTTTATAGCTACGAACCTACCCCATCTTCACTTACTCCGGAAGAACAGAAACATATTATAGGCGTGCAGGCTAATCTTTGGACAGAATACATTTCTACTTTCTCTCATGCTCAGTATATGGTATTGCCACGTTGGGCTGCATTGAGCGAAGTTCAATGGACTATGTCTGATAAGAAGAATTTTTCAAATTTCTTATCTCGTCTTCCTCAATTGATAGAATGGTACGAAATTGAGGGATACAACTATGCAAAACATGTATTTGATGTAACAGCTGAATTTACTCCGAATCCGACAGACGGTACATTAGACATCACGCTGACAACGATTGATAATGCACCTATTCATTATACGTTAGATGGTACAGAGCCTACTGCAACTTCTCCATTGTACGAAGGTATGTTGAAGATAAAAGAGAATGGAACATTAACAGCAGTTGCAATCCGTCCGACCGCAAAGAGTCGTAAGATTTCAGAAAAAATAGATTTTAGTAAATCTAGTATGAAGTCAATTATAGCTAATCAACCTGTCAATAAACAATACGAATTCAAAGGTGTAGCTACATTAGTAGACGGTTTGAAAGGAAATGGTAATTATAAAACCGGTCGTTGGATTGCATTCAACAAAAACGATATGGACGTAACCATGAACCTTCAGCAACCGACAGAGATTTCAAGTGTTGCGATATCTACTTGTGTGGAAAAGGGTGATTGGGTATTTGATGCAAGAGGACTATCTGTAGAAGTATCAGAAGACGGTAAAAACTTCAGAAAAATAGCTTTTGAAGAATATCCGGCTATGAAGGAAACAGACAAAAATGGAGTTTTTGAGCATAAATTGGATTTCACTCCGATAAAAGTACAATATGTAAAAGTTATTGCTTTATCCGAAAAACAGATTCCGGAATGGCATGTCGGAAAGGGTAATACAGGTTTCTTATTTGTAGATGAAATCACTATTAATTAATAAATAGATAAAAAAAATACTTTAAAGTTTATCTTTTCTTATAATTAAAGAGGCTGAATCAAAATTGATAATCGCTATTATTTTGCTCTGTCATTCTGAACATAATGAAGAATTTTTTCTATAAGAATAAAAGAGAAGATTCTTCAAGCTGTCTGGGATAACAGAAGAATAAGCTAATCAGTATTTTGAGACAGCCTCTTTGTGTACAAGAAATGTATGTGGCGATAAGTAATTTGGTAGATGGATTTTTACAAATGAAATAATCGTGAAATCAAATTGAAGACAGATATTTATGATGATAAAAACTAAAATTCTATTAGGACTGGTTATCCTTTCATTTTTCAGTGTGTTGAATGCGCAAGTACGTACTTCTTATACTTTTGAAAAAGGGTGGAAGTTTACACGTGAGGACAATACTGAATTTTTTCAGCCCGATTATAGTGATACTAAATGGCAATCAGTGGTAGTACCCCATGATTGGGCAATTTATGGACCATTTGGTATAGACAATGATAAACAAATGACAGCCATTTCGCAAGATGGGCAAAAAGAGGCGATGGAACATGCAGGACGTACCGGAGGGCTCCCTTTTGTAGGAGTCGGTTGGTATCGGTTACAGTTTGAAGCTCCTTCTTTTACGAAAAGAAAGAAAGCTACCCTTATTTTTGATGGCGCTATGAGTCATGCCCGTGTTTATGTGAATGGACAAGAGGCGGGTTATTGGCCATATGGTTATAATTCTTTCTATTTGGATGTCACTCCTTATTTAAAAGAAGGAGCATCAAATATATTGGCTGTCCGTTTAGAAAATAAACCAGAATCTTCCCGTTGGTATCCTGGTGCCGGACTTTACAGAAATGTACATCTGGTGATAACAGAGGATGCCCATATTCCAACGTGGGGTACACAACTGACAACTCCGGTTGTAAAAGATGATTATGCGAAAGTAAACTTGAAGACAATACTTGTAGTACCCGCTGGTAAAAACTTCGATAAATATCGTATTGTAACTGATTTGTTGGATAAGAATGGCAAAGTAGTAGCTACTAATGAAAAACAGGGTAACCGTTTTGAAAACAATACTTTTAGCCAAGAACTAGTCGTTACTTCTCCGGCTTTATGGAGTCCCGCAACTCCAAATCTTTATCAGGCGATATCGAAAGTTTATGAAGGAGAGGTGTTGAAAGACGAGTATACTACCTCTTTCGGTATACGAACCATTGAGATCATTCCCGATAAAGGTTTTTATCTGAATGGAAAAAGAACGGTTTTTAAGGGAGTATGCAATCATCATGATCTTGGTCCTTTGGGTACTGCCGTCAATGATGCGGCTATCCGTCGTCAAATCCGTATTCTGAAAGATATGGGTTGCAATGCCATCCGTACATCCCATAATATGCCGGCACCGGAATTGATTAAAGCCTGTGATGAAATGGGAATCATGATAATGGCTGAATCCTTCGACGAATGGAAAGCAGCCAAAGTTAAGAATGGCTACCATCTTGTATTTGATGAATGGGTTGAGAAAGACCTGACTAGCCTGATACATCATTATCGTAATAATCCGAGTGTAGTAATGTGGTGCGTTGGGAATGAAGTGTCCGAACAGTGGCAAAATGGAACAGGAGCTAAAATGTCTCTTTTCTTACAAGATATTTGTCATCGCGAAGATCCGACTCGCCCTGTCACACAAGGTATGGATGCACCGGATGCTGTAGTCAATAATAATATGGCAGCAGTGATGGATGTTCCCGGATTCAATTATCGTCCTCATAAATACCAGGAGAATTATAAAAAACTTCCCCAACGGATTGTATTGGGTAGTGAAACGGCTTCTACAGTCAGTGCCCGTGGTGTCTATAAATTTCCTCTTACCCGTCAATGGATGAAGAAATATGACGATCATCAGTCTTCTTCCTACGATGTAGAATCATGCTCTTGGTCTAATCTTCCTGAAGATGATTTTATTCAACATGAAGATTTACCCTATTGCATAGGAGAATTTCTGTGGACAGGTTTTGATTATCTGGGTGAACCGACACCTTATTATACAGATTGGCCAAGCCATTCTTCGTTGTTCGGTATAATCGATCTGGCAGGTCTGCCTAAGGACCGTTATTACCTTTATCGCAGTCATTGGAATAAAGGAGAAGAGACATTGCATATCCTTCCACATTGGAATTGGGAAGGTCGTGAAGGCGAAGTTACTCCGGTTTTTGTTTATACTAACTATCCTTCGGCAGAATTATTTATCAATGGCAAGAGTCAGGGAAAACGTACGAAAGATTTTTCTGTGACAATAGATAACAGTGCCGATTCCGTTTCTATTATGAATTTGAAACGTCAGACACGTTATCGTTTGATGTGGATGGATACAAAGTATGAACCCGGAACTGTCAAAGTGGTTGCTTATGATGAGAATGGAAAAGCAGTGGCTGAAAAAGTAATTCATAGAGCAGGAAAGCCGGATCATATTGAGTTGGTAGCCGATCGTGATAGGATAGAAGCTGATGGAAAAGATCTTTCATTTGTTACGGTGAAAGTGGTAGACAAAAAAGGAAATCTTTGTCCGACAGCCTCTCATGAGATTAGCTTTAAAGTGAAAGGGGCAGGTACATATCGTGCCGGAGCTAATGGAAATGCAGCTTCTTTGGAGTCTTTCCAATCTCCGAAGATGAGAGTCTTTAATGGCATGATGACAGCTATCGTTTCTTCAACGGAACAACCTGGTATGATTATACTTGAAGCCACAGGTAAAGGTTTGAAAAAAGGAGTCCTAACCCTTGAAAGTTCTTCGATAAATGTAAAATAAGAAAAATATTTTATTAAATTCAGGATCCCTCTAAGTGTTTCATTGAAAAATACTTAGAGGGATTTCCTTTAGTCTCTGAAAGTAGATTAATATTGTAGTTGATAAAATTAAAGTGATAAAAGTATGTTCTTTTATTAAATTGTATTACTTTTGCAGTGTTTTAGTACTGTATCCGTTCCTCTATGAACATAAGTTCTTATATGGAGGTAAGATAAAAAGGCTAAATCCTTAAGAGATGCGCTACTGATTCATAAATGGATTTCATTTATGGGTGTCAGGGCGCTTTTGTCTTTTAAGATGCTATAAAATCTAATAAAAAAACTAGGGGATGGTGTAAATAATGAATGAGCGGGGCAACAACCAGCAAATAGAAAAACGACGCGTATGGTATGCCATACAGACTTTCTATTGTAAAGAAGAACATTTGGGGAAATTTTTGGAAGAAAGGGGAATAAGCTATTTTATTCCGATGCGCTATACGGAGCAAGAGACTTTGGATGGCAAAAAGCATCGTAGACTCACTCCTGCTGTTCATAATTTATTGTTTGTTGAAAAAACATTTACAGAGAAAGAGTTCTTAGAAAAAATTGAGGGATGTCCTATTCCTTTTTTAATTGTACGAGATCGCAGTACACGTAAGGGTTATGAAATTCCGGATGGAGAAATGCTGGAATTACGTGCCATCTGTGATCCGAATTACAAAGGAACTCTCTATGTTGATACAACAACAGCTGAAGCCCGCCCAGGACAAGCAGTCCGGGTAATCCGTGGCCCGTTTGCCGGACTCGAAGGCAAACTTACGCAATACAAGAAAAGCTATTATGTAGTCGTTACTTTGGCTACTATTGGCGTTATGCTACACATTCCCAAATGGTATTGCGAGAAAATCAACTAATCATAACTTTTTAATTTTTCAGTACTGCGTGTGACGTGTTTGTAGGCTATTTTCTAAATAGTCCTGCTTTTTCACATCCATTCAAAAGCTACTTTTTATATTTATTGAAAATTTTAATTATCGATGAGAATACAAAAACTTTTTAGTGTATTTCTATTTGCTTTGATGCTAGGAAGTACTTCTTCACTAATGGCCCAGACCATGAGTGACCTGCAAGTACTTGAATACGTAAAGGAAGGTATCAAGCAAGGAAAGGAGCAGAAGCAACTCGCCTCCGAATTAGCTCGTAAAGGAGTAACCAAGGAACAGGCAATGCGTGTGAAAGAATTGTATGAAAAACAGAATAATGTCAATACTTCCAAGTCTACCGGAACGGATGTGAATGAATCCCGTCTTCGTGAGGAAATGAAAGAGAATACTTCCGATATGCTCGAAGACAACCCAACCACACAGGATCTCGCCCATGAAGATCAAGTATTTGGTCGGAACATTTTTAATACTAAAAATTTAACTTTCGAACCCAGTGTCAATCTAGCCACTCCATCCAACTATCGTCTAGGTCCTGGTGACGAAGTCATCATCGATATCTGGGGAGCCAGTCAGAATACCATTCGGCAAACAATCTCACCGGATGGAACCATTAATATCCAAAAAATCGGTCCTGTTAATTTGAGTGGATTAACCGTCTCTGAAGCAAATGACTATCTCAAGAAATCCCTGAATAAAATCTATAATGGTCTGAGTAATGCTACCGATCCCAGTTCCGATATCCGCCTGACACTAGGTAATATCCGTACTATTCAGATCAATATTATGGGTGAAGTTGTTCAGCCCGGCACTTATGCGCTTTCTTCCTTCTCTACTGTCTTTCATGCTCTTTATCGTGCGGGTGGAGTAAGTGATATTGGTAGTTTACGTAATGTACAACTAGTACGAAATGGGAAGAAGATCGCTACTATTGACGTTTACGAATTTATAATGAAGGGTAATACTCAAGACGATATCCGTTTGCAGGAAGGAGACGTAGTTATTGTTCCTACTTATGAAGTCTTGGTAAAGATTAGTGGTAAAGTAAAACGTCCGATGCGTTTTGAGATGAAAAAGGATGAACCACTTTCTACTTTGATAAAGTATGCCGGAGGTTTTGATGCCGATGCGTATACCCGTTCTTTGCGTATAGTACGGCAGAATGGTCAGGAATACGAAGTTAATACAGTGCAAGACATAGACTACAGTGTTTATCAAATGCGCAATGGAGATGTTGTCACAGCTGAGGCTATCCTTAACCGTTTTACTAATAAGTTAGAAATTCGTGGAGCTGTTTACCGCCCCGGTATCTATCAATTAAGTGGAAAACTCAATACCATTCGCGAATTGGTAAACGAAGCCCAAGGCTTGACAGGAGATGCTTTTTTAAATCGTTCCGTTCTTTATCGTCAGCGTGAAGACTTGACTAAAGAAGTTCTTTCAGTGGACATTAAGTCTATCATGGACGGTACGATACCCAATATCGCCTTGATGAAGAACGATATACTCTATATTCCCAGCATTCACGATCTAGAAGATCGCGGTAACATAACAGTTCATGGTGAAGTCGCTAAACCGGATTCCTATCCCTATGCTGATAATATGACTTTGGAGGATTTGATTATTCAAGCGGGAGGTTTGCGTGAAGCTGCTTCTACGGTTCGAGTGGATGTAACAAGACGAATTAAAAACCCTCGCAGTACAGCCGACAATGACACAATAGGTCAAATGTTCTCCTTCTCCTTGAAAGACGGTTTTGTCATAGACGGTCAGCCCGGCTTTGTCCTTCAGCCTTATGATGAAGTCTATGTTCGTAGAAGTCCCAGTTATCAGGCCCAGCAAAATGTCGGTATTCAAGGAGAAATCCTTTTTGATGGTACTTACGCCTTGACCAGTCGCGAGGAACGCCTATCCGATTTAATCAGCAAAGCCGGTGGAGCCACTAATTACGCTTACTTACGTGGAGCAAAACTGACTCGTGTTGCCAGTCCCAGTGAAAAGAAACGTATGGGTGATGTCATCCGTTTGATGCGTCGTCAGTTGGGAGAAGCGATGATCGATTCTTTAGGAATTGAAGTTGAAAACACGTTTACTGTAGGCATTGATTTGGAAAAAGCACTCGCTAATCCGAAAAGTTCGGCCGATCTTGTATTACGTGAAGGCGATGTAATTTCTATTCCAAAAAATACAAATACAGTAACCATTGACGGTGCTGTAATGATGCCCAATACCGTGTCTTACCTAGAAGGACAGGATATTAATTACTACTTGAATCAGTCCGGCGGTTATTCAGACAATGCGAAGAAGAGCAAGAAGTTTATTGTTTATATGAATGGTCAAGTAACCAAGGTGAAAGGTAATGGTAAGAAACAAATAGAGCCTGGTTGTGAGATTATAGTTCCAAGTAAATCTAAGAAGAAAGTGAATATGGGCGAGATTTTAGGTTATGCTACTTCCTTCAGCTCATTAGGATTGATGATTGCTTCAGTTGCTAATCTAATAAAAAAATAGATATATAGGGAAAGAATAGCTTTATTATTTATGAAAAAATGATTATAGGAATTGTATTGAACCTAAATAAATATTGTCCGTATAAAAAAAATAGTTAGATTTATTTTTATGAAGAGAGAGCGTATAACATCTATTGATGCACTTCGTGCTATAACTTTATTAGGCATTCTTTTAGTACACACCGCTGGACTGTTTGGATTTAATAATGAATATAATGATTTTTCCTCTTTTTTATCAGGAAATGTAACATCAAGATTAATATATGCGTTTTTGCCTGGGCGATGTTCTGGTATATTTAGTATTCTTTTTGGGGTAAGTTTCTATTTGATATTAAGAAACCCAGCAAATTCGAGTAAAAAATTCTTTTGGCGTTGTGCCATTTTAGTTTTGATTGGAATTTTAAATAAACTATTTTATACATATGATGCATTAATGTGGTATGGTATGTGTGGAATGATATTGGTTTTTTTAGAAATTTCACTCCAAAAATGTTATTTATTTTATTTATCGTGTTAAAACTAGCTTCTTTATATTTAGCTCGTTTTGATATTGGTACATTATTCTTTCCTGAAACATACTTTAATAATAGTAGGTATATATTGGGAGACTCTTTAAAAAATATAATATCTTATCCTTTAGATAAAGTTATAGTTAATTATATACAAATTGTTTTTAATGGAGGCATCTTTCATACTTTATCTTATTTTGTTTTAGGGTATTATTTTGCAAAAAAGGGAATAATAGAGCATCTTGAAGATTATGTAAAATTGAAACCGTTAATTTTAATAATGTTATTGTACATCAGCTTACTTCTGTTGTTTCATTTTACTTACATAAATACATTACTCTCATTAAGTAATTTATTTGGAAGTCTTTTTTATGCTATGCTTTTCATATATGTATATAACTGTAAGTCCTCATTATTTACACTGTTAGAGCCTTTTGGGAGAATGGGACTTACTAATTATTCTTTCCAAAGTATTATTGGTGTGATATTAATGGTTACTTTTCTTTTGCCGAATAAAATAGGTTTTGATTATATAGTACTGTGTTTTATATTTGTGTATGTTTTACAAGTTTTGTTTAGTATATTGTGGTTAAACTATTTTAAATATGGTCCCTTGGAATGGTTATGGCGTTGCTTTACTAATATGAAATTTAATTCTCCTTTTAAAACAAATATTTTTTTCTATGGAAAATAAAACGATTACTATAATGTTTTCTTTATTTTTTACTTTTGGTATTTTAATTGTTTAAGTTGGTGGTTATTTAAATAATACAAAAAATGGATGGTGAGGTTTCTGGAAAATCGATACATAAAAACAGCGAAGATATCGAAATCGATCTAATGGAGATATTTCGTAAGATTATAGCTATTCGTAAGACGTTGTATAAAGCAGCGGTTATAGGTTTGGTTATTGGTATTATTGTTGCATTTAGTATTCCCCGAAAATACACAGTTAATGTTACTCTATCTCCAGAAATGGGAAATTCTAAGGGAGGGAATGGCTTAGCTGGACTTGCTGCTTCTTTTTTGGGCAGTAATGTCACTAGTGATGGCACAGATGCGTTGAATGCTTCTTTATCGTCTGATATTGTATCTTCCACTCCGTTCTTATTAGAATTGTTTGATATGAATGTACCGATCGATTCGGATACAATTACATTAAAATCTTATTTGAGTGAACAGTCTTCTCCTTGGTGGAACTATGTTATAGGTTTTCCCGGAATGATTATTGGAGGCATTAGATCATTATTTACAGATAAGGAGAGTGAGAATCTTACTAATAGCAATTGGCAGGGGGGGACTATTGAATTAACTGAAAAAGAAAATAGTAAGATAAACTTCTTAAAAGAGAACATAATTGCTACTATCGACAAGAAAACTGTAATAACTAGGGTATCTGTTACGTTGCAAAATCCCAAAGTGGCAGCTATTGTTGCTGATTCAGTTAGTCATAAATTGCAAAAGTATATAATTAGTTACCGAACTTCAAAGTCAAAAGAAGATTGTACCTATCTTGAAAAGTTATTCAAGGAACGTCAGCAGGAATATTATGCGGCACAAAAGAAATATGCTAGCTATGTAGATACTCACGACAATCTGATTCTTCAGAGTGTACGTACCGAACAAGAACGGCTACAAAATGATGTGAGTATGGCATATCAGATATATAGTCAAGTAGCTAGCCAATTGCAAGTAGCCAGAGCTAAAGTACAAGAAGAGAAGCCTGTCTTTGCCGTGGTTGAGCCGGCTGTAGTGCCTTTATATCCATCCGGTATGGGGATGAAAATGTACGTAATACTCTCTGTGTTTGTTGCAGTCTTCTTTAGTATTGTCTGGACATTATTCGGTAAGGGATTACTAAATAACCTGAAGAACGAAATTAAGTAAAACCTAAAATCACAGCCCTATTTCAGGGCTATCTATCGCAATGAATTATTTATTTATAATCTTAGCTTTTGTCATTTCGGCTTTTATTGCAAGGCTTATTATTCCCCGTATCTTGATGATTTCTTTACGGAAGAAATTATTTGATATGCCGGATGAGCGTAAAATACATAAACGTGCTATTCCACGTTTGGGAGGTGTATCTTTCTTTCCTACCATTTTATTTTCATGCTGCGTGATATTAGCTTTAAGAACTTTGACAGGATATGGTATACCTGTTCTTCCGGCAGTTTTCATTCTTCCGGAGTGTTTGCTCTTCATTTGTGGAATGACTCTTTTATATCTGACGGGGATTGCAGACGACTTGATCGGTGTCCGTTATCGTCAGAAATTTGCTATTCAAATCCTTTGTGCTTGTCTCTTTCCTATAGCCGGACTTTGGATAAACGACTTCTATGGATTGTTTGGTATTTATACCATTCCAAAATATATAGGCATTCCATTTACGGTACTGACTGTTGTTTTTATTACTAATGCAATTAATCTAATAGATGGGATTGACGGACTTGCTTCAGGATTAAGTAGCGTGGCTCTTTTAGTGTTGGGAGCATTGTTTGTAGAGAAAGGTTTATGGTTCTATGGCATGCTTGCTTTTAGTACAGTGGGAGTACTTGTTCCTTTTTTCTATTATAATGTATTTGGTAGTGCCGAGCGTGCCCGGAAAATTTTTATGGGAGATACAGGTAGCTTGACTTTAGGTTACATCCTTAGTTTTTTAACTATCAAATATAGTCAGAACAATCCGGAAATAATTTCTTATACGGAAGGTGCTTTTGTGATAGCTTTCAGTACTTTGATTATTCCTTCATTTGATGTTATACGTGTTGTGCTTATTCGTCTTCGTAATGGGAAAAACCCTTTTGAACCAGATAAGAACCACATTCATCACAAATTATTGGCCATTGGATTAACACCTCGCAAAGCAATGATTAGTTTACTATTTATATCTTGTGCTTTTAGTGCTGTCAATATTTTATTTATGCCTTATATTAACAATACCATTATGTTATTGGCAGATATAGTTATTTGGATTGGGCTGAATCTATGGTGGGACAGATTACGTAAAAAAAAGCAGGAAAAACGATCTCAATTAGCGTAGTTTGTATTGAATTCTCTCATTATTTTCTTTGATATTTAAGTAAATTACCATTGTCTGAATCACTAAAAAATAAAACTATTCAAGGAGTTAGCTGGAGCTTTATTGATAATATTGCTAGTTCTGGTATCGCTTTTCTGATAGGATTAATTCTTGCACGTTTGCTTACACCGGCAGAGTATGGAACCATGGCGATAATCGCCGTTTTTATTGCAATTTCCAATTCTATTATAGACAGCGGTTTCTCCAGTGCTTTAATACGAAAGATAAACGTTGAAAGGGCGGATTATAACACCGTGTTTTATTTTAATTTTGTGGTTAGCATAATCCTTTATCTTTTACTTTTTATTTCTTCTCCTGCTATAAGCGCTTTTTTCAAAGAACCTATATTGATTGAAGTAACGAAAACCATAGGCTTGATTTTAATCATTAATGCACTGGGTATTATTCCTCGTACAATTTTCGTGAGGAATATTAACTTTAAGACTCAAACGAAAGTCTCTCTTATATCCTCTATTTCTAGTGGTATAGTAGGAGTGGGTATGGCTTTTGCAGGTTTGGGAGTTTGGAGTTTAGTAGGGCAACAGCTTTCAAGACAGATATTGAACACTCTTTTCTTATGGGTTTATAGTAAATGGCGTCCTGTATGGGAATTTTCAATAAATAGTTTCAAGGAACTTTTCGGATTTGGCTCTAAGCTGTTATTGTCCGGTCTTCTGGATACAATTTATAAGAATGTATATTATATTGTAATAGGTCGATTCTACAGCGCTGCCCAATTAGGGCAATATACCCGTGCAGAACAATTTAATACTATATTTTCCAGTAATTTGACCTCTGTTGTTCAACGCGTTAGCTATCCCGTTTTAAGCTCCATACAAGACGAACCGGAGCGTTTGCGTGAAGCTTATCGCAAAGTTATTAAAATTACTATGTTAGTAACTTTTGCATGTATGTTAGGATTAGCAGCAATATCAAAATCACTAATTTTTATACTAATAGGTGAAAAATGGCTTTCTGCTGTTTATTTCTTACAGATTATTTGCTTTGCAGGTATGCTATATCCTCTTCATGCCATAAATCTGAACATCCTTCAGGTGAAAGGTCGCTCTGATCTTTTTTTAAGGCTTGAAATAATAAAAAAAATTATAGCGATAGTACCTATTACGATAGGCATCTTTCTGGGAATTGAATATATGCTTTGGGGGAGTGTTTTTACTTCTTTTATTGCCTATTTTCTAAATAGTTATTATTCAGCTTGCCTGATTCATTATTCGACGACAGAACAAGTAAAAGATATACTTCCTCTGTTTTTGATTTCATTCTTCGTAGCTGCGGTTATGTGGAGCATCTCTTTATTAAATATATCAGTATTTATAATTCTTCCTGTTCAAGTCTTACTGGGGCTTCTCATTGCTTTCATTATATATGAAAAAACAAAACTACCGGAGTATTTAGAATTGAAACAATTAATATTCTCTATAATCCGTCGAAAATAATTTCAATATGGATAATAAAACAATTACAGTAACTTCCCCGTTACTTCCTTCCTTAGATGATTTTATACCTTATTTACAAGACATCTGGGAACGTAAATGGCTGACTAATAATGGTCATTATCATCAAGAATTAGAGAAAGCATTGTGTGAGTATTTGAAGGTCCCTTACATTAGTCTATTTACAAATGGAACTTTGCCTTTAATGTGTGCTTTACAAGCCTTACGCATAACAGGTGAAGTAATAACAACTCCCTATAGTTTTGTAGCTACGACTCATTCTTTGTGGTGGAATGGCATTAAGCCCGTATTTGTGGATATTAATCCTGAAACTTGTAACCTTGATCCTGATAAAATAGAAGCAGCCATTACTCCAAGAACAACAGCTATCATGCCAGTTCATGTATATGGTAAACCATGTGATACACAACGTATTCAAGAGATTGCAGATAAATATGGCTTAAAAGTAATATATGATGCTGCACATGCCTTTGGCGTTGAAATGAATGGTAAATCTATATTGGAAGCAGGCGACATGTCTACGTTAAGTTTTCATGCTACCAAGGTTTATAATACAATTGAAGGAGGTGCTTTGATTTGTCAGGATGAAAAGACGAAGAAGCGTATTGATTATCTAAAAAATTTTGGTTATGCCGATGAAACAGAAATCGTAGCTCCAGGCGTTAATGGTAAAATGGATGAAGTAAGGAGTGCCTATGGTTTGTTGAATTTGAAACAAGTAGATATTGCAATAGAAGCACGACATCAAGTTGCCATAAAGTACCGTGAGGCTTTGAGAAATGTAGAAGGTATTCGTTTTATGAATGATATGCCGGGAATTCGTCATAATTATTCTTATTTTCCTGTTTTTATAGATGTAGAAAAGTATGGTATGACTCGAGATGAATTGTATTTCAAAATGAAAGATTATAATGTTTTGGGACGTCGGTATTTTTATCCATTAATCAGTGAGTTCTCAACTTATCGCGGGTTAGAATCTGCAAAAAAGGAAAATCTTCCAGTGGCTACTAAAGTTGCAGACAGTGTGATATGCTTACCCATGTATCATAATTTGGGTGAAGATTCAGTAGAACGCGTTATAAATCTAATTATTAAATAATGGAAGGGAAACAAAAAAAACTTTTACTTTTAGGAGGATTAAGATATTTATTACCTGTTATTAAGGCTGCTCATCAGTTAGGTTATTATGTTATTACTTGTGATTATATTCCGGGCAATATAGCTCATAAATATTCTGATGAATATCATAATGTGAGCATTATAGATAAAGAAGCGGTATTAAAACTAGCGCGTGAGTTACAAATAGATGGTATTATGTCATTTGCTGTAGATCCAGGTGTAGTAACTGCCGCTTATGTGCAAGACCAAATGGGGCTTCCTGGGAATCCGTATGATTCGGTTTGTATTTTACAGAATAAAGATCGATTTCGTAATTTTCTCACTGATAATGGTTTTAATGTTCCTAAAGCGAAGGGATTTTCTTCTGTGGAAGAAGCTTTAGCAGAGAAATACTGGTTCCCTTGGCCAATTATGGTAAAACCAACAGACGCTGCTGGGAGTAAAGGAGTAACAAGAGTTGATTGCTTGGAGGAATTGGAGTCTGCTTTGAATTATGCTTTTGAACACTCCTTATCCAAGCGAGTAATTGTAGAAGAATTTATAGAAAAAGCAGGCTGCTCATCGGATACAGATAGTTTTTCAGTTGATGGGGAACTGAAATTTGTTTCTTTCTCTGCTCAGCGTTTTGATGAGGACGCAGCTAATCCTTATACCCCTTCTGCTTATAGTTGGCCTTCTACATTTACTGTAGAACAGGAAGCTGAATTAACTTCCGAAATACAACGGTTACTTACTCTTTTGGGTATGCGTACCTCTATTTACAATATTGAAACCCGAATAGGTATTGATGGTAAACCTTATATAATGGAAGTCTCTCCTCGTGGGGGAGGTAATCGTTTGGCAGAAATGCTATATTATGCTACAGGTGTTGATTTAATTGCCAATGCTGTTCGTTCGACAGTAGGTGAGGAAGTAATTGGTGTGGAACAGAAATCTTATAACGGTCATTGGGCGGAGGTTATTCTTCATGCAGATAAGACTGGGTATTTTGTAGGATTGGATATTAATGAAGATTTTAATAAATCGTGCGTAGTTGAAAAAGATTTATGGGTTAGAGAGGGCGATGCAGTGTCTTCTTTTAATGGTGCAAATGATGCGGTAGGTACTCTTATTTTAAAATTTGATTCGGAAGATCAGCTAAAAAATGTATTGTCGTATCAGACTAATTTTTTTAGAGTAATAATTAAATGATAAAAAACATTGGTTGCTATAAAAAAACAAGATGAACTATTTTGTTAATGCAGATGATTTTGGATTAAATCAATATAGAAATGAGGCGGTAGTTTATTCTTTTCAGAAAGGTATTAGTTCTAAAACTTCTCTCATTATCAATTCTGAATTTACTGAAGAAGCGGTGGAATTATCAAAAAAATACGATTTTTTCGATAAAGTAGGATTACATATTAATATAACAGAAGGCATACCTTTGACGGTAGGATTAAAAGAAATAAGAAGTTACTGTAATGAAGACAGTACATTTGTGAATACTTCTCCTAGGTCTTTATTAAAGGTTTTTTCATTGTCTCATATAAAGGTATTACGTTCTGAAATAGAAGCTCAAATAAAAAAATATTTAGATTATGGGTTTACTTTACCATATATTGATACACACAATGATATAATATTTAATTTACCAGTTTGGTATGCCTTAGAACCTTTGTTATTAAAGTATGATATATCAGTAATTCGTGGTATAGAGCCATATCTTTTTGGTTATTATCGTAAAAGTATTCTTTCCTATTTACCTCTTAAGTACTATTTTATGATGAGATATTTTAAGAAAAAGGCTAATAAAACTAAAATTATAGGTGGAGGTCGAAATATTAATCAATTTGTTTGTGATATGGAAAATTCTAGAACCAAAAGAATTGGTGACATTAATAAATTGAAACTTATAGAAATCATAATTCATCCTGATTTTGATGGAAAAAAATATATCGATCGAACTAACTTTTTAAAGAATAATAATACTCTTATATATAACACATTAGCTGATACAGCTATGAAAATTTCAAGATTTGAGATGAATAAAATTGAATGTGCTGATATATGTAGCTATTTATATTAAATAATTATGAAGAATAAATTGTCAGGAAAAAAAATATTGATTTTAGGAGGTAAACCTATAGGCTCTTTTGAAATCGTGAAATATGCTAAAGAAAATGGGGTATATACAATTGTGACTGATTTTTTACCTAAGGAAAAATCAAAGGCCAAACAAATAGCTGATGAATGTTTGGATATTAGTACTGCAGATGTGGATGTACTATCAAAATATGTTATAGACCAACACATTGATGGAATATATACAGGGGTTCATGAATTTAATGTTGAGATGGCAATGAAAATTTGTTCACAGACTGGAAGACCATTTTATGCAACCCAAGAACAGTGGGAGATTTGTACAGACAAAGCTTTATTTAAAAAGAAGTGCAAAGAATATGGTTTACCTGTTGCACATGATTATTCCATTCATGACATGAGAAATATAATCTATCCTGTTATAATAAAGCCTGTCGATGGTAGTTCTGGGAAAGGTATTTCAATATGCTATACTGAGGATGAACTTTTAGTAGCATACGATTACGCTATTTCTGTTTCTTTAAAAAAAGAAGTTGTAATAGAGGAGTATTTATATGGTGATGAGATTGTTGTATTTTATACCATAGCAAATGGTGAAAGTAGATTGTCTGCTATTAGTGATTATTATTATAACTATGACCAGAAAGTGACAATGCCATTACCGCAATTGTATGTTTATCCTTCACGATATTTATGTAGATTTATGCTAGAAATGGATGCAACAGTTCGTTCTTTCTTGGCTAATTTAGAAATTAAGAATGGAACTTTTTTTCTTCAGGCATTTGTTAATAAAGATGGTTTTTCTTTTTTTGAACCAGGCTACAGACCTGGAGGAAGTTCTGTATATAAATATACATCCTATCTTAATAATATAAGCTATATTGATATGCTTGTCAATTATTCTTTGACAGGATCAGTTGGGGAAATAGATATTAATTTAGAAAATCCCAATTTCTCTAAACCATGTTGTACATTGAGTCTTGTTGCGAAAGGCGGATGTATAAAACAGATTATTGGCTATGAACAAGCATGTCAGATAAAAGAAGTTATTGATTCTGAAAAGCGATATGACATAGGTGATTATATAAAAGAGAATAGTGCTTTGATGCAAATTGTTTTACGTTTTTTTATTGTTGCTGACAATAAAAGTCGTATGAAAGAAGTTATTGATATTATTCAGAATACTGTCCAAGTTTGCAATGATAAGGATGAGAATATGTTAATCGCACCTTTTAATATAGAACGAATCGTCTAATTGCTATGGAAATTTTGATTATTGGATGTGGGAAC
This sequence comes from Bacteroides sp., assembly GCF_028690125.1. Classification (GTDB taxonomy): domain Bacteria; phylum Bacteroidota; class Bacteroidia; order Bacteroidales; family Bacteroidaceae; genus Bacteroides. The sequence continues at coordinate 83,201 of NZ_JAQVBV010000010.1, read as the reverse complement.
CAAGGTTTAGCGATTGCTGCGCACTTATCTTTGTCGGGTGTGACAGTGAATATGTGGAATAGGACAGGAGATAATATAAGTGATTTATCACAAACAAAAGAAATATGTAGTGAAGGTGTTATTTGTGGAGTAGCAAAAATAAATAAAATATCTAGTAATATAGATGATGTTTTGACAGAATTTATTATTATTACAGTACCTACTATAGCGCATAATGATATAGCGCGGATGTTATCGGGTCGCATTACTGCCAATACGATCATTGTGTTAAGTCCTGGTCGCACGTTTGGTGCATTGTATTTTTCTGAGGCTTTAGACTTTTCTTCTAATGAAGCTCTACCACATATATTTGAAATGCAAACAATCATTCATACGGCAAGAAAAATGTCTTCGAATAAGGTCCATATTTATGCGTTGAAGAATGAAGTGTTGATGGCCTCATTAAAAACTGAATCGATGTCTTTATTTCATTTGTTTCCACAATCAATGAGACTGTATATAAAGCCTGTTAATTCATTTATATATACATCATTAGGAAATGTTGGAATGCTACTACATTGTGCTCCCACATTGATGAATATTGGATGTATAGAGAGTGAGCGAATCTCATTTAAATATTATTTTGATGGAATTTCTCCAAGTATTTCTTTATTTCTTGAGAAAATGGATAAAGAGCGTTTGTCAGTAGCTGTTGCTTTAGGTTTTTCTTTAGAATCCTTACAATGCTGGCTTTGCCGGACATATTCTGTTTCTGGAGATACACTATATGAATGTTTACAAAATAATTTGGCTTATAGAGAAATAGATGCACCCGCTACTATACAACATAGATATATTTTTGAAGATATCCCTTGTGGGTTAGTTCCATTGGAATCCTTGGCTCAATATTTAAGTATTGAAGTACCATATACTACATTGATAATTGATTTGGCTTGCAAAATAATGAATGTAGATTATAGGATAATTGGACGTAATATAAATAAAAAAACGTTATATTATATTTTGTGAATTATGGATAATCCTTTAGTTACAATTCGTTGTTTAGCTTATAATCATGAACTTTATATTCGTGAGTGTTTAGAAGGTTTTATAATGCAAAAAACACATTTTCGTTTTGAAGCGATTGTTCACGATGATGCATCTACTGATGGTACGGCTGCTGTAATACGTGAATATGCAGAAAAATATCCCAATATAATAAAACCTATTTTTGAGACCGAAAACCAATATTCCAAACACGACGGTTCTCTTCGTAAAATAATGGATGCACATACACATGGAAAATATGTAGCATTATGTGAAGGAGATGATTATTGGATTGACCCTTATAAACTGCAAAAGCAAGTAGAACTTTTGGAGGATAATGCGGATTGTTCATTATGCTGTGGTGGATATATTAGAAGGCAGTTGGGAAAGATAGATAATATACAGAAAATTGATTCTAAAGAAGGATTTTTCTTTTTTACGTTACAAGATTGGGGAAAAAGATGGTTTACGATGCCTTTAACTATTCTTTTTAGGAAAGAGATGTTAGTTGAATATCAACAGAAGTTTAAATATTATAAGTATTCACGTGATATACATTTAATATATCATTTATTGAAAAATGGTAATGGAATATATCTATCAAATGTTTTGGCCGTATATCATGTCCATCCAGGAGGAATCTGTAGCATGATGCCAGCTGCTGTTAATGCAATTAATAATTACAATTGTTATCGTGAATTGTATCAACTGAATAGCGAAGATGAAGTGATGAAAAAATTATATATAGACAGTATATCAATACGTTTAGTATATCCTTCAGAGAAAAGATATTCATCAAAAAAAATATTTTTAAAAGGATGGAAAATATCAACCACCTTTAGGCAAAAAATTAAGTTATTGTATCATTATGTAACTCCATTATCTTTAATTCAAATAATTTCTAATTTGAAAAAGAGAATATGCATAATATAACTTTTTGTGAGTTGGTTATAAATTATAAGGTTTATAGAATTGGCTTTTTACATTTTTATATAAGTAGATTTTATTATAGGATATCTATAATAAATAGTGAGAGCATATAAAATGATTTATTATTTAATTCTTTCTGTGTTATTCTTTTTTTCTATTGTCGATTTTTTTTCAGGAAAGTATGAAAAGGAATTTCATTATTGTTTTTATGCTTTTTTTCTACTATTATTAGTCGTATCTGGATTAAGATATGGCATTGGGATGGATTATTTTGCTTACAATGGGCTATACCAAGATTCCTTTGAACTTAATGATGAAATAAAAGAAACTGGATTCAGATATTTATTTTATTTTTTTAAAAATATATCCGTCCCTTTTGCATGCATGATATTTCTATTTTCTTATATAACAATGAAATATGCGTTTTGTTTTATTCGGAAATACTCTCCTTTTGTGTTTTTATCAGTTCTAATATTTTACTCAGTTGGACAATTTTACTTTAATACATTTAATGTTATAAGACAAACGCTTGTTGCTTATGTGTTTTTGGGAGTATTGGTTGGATGGTTAGAAGAAAGAAATTTCAAGAAATACTTATTAGGGGTTATTTTTATGAGTTTTTGTTTTCATATGTCTGCGATAATATTACTTCCTTTGTATTTCTTTGTGTATAAACGAATAAATAATTATATTCGTTTATTAATAATTATATTACTCTATTTCTCTTCTTCATTATTGATATTCTTGATATATAACTCCCCCTATTCAATGTATCTAACATTTGAGCATAATTCGGCAGAAGTTGCATTAACTATGTATCTAGTTTTTATTATAGCTGTCATTATTGCAGTATTTGAATCTTTTTATTCAGTAAAAACTGTAAGAGAGAAAATTTTATTTAACTTAAACTATATTTCTATTGTTATTATAATGTTGGTTATTTTATTTGAGAATACTCCTTTAGTTTTATTTTTTTCTAGAATTTCATATTTTTTTACTCCAGTGCAAATTGTGTTAATTCCTATAATTATAAATCATTTTTTTCAACATAAGAGTAAACTGATAATAATTAGTTTATTATCTATATTATATACTGGGTTGTGTATTATGTCTATACATTCTAATGGAGTGTCCAATAGATTACTTCCTTATCAAACAATTTTTTCAACATACTAAGAATTGAATTATGAAAATTTTTATTATTTGTGCTGTATGGAAAAATACAAAAAATAACCATGCAGGAATGTATTATTTGGCAAAGCAACTAAAAAAAAGAATAGATTTTGATATCAAAATTATTCCAATATTTGTTCATGGCTCTAGGTTTTTTACTCCTTTATATCGTTTATTGAATTTGTGTATAGGATGTTTTTTATATTTTATTTTAAAGCCGAATGATATTGTTTTTTTAATGGAATATTTATTGCCTGTATGTGAGCAGAGTGATATAGCAAGGATAGTATCTAAAAAAGCTAAAGTGTTAGCATTAGCACATTTAATACCAGCACGTATAGAAGAACAATATTCTCGCGAGGATTTGTTTAAAAAAATATCATATATTGATAATTTGTTAGTATTAGGAACATCGCTGAAAGATTATTTTATTAGCAAAGGGATTGAAAATGATAAGATTATAAGAATATTTCATTACGTTGATAATCATTATTATACAATTGGCAAGAATGATTACAATACAAAATTTAATATAATATGTATGGGAAATATGGAAAGAAATTATACATTATTGTGTGATATACTTTCAAAGTTGCCAGCATTGCATTTTCATATTTGTATGGGAATTGGAGATCTCTCTCAAAAATTTACTTCTTTTTCAAATGTAACCATTTATGGGTATATGGAAGAGTCAGAACTTCTGGAATTAATGCAGTCATCGGATGTTTCGTTGAATCTGATGAATGATACTGTTGGTAGTAATGTTATTACAACTTCTTTAGCTTCTGGGCTCGTTGTATTAGCTTCAAATGTTGGTTCAATTAATGATTATATTACAGATGGAAAAGAAGGATTCCTATTTAATGATATAAATGTCGCAATTGAAAAATTGAGAATTCTTTCCGAAAATGCTGATCTATTATGTTCAATGAAGAAGAATGCAGTTACTAGAGCTGAAGAACTAAGTTTAGATAATTTTTGTCAATGGTTTCGTCAATTAGTAAGTCGTAAATAATGAATTATAACGTATCTATAATAATTCCAATCTATAATGTGGCTGAATATATTCATAGTTCTTTTATATCAGCTTTAAACCAATCTTTTCAGTCTATAGAATATATATTGGTTGATGACTGTGGTACAGATCATAGTATGGATATAATAAACGAGATATTAAAAAATCATGTTCGTCGAAAAGATGTTTTTATTTATAGGCATAATAAGAATCGAGGATTATCTGCTGCTAGGAATACTGGCCTAGAAAAAGCTACAGGAGAATTTGTTTTCTTTATGGATTCAGATGATGAAATAACTTTGGATTGTATTGAAAAACACTATAATGCTATTATTAAAGATAAATCTGATTTTACCATAGCTAATATAAAATTAGTAGGGTCAAGATCTATTCATGTGAAGGATTTTCCGAGAGAATGTGAAGAAATTCCTTTATTTGTCTCTTTTTCCAGAAGAATGTGGAGTGTAAGTGCTTGGAATAAACTATACTTGAAAAAATATCTACAAATGAACCGCTTAACTTTTCAAGAAGGACTTTTGCACGAAGATATATTATGGTCTTACAATTTATGCTTGAATACAGATAAAGTTAGTTGGGTAAAAGAAAAAACATATATATATAAAACAAGAAGAGGTTCTATTACTGTATCTAAAAATACTCCTTTGAAAATCGAAAGTCTAATATTTATTTTAAATAAAATGATTCAAGATTGGGAAAATGGAACGGTGAATCATAAATATGAAAGTGAATTTGCACATATGTTTAGTTTCTATCGATTTAACACAGCACTTCTTTTGTTAAATTTCTCAGATACTATGGAAAAGGCATGGCATTACTATAATCTTTTAAGGACCAATTTTGCGACTTTGTTAAATAACAACTCATTATATTCTCGAATATTGAGTTTGCCTTTTCCTTTATTCTTAATATTTATATACCCGTCTTATTCTGTTTATAAAATATTATCAAAGTAGAATTTATTATGTCCATATTTAAAGACAAAACCCTATTAATCACCGGTGGAACTGGTTCCTTCGGTAATGCAGTTCTACGTCGTTTCTTAGATTCCGATATTAAAGAAATACGTATTTTTTCAAGAGATGAAAAGAAACAGGATGATATGCGTCACGCATTACAAAATCCTAAAGTAAAGTACTACATTGGTAATGTTCGTGACAAATCCTCTGTTGATGTTGCCATGAATGGGGTCGATTATGTATTCAGTGCAGCTGCACTAAAGCAAGTCCCTTCTTGTGAGTTCTTCCCTGTGGAAGCTGTTCGAACTAATATTGTAGGGACTGAAAATGTTTTGAACTCTGCAATTGCGCATGGTGTACAGAGCATAGTCGTTCTATCAACAGATAAAGCTGCTTATCCTATCAACGCAATGGGAATGAGCAAAGCACTGATGGAAAAAGTAGCTGTAGCCAAAGGCCGTGAACTCGGAGAAGGAGCTAAAACAACAATCTGCTGTACTCGTTATGGTAATGTAATGGCTAGCCGTGGTTCTGTAATTCCTTTGTGGGTGGAACAAATGATGGATGGAAAGCCAATCACCATCACCGATCCGGATATGACTCGTTTCATGATGACATTGGATGATGCAGTCGATTTAGTTATATATGCTTTCACGCATGCCCATAATGGAGACTTATTCGTACAAAAGGCTCCAGCTGCAACTTTGGAAACATTAACCCAGGCATTGAAAGAAACCTATGGTAAAGTTGATCCTAAGTTTTTAAAGACTGAAGTAAGAGTAATCGGTACCCGTCATGGCGAGAAATTGTATGAAACATTGGTAACTCGTGAAGAAATGGTACGTGCTATCGACATGGGCGATTATTATCGCATCCCATGTGATACCCGTGATTTGAATTATGATAAGTATTTCACCAAAGGAAATGAAGAAATTTCTAAGATAGAAGATTATCATAGCCATAATACTCATCGCCTGGATGTAGAAGGCATGAAAGATTTGCTATTAAAACTACGTTTTGTACGCGAAGATATGGGATTGGAAGCTAAAGCAAAAGCGCGTGAAATAAGAAGTGAATAACTTATAAATATTTGATTATGCTAAAAGTCATGACAATTGTTGGCACTCGTCCCGAAATAATAAAACTGAGTAGGGTGATGGCTGAATTAGACAAATATACAGAACATATTATTGTCCATACCGGACAGAACTATGACTATGAATTGAATGAAATCTTTTTTCAGGAGCTTCATATTCGTAAACCCGACTATTTTTTGAATGCTGCCGGTAAAAATGCAGCGGAGACAATAGCCAATGTTATTCAGAAATCAGATGAACTGTTGGAAGAGGTAAAGCCAGATGCTTTATTACTTTATGGGGATACTAATAGTTGCATCTCAGTCATATCTGCCAAACGTAGAAAAATTCCTATTTTTCATATGGAAGCAGGCAATAGATGTTTTGACCAACGTGTTCCTGAAGAAATTAATCGTAAAATAGTAGATCACCTCAGCGATATTAATATGCCTCTTTCCGAACATGCACGTAAATACTTATTAGCAGAAGGATTACGTCCGGAGACTGTGATAAAAACGGGTTCTCCTATGACTGAGGTTCTTTTATATCATAAAGAAGAGATTGAACGCAATGATGTATTGGAAAAAGAAAATCTGAAAAAAGGCGAGTATTTTATTGTTAGTACCCATCGTGAAGAAAATGTAGATTCTGAAAAGAATTTTGCAAACCTGCTCAACTCATTGAATGCTATTGTGGATAAATATCACAAAAAAGTAATAGTCTCCACTCATCCACGTACCCGTAAAAAGCTTGAGGCTATTGGTTTTGTAAACTCAAATCCAATGATAGAATTTATGAAACCTTTTGGCTTTATGGAATATATCAAGTTGCAGCAAAATGCTTTTTGTGTTATTTCGGATAGCGGAACAATCACAGAAGAGTCTTCCATACTTCATTTTCCTGCTATTACTATTCGTCAGGCGCACGAACGACCTGAAGGCATGGATGAAGGGGCTTTAATAATGACCGGGCTGAATAGTGAGCGTATTCTTGACTCAATCGACATTGTTACCTCTCAATATGCAGAAGATGCAAGTTCCATTCATTCAATTCCTGATTATGCTGCAGATAATGTTTCGAAAAAAGTAGTCCGTATTATCCTTTCTTACACAGATTATGTCAATCGTACCGTTTGGCATAAAGATATTTGATTTCTATCCCTTATATGTTGAAGAAAAAAGTATTGTTGTTCGGTGCCACTGGTATGGCCGGACATATCGCTTATTATTATCTCCAAAGCACCGGACGGTATGAACTAGTGAATGTTGTGTATCGTACTAAACTGACAGAAGATAGTATAGTAGTGGATGTAACAGATAAAAATGCTGTAGCAGAAGTAGTTCGGAAGGTTCGGCCTGAATTAATCATCAATTGTATTGGAGTCCTGATAAAAGGTTCTAAAGAACACCCTGATAATGCAGTTTTTATAAATGCTTATTTCCCTCATTTATTGAAAAAACTCTCGGACGAAGTCGGAGCAAAATTAGTGCATATCAGTACTGATTGTGTCTTTTCAGGTACAAAAGGAAATTATAAGGAAGATGATTTTAGAGATGCCGATGATGTTTATGGACGTAGTAAGGCTTTAGGAGAAGTCATCAATGATAAAGATCTGACTATTCGTACGTCAATTATAGGACCGGAGTTGAAAGTTAACGGTGAAGGTTTATTTCATTGGTTTATGCACCAAACTGGGAGTGTAAATGGATTTAAAACAGCTATCTGGGGTGGAGTAACAACACTTGAATTGGCTAAAGCCATAGATATAGCTGTTGTCCATGAAAAAACGGGTCTTATACAACTTAGTAATGGTGTAGGTGTTTCTAAATATGATTTATTAAATCTGTTTAAGCGAATCTGGCATCGTAACAATATCGAGATACTTCCTTTTAATGGAAATGGAGTCGATAAGTCTATTGCCAAATCAAACAGATTTGATTATGAAGTTCCGAGCTATGAAGATATGTTGTTGGAACAGTATGAATGGATGAAAAAGAACAATCGTTTATATTCTCAATATCTGACTGATTGATGAAGGGAAAAAAGAAAGCGTTGGTCATTGGAGAAGCCTTCTATCCGGAAGATTTTCTAATTAATGATTTAGTACAAGAATGGGAAAAAGAGCAATATGAGTTTGAAGTCTTAACCAGAGCTCCCTCTTATCCCTTTGGAAAGGTTTATAAAGGGTATAGAAATAAAATATACCAAACAACTTATTTTAATACAATTAAAGTGCACCGTTTTCCTGTGATGCAGGGATATGAAAAAAGTACTTTGATTAAGATTTTAAATTATTTTTCTTTTGTTTTCTGGAGTTTCTGGGTTATTTTATTCATAGGACGCCGGTTCGATAAAGTGTTTATTTATCAAACCGGACCTTTGACATTAGCAACAGCAGGAATTATTTTAAAGAAACTCTATAAAGCTGAAGTAACTATCTGGACACAAGATTTATGGCCCGAAACAGTATATGCTTATGGCTTTAAAAAGACTCGCTTTTTAACCTACTGTTTAGATCATTTTGTAAAGTGGATCTATAAGAATTGTGATCATATTTTTGTTTCCTGCAAGGGATTTGTTGAGCGTCTTCATCGCTATGTGCCGGAAAAAGAAATCATTTTTGTGCCTAACTGGTCATTGATGAAGTACTCACCTAATCATAAGAAGTCATTACCTGGAAAATTTAACTTCACTTTTGCAGGAAATATTGGTAAAGTTCAGAACTTAGAGAACATTATATATGGTTTCTCCAAGTTTGTGGAGGAATATCCGGAAGCATATTTGAATATAATAGGTGATGGTTCTTACTTAGCCGAATTGAAAGAACTGGTTAGTAAAGAAAAGATCCAGAATATAAACTTCATGGGAAGGAAGCCTCTTTCTGAAATGTCCGATTATTACGAAGCAAGCGATGTTTTAATTATATCACTGAAAGATACCCCTATTTATGAAATTATGGTTCCTTCCAAATTCCAAGCATACCTTACTACCCATAAGCCTATATATGCCGTATTTAAAGGTGAAGTAAAGAAAATGGTGGAGGAGTATGAATTGGGAATGGTAGCTCATCCTTCGGATATTAATGAAATAGCTTCGGGATTAGAAGCATTTCTAAAATTATCGCATGATCAGATGAAAAGTATCTCAGAGAATTCATCCCGGTTGTTAGATTCAGTGTTTAACAGAGAAAAGATTATTGAGAAAATTAATTTAATATTTTGGAGGTCTCAAAATGCCTGAAATAGAAATAATCCAAGGAGGTATTTCGGTAGATTCCAGAGGACAAATATCCCATGTAAATAGTTTGGATATGAGTGAGATTGAACGTTTCTATATCATTCATCAAAATGATACATCTATTATTAGAGCCTGGCATGCGCATCAACATGAAAAGAAATGGTTTTATGTGGTTAAAGGATCATTTACTACTGCATTTGTGAAAATAGATAATTGGGAAAACCCTTCTTTAGATTTAATACCGGAAATTTTTCATTTATCGGCAGAAGATAGCCGAGTCTTATGTATTCCTGAAGGGTATGCTAATGGCATAAAAGCAGAGGAGCCGGATTCCGTATTAATGGTTTTTTCGAATAAAATATTATCTGAAGCACTCAATGATAGTTGGAGGTATAATAAAAACTGGTGGATGAATTGGGATAAGTAAGACTTCTACTTATATTTAATAAAATATTTTCAACATACTTTTGAAAGGAGATGACCGCTTAATTTACCAAAATTGAGCGGTCTCTTTCGTTTAAAAATATGGTTTAGCCAATAAAAGGCAACTAATCAATTTGTTATATAAATTAGGAGTTATAGCAACTGAAAGAGCCGAATATTATTAATTGAATATTGATACTTGCTATGTATTAAAAGTGTTTTATTCTTTCTTTTTATTGCTTATTTCAATTAATTTCTTTTAATTTGTTGCATAGTAACCAATAAAACTACTACAAAATGAAAAATTTAGCAATTTCTTTATTAACTATCGCACTCTGTTTTTGGTGTAGCACAGCGTTTGGCTGGGGAAAGGTAGGGCATGATGCAATCGCATACATTGCGGAATGTAACTTAACGCCGAAAGCGAAGAAAAATATCGAAAAACATCTCGGTGGACATTCGATTGTGTATTATGCTTCTTGGATGGATCAAATTCGTCACACACCAACGTATAAACATACTACAGTGTGGCATACCAACAGTGTCGATGCCAATGGCAATTACGCCCCGAATCCCAAAGGTGATGCTATGTCTTTTCTGGAGGACTGTATCACTAAGATGAAAGATTACCGTAATCAGAACGATTCTACTATCACTGTTTCGATCCGCTTTATCGTGCATTTGGTCGGTGATATGCATTGTCCGGGACATGTGAAGTATCCTTGGTATAAAAATATTAATTTCTCGCTAAATGGCAAAGAATATGGTTTTCATAGTTATTGGGACGAGTGGGCTCTTACGCTAAGCAACAAATGGTATTATATGGAATACCAACACCAACTCGACCGTTGTTCGAAAAAAGAGAAGCGTGAATTAGGTAAGGGCACACCACGCGACTGGCTCGCTGACAATGCTCAAAACTGCCGCGTGATCTATGATTGGACTAAACCTAATCAGAAACTCTCGTACGAAGAGTCCAGAGATTTTATTAATTTCTCTCATGGATTTGCTGAAAAGCAGGTGCTGAAAGCCGGATACAGGTTGGCGGCATTATTGAATGAATTGTTTGGATAGCGTTCTACTCATTTCGTCACAGATCTTTAAATATAGTAACGCTATCCCATGACGATAGTAACGGTATAGTTGTCTTATAATGTCACTATATGATCAGGATAGCGTCACTATTTTGTTGCATGAACAGAGGGTTATAAAGAGGGTAAATTTCCATCATCGATTTCTTATAAAAAAGACCGATTAATAGAGGGATGAAGTATATAATACAATCAGAAATCTGTATTTTTCGATACAGGTGATTATTTCTTAAATAGGTGGTCTTAGGCTAAGGAGTTATTCTAATATTATAGTCTTATCATTATCATTCTAGCATATTTTATTGTTCTGATCTTCGATATATACTAACTGGAAAAATACACTATCCTTTGGGTCTGTTTTATAATGAGGGTTAGGTCGTTTTTTGTATCTTGTTGCCATATTCACTTATAAAAAGATATATCGTGGTAACAAAATTTGAATCATTTCTAGCTAAGTCAGACTTGGCGAAGAATACTGTCTCTTCTTATGTATGGACAGTCAATCATTTCTTAGAGAATTATGGAGATGTAAATAAAGAAAACCTTTTAGCTTATAAAGGATTCTTAATTGAGAATTTTAAGCTGCAAACTGTCAATCTTCGCCTACAAGCTATAAATAAGTATCTTGAATTTATCAAGCAAGAGAAACTGAAACTAAAATTTGTTAAAGTCCAACAGAAGAATTTTCTGGAGAATGTTATTAGTGATGCCGATTATCAGTTTTTAAAATCAAGATTAAAGGCAGATGGCTATGATGGATGGTATTTTATTGTATGGTTTATGGCTGCGACAGGTGCACGTGTTGGTGAGTTGCAACAAATAAAAGCAGAGCATTTACTGGCTGGATACTTGGATATGTATGCCAAAGGTGGGAAAATACGAAGATTATATATTCCTAAAGGACTGCGAATAGAAGCTGCTAAATGGATTGCGGAGAAGGATATTCAGTCAGGTTACTTATTTTTAAATCGTTTTGGAGAGCGTTTAACGACTCGTGGAATTGCACAACAATTGAAACATTTTGCTATGAAATATGATTTAAATCCTAAAGTCGTTTATCCACACTCTTTTCGTCACCGTTTTGCAAAGAATTTTCTTGAGCGTTTTAATGATATTGCTTTACTTGCTGACTTGATGGGACATGAAAGTATTGAAACAACTCGTATTTATCTTCGGCGTACGGCAAGTGAACAGCAACAAATTGTAGATAGAATTGTAAACTGGTAAATTAAATAGTTCTTTGAAAGTGTAGATGCATACCTACATTTTCAAAGATATTTCGTCTTTACCGGCAATATACTTGATTAAAGTGAATTAGCAATTTATAATCAGATTATTCAATTTTTCCACTAGCTGCTTCCGGGTTTTCACGAAGCCATCTACGATATAACTCGAAAAATGTGGGAGCATCGAGTAGCTCAATCGAAGGATCAATTTCTGCAATTTTATCCATCATTTGTTTATGCCAGGATGGAGATTTCAGTATATCGCGATACCACCCAAAAGGGATAGGACTATGTTGCATATCTTGTACGATAAACATAGCATTTTGCTCAGGTCTCTGAACTAAATCTGAGCCTGCACGTAGTATGGGCATATTTCCGAAAAGTCGGGTACGTGGAGTCTTTTGTGGTATTATTCCGTTAGGGCTAAACGATGCGTAACACTTTAATCCTTTGTCTGTCAGTCCCGGTGCTTGGCCGTCGATGACGAATCCGGTTATTGTCAGCCCCCATTTTTTATAATACGGACGACAATGGTTTGCCCAAGCATCCAGGGCATCAGGCAGGCCTGATAATTCGCGTGGTGCTTGCAACATCCCCGGCATGAGGTAACCTGCACCGTTGTCAGCCGCTGCGAAATAATCGTTTGGTGAAGCTGTGCGACGTATATAATCCATCACCATTGGAACACGACGTTCGAGGATGGGGCTTATACACCACATTAGAGGTAATTTCCCGCGTTCGGAATCTTTCCATAAGTGAGGTAACACGCTTGTAATCCATGCTGAAGAGTCATAATCACCGACATAAAAGATTATGAATTTACGTCCGTCTATGCGTACATGACCTTTATCATCGAGATAGCCACGATGTTGTAATTCTTCATCTGTGACCCATTTTTGCGGATAATGTTTCGCTGTAGGGTAGTGTTGCCAAAATGAGGCATTTGCCAAAGCTCCATAACCGATAGCGTCGGCATCTTTAAAGGTATTGTAGGCACTTATGATACGACTGAACTCCCATTCAGTAGCTACATCTTCATGCGAACCTCCGGCATGACGGGTATATTTATATGCCCAAGCGGGAAAGCCGCCTATATGACACATCTTCTTGCCACGATTTATGCGGTAGGCTTCGCTGAGCATCTCGGTGAGAGTGCTGAAATCACTGCCGGCAGGTTGAGTCTTTTCGTCTGTTGCTACTTCATCAGCCCACGGTGAAAGGTCAAAAAAGAATGCGCGATGGCTGACAAAGAAATCGTGATTGGTAAGGCAGTGCGCATTCATCGGTGCTGATTGGGGGCTTTGCCTCCAATATTGATCAAGGTAATAAGCACCATATTCACCGCTACAACGATCACGTTTCATATAGTTGTTTATAAACCAAATGTAAGGGTCATTTTTAATTGATCCGGTTGATTGACGATCAGTTTGCGGAATCTGTCCTTGTCCTGTGAACATCGATGTACCATCGCGATTGATAAGCCATGCTTTAACTTCCAGTTTCGGTCCGTTCTTGATCAAACGTTGGTAGAGGCTTTCTTCCGAAGTGTCGTAACGTACGGCTATGAGATTCTCTATGCCGGCAACAGCCGAAGCAACACATGAAGTGGAAGCAACGTTTGGATCGTAGACTACTGCCCCACGGATTTTCTCTTTATAATCTTCAGTCAGTTTCACGATGTCATTGTAGTACACTGTGTCACGTCCGTTAAGCCATTCACCTTTGCGTCTGCAGAGTTCCCACCAGTATCGATCCACCTCCATAAATTCATTTTTTACATAATTGATGTAAATGCGTGGTTCGTTGCGATTGACAACACCTTGCAAAGTGGCAACACAGTGTAATATGTCCCACATATCAGCTACCTGTGTTTTATTTTCCGGTGAGTAATTCCACATATATGATAAATCCAGAAAAGCGATCGGTTCAATAGGTTTTTGCCTGTTTACAGCAAATAGGAGAGTGGTAACAGTCACAGTGATGATTGTAAGAAGTATTTTTCGTATCATAGCTGAAAAATGTTATTTGATATTGGATTTTCCCGTCAGTGTATCAATCATCTGCTGTTGTTTTTCGCCGTTACGGATGATACCGAATCCTCCTTTGTAGTCCCAATTGGCGTATCCTATACCATATTTCTCGCAAATAGATACGATGTCTTTGTACCACTGGATACGATCTGCTTCGGGAGCTCCGTGTATTGCGCCAAACTCACCGAGGTAGGCTTTTTTACCAAGTTTTGAAACTGCGTCAAAGGCTTGTTTGATCTCACTTTCTAGTGTGTTGATATCGTTATAACCACGTTTACCGGCACCGTTAGCGTAACGGTTCTTCATGGATTGATCCATAGCGGCAAAATCTTCCTCGGATATAAGGTTACCGGGATAGTGTATGGTACATGGAATATTTTTCATATCAGTCCATGATGCACGATAGTGGGTAAACATGAATGGATTGTAGAAATGGAAACTGATAATTATATTTTTATCATCAGTGGGCACCCGTAGTTGCTTCACTGTATCGAATGACTGCCAGCGATTTGAACCAATGATAATGGTACGTTTCGGCTCCAGTTTTCTTACGGCAGCCAGACAGCGGTTGGCAATGGTGTTCCATATCTCCGGATCATCTGCCACCGGTTCGTTCATAAGTTCATAGGCTACCATTGAACGAGGATATTTTGATAATTGTGCAGATATCTTACGCCAGCATTCGTAAAATCGTTCCTGTGCTTTCTCATCTGTGAACAGTGGCTTATCCTGTGCATTAAAGTGATGGGTACGGATGATGTGCAGATCGACTACGGCACGTAGTCCGAATTCCTTGCACCAACCTAATGCTTGATGTAAGAGTCCGAAGGCTTCGGCATCAGGAGTTAAGTCTTCATTAAACATTTGTTCTTCGTCGATGGGAATCCTCAAATGATCGAATCCAGATTCCGCTATAAATTTTACATCATCGCGGGTAAACCATTTTACGCGTTCTTCACCTCGGCTGTCGCTCTGCGATAGCCAATGACTGATATTTATACCTCGATGAATGGTGAATGACTTGGCATTGCAAGTACAGAGTACCATGGTGACTGTCATAGTAAATAGAAGGAAAATCTTTTTCATGACATTGATATGTTTTTAGTAGTTTATTAGGTTTTACCACTTGTCGGGGCCGTGATCATGTCCACGTGGGCGGACAGGTTTTTCCGAATAGGGGAATTCGTTACCCGAATGGATAGCATAAAGTCTTTTGGCAGAAGTCTTCATTGCTTCAGTTTGCTCTTTGTATGGACGGTCGGTGACATCTATACAACCACAGTTGTAGTTTTCGCCATCCATACGGCCGAGTATTTCCTGATCGTACCATGTGAAATAGGCTGTACCTATAAGTCCCGGGTGAGCGTATCCGTTTTCCACATAATATCTGTACGCTATTCCGCGTTCTTTCTGTGAATCGACTTGCCAAAGAGATTGTCCCTGTCCCCGATCAACCGTTCCGAAATGGAATTCACCAATGATCATTGGACGACCTGACTCTGCCAATACACGGTCCATCATTTTGTTATCAGGGGCAAGAGCGTAGCAATTGAAACTGATGACATCGAATACTTGACTACAAATATCCATTAACTTGCCGTTTACGGCGTATATGTCACCAAAACGGTACCCAAGATTGAGATGATTAGGATCGAGTTTCATTTGCATGGCTTTCAATTCTTGGATATAGCGGCGGAATGCATCATAAATAAATGCTTTGCGTGTTTCAGGAGTATCACCATGCTGCGTTAAGTATTCTTTCAGGGCATTTTTAATCCCTCTTTCAGGGCCGTCGATTATGAGTTCGCATACGCGTTGCTCTTGTCCAATCCAAACAGGCTCATTGCCCATAAAGTAGCCGATCAACCATGGATTATTGCGATTAGGGTCAATGGTGTGACGCATTGAACGTTCTAATTTCTCGTGAAAATTCTCTTCGTAAATATTTCCCAAGCCCATTAGCGTTGCATCGGCGCCGGCAGGATAGAGGGTACACATGAATGCTTTTTGATTCATTTGCTCCAGACGTTTGTCCGACCAGTTGCCAATGGTGTTCACGCCCCATTTGTCCATGCGTTTAAATGTGGTTTCAGCTGCTTTTGCGAAGTTGTCCTCACCATAACGCCGTTCAAGATTCCAGGCATCATAGCTTGCTATCGTACCGTCGCGTGAATCTGTCTTGCGAATGAATTTCTCCGGTGGGAGTTGTTTTAGCATATTTTCTCGTTTTTCAACATTGCGTACTGACCCACCTCCTGAATTATATATGCAATCAACACCTACCGAAAGGAACAGGTAGCCTTCGGGATCGACAAACCACCAGCGCCCGTCAATGCATTCGGTACGGAAGAACCCTGTACTTTTGACGCGATGAGCTTTGTAGCCGCCAAATTTCGAATAACCATAAAGTTTTTCAGCCGATACTTTTTCTTGTTCTTCAGCTCTCCACACTTTCTTAAGTTTATTCAAGGAATGTATTTTATCGGGATAATCGACTAAATTAGATTGCCCGAATTCGTCAAGTGCAGGGATCTTCCCTAAATAAGTATCTCCCGGATCATTGACAGACAATTCGATATTACGAATTTCGATGGTTTGGTCGCCGATTGGTGCACGCATACGTGCTCCAATTGAATCGACTTTTGTCATAGGACCAACGTTGCCTCCTATATTTATCCAGCCTGTGTAACGTGGTTGGTTGTAAGTTGCGGCCATATCAACTGCGGAGGAGGGATGATCGGTAAAGAAACGGATGGGAATAGCCAAACGGTTCCATTGTCCGGGAGCATAGGAGTGTATACGTACTTCGTCATAACCATGTGACGTGGTGAATCCCAGATGAAAACGTTGTGAGGTTGATATTTTCATTTCGATGATCACATAATTGTAGCCACTCCAATCAGCAGGCATTTTAGAATTGATGTCGTGAATGGCGATTTTACCACCGGACATCTCACGAGAGGAATAAAAATGGATACCGTGGCTGCTTGGTGGATTGGCGACGGTCATGACTGCCCAGAAAGACAGTAATAAGGTGTAAACAAGGTGTAATTTCATAATATATAGCAGTTTAGTATGACAGCTGGAAGCAAAGGTAAGGTTTTTATTTTATTTTGTACTAAAAAAATGGAACTGTGTGGGAAATAAAAACAGGCTCTTCATATAAGCTATTTAGGCACGGATTTCGCAGATTTCACAGTTCTTTGATTTACAAAACTGTGTATTCCGTGTAATCCGTGCCTAAAAGATAGTGATTGTAGGATTTTGAGATATCCTCGTATCAAATAGAAACTTTCGACCTGAAAAACATTATAAAGTTTTTAGTCAAAGAAACTTTTGAATTTCTTGAATATTTTCTCTTTTACGTTGGAACTGGGCTTAAAGTTATCAGAATCGTCGATTTTTTCGAGCATACTTTTTTCTTCCTTATTCAGAGTTTCCGGTACATAAATACTGATATTTACCAATAGGTCTCCTGTTCCGTAACCATTCACGTTAGGTACACCTTTGCCACGTAAACGAAGAACTTTTCCTGGCTGTGTACCTGAATCGATTTTTACTTTTACCTTTCCGTCGATTGTCGGAATTTCCACTGCACCGCCTAATGCTGCAGTAGGAAAACTTAATAGTAGGTTATAGATCAAATCGTTGTCATCACGAATCAAATCCGGATGCGCTTCTTCTTCTACAAGAATCAGTAAGTCTCCAGGTACACCGTTATGCTTACCGGCATTTCCTTTTCCACTCATGGAAAGTTGCATACCTTCTGCTACTCCTGCAGGAATTTGTACGGTTACTACTTCTTCACCATAAATAATACCGTCTCCTCCACACTCGTTACACTTATTTTTGATGATTTTACCTTCACCGTTACAGGTAGGACAGGTGGCACGGGTTTGCATCGTTCCAAGAATGGTCTGTTGATTACGGATTACTGAACCGCTACCTTTACAGGTCGGACAAGTTTCCGAACCGCCATCTCCCTCAGCGCCTGTGCCATGACAATGATTACACGGTACATATTTTTTTAGTTTGAACTTCTTTTCTACTCCTGTTGAGATTTCTTTTAAAGTCAGCTTCACCTTCACACGAAGATCGCTGCCACGGTAACGACGTTGCTGAGTACTGCCACCACCACCAAATCCGCCGAAACCACCAAATCCGCCACCGAATCCACCGCTACGGCCTCCAAAGATGTCACCAAACATGGAGAAGATATCATCCATTGACATACCTTCGCCACCGAAACCTCCGAACGGACCGCCATTACCTGCGGCACCACTTACTCCCGCATGACCGAACTGGTCATAACGCGAACGTTTGTCCGGGCTACTTAATACATCATAGGCCTCGGCTGCCTCCTTAAATTTCTCTTCCGCAACTTTATCACCCGGGTTCTTGTCAGGGTGAAATTGAATTGCTTTTTTACGGTAGGCTTTTTTAATTTCTTCTACTGTGGCTGTCTTCGATACTTCCAGCACTTCATAATAATCTCTTTTTTCTGCCATCTTTATTTTGTTTTCAGCCAATCATTATTCATTATCCATCATCCTTTAAATAACTATTCCCCAACTACCACTTTGGCATGGCGAATCACTTTGTCATTTAATGTATATCCGGTTTGTACACAATCCAGGATTTTTCCCTTCTGTTCTTTAGATGGTGCAGGAATAACGGCGATTGCTTCATGATAATCAGTATCCAATGGTTGGTTTATTGTTTCGATTACTTTTACTCCGTTTTGTCCCAGAACCGTCATAAACTTATTGTAGATTAGTTCGACACCCTCTTTTACAGCATTGACATCTTTAGCTGACTCCATTGTTTTAATTGCACGTTCAAAGTCATCAATTACAGGCAAAATACTGCTTATACTTTTTTCGCCACCATTCAGGATCAGTTCAGCCTTTTCCTTCATAGTACGTTTACGATAGTTGTCGAATTCAGCTGAAAGACGCAGGTATTTGTCTTTCTGTTCTTCGATGGTAGCATTTGCTTCTTCGAGTTCTTTTTCCAGCTTTTCTTCAGGAGTCTGCGAACTAGCTTCTTCCGATTGTTCGTTCTGAGGTTGGTCCGCTGTATCCTGAGTTTCTTCAACGTTCAGTTCTTCTTCTTTTACTTTTTTTTCTTTAGGGTCCATATCTTAATCTATTTTTTGTTCATAATATCAAAATGTTAAGCAAAAACTTTGCCAATATGGCGGTTTTGCCAAAAAACGCTGCAAAGGTAATACTTTTATGTCAGATTGGCACATTCCTAATAGTTCATTATTCATTTTAAATGTCTACCTTTGCACCCTCAAATAGTAAATAACTAGTAAAATAGTAAATAATAGAAGATGATTACAGTTTCAAACGTTTCGGTACAGTTTGGTAAAAGGGTGTTGTTTAATGACGTGAACCTAAAGTTTACGAGTGGTAACTGTTATGGTATTATCGGTGCCAACGGTGCAGGAAAATCTACGTTTCTCCGCACGATTTATGGAGATTTGGATGCTACTACCGGTACTATCGCTTTAGGACCGGGCGAACGCCTTTCGGTATTGAGCCAGGACCACTTTAAGTGGGACGCCTATACAGTAATGGATACCGTAATGATGGGGCATACTGTTTTGTGGGATATCATGAAGCAGCGTGAAGTGTTGTATGCCAAAGAAGATTTTACAGATGAGGATGGATTGAAAGTTTCCGAACTGGAAGAAAAATTTGCTGAACTTGACGGGTGGAATGCTGAGAGTGATGCTGCCATGCTGTTGAGCGGATTGGGAATTAAGGAAGATAAGCATTATACATTGATGGGTGAACTGAGTGGTAAAGAAAAGGTGCGTGTGATGCTAGCACAGGCATTGTATGGTAACCCTGATAACCTTTTATTGGATGAACCGACCAATGATTTGGACATGGAAACAGTAACTTGGTTGGAAGAGTATCTTTCGAATTTTGAGCATACTGTATTGGTAGTAAGCCACGACCGTCACTTTCTCGATTCCGTTTGTACACATACTGTTGATATTGACTACGGAAAGATTAATCTATTCGCCGGTAACTATAGTTTCTGGTATGAATCCAGCCAGTTGGCTCTTCGCCAGCAACAGAATCAGAAGGCAAAGGCGGAAGAGAAAAAGAAAGAGTTGGAAGAGTTTATCCGTCGATTCAGTGCTAACGTAGCGAAGAGTAAGCAAACTACAAGCCGTAAGAAGATGCTTGAAAAGCTGAATATTGAAGAAATCAAACCTTCTTCTCGTAAGTATCCGGGTATTATCTTTACTCCGGAACGTGAACCGGGTAACCAGATATTGGAGGTATCGGGATTGAGTAAAAAGACAGAGGAAGGTGTTGTATTGTTCAATGACGTGAACTTCAACGTGGAAAAGGGAGACAAAATTGTATTCTTATCACGTAATCCGCGTGCGATGACAGCATTCTTTGAAATTATCAATGGAAATATAAAGCCCGATACCGGACACTTTAACTGGGGAGTGACGATTACAACAGCTTACTTACCTGTGGATAATACTAATTTCTTTGATACGGATTTGAATCTGGTAGATTGGTTAGGTCAGTTTGGGGAAGGTAATGAAGTATATATGAAGGGCTTCCTCGGTCGTATGTTGTTTTCAGGAGAGGATGTTTTGAAAAAAGTAAATGTGCTTTCCGGAGGTGAAAAAATGCGTTGTATGATTGCTCGTATGCAGCTTAGGAATGCGAATTGTCTGATTCTGGATACTCCGACTAACCACTTGGATCTGGAATCGATTCAGGCATTTAACAATAATCTGAAATCATATAAGGGAAATATTCTCTTCTCGTCTCATGACCATGAATTTATTCAGACGGTTGCGAACCGTATTATTGAATTGACTCCGAATGGTATTATTGATAAGATGATGGAATATGACGAATATATCACTTCTGATCACATCAAGGAGCTTAGAGCGAAAATGTATGGTGATAAATAAGGATTACGGTAATAAATAAAATACGGGCTGAAAGCTCAACTAATCATAATCTGATTGATTATTAGTTTGGCTTTCAGCCCGAGTTATATTCGGGAATTACTTTTTATAAATCAGTTTGCTGGGAACATTTGCTCCAAACAAATCATCGCCTAACGTAGTGATTTTATTGCTTGTAGCCGCAACGTAGCGGAGATTGTCACATCCCATGAATGCTCCATACTCAATGGCTGTCACGCTGGCCGGTAACTCTAATGTACCGCAAAGACGTCCGCAATTGCTGAATACCCGCTGGCCGATTGACTTAAGATTATGTGGTAACTTGATTCTTAGCAAGTATTTTTTTTGTGAGAAAGTAAAATCAGGAATAGTAGTAACATTTGTATTTGAAATATCGATTGCTACTAAGTTAGGCATATAGTCACGCATTAGTTTGAAATCTGCATTGTCGAGCTTTCCTTCAATAGTCAGAAAGTTGATATCTTTCGGCTGTAAGCCGGCACTAATAATTTCATTCTCTAAGGTACCCATTGCTCCTACTTGTAGTGTTGTTTCTACCGGGTCTCCTTCGATAAAAGCAAATTTTTCCCATCTGTTTTTATTGCGGTATTCATCACTGCTGCCTAATGGAATAAAGATTGCGGTGATACTGTCTGCTAATGCTTCCGGTAAGAGGTTGGGCGCTGTCTTTTTTCGGATCTGACAGATTTTCAGGTTTTCACATCCTTTGAATGCTGCATCTTCTATATTTTTGGTCTTTTCGGAAAGAATCACTTTTTCAAGAGTTTGCTTTCCTTTCGTTACACCGTTTACAACATTTGAGAAAGCATAAGCCGGAATAAAGTTGGGCATATACATATAGAACTTTCCGTCCGGATATGTACCGGCTTTTCCACTATACATCTTTATTTCAACATTGGATATATCCAGTACTTTCAGACTGGCAAATTCATCTCTGAGATGCCTGAAGTCTTCTGCGTTCAATTTACCCGTTAGTGTAAGGTGTGTTACACTGTTTGCTTCCTCTTGAGTCATCATGGAAATAAGTGTGCCGGGTTTGCTGACATAATAGGTCTTACTCACTTGTGAGGCTGCTCCCAAAACATTGGTAGCCAATAAAAAGCTTATCAGTAGTTGTCTAATTTTCATAATTAAGCAGATTTGTTCAGACAAATATAGGAAAAATAGGTAAAATACGACGTTATTTTATGTTTTATATCTAATTTTGCAACCTGATAACACATTATAAAAGGATGAAAGTGGAAGAATTGATTGAAAAGAAGGAATCTCAACGTATCCCAGCATGGGTATGTATCTTGCTAATGGTAGTGGGACTTTTTATATTTTTTGGCCTGTATAGTACGATCGTAAAATGGGGATTAGCGATGACTGTTGGGGAAGGAGTGATGAAAACAGAGATGTGGAAGTATATAATAATGGAGTCTTGTATGCTTTTGGCTGTTCTTTCTTCTGTTATTATTTTGCTTTATTTTGAGCGTCGTCCTTTTTCTGATTTAGGGTTGTCTCTCAAAGGACATATGGAAGGAATATGGTATGGTGCACTGTTAGCCGTTGTGCTATATATGATTGGTTTTGGCTTGTCTTTTGCTTTTGGACTGGTAGAAGTAACTGGCTTTCAATTTGACCTACTTACATTAGTTTGGACTTTTTGCTTTTTCTTGTTGGTTGCCCTGACTGAGGAGATTATGATGCGCGGTTATATTTTGGGTAGGTTAATGTATACAAAGCTAAATAAGTTTCTTTCTCTTTTAATCTCTTCTTTGGTGTTTGCTTTTATGCACCTTTTTAATCCGAATATTGCTTTTTTACCCATGTTAAATCTGGTACTTGCCGGAATGCTTCTTGGTGCTACTTTCTTATATACTCGTAACCTTTGTTTTCCTCTGTCACTGCATCTTTTCTGGAACTGGATACAGGGTCCGGTGTTGGGTTATGAAGTGAGTGGTAATAATTTTGGTACTTCGATGCTGACTCTGCATTTGCCCGAAGAGAACGTACTAAATGGCGGAGCCTTCGGGTTTGAAGGCTCGCTCATTTGTACTGTACTTATGATTGTATTTACTATTCTGATTATTTGGTGGGGAGAGAAGCGCGAGGCTATTAGTCTTGCGGTATCCCGATCATGCTAAGCTGAATTCGTTTTCGGTCGGTATCCACGTTTATGACTTTTACCATGACGTGTTGGTGGATTGATACAATTTCTGTCGGATCAGATATATATCGTTCTGCTAATTGGGAGAGATGTACAAGTCCATTCTCTTTAATTCCTATATCGACGAATGCTCCGAAATTTGTAATGTTTCCTACGATGCCAGGCAGAATCATACCTTCACGCAAGTCTGCAATGGTACGTACATTTTTATCGAATTCGAATACTCTAATAGTCTTACGTGGGTCACGTCCCGGTTTGTCGAGTTCCTGCATAATATCTTGCAGGGTTGGCAGACCAATAGTTTGGGTGATGTAATTGGAGATATTGATTTTCTGCCGAAGTTCTTTACTGGCTAGCAATTCGCTGACAGTACATTTCAGATCTTTGGCCATTTGTTCCACAATGTAATAACTTTCCGGGTGTACTGCGGTATTGTCCAAAGGATTTTTGACTCCGGGAATCCGAAGAAATCCGGCACACTGTTCAAATGCTTTAGCACCCATTCGGGGGACTTTCATTAATTCCTTGCGGGAAGTAAAAGCTCCATTTTCAGCACGATAGTTTACGATGTTTTGTGCAAGTTGAGGTCCTAAACCAGAAATGTATATCAGAAGATGGCTGCTAGCTGTGTTCAGATTTACACCGACCAGGTTTACACAGTTTTCAACAGTCTGATCAAGAGCTTTTTTCAGTTTTGTTTGGTCTACATCATGTTGATATTGTCCTACACCAATAGACTTTGGATCGATTTTAACAAGTTCTGCCAGAGGGTCCATGAGACGACGACCGATGGAGACAGCTCCGCGTACGGTTACGTCATAGTCGGGGAACTCATCACGAGCAATTTTAGAAGCTGAGTAGATGGAAGCACCTTGTTCGCTGACTACGAATATAGGAATCTGACGGTCGAATGTTTGCTGATTGATGAAATCTTCTGTTTCGCGGCTTGCTGTTCCATTGCCAATCGAAATTGCTTCAATCTGATAGGCTTCTATCATTTTTCGAAGTTTGGAAGCTGCTTCTCCGGTCTTGCTAACGGGGGGATGCGGATAAATGTTTTCATTATGCAATAAGTTACCTTGGGCATCAAGACAAACCACTTTACATCCTGTGCGAAATCCGGGATCAATGGCGAGTACCCGCTTTTGTCCTAGTGGAGCGGCAAGTAAAAGCTGGCGTAAGTTCTCTGTAAATACGCGGATAGCTTCTTCATCTGCTTTCTCTTTGGATTGAGCGGCAAATTCTGTTTCAATAGACGACTTGAGGAGTCGTTTATAGGCATCTGTAACTGCTTCGTTCACTTGACGGCTACATTCGCTATTGCCATGTACAAATTGCCGTTCCAGGCGTTCGATACATTCTTCGTCATCCGGACTGATAGAGACTTTTAATAAACCTTCTGACTCTGCTCTGCGGATGGCTAGGAGCCGATGTGAGGTACAACGTTTCAGTGATTCGGAAAAGTCAAAATAATCCCGGTATTTGGCTGCTTCTTCCTCTTTTCCTTTCACGACTTTGGCAGTGATTTGTCCTTGGCGGTTGAATTGATTACGAATTGCATTTCGGGCTCGTTCGTCTTCATTTACTTGTTCAGCAATGATATCGCGTGCACCTTTCAGTGCGTCTTCTACATCTTTTACTTCACCTTTGACGAAAGTGACAGCTTTGGCGGTGAGGTTGTTTTCTCTTTGCAACATTATAATCATGGCAAGAGGTTCCAAGCCTTTCTGACGAGCTACTTCTGCTCGTGTTTTGCGTTTGGGCTTATAGGGCAGGTAGATATCTTCCAGTTCCGTCGGGTTCCAGGTATCGTTGATACGCTTCTTGAGTTCAGGAGTTAGTTTGTCTTGCTCGCTGATTGTACTGAGAATTGTTTCTTTTCTTTTGGCTATATCGCACAACTTGTCATGTTGTTCTTTGATATTCTCGATTTGTACTTCATCCAGTCCGCCTGTTGCTTCTTTTCGATAACGGCTGATGAAAGGAATAGTAGCACCTTCTGTTAGAAGATGGAGGGTGCTGCTAATTTGTTTTTCCGGTATTCCTAACAGTCCGGAAATCATTTTGTGAAATAATTCCATAAATATTTTTTTTGAAAATAAATAAACGACAAAAATACATATAAATCTATTATAGCCAACAAGTTTTATTATATTTGCAGGATAAAATAAAAGGTTACACATCAAAACTATGTAAGTATGTCAGCTTGGGTAAGATATATAGGATACCTGATTGTATGTATGTTTTTTCTTTTTCAGTCCGCTAACCTACGGGCTGTTTCTAAGGACAAAAATCCTATTTTGATTATCTGTTCTTACAATCCGGCGTCCTACCAGACTTCTGCAACTATTTCGGATTATATGGACGAGTACGAAAAGTTAGGGGGAAAACGTGATATTATCATTGAAAACATGAACTGTAAGAGTTTCTCGGAATCTCCTCTTTGGAGTGATATGATGACTGAAATTCTTTCAAAATACCAAGGAGAAAAGTATCCGGCACAAATTATTCTTTTAGGGCAGGAAGCATGGGCCGCATATCTTTCACAACGCGACTCCATGCAGGTGAAAGTCCCGGTGATGTGTAGCTTGACCAGTAGTAATATAGTGATACTGCCGGAAGATACAGTTTCTTCCTTAAATACGTGGTTGCCTGAGTCTGTGGATGTTTTCAGTGACCATATCCATATTCCTGAATTAAAATCGGGTTTTATTTACCAATATAATATTGAAGATAATATTCGGATGATTCGGTGTTTTTACCCGGGTACTGAGAATATAGTTTTCATTTCGGATAATACTTACGGTGGAGTGACGATGCAGGCGTTGGTGCGGAAAGAGATGAGGAAGTTTCCCGACTTGAATTTGATTCTTTTAGACGGACGACAACATACCATTTATACAATTGTCGAAGAATTACGTCAATTACCCGAAAATACGGTAATTATGGTGGGAACCTGGCGGGTAGATATGAATGAAGGGTATTTTATGCGGAATGCAACTTATGCCATGATGGAAGCGGCACCTAAGATTCCTGTCTTTACGCCTTCTTCCGTAGGACTAGGTTACTGGGCTATTGGTGGTGTACTACCGGATTATAAAAAGGTTGGAGGTGAAATGGCTGCGGCTTCTATGGAGATTGACGAGAATCCGGAGGATACTTTGCAGCATCTCACTGTCATTGGGAGTAAGGCTGTATTGGATAGCCATAAAGTGAAAGAATTGGGATTGAATCCTGATATTCTCCCTTTCAATGTGCAGATTGTTAATCAGCCTGTTACTTTCTATCAGCAGTATACTTATCAGATATGGATGGCGTGTTCTGCTTTTGTTATATTAGTATTGGGATTATGTATCTCACTTTTTTATTATTTTCGAACGAAGCGTTTGAAAGACGAGTTACTGAATTCAGAGAAAGATTTGCGCATTGCAAAGGATAGGGCTGAGGAATCCAATCGTCTTAAGAGTGCTTTCCTAGCTAATATGAGCCATGAGATACGTACACCACTGAATTCAATTGTTGGTTTCTCAGACGTCTTATCAATAGGTGACAGTACTGAGGAAGATCGACAATCTTATTATAAAATAATTAAAACCAATTCCGATCTGCTGCTTCGTCTGATTAATGATATTTTGGATCTTTCGCGTCTGGAGGCTAATCGGGTGACTTTAACCTGGGAGTATTGTGATATAGTGCAGCTATGTAAGCAGGTGGTGGCATCTGTAAGTTTCTCCCGCCAGTCATCAGATAATCAGTTCCTGTTCAATAGTAGTTATGAGACTTTTCAGATGGAAACCGATGTACAACGTATGCAACAAGTGATTATCAATCTGATGTCGAATGCGGATAAGTTTACTAAGAATGGGAAGATTACGTTGGATTTTTCTATCGATGAACAGAAAAAGATGGCGATATTTGCGGTAACAGATACTGGATCCGGTATTCCTAAAGAAAAACAAAAGCTGGTATTCGAACGCTTCGAAAAATTGAATGAGTATGCGCAAGGAACCGGACTTGGATTATCTATTTGTAAATTAATTATATATAAATGGAAAGGTGGTATATGGATCGACCCTGATTATACAGAAGGGGCACGTTTTGTATTCTCACATCCGCTTAATATAGAAAAAGAATGAAAAAAAACGTATGTATTTGTGTCTGGCTTCTTTGCTTAGTGTTGTCGGTGACAGCTCAAGAGAAGGTAGTGAAGCTGAAGATTGTGCAAACAAGTGATGTACATGGTA
This sequence comes from Bacteroides sp., assembly GCF_028690125.1. Classification (GTDB taxonomy): domain Bacteria; phylum Bacteroidota; class Bacteroidia; order Bacteroidales; family Bacteroidaceae; genus Bacteroides. The sequence goes on along the minus strand of NZ_JAQVBV010000010.1, from coordinate 55,625 downwards.
ATTATTATCCTTACAATTTTATTACACGTGAGGAATGGCAAGGGAGTTTGGCTCGGATCTATGCTTTCGTTCAAAAAGAACGTGAGCAGTATAAAGAGAATCTGATTTTGTTGGATAATGGGGATATATTACAGGGACAGCCTACGGCTTATTATTATAATTATATAGATACAATATCTCCTCATCTATGCTCGGAAATGATGAATTTCATGAAGTATGATGCCGGAAATATGGGAAATCATGATGTGGAAACGGGGCATAGTGTGTTTGACCGTTGGATTCAAACGTGTGATTTTCCTGTGTTGGGAGCTAATATTATTGATACATCTACAGGGGAAACGCGTTTAACTCCTTATAAAGTACTGGAACGTGATGGGGTGAAAATTGTTGTACTTGGTATGATTACTCCTGCTATTCCGGTATGGCTTTCGGAAAATCTTTGGAGGGGACTCCGATTTGATGATATGGAAGAAACAGCACGTAAATGGATGAAAATCATTCGTGAAAAGGAAAATCCGGATTTGGTTATTGGTTTGTTTCACGCAGGACAGAAGGCATTTAAAATATCGGATAAATATAATGAGAATGCGTCTTTACAGGTGGCAAAGAATGTTCCCGGTTTTGATGTTGTGTTGATGGGGCATGATCATGCAGCTGAGTGTAAGAAGATAATGAATGTTGCAGGAGATTCTGTATTGATTATTGATCCTGCCAATAATGGTATCGTACTTTCTAATGTGGATATAACTTTGAAGTTGAAAGATGGTAAAATACAGCATAAAGATATTCAGGGAGCACTGACAGAAACGAAAGATTATGGAGTAAGCAAAGACTTTATGAAACATTTTGCTCTTCAGTATGAAGCGGTACAGAATTTTGTTTCTAAGAAGATTGGCACATTTACGGAAAGTATTTCAGCTCGTCCTGCTTTCTTTGGACCGTCCGCTTTTATTGATCTGATTCATAGATTACAACTTGATATAACCGGAGCTGATATCTCTTTTACCGCGCCTCTTTCGTTTGATGCGGAAATTAAGAAGGGAGAAGTGTATGTCAGTGATATGTTTAATCTATATAAGTATGAGAATATGCTTTATGTGATGACTTTATCCGGAAAAGAAATCAAGAATTATCTGGAAGATTCGTATTACTTGTGGACGAATCAGATGAAGTCTCCAAATGACCACTTGCTTTGGTTTAAAGAGAAGTCTAAAGAGGGTGCGGCGGATAGGGCTGCTTTACAGAATTTCAGCTTTAATTTCGATTCTGCATCGGGTATAATATATACAGTAGATGTGACTAAACCTAAGGGTGAGAAGATTACTATTATCAGTATGGTAGATGGTACTCCTTTTCGTATGGATAAGATTTATAAAGTGGCTTTGAATTCTTATCGTGGCAATGGAGGTGGTGAGCTGTTGACTAAAGGGGCAGGTATTCCTCAGGAGAAGTTGAAAGATCGTATTATATTCTCTACAGATAAAGATCTTCGCTTTTATTTGATGCAATATATTGAAAAGATGGGGACTCTGGACCCTCAAGCTTTAAATCAATGGAAATTTACTCCTGAAGAATGGACTATCCCGGCTGCTCGACGGGATTATGGCTTTCTCTTTGAAAAGAGGAAAGAAAAATAATATCAGTTTACTTTTTGGTGATAAAAGAATGAGCTGCCTGTTGATTTATCTTCAGGCAATTCTTTTGTTAAGAGATAGTCAAAAAGTTGGGGAAAATGTTCTTTTTGTCTGATTACGTTTGGCATTAAGTTGGGAATTGGATAACTACTGGTATATTTGTCGTTAAAAAAGAGAGTATATGGATATCCAGAGTGTTTTTAAAATAGGTGTTTCTTCAGTGCTTCATTCTAAACATATTGATCCTGCTAATATTGATGTTGTAGATAATGATATAGCAATTTTTGATACGGAGAGCATAATATCTCTGTTCGATAGTCCTAGTAAATTGGAGGTATTGAGTATAGGACTTTGTTTGCACGGACATACTAATTTTAATATAAGTCTCCGTGATTATGAATTGATTCCCGGTAGGATGGTGGTAGTATTACCGAGTCAGATTATTGAAAATCGGGAAGTAAGCAGTGACTTCAAGGGAATATTTTTTGCAATATCCAAGAACTTGCTGGAAGGATTGCCCAAAATGGGGAATATGCTTTCGCTTTTTTTCTATTTGAAAGATTATCCATGCCTCGATCTCACAGCGAATGAACAGGAACTGTTATTAGATTATTATTCTTTTATTCGTAAGCGCTTAAAGAATAAAGAGGATGCTTATCGCAAGGAGGTAGTAGTTGGCTTGATGCAGAGTTTCTTTTTCGAACTATATAATATTTTTCGTAGTCATGCTCCGGTCGTATCCTCTAATGTATCAAATAAAAGCCGTAAGGAGTATATATTTGAGCATTTCTATGAATCTTTGATTCAGTCATATCAGTCTGAACGCAGTGTGAAGTTTTATGCTGATCAGTTGTGCATGACAGCAAAACATCTTTCGGGAGTGGTAAAAGAAATTAGTGGTAAAACTGTGGGAGAGTGGATTGATGAGTTTGTGATATTGGAGGCAAAGGCTCTTTTGAATTCTACAAGTATGAATATACAGGAGATAGCAGATCGACTGAACTTTGCTAACCAATCTTTTTTCGGAAAATATTTTAAACATTATGCAGGCGTCTCTCCTAAGGAGTATCGTAAAAACAGATGATTATAAGAATCTTTATTATGGCTACATTATAATATTCCTGAGCGTACACGACTTAATGTTTCTGGAGTCATCAATAAGTAAGAAGCTATATTTGCCAAAGGAGCTCGTTTGATGATTTCAGGATGCTTTTCGAGAAGAAGGTTGTATCGTTCGCGTGCTGTTTCGAAGCGCCATGAATCTGCTTTTATCTGTGACACAATTAGGGAGTATTCTAGTATTTTCCGGTAGAACATATTGATCTCCCAGTTTTCTTTTGTCAGTCTCTGTATTTCGTCATAAGGGAATAAATAAATGACAACGGGTTCTAAAGTTTCGACCATTAGCCGGGTAGGAATTCGTTTCAGGAAGCTTTCTATACACATTAAGATACAACCCTCATATGAAAAATGTTCAGTAACATCCTTTCCATTCTTATAATAATATTGTCTGAGCATTCCCTTGCCAACAAATACAATTTCGTTGGCTGTCACTCCTTCGTTGAGTGCAATCACTCCTTTAGGGTATTCTTCACGAATTAAAATCTTTTCTATTTCCCGGCGTCCTTCCGTACTCATTTCGGGGAAGCGGGAATTTACAACGGCATTTACTGTTTCTCTTAATAATGTATCCATGTCATTTCCGTCTTGTGTGTGCAAAAATACTAAAAACGATTGACATAAATTAAGTGTGGAACAAAAAAGATGTATCTTTGTTTCTGAAATAAGAAGTTTATAGTAATGAAAAAAATGATAGGAATGGCAGTGTTGCTGCTATGTTTTTGTGGTTGTACTAAAGATAATGATGCTATTTATTATCCGGTGGGTGATGTGGAAATAGAAAGAGGAGGTCCGGCTTTGATAGTTGAAGAGGGACAAGTACCCATTATCCGTAGTTATAATAATGAGGACTATGTGCTAGATACGGTTGCACAGTATCCGAATAATCCAACATTGGGTAAATTGACTTTTATGATTGATTTGAAAAATCAGTTGGCTGATGAAGAGGTATCCGGATTTAATGGTGTTGGAAAATCGAAATTAAACATGAGTCTTGGTTATAAGAATGGTAATTATTTGGAGAAGAGTCAGGTTCCTATTTATACTTCTCCGGATGTAACAACCAGATATGCGGTTAAGCTTCGTTTGAAGGGTGAATTAACTTTATCCGGTGATGAATGGATGATAGATTATGTATATGCTCAACTAGCCAGTTTGTTTCAGCCATATCCGCCGTCTTCTTTCTTTGCGGAAGTATTCATGTGTAAGGGAGGAATGAAATTTGGCACTTTTGATTCTTTCCGTAGAACTTGTACTTTTGATATTAGTTATGATCGCTCTGATTTATCTTTTAGTCAATTATATTTCAATATGTTTGTTAATCTGGCTGGACAGAAGCGTGAGAATAGGATACGCTTAAGAATTGATAAAGAATCATTTCTTGAGATTTATGAGCAGGAGGAGACTGTTTAATATTCGATCAGAATCCATAGGCACAATGAATTCCTACTGAAAAGTGACTGTCATGTCTACTCCATGAATAGTCTATAGCCGGACCCAGGTGAAAATGTTCTAAATGAATCAAGTCGTAGGATATTTCAAAATGTGTAGAAAATTGTGCTTTTTTATTATGTTCATGTTCTTCTCCATGATCATGTTCATGATTGCGAACAAAGAATGTAATACCGGGCATTACAGCCAAATTTAACCTATCTAGTATTTCGTATTTGCCACCTATGCTCATCGTCCAATGTGAACCATGTGCATAGACTTGCTCTAAACTTGTTCCAAGTGACCATGGGCTGTGATCTCCGAGTGTACGGAAGTAATGTGCATGTATTCCAAATCCCCAATTATGATGTGAAGGTGAATAAGTTATACCAGGACTTATACCAAATTCATTTCGGGAATGATGATGTTCCTGAGCTACTATGCCGATAGATAACATCAGAGTAAATATTAATATAATCGTTCTCATTTTAGCGTATTTATTTTAAAGTAACGTTCAATGAACAGTTTAAGTTCAAATGAAGAAAAGAGTTTAATCAATTTACTATGCTCCATTCAGGCTGCTGCAATAATCTAAATACAGATATATTAAAGAGGTGCGCAGTATAATGAACAATGTTTTTTTCAAATATTGGGAAGAAAAATAAAAAGACGGACAGTCTTTTGAAAAAATATTGAGATATTTGAATTCAATCATTGGGAAGATTTATACAAAAAACAAGCAAAAAGAAAACTACTGAGGAAGATAATTACTTGATGTCAAATCTGGTGTAAATCTTTGATACATTATTGTTTTGATAACCATTTCTATTATTCAAATAGTATTGTTTAGTACAAATTATTTGCACCGAATTTGTATACCGAATATAATCTATTACTGCTTATTAGCCTCAAAAAGCGGAATTTAAAAATAAAATGGCACAAAAAAAGCAGTTATATTTATATATAACTGCCTGGTTGTTAATTAGTAGTGGGTACGAGAATCGAACTCGTATTACATGCGTGAGAGGCATGTGTCCTAACCGTTAGACGAACCCACCGATTTTAGATTTAAAAAGAGCCAAGTCTATAAAACTTAGCTCTTTTATTTTTGAGAATTTGCGGAAGCTGGGGGAGTTTCTCTACTATATATATTCCTTTTAAATATTTAGTTATTGATGTCCTATTGTTACTTAAATGTTAATACTGTTACAATACATGTTACACTTTTATATTCATATATTGTGTAATTATCTGTGTATAATATAAGTTATATAATGCCGATCTTGTGAAACTATTGTTAATTTAGAAATTGTTATTAATAATATTCTTCCATTCATCATCAATAATTATTGTTCCGGTATATTTTATTTCGTTACTAAAGAAAATCCCACTATATCTTGTTATAGAATTAATTTCCATTGGTACATTTTCGAATTGATGCGAATACATGATGTTCCCATCTTTGTCTTTGGCTGAAACGGAGAAAGACATTTCGGCGGAGTCGTTTGATGGCAAAAAAGTATAACAAGAGAAAGTGTTATTTTTTGTTCCAATAAAACTAATAGGTATATTTATCGTTTTACTTTGTATAGATTTTATTCCACCTTTCCCGTTTTTTGCATTTAAAGTAGTACTACCATTCGTTGCAACGATATATAGTGAAGTTATATTTGTAGGAATTGCATCAGTAGCTACTAATTCGAATTTAGCAACTTGTCTAACTAGAGATATTGATTGTGACGATTTAGTGTCTTGATTAACTTCAATTGATAAGTAGTGTGTAAATGTATCTCCTATCTTAGAAAATAATAAATTGTAATTATTGATATTGAAATCTAAATTATCTTGGTTGTGTCCAATGAAAAATAACTCATGGGTTCCAAATGAGAGGTCGGTAGTGATAATTCCAAATCCATTTTCAGAAGAGGTTTGATCTATTTTCTGTTCTTCTTTTCCGTTTACACAGTCAATGTAAGTTAGGTGTGAACAGGCTTTTGATAATACAGCTCTTGTTTTGTCTGAAAAAGGTTCTTGTTCGTACTCTTTGATTTTGAACATTATTTTTGCAACAGATGACTCCTCGTCTTGAGCATCATTAATTTTATTTACGCATGAATAGAGAGTGAATAATGTCATTAGGAATATAATGTATTTATATCTTTTCATCCTTTTTTATTTTGATATGATTTGGGTGATTCTGCTACTGCTGAAGGTTTTCTTATACCTTTAGCATAAGATTCTAGCTCTAATTCTTTGTAAGATAGTTGAACATCTGCTAATTGTTTTTTTAATTCGAATATCTCTTGATTTTTTTCTTTAAGTTGATTATTTAAGTCTGCTTCAATTTGTTTTTTCTCCTGATTATATTCGTTTTTTAGATTTGAACGTTCTGTTTCAATTTCAGCCATGGCTTCTTTATGTAATTTGAGTTCCAATGCGGCTAATTCTTTAATTTTAGTTTCACGTTCTCTCGAAAGTTCTTTTTGTGTTTCAACTTGTAATGCTGCTATTTTTCGTTCATATTCAATTATTGTCGATGTGTCAATGTTGAGTTGTGTTGTGTTGGGTTCTTTGTTCTTAAAAAGTAGTTTGGTGCTTCCGCTAGTAGTAATAATAAAATCGGCTAAATCAAGATTAAATTCATTACAAACAGAAAGGAGTCTTTCGATATATATATCTTCACCTTCAATCCATCTATTGATTGTAGAATAATTATTCCCACCACATATTCTTCTTAGAGATGTTTTTGTGACTACTCCTGATTCTATAAGCTCTTTAAACTTTTCTTTGTTGTACGAGTAACTCATAATTGACTATTGTTATGTGTATAATAAATGTTAATAGATATCATTTAATACACTATTATTGTATTATTTGATATACATTTGCCTTACAAATTTAAAAAATAAACGTGATATGAAGAAGGAAATGTTTGAGAATCTTATAAATGGTAGAGGGTGCGCTACTTCCTCTTTATTTTCTGCGGAAGATAAGGAATTAATATATTCCATTATGGAAAAGAATGGAATGTGTCGTAGCACAGCTTATAACCGTTTTTTTAGAGACGGGTTTAAAGAGTGGGAGCTTTTAGGTGCTACCAAAGCGATATACCAGTTTGTACACATGAAGCAGATGGATACTAGTGTACTTGATAATGTGAAAACATTCTTCCTAAGCTTGGAAAACAAGTCGGAATTTAAGTCTTTTATGAATAACCTTGGAATGGGTATTAATTCTGTCGTTTCTCATTTCACGGATTGGTCATTCAAGAAATGGGAAGAAGTCGGAGTTCGACAAATCATTGAGCGGTATTTTTATGATGAAGATGAAATCATTGATTAATGCGATGAATAGATTTCGCGGCAAGAAATTAACACTATGGATCGATTTGAAGCACATATCATAGCAGGTGGCGAGGTGGAAATCCGGTTGCTCGACAAAGGAGAATTTTTTCTTCTTGATAGTGATCGGGGAATGGAATTTTCTTCTGCTTTATTGAGAGAGATTGGCTTGCAGTATCCTTCAATGATTAAAGCAGTGGAGCAGAAAATAAAACAAGGGAACCGATCGTTATATGCTGTGATGAAAGAACAAAGACGGATATACTTGAATCGGGTAGTTTATACGATATGTTCTTGTTGTTTTGGCGAAGAGGACGAGCAGCCCGATTTTGATGGTATGCGTTTCAATATGGAATTTCCAAGGCAGTGCCGGGATGCGAAGTATTGCCCATGGAATGGTTATTCTGAGCGAAACAAAGATTCTTTCCTAGTGGTGTGCGGAGCAAAGCGAGAGTTTGGATTATCTTCTGGGGAGCGGAGGGTGCTACTAAACCTACAAAATGGAATAACGAATATAGAGATTATGGCTGATGTAATGTGTGTAACCAAGGCAAACATTTGGAAATACATGACGAATATACACAAAAAGACCGGGGTGAAGACGCTTCCGGAATTAGTAGAACTGGTACGGGAGGAACGAATATGGCGGCAGATTTGAATATATTTTATGCAGTATACGAAACGGATGAAGAGGAAGCCGTTTATTTCAAATTGATGCAAGCTGAACAAATAAGCCGGATGATGCGAGCATTACTGAGTCAGCATTTCTTTCGCTCTTATGAAATCACGAAGAAAGAAGAGATGTTTCGTAATGGATATATCACTACGGGGTTCAAGGTATTGCTTACCGATGTAAATCATAAGAAAGTGCCTATCTCTGATTTAAAACGTATGATGCAGGAGATGGTTTTTGCCATGGGACACGAACTACGCTTCATACCTTACAATAAATTGATAAACTTAAAATTCAAATAGTATGAAAAAGGTCATAGATATTGCACTGGACATTGAAACATTGAGTAAGAGAGAAACTGCGGCTATCATTAGTATCGCAGCATTACCGTTTGATAAATATGATATAAAAGAGCGTCCGGAGATGTTTCCTGATCTTCTTGTAAAAGAGGGCGGATGCAGTTCTTTGGAGCCATTCTACCAGGTAGTAAATGCTACCAGTTGTGCATTGATAGGGATGCACTTCGAGATGGACACCGTTCGTTTTTGGGCAGAGCAATCACCTGAAGCGAAAGCTGCGTTATTGGGGGATGACATTGTTTCCATCGGTACGGCTATGGAGAGTTTTGTGAAGTATATCGAATGCTTGAAAGAAAAATACGACGCTGACATACATATCTGGGCACAAGGTCTTGACTTCGATATACCTATTGTTCGTAATGCTATTCGTACTGCTATTAATCAGATCACATATCCATGGGAATATTCACATGTTCGTTGCGCGCGAACAAATATTCTTGAAACGATAGAGCAACTTTACGGATTGCTGGATGATCCTTATTCTGTCCTCCCGAAGTACGAAGGGAACGGATGTCGGCATTGTGCAATGTTTGATGCGGAACGATTAGCTTTTAATGTGAGATACCTTTCTGATTTGCTGCAAAGCAAACTTAATCCGATTAAAGCATAATATTCGATGTCCAAATACTTACGTGGAACATATTTTCGATACAATCCGTGGGTAAAAGAGTGGCGTGAATATCTTGGACCTTCTGTCTTTGATGCCAAATACAGAGCTTTATTCCAATTCCTGAGTAGTCTTCATCCGGGACAGTATTTCAAGGTGACGGATGTATGCCGAAGTAATCCTGAAAACCATGATTTGGTAGTCGGTATGTGTGATCTTTATTACCACATGGATTTTTTCATCAACTTGGAATACAATGAAGAAACTGATATGATAACTATCCTTCCTCCTTTTTTCGGAGAGAAGCATTCTACAGGGCAGGTAGATGTGTATAGTAAGATCGTGAGAGACCCGAAAGCATGGGGAGTAGACCCTTGCGATTTATAATCAATGAACCTTTTAAAGCACTCCTTCAATGGGAAATATTTCTGAAAACATCATAGAACGCATTGATAACGCAGACTTACGTAAGATTATGGAATATCACGGCTTCCGCATGGCTGAAAAGCAAACGGAAGTTGATTCATATTCGTATTGGTGCCCGTTCCACAAAAGTAAGTATCCGGATTTTAGAATTAGCAAAGGGAAACGTCGTGGCGGTTTGTACAATGCCACCCAGTTCGGATGTTTTGAGAAGGGTTGCATAGGATATGGCGCTATCGCTTTAGAAGCTCGTTTAAGTGGGCTTTCCGAAATAGGCGAAGACTTATTGATGGTGATTCGCAAAGTGGCTGAGATATGCACCATAGATATTCACGAACTGGATTCATCACATTTGAATGGGTATGTGGAAGAGTGCGAAGCACAACCGGAATATTCTGTTGACGTGATGGAAGGATTCACCATTGAGGGGCTAAAGGCGTTAGGATGCAAGTCGCTACGCGTGTATGATGTTGTAGGAAAAGAGAGACGTGCCGTTCGCAAAGATGGTAATCCGGTCTATCGCTATTCTTTCGGCCCTAAGTTCGGTAATAAGGAGGCACAAGAAACAAACTTCGATACTACCCGCCTGCAAAAAGAATTCAATCTTTACCAGGTAAAGTCTTACATTACTGAATCTCATTATGAAGGTGGACATCAGGTAAGCATAAAGCGCACTGCACATGCGCTGTTTCCTATTTTTGTGTTCCGCTATTGGGCGAACAATGATAAAGGCGAGATGTGCGAATGGGGGCAAATTTACCAGCCAGAATGGCGCAGAACTTCGGATACAGAAGAAGATCAGACATTCATCACTTACTATACCGGTGGATTGACTCATTATAGTGTGAATACCAATCTTTTGGGTGATACCGTTTCGATGCGTGTACTCGATGGTGAGTTTGTTAAACCGGTAGTAGAAGAGATAGGTACCGGCGAAAAGTTGGTAACAACACGTATAATTACGAATGAAACAGATGGTGAGAAGAAAGAAATTAAGGTCGATTTGGAAGACAAAGACATTCGTGTCGCCAACGTACTGCTTTGTAAAGATGGAATTGAAGCAATCAATGCTTATTTCCATTTGAATAGCATCTCACAGACTCACGCAGGAAACCGTATTTACGATAATGTATTTTTTCATACTGTGTGGATGGCTTCCGACAAAAAAGATTTCACGTCCTACATGTTCAATATGATGGGAAAGTTGGCTACCAACAAGTTTCTGATGTTCGACATTGACAATGCCGGTAAGAAGCAATCCTTCCGTATCAGCAAACGATTTACGAAATTCCGCGCCGCTTTCCTGCCTGAGAAACTGAAAGAATTTCCCAAAGAATACCGTGGCGGTCGCTATCACTGTTGCAAGAGCATTCGCTCGTTTTTCATTAAGTATCTGATGAACGAAGAAGAACGATACGGATACGAAAACGATATCAACCTGTTATTCCAGTCTTACATTACGGCCGCACTCCCTATCGAGCCGTTGGTGTATTGTGAAAAGATAGATAAGAAAAGCGGTAATATGGTCGAATACTACTACCGTCTGGATAGTGCTTGCCTGTGGCAATTCATGGCCACCGAAGGTTATTGCCGCGAAGTGGACCACGAATCAACCGATAACATCGGCCGCTTTGTACACATTGATGGCTGCTTCGTGAAAGAACTGGACGCAAAATCGTTGCTTGCCGCCACCGGAAGCGCATTGAATACTTTTGCGCAGCGCATGGCTCGTCCTGGTACCGAAGACTTCCGAAAAATGAGTAACTCCATCATCAACTCAAAGGAGATTGCCGAAAAGTCGGCCGTGAACCTGCCGGAGATGGATGTAGACTATCGTAGTGGATATGGCCCGACGATAGACCATTTCTTCTACCGTAACGGTGTGCTGGAGATTACTCCGGATGATATTCGGTTCAAGTCCTATTCAGAGATTGATTTCTGTGTGGACCGTGCCGAAATTCTCCCGTTCGACTTTCAGATGCCGTGTGCCCGTGGTGAAGCTCCGTTTGCAATCAGCGAAAACCCCGAATACGCTGCCCGCTTGAAAGCGTTGGCAGACCATCGCAAAGATACAGCGAACTATACCCAAGAGATGCTGAAACGGGAAGAATCCGATATTGAAATATGGGCACAACGCAATCGTTGGCTATTCGATTTCCGGGGGAAAGGGATGAAAGACTGGTGGCAACCGCTCCAGGTGCTCCGCTGCTTTGCCAACGAAGAGTATGAAAAGGAAGAGGATCTTATGCGTTCCGGCAAAGTCTTTGAGGAAGAGCAGGAAAAGAACCTGCTTGGGCACTTGGCAAACATCATCTATTCGTTAGGCCGTCCCATTTTCCGTTATCGTGGTGGTGGAACGAACTACATGCCCTACGTCACCGAGAATGGCGTGAGCAAAGAAGGACGAAGCGAAGGCGGTAGCGGAAAGTCTGTATTCGTGAACGTATTCATGGGCTGTGCCGGAAAGATATGTAAGATCAATAGCCGAAACCTAAAGCCGACCGATGATATTTCGCTGAAGCTGGCCAACTATATACACCACTGCCACCGTGTCATCCATTGGGAAGACTGGGGGCAAGGAATGCCGCTCGACCCCATCTACAACTACGTCACCAGTGGTTTTGAATATCGCGACTTCCACAAAAAACCGAAACTGATTTCACTGAAGGACAGTCCCGGACACGTGGCAACCAGCAATTTTCAGCAGACGTATGAAGATCCGTCTTCCAGTGGACGAACGGTGCCGACCGGATTTAGCCACCGATTCAACCGAGGCGATACTCGTAGAAATAAACCGGCTCAAAAGATTAGCTCCGTCATGCCCGGACTCCGGGACGATCCGGAAGACATGGACATAGAACTCCGTTCGCAGATTGCTTACATCGATGCAATGGCTGTTCAGTTCTGTATGCGTGCCGTAGAGCGTGTGCTACCCCCTATGGAAGAGTTGAACAACCGCAGCCGGGTGGCTGCCATGGGTGCCCGCTTTATGGAATGGGCGGAACAATTCTTTGCTCACAACCATGTGTTCAACTGCCCGATAGACTTCAACACCATCTTCAGTGATTACATCGAACTCTGCGAAAGTTCAGAGGATAAGAAGACCAAGTTTGCCCCGGCAGCTTTTCGTGGAAAGATTGAGGAGTATTGTGCCGACATGGGCTATGAGTGCCTGCCTGACGTATGTTATAGCAGCGATACCGACCGCAAAAAACGCTATATGCGTGTGAAAGCATGGTGCAAAGAGGTGTATTTCGATGACGAAAGAGTATGGGGAAAAGACAAGAAGAAAGAAATCCGGGTGCTGAAACAGAGTAACCAATGCGTTTTTTTCTGCAAAAAGGGTGAAGTCCCTGCCGACAATTCCGCAGTGAAAACCCTCTGCAAAGAGTATTACGGTCGCCCTGATCCCGATATGTATCTCGATCCGGATGGCAATCCGGTTGTCTTGACCGATGAAGAACGCGAACAGTGGGATACCTACATGAAGCGTAAGCAGGGCGTTTACGGTTCAGCAAGCAGCATTTCTGTTCCGAATGTGTCGGCATCGGCACCCGTCCCCGGACAGGTAAGTCCGGAGCAGCCGTTGCCATTTTAAAGAAAAGATATTTCTAAGATAATAAACATAGTATCAACCCCTAAAACAATTCAAAATTATGGGAAATTACAAAGGTAGCATCAACTTGATGCAGTTAATGGGAGCAAAAGTAGTGTCAATGGAAGTAAACGGTAAGCCGATGAACTGCGTATGTATTCCGGTTGGATGGAATGATATTGCCGTGACAGCGGATAAGACCACCAACGAACCCAATGGCGCATTCTTAAACCTTCGTGGATGGGAAACGGGTGCTAATTTTCGCAAGGCTTGTGAGGAACGCAATACGGACAAAGAAGGGTACGTAGCACCAAGTCACCAGATTTCAGTAAGTTACACCGAGTCGTTTCAAGAGGCTGCCCAAAAGTCCGCTGAAGCCCGCCTCCGTAACAATGCCGAGTTTATGAAGAATAATCCTACCGATGACGACATTAAGAAACAGGCGAAGTATGACGTAAGCAATAAGAGCCGCGTGGGTACTCTTACGCCGCTTGAACGCCAGCAACCCACCGCTTATGCCGGTCAATCTCCGGCCGCACAAGTTGCAGGTCAGTGGACACCCCCTACTGTCGATGCAGAAGGACATGTTATTCCTGGTGATGATCTTCCTTTCTAACATTCGGCTACGAGCATGAAAGTAAAAACAGAGCAATTAGCAGGCGGGCGCATCATTCTTCATGTAAAGGAGAATGATGGCTCGCCCATCGCTTCGCGAGAAATGAACCCGCAGGAAGTGATGGGAATGTTTGTACACTGGTATCAGTCTATTGTGAAAGAGAGTAAGCAAGAATCATTGGTGATTGAGATTGGAGAAGATAAGGAGATGATTGTGTTCACTAAACAGAAGCAAAAGGCAGAACCGCAAACCATCAAAGAGAAAGAGTAAAGAATCAGCCTTGGGCGGCTTTGTAAAACCCTAATATTATAATGAAAACATTAGATGAAAAATCGGTTGAATACTCAGCCGGACTAAGCAATCAGAGTGGTAATTATACCAAAGGAGAGATTGAAACGGCTTATGTTATAGGAGCAGCTCAAAACATGGAGTTAATCTTCGGTGAAGAAGGAACGTTTGGTCAAGCATTGGTTGCTCTCCAACGTGGCTTTAATATTGCTCGTAAGGAATGGGGCGGTAAATGCTTTATTGTAAAGCAGATTAATTCTGATATCGCATCGGATATTGTGCCTAAAATGCAATCCTTACCGGATGCAGCAAAGAAAGAAATCGGCAAGTGTGCAGATGGTTCGATTCATTATCGAGATCAATGTTTAGTTGTGTATCCGGATTCGGAATGTGGGTGTATGGCTACAAACTATGTGCCTGATTGGCAGGATATGTTTTCCAATGACTGGATAATAGTTGGATAATCACGTTGCCATACGATAGTTGAATGTCTACCGTATGGCTCAATGTAAAATTAAAGAACAATGAATAAACCAAAGTATCAAGAAGGACAAGTCGTAAAGATCAAGTCTTTTGAAGAATTGAAAGCAAATGAATATCATTTGCTTTATTCCGATGAACGCCTGAAAGAAGTGGCAGATGCGGAAGTCGCTATTTATAAAGTAATTAATGACTTGAGAACTATTACATGGTATCAAGTAGGCCAATTGGGACGAAACATTATTGATATTCCGGAAGCATATATCAAAGGGGATGTTTTGGAATTTAAGGCAGAAGTTCCGGCAGACGAAAGAAAAGCTCTCGAACAAAGTTTCTTCGGGTTCAGTAATCAGCTCAGGGCTACCGTACAGAATGGAGAGTACTCTTGTGATGATTTAGAGTGTCTATTAAGAGAGTGCCTAGACCATGTGATAGCAAGAAGGGAAAAACAAAAGATTGAAACAGATCGTCTTATTGTTCGCTCTTTGTTTATTAATAGTGAGATAAAATTAGGGAAGATAGATTTGTCTAATATCAAGACTAGCAAGTTGATTTCTGATTTTAATAGGGTAAAGGAATGGCTGGAAACTCATTATGAATTAAAGGATATTCAGTATTTTGTCGGTCATTACAGGATACTGGATAAGAACACTATTATAAAAGGTTTTGAAGAACTTTTGCATGACATCAAGGTGCAAATAAATAATGGACATTCTAATCCTCTTTTTGATAGTCTAGTTGCTTTGTGGGCAAGGGCTGTAGTCTTTATCGTTATTGCCGAAAATCCTAAAGAATTAGATCGTGAGATACTAACCAAAACTTTCTATTCCGCCACAACTCGGATGGCGGAACTCTTTCAACGAAAGAACCAAGACTACGGCGATTCCTTTTTCAAACTCTTGGATGAAGACGGATTATTGGTGGTTTATATGCGTATCAGCGAAATGATAAATAGATATTGCGTATTACTAGATAATGAAGGTAGAGCCGAAGTTAAAAGTGAAAGCATAGTGGATACCCTGATAGACATGGCAAACTATTGTGTGATGACTATTATGTGGATAGAAGATCAACTAAAGAAGGAATCCGTATAGCCATAACAGGAATAAATAATCATTCAGTAATAACAAACCCAAAAATATCAAATTATGAAATTTACCGTCTCCGCCGCCGCCATGCGCAGCGCGCTCACCATTGCCGCAAAGGCAATCAGTTCCAAAAACACGCTTCCTATCCTGGATAACGTGAAGCTCGACTTCCCCGAACGGGAAGATCCGCAGATGACCATCACCGGAAGCAATGTCGAAACCACCATCACCGTGGCATTGCCCATCAGCGAAGCCGAAGGCTTGAAATCCATCTGCCTGCCGGCGCGCATTTGCTCCGATATGTTGGCACAGCTTCCTGAGCAACCCATAACGTTTGAGATAGACACCGAGTCACTCAACGTGGAAGTGCGCTATCAGAACGGGCACTATTCATTCATGGGAGAATTTCCGAACGAATACCCCATTTCCGAATCTCCCGATGCCGATGCCCTCCGCACCACCCTTGATGGCGCATTGCTCAACCGCATTTGCGCCCGCCTGGCTCCCTATGCCGCCAACGATGAACTTCGCCCTGTAATGAACGGCATCTACTTCGATTTCCGCAAGGAAGGACTTACCACCGTGTCCAGTGACGGGCACCGGCTTCTCCGCTGGATTCACAGCGACATTGTGGCAGCGGAACCGGGTGCATTCATTCTTCCTGCCGGCATTGCCAACGTGCTGAAAACCTGCATCAAGTCGGGCGAAGTATCGGTGGCGTTCGATGCTACCAACATTCATTTCACCACCGAAAACGAAGGAATTACCATCACCTGCCGGCAGATTGAAGGACGCTACCCCAACTACAACTCAGTCATTCCGGAAGGCAATCCTTTCACGCTCACCGTGAACCGGCTGGAACTGATAGCCGCCATCCGCCGTGTGATGGTGATGAGCGACAAAGCTGCGGGTACCATCCGCCTGGGCATGAAGCCGAAAGACGATAGCGTGAGCGTGGATGCGCAGAACATTGATTTCTCCACCAGTGCCGAAGAATCGGTGACGGGCACACACAACATTTCCCGTTCATTTCGTATCGGCTTCAAAGGCGAATTCCTGCGCACACTGCTGGAGACGGCCACCAGCGATCAGGTAGACATCAGTCTGTCCGACCCGTCACGTGCCAGTGTCACCACCGAGCACGAGGGTGACGATTCCATTCTCCTGCTCCTTATGCCGATGATGATCTCTGATTAACCCGCAGGGTGTAAACACAAGTCGGTAGTATTGTCCCGTTGGTAGCCGCATGGCCGCTAACGGGATTTTTCGTGTCCGGGGCATCCACCCCAAAGGAAGGAAACCCCCGCACCCCCTATATAAGAGTGGTCGCAGACACCGCCAGTGGCTGACAAAGATACCCCATGCGGGGTGCGGGGCGAATCATTCACAAGGTAGCACACACTATGATGCGCTGAATGCCGGACTTAATAGGATATGACGTAGGAGATGCACCGTACATAAATGTGTTCATTTGTCTTTACAGTATATATATTATTATTTTCTCAATACAATATTATTATTATATATATAGACAAACAGACAAAAAGTCTGTTCTTTCTCTTGTAAAAGTTTGATTTTTAAGTGGTTTTTGATTTTGTCTTTTTTGTCCGTTTTTGTCTGTTCTTGTCAAACTGGGTGTTTCTTTGTCTAAAAGCTGAATTTCGGAGCTGTTTAGGGTGTGGTTTGGCTGTTTTGTCGGCTTTCGATGGCTGAAAAGGCGAAAAGCGTGCGCACGGATTCAGTAATAATTCCGTAATTCTTCTATTTTCAAAAATGCGTAAGGAAATTGCCGTACTGCTGGCGGGTAACGGCGGCTTTATTTTATCGGAGTGCCGCGAAAAAAGAATTTCCCAAATGCTTGACATCGCCTTTTTGGCGCTGTATCTTTGTGGTAACAAATAACTTAAACCTCACAGAAATGATTGAAGAACCTTCGCAACAGTTGCGGCATTCGCTGCCGCATTACACATTCACCGAGTTGGCGCAAGCCTATTTCCCCGGAACTTCCAAACAGAGTACCGCCCGAAAGAACCTGCATAATTGGATCGGCCGTGTGCCGAAACTGAAGGAGCAACTTTCGGCATCCGGATTCGATCCGCTTTCACGGGTGGAACTCCCGCCCAGAGTGGTGGCGTTTATCTTTGCTGCTTTCGACGAACCCTGATCCGTCCGGTTGGGTACCGTAACATCCCGTTTCGTCCCGCTCGCTCCGCTTCCGCCCGGTTGGAAGAAAACGACGGTTGCCGTCTGTGATACCTTTGCAGTGTCAATCGTCACCGGAGCGACGGTCGCTTTCGTCCGACTACTTGCCCTCTGTATAGCTGCCACGGGTGGAGATGCCCGGAGCGTGGTTTTTGAAGGAAAGCGCAAGGGGAACGTCGGGCAACAAAGCAGCTTTTGCGGATAACCCCGATGGGCACACGGCACCTTGGCCGAGCAACAAGGCAGGTGGGGACAACGGCGGCCGACGGCTCCGGCAGGCGAATGACATACGAACGAGAGTATTCACAATCTAAATCGAAAGAAACGTATGGCATTAGATGTAGAGATTAAGAAAATGACGTTGAACTTCACCAAAGACAAGGTAGTGAAGTATGTGGCTTCGGCCAATCGTGGCAACGTGGTGCAGTGGGACAAGTTAGTGAACATCATCCATCTGGAGAGTGGCATTGCCAAGCAACAGGTGCGTAGCGTGATTGCCACGCTGGTCGATTCGATGGCGGTCTACCTGTCCGAAGGTCACGGTGTGCGTCTGGACGACTTTGGGACGTTCCTTCCGGCCGTGGTGAGCGACAGTGCCGATACGGCGGACAAAGCCGGAGTGAAACGGGTAAAGGTGACGTTCATGCCCAGCAAAGCATTGCGCGATATGGTGAGCGGCATCAGTATCAGTACCGAAAATCAGTATGTTTCGTCCGGCGGAAGCGGTGATTCGGGCGGCGTAACGCCCCCATCGGGCGGTGGTGGCGAACTGGAATAGCAGTTGTCGGTAGAAAAAGAGAGGGAAAAGCATCGGTTTCGGTGTCTTTTCCCTCTTTTTTTGTGCCTTTTCGGCTGAAGTCAGGCAGTTGCCGTGCTGTAGTTTCCCTACTGCGGCACTTTAGTGTCCCTACTGAATGACGGAAGACTCCCTACTGCCATTCGTCGGGATGGCAACTGCCTATTTTCTGATTCCATTCTGTTTTATTTTTCTCCCGGTCCTTATTCTATCCCCGAAGCTCCGTTTATTGGCTCTTTTTCCCGTCCGAAAATCACAAAATACACTACTTATGTGTATTTATGTTATAAAACACGTGTATTAAAGAATGAGTAATGTGTATTTTATGATACCTTTGTGTCTATAAAATAAGTTAAGCAAGTGTATGAAGTTATATATGTTTCGTGAGTGGAGATACAGCAAGTATCGCGGACTATATTTCACCGGTGAGGTGCTTTTCGGTTTGCGGTTGGTTCGAGAATCTTCCGAAGTTTACGCTTCTCTCCATCTTTTAGGGTTGTGTTTGGGTGTAAGTTGGGAGCGAAACAGGAAAGGTAGCAAATGGTAACGAATGTTTAATGTTTAAGTAAATAGATAGAACGAAATGGAAAAAGGACTAGAGTCTTTAAAGGCCGATGTGATGAAGGATTGTGAAGCGGGCGAAGGATGTTTCAACCCCGCAGGATGCAATCACGAGTTCACCTGTATTGTTCCGCAGGAAAATCCGAATTTGGTTAAGATGGGAATTACAACTGCTTGCAAGCGAGTGTCTAAGTGTACGCATCAGTATTGCGATACGTACAAATGGGTGCTGGAACGTGCGGAGATGTATGCCAAGTTTGCAGGCGTCACTAAGGAAGAAGTGATTGAAGCCTGGGAGAAAGATCGCCATTACTGGTATATGAATTATTATCAAGATTGTAATCAGCCTCTTATTATCGGTGGAAATGTATTGACTATCCATCAATGGCGCGCTAAGTTAATAGAACGATTTGGCGAGAATCCTTGTGATTGGAAATTTGTATGTCCGTCTTGTGGGCACGTTCAGTCGGGTGCCGATTTTCTTGCAGTCGGAAAAGATATCCAAAATGCTTATTGTAGTTGCATCGGTCGTTTCAAGGAAGGGACAGGCTGCAAATGGAGTATCAACGGGCTGATAGCTTTGAATAAGACAACCGTATTGTCCGAAAAGTTTGTTCCGGTGAAGGTATTTGAGATGGCGGAAGCAGATGTGAAACAATAAATCAAGAATGATATGGCAAAGAATAGAATCCTACAAATAGATGCAAAGCGATTATTGCAAGATGTTGCTTTGATGGAATGTAACCTATACGTTGATGGGTGCTGTTACAAAATGCTTATCTCTCACTCAACTTATGAAGAGATGATAGCTGACAAGGTTTTCATTCGTGACGGGATGACGGCAGACAGTGCCGGGGTACTGAATACGACGAACACGTTCGAGGAAAAGGACGATGAGGTGTAATTCTGTAAAAGATGATACAATGGGAAAACTAAAAGTAGATATCCGATTTGGATACAAGAACCCTTTCCTAAGCGTGTGTCTTTTGGGAGACAACCCTAATGACCGTTGGGATAAAGTTCACAATTGGGTACACCATCACCTCTATTGTGCAGCGTTGCAAACCATGCGGAAAAAGGGTGCAGAAGTAGGCAAAAACCCACGTATAGAAAGACAATCTCCTATATTATCCAGCTATCACGGATATGGCAATTGGCACGGATTGGAATTTCAAAGCGAAATACACATGAGTAGTTTCATATTGGAGTTTTACCAAAACGTTACCCCGTCCGAGAACCGGAATGGCGGATATTATGATTTCGATAAATATAAGAAATTCCCTTATCTGATACGGCTTAGGCTCAAAGTAGCCATCAACTCGCTTATAGCAGCCCTTACGCCACTGTGCGACGCTACGGTTACGTTCACCGATCTTCCGGAGAAGGCCGAAGAACGAATAATGAAAGAGTACCGAGAGTCGTGCCATAAAAGGCAGAATATATCTTCTCTGGCCGATGCTCAATCGGCATTGAGTGATTATGACTTGTCGCAGAACAACAACGACCGTGACAATAAGAAGATAGTCTGTGGAGATTTGAAGTACTTCTACTCCTACGATGGCTACCTGCACCGAGGCATCGTTTACCACAATCTAAATAATATGTGGTGGGTGGTAGAGAATGATACCACACTTCGCAATATAGCTTCTTTTTATCTTTTCGACAGAACAGACGAACCTATCAGGAAGGTGCTAAGTGCTGATAAGAAACTGGAGAAGCTGAAGGAAGAGCGTTCTCGCCAAATCAAAGCGGAGAACTTTCTGCGGTGCGATAGGATTCAGAAGGTGATTAATAGGATGGCAAGTCAATTAGGATAATACGAATTAAAGATGAAGAATATAGATGACATGACTATTGAAGAGCTAATTGCCAGCGAAACAGAAAAAAGAACTGTATCATTTTGGGGGAAAGATTACGAAATACAACCAGTTGTCTGTTCGACAATCATAGGAGACGGATTACAATTAGTGTATGTGAAATCTATAGACCAACGACCTGATTATTGGCTTATCCGTATTGATAGTAAAACAGATATTGATGCCGATGATTTTGACGAAGAAACATTGCTTGAACCTCTTGAAGAAGAGTTTGGAAGAGAACCTGAGTACTATTGTCATTATCAGGAAGAATTCATTGAAGCCAAGAATAACAAAGACCATCCGGGGCACGATTGGGCAAAAGAATATGATACGTATGAAGAATATGAAGCAGACTTTTCTTTTCCGTGTGTTTGGTGGCAAGGAGGATTTTATGGAACGGTTAAGAATTTTGGAATGTTAAAATCAAAATAGAAATGAGCATAAGTTGGGAATTATACTTGAAAATCCGGCAAGCAATCGACTTTCTTCGTAGTATGGAGCGTGACAATCCTTTAAATCTTGGCTTCTCCGGTGGAAAAGATAGCGTAGTTATCCTTAACCTTGCTGAACGTGCAGGTATCAAATACAATGCAATCTATGCCAACACTACCGTAGATCCACCCGGAACAATCAGTTTCATAAAAAAGAATTATTCACAAGTGCAGATAATGCACCCAGAAAGATCTTTCTTTAAACTGATTGAGGGGAAGGGGTTTCCATCACGACTTCGGCGGTTTTGTTGTGAAGAACTGAAAGAGCGTTATGGTATTGGGAAACGTAGTATTGAAGGCATGAGAGCATCGGAAAGCCAGAACCGGAAAGATTACGAACCTGAACAATGTGATACCCGTAAGTGGATGAAAGGAGCAATACATATTCTTCCTATTATCGGATGGACGGAAGATGATGTTTGGAGTTACATTCTTTATTATGATTTGCCATACTCAAAGTATTATGACGATCCATACAATCTGAATCGTCACGGTTGCGTCGGTTGCCCTCTCTGCAATTGTAAGCAGATGCAATTAGAGTTCAAGATGTTTCCCCGCTATGCAAAATGCGTGATTGTAGCAGTTGAACGATACATGAATACTCATCCTAATGGTTTTCTTGCTCAAAACTTTGTGGACGGATACGAGGCTTTCTACTATTACATTAATGAAATCCCCATTGCAGAGTTCCACGAGCTAAAGAAAGGCTTATTCAGTTTCAATGCAAAGGAAATTATTCAGAGAGAAATTTTAAATCAAATTGAGTAACGATAAATATGAGTAAAACGAACTTTAAACCAGTATGCGGAGATGAGTTTTATGTGAATTATAAAAACTCCGATGCGAGGTGTCACCGCAAGAAAGTAAGCTATGCAATAGCCATTGTAAAAAACAACAATAGTGTTTGTGCAGGTTGTGTATATAACATCTAATTTGATATAATATGAACCGATACATCATCAAAGCCGCCCAGCATCCGAAAAGTGATCCTTTTGGTTTCTCCGAAGCAACAGATCACGTTTACCTGTTCGCCAGGGGATTAAAGGACTTGCGAGATACCATTCGTTGCATCACACCTCAAGGCTATAATGTAAGAAGTCCGCGATGGTTTGGAAAACGCCTGAAGTCGGGTAAGCTTACATTAAATAACCCCCTGTTAAGGACAACGATGTACGAAATAAGACAAGTTGATTCTGAATTGAAAGTAGAGCATGAGTTTGACTTTACAAACAGAACTAAGTTTCAGCATAGACTTAAAATAGTGAGTGTTGAGAACTGGAAATGATAATCGAAAACAATTAACATTAAAAGAATATGGAAAGAAAAGACTTTTTTACCCCGGCATTTTATGAGAATCCAGAGTTGGCTTTGGATATACTCAATCAATTGGTTCTGCAAAAGCTGGTTGCAGATATAGATATGTATAGTAGTGGTACATTCCTGAATATGAGTGTGCATGATAACACCGAAAGTCGTTCGTTACTGTCCAAAGTGATTTCGGACCTTGATGCTTACAAAGAATATAATAATGAATGTTTCACTTGCAAATGTTCCGAACACTTAATCGTCTTATGCGCTTTGTATGACGAACACACAAGTGCCTTCCGCAATTGTGAGGGATGCAAGGAAATTGAATGGGATTGCAATGCCGGTGAATTCTTGTTTGCTGAAAACTTTCCGGCTAAATTCGACTAACTCCCACGAAGACATGAAAGCAAAGAAGTCAATGCGACCGGAACTAATCAGGGTAATTCGTTCCAGAAAAAGAGGACTGGAGATAGATTACAACTTCAACACTTGCGATTTGCGAATGGAATTCGATAATGAAATAGGTGAAATCACTTTAAACGAAAGTGAAGCCAAGAGATTGCATAAGGCTATTTCCCGGTTCTTGGATTTCAGAGAACACTTACGTGAGAATATGTAATTTAAAGAGAAAGGGCTAAGTTATGGACCAAGAAGTGATAAAAGGCTTATTAGAAACAGCCAAAGAGATGGATGCCGAAGTGTGGGTTGTGCAACAAGCATTATGGAATGCTCACAATGGAATGCGCCCGGTTAAAGCGTTGAATGAAGCTATCAAGGAGTATAGCGATATTCAAAAAGATATTGAAGAAAATGGCTAAAAAGAAAGGACCAAAGATGGAAACAAATGACATTGTAGTATTCACAGGGTGTTCCCCTGAGCAACAAAGATTCGGAGAGTACTCAGATCATTCTATTTTGAAGATAAGTTGTGAATATCAAGTAACAGAGGTTGAAGTTCATTCTTATCATACAAGGGTTAAACTCAGTGGTATAGATGGCTGGTTTAACAGTGTATGTTTTGATTCAAAAGAAAAATAGTAAGTGCCATGAGTGAATATGGAACCGTTACATTAGGATTCGGGACGGACGAACAAAGAGAAGTCGAAATAGTCGATTACATCCGTTCTGAGTTCAAAGACCATCGGCTTATAACCGTGGCTAAAACAGAAGAAGACGCTTATTTGCTTTGTGTGGAGAACCCCGAAAGTTCAGGAAGGAATACCTGTTCAAAAATGTATCTCTCGCTGGGAAGTCTTGTCGCATTGCTGGCATCAACACATTTGTTCTTTCAGAATCAAGGGCTGGACATGGCTGAGTTACTGAAAGAATATGTAGAAGGAGATGTAATCAACTATGAATATCCAAACGATAATAACCAACAAAATAGTGAGGAATAATTACAGTCATGAAAAAATATACTAAAGATAATTTTACGGATGATGTGAAAAAAGCTCGTTTGATGGCTGGAAAATTTCATCTACAATACTTAGGATGCGATTGTAATTGTTTTAGGGTTTCTTTTGAAGATAGTGATTTAGGTTTTCGAATGGATTTATATCTTTCAAAGATGACTTTGTGCATTCATTCTTCAAATAAAGCTAATCCGATTAAGTATTTCAAGAATCAGACTTGGTGGCAAGTGGAGAGCGTTATGAAAACCTATTATAATTATATATAATGTGCTTTCTACGGTATAATCATTTATAAATAATAGAATATGTACTACAAAATAGTAAACAAAGACAGCTCTATCTATCAGAAGCTGGTAGAGCAACGTGAAAAGGAACTCAAGACCAAAGAAGAAAATAAAGTGCTCTTGAAGCAACACATTCCTTACGCTTATGAAAAGTTCGCAGGGTTTACAGATCAGGGAGCAAGGAGAATTCCCATCCCGGTAGGCTTCTACTTTCTTCATCCGGAAGAGGTGGACTTGACTGTGTGGAAGGAAGACGGCAAACGCAAAGGCCTATTCTACCCATCTAAGCGGACGAAAGCCGGACGGGAGATGGAGAAATTCCTTGAATCTCTCAAATCGTATTCAGCCTTCCGTCTTCTTGACGAAATAGGGATAGATTATTGTGGCGAGTTCCACACCCCTTTCTTGGAAATGGCAGGTGATGTCGTCGTTCTTCATCTGGACGATCATCACGAACCGAAAGACGAAAACTTCATAGAGATTACGAAGAAAGAAGCGTGTGAACTATTTGAACTGACTAAATAACAACAGATATGGAATTATATTTTAAAGTAAAGAAAGATAGCAAAACGGGTGCAAAGCTCAATGAACTTTGTCAGCGTGGAGACAAATGCCAGGATGCAGTCATTGCATTTCTTGACAAGTACGGATTTAAACAGTATCGTCCCAGTCGCATTTCTTATGTGGGCGGTATATCATCGTGCGGTGCTCCTGTCTCTCCGGTAGATACGAAAGTTTGGAAAGAATCTGGATGCGGAGTAAATGAGTGGATGCCCAAACTGAACTGCAAAGAGGGAAAGGCTATCATGGAAGAGATTAAATCGCTTCCCATTGTAGATATTGATGAGTTGAATAATGTGGTTGGTTATGAAGGAAATCATTTCAAGTCAGCTTCTATTGGCTTCTCCGGCGACAAAGCGAATGAAGAATATTTTGGGTTTGTCGTGGTCGATAAATGGAAAGCGAAAATTCCTTCGGATTGCGTGGAGATTACGGCAAGTGAATACAAACGGATATTCAAAGATAAGGAAGATGGAGACGAGTAATCCGAAGAAGATTGTCAAAGCAAGAGTAGGCAAATGCTTGAATATTGACACCAGCAGCATAATGTTTCAACTCCAGTTTAAAGCCGAAGGTGAACACCGGTACAGAGGTTTTTCGACTGATACATTCGAGGACGCCTACACAGCCAAACAGGCTTTACGGAAGCATAATGATAACAGCAGAACTTATGTGCCATACTTGACGAAGGGGAAGTATTTCTTCTGTAGGGTGGCGCGATAAACTTAGATGTGTTTAATTAATCAACGAATACAAAATCATGGTAGAAATCAGTAATTTACAAATTTACGAACTCAGAGAAAGCATCATTGCATGTAGAAACGCTATGCGCACCGAACTTCCGGATTATGATAACGATCAGGAATATGAGGAATCTTTGAAAAGAGCCATATCTTTGGCTAAGTCCCCATCGAATAGCGGACATCCTAACTTTCTTACAGGCATCCGAGTAGCATTTGACATCAAGTATCCGAACTACTTCTCGCCCGAATTGCAGCGTTATCATTTCATCGACATTGTGACCTCAAGCAGCAAGATGCACCGCCTTGCCGGAATCGTAGCCAAAGGTTCATTCAACAAGTATGTGCTACCCGAAACCATTGAACTGGTGCAGCGGTTGGCCGATAAGTTCAATGAAGATCCGTCCTACGAGAATCTTATCATCCTGCTAAGTAACTGTCCGCAGGGTATCGAACTATTTATGCGTGTCAATACCAATTATATGCAGCTTCGCAACCTATACCACCAGCGCAAGAATCATCGCTTAGTGGAAGACTGGGGTGCTTTTTGCGACATGGTTAGGGGTTTGCCTTATTTCGAGGAGTTTATAAACAAAGGTGGTCATGAGTGATAGACATTTTGTGGATAATCTGTGGCGTTGGAAATGTGGATTGCCCGAACTGGAACCGGGCAAACCACAAATTCATACCTACGAAGAATTGCGTAAAACGGAGTGGTCGCCGGAGTTTGAAGAATTGATGCGAAACCGACTGATCATGGGAGCTATGCGTTACGGGATGATTGGTGCCAATAATAAACCTGATTATGATCGTGTGTCTTCCGTCATCCAACGAATGAAGCAGTTTCAGAAAACCGGAAA
Organism: Bacteroides sp.; assembly: GCF_028690125.1. Taxonomy (GTDB): domain Bacteria; phylum Bacteroidota; class Bacteroidia; order Bacteroidales; family Bacteroidaceae; genus Bacteroides. The sequence continues at coordinate 28,897 of NZ_JAQVBV010000010.1, read as the reverse complement.
CAAGGAATTACTTGTAGATGTAGCCAACCTTTGCCTGCTTGAATTTGTGGAGTGTAAGCGTCCAAATGCACACTTCTGTGCGGTGGATGATGGGGAACACGTGGGAATAAAATAGAGTAACTGATATGTTAGAATTGAATAAAATATACACCACCGAATGTTGTGCCGGGCTAAAACAGTTGGCAGATAAAAGCGTGAACTGTTGTGTTACTTCACCGCCCTATTACGGGTTGCGTGATTATGGTAATCCACTGCAAATAGGGCTGGAAGAAACTCCTGAAGCATACATTGAAAAGTTGGTAGAAGTATTCCGTGAAGTGCGTAGGGTGCTGACGGATGATGGTACGCTGTGGGTAAATATAGGCGATTCTTATGCAGGTTCCATGAAGGGTGCCGCAGGTTATCCCGATAATGCAATGAACTACAAACAGGGTACAAATCGTGGATCGTTGGGAAAAGCTACGTTAGTAAAACAATGTACTGGATGTAAACCAAAAGACTTGATAGGTATTCCCTGGATGCTTGCCTTTGCGCTTCGAGCCGATGGATGGTATCTGCGGCAGGATATTATTTGGAGTAAACCCAATCCGATGCCCGAAAGCGTGAAGGATCGTTGCACACGTTCGCATGAGTACATATTTCTTCTCTCTAAAAGCAAGACCTATTATTACGATTTCGAGGTAATTAAGCAAGAAGCGGTTACGAGTGTGAAAAAGAGGGTTGGTAAAGTAGAGAATGTGGGGTATAAGCATTTTAATGACACTAACGTATTAAGTGAATCAGACCCTATGTTTCGGAAGAATACCACTCGTGATTATACGTACACCGACAAAGCAAATAAACGTTCGGTTTGGGTGGTTCCAACAGCAGCCTGCAAAGAAGCTCATTTCGCTGTCTTCCCCGAAGAATTGATAGTAGATTGTATCAAAGCAGGCTGTCCCGAAGGAGGTGTTGTGCTTGATCCGTTTGCTGGTACCGGAACAACACCCGTTGTGGCTCGTAAGTTCGGTCGCAATTACATAGCTTTTGAGATTAGCCCTATGTCTGTTGGTATTGCCAATATGCGCATGGATAAGGAGCTTGGAATGTTTAAGTAATCAATATAGTAACAAATAAAAAATAGTAGAACGATGGAAAATTCAAATGAACAGAAAAGAGGGATTAAAGAAGGTGACTGGGTTAAGATTATTTCAAAGGAGAAGATTGTAGAAAAACTGAGTAGTGGAGAAATAAAACAACTTCAGACTGATAGTTTAAAGAATTGTGGCAATAGCTATGTTGTCCGTGAAATCATTGAGTCCGGGAATGGATTATGGTATAAACTGAGAGGATTTCACAAAGAAGACACATTTATTGTACACGAATGTTGGATCAGTAATGAATCTCCTTCTGGACTCATCGTGTCGGACGACTTAGAAATACGAGGGACTATCGGGTTCGGCAGTACAAAAAACAGAGTTGAATTAGCAGCTAAATTCCTTACAGAGATGCTTCGAGGAGCATCATTAAACGATTTTGGATTAAAAGAAGATTGCTTTGTGAACTCTGCATTTCGGATGGCTGATCTTTTTATAGAAGCTGAACAAAACGTCGTTGCAACCAATGCCAAAGAATGATTCTTCTTCCAATATCAATCCCATACCGCGCATCGACTGCAAAAAGTTTGCGCGGTGTGGCGATAAATCCCTGTCGTATTGTCGTCGCTACCGAGGAAAGTCAGAAGCCTGCGCCGGATGTACGCTTATCAAACGGAAGGCGAAAAACCGAACGGTGGTAGGCGGAAAAGAAATGAAACTTTGCACCCACTGCGGGCGGGCGCTTCCCCTAAATCGCTTCTACTACCAACACAGTCAGCGAGGTGGGAAAACGTACTACTTCTATTCATCGTGGTGCCGGATGTGTACTTCGGAAAACAACAATACCAGACAACAACGTAATAAATCAACCCAATATGAAAGGAATATGCTTTAAAGAACAACTCTTCTTTGCCACCATCGAAGGGCGGAAGTTTCAAACACGACGCATCGTTGTCCCGCCCAAAGGGGCTTACGGATTAGCATTGGTGCGAACCAGAGATACACGTACATTCTTGGGCTTGCTTGCCGTCAACGAACAAGGTGACGCCAAGAAACCGGGCACGGAACAGGAATGGCGTATCCAGCCCAAATACAAGCTGGGCGAACGTGTCTATTTGAAAGAGCCTTATATGCCCTGCCCCAATTTGGAACTTATCAAAGAGTGTCCGACACTTAACCCACACGGGAATGGATATCGGTACCGGTTCAGCGAAAGCAAACAGTTCAACGAAGAGTGGGCTTCGAAATGGTGTAACAAACTGTATATGCCATATAGTGCAGCCCGATACTTCATCTTCATAACCGGCTTCCGTGCCGAATTATTGCAGGAAATCACCGATGAAGACTGCCAGAAGGAAGGAATTTCTAGGTGGACGCCTGAAAAGTTGGGTAAACTTGGAGTCGCAGACTGGAGAACAGCCAAGAATATGGTTCGTTGGGATGATTCATTTTCTTTGGATGCCCATTTTTCGGCACGCGGAGCTTATGCAGCCTTGATAGACCATATCAACGGTAGAGGAACGTGGGACTCCAATCCAATTGTGTGGGTGTACGATTATCTGTTTGTAACTCCTGAAACAATGAATCATGGGAAGTAAGTATGAGCATGAAGAACAAGAATTTTATCTATTTCCCGAACGGGATGATCGGTTATTCGAAGTTGCTATATCGGGAGGTCGCGGGTGTTGCAAAAAGAGTTTGTACATGGGACTGGAGTCTTTTGTAGAGAACATGGATCATTTGATAGCGGTATATCGGGAAGAACACTTTGATGTTGTGGTGGGTGGAAAAGGTGGAGAAAGCCATGCTTTCATATCGAAGCGATTGACGGATGCAGAAGTTGCATTCTTGAAGGAAAAGGGTTGCAAGGTGCTGTTTGATAGACTAAGAACTGATAGAGGCATATCTATGGCAGTTCCAAGAATCTCATATTCGAATTTGCGTTTTGATTTCTTAGAAATTAGGAATCAATATAGGACAAAGCGCATAGAGAATGTTTCCAAAGTGGACTTAACAGATACGGATATAATTGATTCCTTCGATTGTTTGTTTATGAGGTATTTCGGAAAGAAGGAAGGAGGTAATAATGAACGGTAGTGGAATAGGGTTCATTATTGCCGATGAAATCTCTAAAGAAGCATTCAGAGATTATTTGTGTGCAGCGAGGTTGGATGCAACTATGGTAAGAGATCTTAGAGTTCCAGATATTCTCGTTAGTTGTTCATGCACCGATGTTAAACTATTGAATGAAGTTGAGGAGCGCGATACGTCTACTTCGTATAGTTTATCCTTGGCTTTTGAAGAAGTGAAAGCGATAGATCGTCATTACGAGATAGATGCTCGGACTTGTGATCCGCATTCCAACTACTATATCCCTTCGTACTTCTCCATTTTCGGAAGTACCTGTCCGGTCAGAGAAAAACGCATCGGTCTCCCGGTCCGCAAGGTTCAGAAGAATGTACGTCCAAAGGGAACGCATACACATTGGAAGTTTTACCGATAAAAATAATTATTAATATGAGCTATAGCGAAGTAACCGGAAGACTGGAAACAGAAGGATTCAATAAGGTATTCCTTTCCATCTTCCAAGAAGCAGACTATTGGGCACAGGAAGTAGAAGAGTTGGAGAAACAACTTCGGTCTGCCACTGACAGCCGGGGAATGGCTGCCGGAAATCTGGAACATCTTGTGCTGGCTGCCAGCCGCAGGGATGAGTTTAAAAATGTGGTGCAACGTGATGGGCAAAACTTGATACTGCGAATGGTGTACAAGGGTGAACTTTATGTGGTGGAAATCATTTCGCAAGGCGATGGTAAGTCGTTACGACGATGGAATAAGTACTCTGTATCGGTGATTGAAGATAAAGAATGACATGACCATCGGACTGATAGACGTAGACGGGCACCGTTTCCCCAACCTAGCATTGATGAAATTGTCGGCATGGCATAAGTCGCAAGGTGATGTCGTTTCGTGGTATACCGGCATAGAACATTACGACCGAGTATATATGGCCAAAGTATTCAGTTTTACTCCGGACTACGGCTACTGCATCAATGCCGGCCAAGTGGTGAAAGGTGGTACCGGCTACGACATCACAACGGTTCTCCCGGAAGAGGTGGACCGAATGCCGCCGGATTACAATCTGTACCACCTATCCAATGACCTTGCCTACGGATTTCTGACTCGTGGGTGCCCCAACAAATGCAAGTGGTGCATTGTCCCCACCAAAGAAGGGAACATCTCACCTTACATGGATATAGAAGAAGTTTCTGGAGGGCGAAAGAAAGTCATTCTGATGGATAATAACATTCTGGCATCCGACTACGGATTGCAGCAACTCGAAAAGATTATCTCACTGGGCATTCGGGTAGATTTCAATCAGGGGCTGGATGCCCGTTTGGTGACGGATGACATCGCCCGGATGCTGGCAAAGGTGAAATGGATAAAGCGTATCCGCTTCGGTTGCGATACGCCCAAACAAATAGCCGAAGTGGAGCGTGCCACGGCCCTGATAGATAAGTATGGTTATGGCGGTGAATACTTTCTGTATTGCATCTTGATGGAGTTTGAAGAATCTTTCCATCGGGTGAATTACTGGAGAGACAAAAGTCATCGGTTTGTTCTCCAAGGGCAACCTTATCGGGATTTGAATAATCCGCATCAGGTGCTTCCGCAATGGCAAAAGGATATGGCAAACTGGGTGAACCGGAAAGAACTCTACATGAGTTGCGAATTCAAAGACTTCACTCCACGTAAAAGATTCCGGTGTGAAAAGTATTTTAGTGAATATAAATAAAGGAGAAAGAAAATGAAGAAACTGTTTAAACGGCTAATTGAATGGGCTTTCAGCGAAGAACTTGCTGAAATAAGAAAAGATACCGGCAGGATTAAAGAGCTGTTAGGTAATATGGATGTGAGTGTAGATGTTCACCATTATTCACTCTCATGGGCGGTAATTTCCATTCAGGGAGAAAAGGCGAGCTATATCAAGTTTATATCTTTAGGTAGGGATGATTTACGAGACATAAAGCGTTTCCTGTCCCAGTACGACCGTTCGAAGGTGGATTGTAGCCCTGCGGATGCGCATTATTTTTTTGATGATAGATTTATTAAATTTTGAAGGAATATGAAAAAGAAATCAGGGAAGTACATTGTATATGTAGATCAGGAATATTTCCAGTTTTTATGTGATAAAAATGGCGTTAAAACTCGTGCTGAAGGGGATGTGTTTTTTCATAAGTTAATGGACGAAGTGAGTAATTTTATCAAAGGGAAAGGAATAGGAAGTGTTTTGTTTACTTTGTCGTTTATAGATAAGAACGGGAATCGTAGAAAATCCATTGAAGTCACCCCGTTGTTGTCTGCCGATAATCCTAAGACGCTGCATTATATAAGGAAAATCAATAATAGAAAAAAGAGATGACTAAAACCCAACGAATAAATCGTCTGTACAGTCAGATTTCGGCTGAAAGTTCCGCATTGCAATCCAGATTGGCTCAACTTGATAATCGCAGAAGTAAATTGAATCGTATCGCCAAATCAATAGACGAACCTCATGCACTGATACCAAACTCTTGCCGATCTGTAGAAGAATGGATTGAAGGTCATCCATTCCCATCTGCCGTGATAGCAAACGTGTTTCCAAACTACGCAACGGCTTTTGAAGCGAGTTTATTTAGTCTTTTTGTGTCTGCAAAATATTACTGTGTACCTTGTGAATCACGAGAGTATTACCGATTAAAATACATGAACAATGAAAGAGGAAAACAATCTGAATGAGATTCAGGACGAATTTAAACAAGCCGTAATGAAGCACAAAAGGCTTGTATTGGCTGCTACTTACAACATTTTGTTTGTAAACGACATTGTTATCGGGATGACAATAGATTGCTTCGATGTAATGAAGAAAGAAGATCAGTACAAGCACAAAAGCAAGCAGCTTATGAATGAAGTGAACAAGGAGTTGAAGAAATACGAATTGATGGTAAATCGTGTGATTGGTCCGTCGTCTGAGTATTTCGCCAATGGCAATGATGCTTTCTGTACAGAGGTGCGTCGTTATGTCGATTCGCTGTTATTCTGCGTAAAGTCCGTGCTTGACAAACAACAAGCTCCCAACTCTCTATTGTTGGCGCACATGGAAACAACCCGGTTTACTTGCAATCTGGCTTGTGAAAAGGTGGAATCATGGATGAAGAAGATTGAGCAAACCGACCGAGTGTTTGCCAGAAAGGTTTCTTTGCGCTATCTACGTCTTACGGAACTGAAAAACAAGATTGATCGTCTTTGTGACTTCTTGTGTAGTTCGAATCATCTTTCATTCCAGACTGCAAATTCGCAATGCGAAGTTGCTTCTAAGATTCTGATAGGGAAGTTGTCTGACGAACATACGGTAATACAAGCTATTGAAGCTGCCGAAAAAGAGGTTCGATGAATAGTGTATAAAATGATATAAGTAGTGTATTAAATGTTTCACGTGAAACATTTAATACACTACTTGGTTTTGATTGCAACATTTTTTATATCTTTGCCCTATTCAAAATTAATTAGTATTCGTGAGTAAACAGTAAATGTGTTAATTGGTAATTATAGTTTATATGGCAAATATATATCTTCGAGTTCCGCATTATGTGGGTTCCTATTTTAGAAACAAAGAGCAGTCGAAGCCTATTCCCGTGGGCGGAGTAATTGTGTTGGAAAAGACGGATACGCTTTGGACTATTTTATCTTCTATGATTCATTTCAATAACATTGATAATATCGTTAGGCAAGGATGCTTTTGCGAACGGCAGTGGAAGATGATGAAGAGAGGGGTGTCTATCGTTCCGGGTGCAAAGAATATACGTGTTCTTGTCCCGGAAGATAACGTAATTCTCAGTGATGAAGAAGTCGTAAAGATGTCAGGCTTGAATAGATTGAAAGGTGGGGATGATGTAGAATATGTGTGCTTGAAGTTACCCCAAGAAGTTTATGTAAACGGAATGCTACGAAAAACAAACGATCAATGGCAGTTGCTGAACATGGGTGCCATCCGTATGCTTGAAAGAATGAAAGATGAATTTTGGAGAGCTTTCTTTGTATATACAGATCGATATAAGGATTGGTGTGTTTCGCACAATATCGAATTTAATATCCTCGAAGGCATAGAACGGTTTATGACCAGATATGATATTTGCAACTCTATAGACGAGCATGAAAAGAAAGCATTGAAGCGAAATTATTACAGAAAGAGAAAAGCCTATAAGTTTACTTTCGATGACTTTGTAGAATTCGCCACAGAAAAGGAGTTTGCGACAGGGTTATAAATAGATTTTTGCTTTTGTGTAAAGTAGTATATAATATAAGTTAAATATATATGTTTTGAGCGTGGTATTTGTCGCACGCTTGTCACTCGCTAAAAAACTAAAGAAATGAGTACGGATTATTGTGCATCAAGTAGTGAATTGTTCGCCGACATCGTTCGGATCTATCCGTTTAAGTTTGGAGAGATAAAGCACGTTGTTCCTTTTAATGTCAGAAAGGAAACTGTTACGGTTGCCGAATTGGGTGTAACAGAAATGAATAAATTGCTGGAAGGAAGACAATGCTATTCTACTTCCATCTTATTGGGTGAAAATGATAAACTGATGAGTATTGATCTGGATGCTGGGGCGACCTATGAAGACAGTACTGAAACGTCTGTTATAGGCATTTCTCACAAAGTGGTACTTGACTTTAAGGTACTTGATCCGCTGATTCGTTGCATTCAGCCATTAACGGATTTAGAGTTAGCTACTGCACAAGACTTTATTATAATGACTTCCGATGACCAATACCTTTTAATTAGGTGCCCCGAATACGCATACAAATGCACGGTAAAGAAAGGTCCGGAGTTGAAGCAAGCATCCATCGAAATAAAGAATATAAATGGAGTTCAAATTATAACTGTTTAATTTTGTCTTTTACTTTAAACATTTTGCTATGAAGCCTGCGGTTCGAAGAGAATAGCAGGCTTTTCTTATATCCTTACCTTATTATATAGCTGTTTTTCAGTCACCACTTAGCCTTACCATCTATCTATTTTCGCTGAAAATTAATAACCTAAACAGCGAAAAATCAATGTACAGTACTTTAATCGAAATTTTTGGCGAACGCCATTACTGTATGCTACCCTCTGTTTTCCAAGCCATGAGTAGTCAGATTCGCGCCAATATCGAAATGCACATCCCCGTGAGCATTGAAAAGGATGACAGACTTCAAACGCTGATTCCTTTCCATGCCGGACAAATGGGCATGAACGATTTCAGTGCGGAAGTATTTATGGGCGATGCCGAATGTATGAAACGTTGGGACGAATTGGAAAATGACGACCAGGTAATCAATGTTGTCCGGTTGGTGGGTGCCATGACTCGCAACGGTGGAGATTGTAGTTACGGTAGTATTCAGCTTCGCGACAAGATGATGCGTGCCGCAGATGTGAAACAAACCATCGGTCATATAATCTATGCAAACTGCCCGGGAGGAATGGCGAGTGCTTTGCTCGATTTTCGTAAGGCCATCGAATACTGCCATAGCAAAGGACAGAAGGTATATATGTTTTGCGATGGAATTGTAGCCAGCGGTTGCGCATTTGTATCTGCTATGTGCGATGGAACTTACTACTTCAATGGCGATGACATGATTGGTAGTTTGGGCATGTACACTGCTTTTATGACCATGACAGATGGAGATAAAAACCCGTCTACCGGAGAAACCTATCACGAACGTTACGCATCTCGGAGCACCCGAAAGAATGAAGAGGTTCGTGCAGCAGCCAACGGCGATATGAGTGTTCTCGAAAAAGAGTTGGACGAACATCTGGAAGAACTTCTTACCAATCTGAAGAAAGATCGCCCACAAGTAAAAGAGGAGCAGCTTGACGGTGCCATGTTCAAAATGAAAGATGTAGTAGGCTCCCTCGTAGACGGACAATCGACTATGCCGGGACTTGCTACTAAGATTTACGACGATTGGGTGGCTTGCAAGCAGAAGAAGAAACCATCTGGAGGTGGAACAAACGGTAATCAAAATTCAAATTCTAAAAATACCAATGCGATGAGTAAAGAGTACAAAGAAGTGGCCGCCTTTATCGGTGAAGAGCCATACGTGAGTGATAAAGAAGGTAACTTAACCTTGGAAGCAGGTCAAGCGGATGCCTTAGAAGGAAAGTTGGCTACCATTAATTCCTCTAGCGAACAAATGGCTACTGAAAACACCGATCTGAAACAGCAGGTAGAAACCTTGACTGCCAGTGAGAAGTCCTTGAAAGAGGAACGTGATTTATTTGCGCAGCAAGTAGCCGACCTGACTGATAAGTTGAATGCCGCCAACGTTTTGGCAGATCAATACAAAGCATCTTCCGAAGAAGCCACTAAAACCGCATCCGGATTGCAGGAACAGGTAACTACTTTGACAACTGCTAAAGAATCCGCCGAAGCTACTGTTGCTACACAGAAAACCACTATTGAAGAAAACGCTCAAGTGATTGCCGACCAAGTATCGAAAATCACCACTCTGGAGAAAGCTTCTGGAAAATCACCTGATTTGGGCGAGTCTCCTAAAACCAATGGCGCACAAGGTGGTCAATTGACAATGGAAAAAGCTCCGAAGTGGGACCCGATGTTGAGTGCATTGGAAAATAAGAAACGGTTGGATGCTTACAACGAAAAGCTTCGTGAGCGTGCAATGAATGCACATCAATAACCGGAGATAAAACAAATAATAATAACCTAAACATTTTAAAATTATGGCAGAAACAAGAGCAGCCTTTATTGGTGTAAGTGCATTGGAGCAAATCGCTACGAAGTACACGAAGCAAATTGTGATGGGTGGCGTACATTATCGTCCTGATGTGTTCGACCGCATGAAGATCCTGGTATCTACCGGACTCCAGTTCAAAGACGTGAAAACGATTATGAACCGTAAAGGTCATACCACTGTTCGCAAGGTCGTAGGCAAACCGGTAAACAACACAATCGGGTATCTGGAAGAGCGTAAGATGGTAGGCCATTTGGCTATGAACCATTACCTTGACAACAAGGACAACTACAACGAATTGGCGATTGTAGACGGAGTTGATAATGTAAACTACACCTACCCGCTTTCTGAGATTGCTTTTCAGGCAGCAGTAGCCAACTACGGAGAAGACATCTTCGATAACTTGTGGCATGGTGATGATACTATTCCTGACGATAAAACGAATCCGAAATGGCATCTCCGTCTTTATACTGGCTTCATTACCTATCTTCGTCAGGATATTGCGATGAGTCGCATCAGTAAGGCAAACAAGAACTATGTAGAAGTCGAAACGATTGGAAAACCTATTGATGAAAAAGATCCAACTCCATTCAATATTTTCCAAAATTTCCGCATGGGATGGAGCCAAAACCTGCGCAATGCACCGGAAGTTATGCTTTACTGTACGGAAGAAACAGGTGAAGCCATTGCCGATGGATATGGCAACAGCAAGGGAAATAACAAGAGTGTGATTTACAATGAAGAAGCGGGTACTTTCACCATCCCCGGATACAGAAATGTAACTTTCTGCCCCGAAGCATCATTCGGTACCGGAGATTTGATGATTGCTACTGTTCCGTACAACTTTGAATATGGTGTAGATGACAAAGACAGCCGTACCAGTGTATCAGTCCGTGTAGGTAGTGATAACGACCATACAGATATCTCATTCCAGGTACAGTCTATTCAGGCTACTCGCGTAATCAATGTAAACTCTGACAGCTTCTGTATGAGTAACGGTTCTTTGATTCCTAACGACTGTGCAGGCGATTACACCAAAGATGTATTCGTTGTTCAATCTAGCGATACAACTCTGGGTACTGTAACCGTGAATGATGCAGCACCAAACAACGAAGCAGAATACACTTCCGGTGCTGTATTGAAGTTGGTTGCTGCACCTACTTCTACAGGTGAGTTCGTAGCTTGGAATACAGGCGAGAAAACAGCGGAAATTACCGTTGTAACCAAAGGTCAGCCGGGGGCTAGAACTGCAATCTTCAAGAAGAAGACTACATAAATGTAAGTAGAGGGAACCAGGCTTCCATTGAGTAGTCTGTTCCCTTCTTCTTTACGATGCGTAAATCTATTTTAAGTAACAAGTAAAAACTAAGAATATGGCAGAAAATGCAAGTCCTTGCCCTACCATGGGGCATTTTTTAGAGGGAGAACAGTGCTTGGAAAATTTTCCTGGTACCAGTCCTCTTATTTACTTCGGAGTGAAAAGTGAACTTTCCGAACCGATGATATTGACGGACAACGTGTATAGTGCTCCCAAGTTTAAACCAGGAAAAGGTTTGTTCAAATTTGAATGTAAGGATGACTCCAATAGTATTGAAGGTTCTTCTTTAGGAAAACGTGCCGGATATAAACTCACAGTAAAAGCAGTGTTGGATGCTGCCAATAAGATGACATCCAAACTTGGAAGACCTTTGAATAACTTGGATTTGTTCGCAATTATACCTGATGGCGATGATTTCCAAATTGCGTATGACAAAGATCGTAAGTTGGTATTTGATGCTGATGGTATCAAGGCTGAAACAGGTGCTGGCGGAACAGATGCTCGTGTAACAACCATCACTGGAACATTGTCTCGTGTTAAATATCCAATGCTTTATGTTGATATTGATAACATCGACACTCTTCTCGAAGGATATGTTGCCCCAGCAAGTACCTAATCAACAAATCTATTTAATTAGAAAGCCCGGACGCATCCATCAAACGATGCTTGTCCGGGCTTTTTTGTGTTCGCCAAATCCGTGCGAAAAAGCTGTCCCCCGTGCGTCGGCAAGTTCGCCCATATTTGTGGCTACTAAACTGATTTATAAATCAAAAACAAAGGAATATGGAAAAAGTAAAGCTTTACAAAGACATGACTCCGGAAGAACAACTGAAATGGATAACTGATTTTTCCACTTTCACCAAAGAACAGTTACCTATTCTTTGCGCATTGGGTGATGTGTGGGTAGAAAGTAGTATCAAGAGTTTTCAAAAGGGGTTGGCATTGATGAACGCCTTTGCCTATTGTCGTGACTTCATTGATAAATCATTGTTATTTCGTGATTTCTCGCGCCGCGTGAATCTGATGGTAAAGTACACCGACAAGATTAAGGCGGAAATAGGAACGGGAACGGTTATAAGAGGAGCAAATGGAGAAACACTTGCTTATATGCCTGTAACCCAAGCAGCAACTCGCCGCCGTGGTCGTCCGTCGAAAGAAGACATGGATGCAGCTATTGCCGCAGCATCAGGGAATGACCTTGAATTGCAAAAGGCGAAAGCCATTGCCAGTCTTACAGAAAGCGTTATAGTAGCTCCGACAACCGAAGCATCTACTGAAAAAGCCGCTGAAGAAGCTGCAAAGAAAGTAGCAGAGGAATTGGCGAAGAAAGCCGCACAGCCATCTTTGTTCGATCAAGGTGTAAACGCCATACTCGGTGATAAAAAGTTGCATTTCGATCAATTGCAATGGCTGGTAAGCGAAGAACTTCGTGCTGAAATGAAAACAGTGAGTGCGCTTCGTGCAACGGCTGCTTTGGCGAGCGAACAGGCAAAGGCTTTGGAAAAGCGAAATGTAGCCCCGGAGATAATCGAACCTCATACGCGTGCTGCCGCAGAAGCTACGAGTGCTTATCTGGCTATATATGCTCGTGTTGATAAGGAGCTGGCTACGCTATTTGTTACGTTAACCAAAGAACCCGACTTTGGTGAATTCAAGACTCGTATGGAATCATCCGGTCAAACATTGGAACAGTTAATGAATATCCTTCGTCCATACTACGAAAAAATGGGTGGTGAAGCTTTCGCCGCTGAATTGGAAGCATCTGTTGCCGAAGCGAAGGCTGCGGTAAAAACTCCCGAACAAATCAAAGACGAAGAGGACGCCAAGAACGTGGCGGCCGCCAAAGCTAAAACGCTGCATACCATCCGCACCTATATGCTTCGCTCTGATATGAAGGTTACTTCAAAGCGTGTAGAAAAGATGAAAGAGTATTTGGAAGAGGTAAAATCATTGGGTGAACCGACCGAGGAATACGATGTGATTATAGCCAAAGCCGAACAGGAACTTGCCGAAGCTACCGCAGCTAAGAAAACGGGTAAGGCAAAGAAAGAAGAAGCAGGTAAAGAGAAATCTACAGCCGCAGAGGAAGAAGATGCTGACTTAGAAGCAACAGCAGGCATCATCCTTGGAGCGCTTGATACGCCACCTGTAAACACTTCTGTTGATTCTAAAGCAGAAACCACCGAAAAAGAATAAGCCATGTATATTCAACCCTGTTGTATAAACAATGAGTTGCCGCCTATTGCGCGGCAACCGTTCGCCTACTTTCAAAGTAATGGCGATTGGCTCCTGAAAGACCTCATGGCAGCCGTCGGGCAGTTAGTGCCCGATGCCGTTTGTCTGATTACCATCCCTGAAGTGAATGTATTTACGCTTCGAACGCTGAACACCTATTTGGTGAAAGGTTGGTTCAAGGCTCTTTTGTTGGTAACAAACAAACCGCAGACTGAATTGGTAAAAAATGAGTTGGCGGGTAATCTGGATAAGGTATGCTACACGTTCGATTCTCACATTTTAGATGGTGTATTTGCATTGACCGACTTTCATCGTTTCCTGCACATACAGGGACCGTTGTTGCTCGAAACAGACTTTACGCTCTGTATGTACAGCAGCAGCTACGGTACGGATGCCGGATTGTTTAAGTCGGCTACTGAAGCCATTACTCCGAAGTTGAAACTAACCACCGTGCTTCCGAGTAAGAACGAACTGATTGTGAAGTTACTGAATAAGAAATATTGAGTATGAAGGTAAGTGATGGTTATCTTGAATTGGTAGATAAGTTCATCTTCATGGGCACTTCTCTTCGCCACATGCGGATGACAGAGGAGCAGAAGCTTCGCACCATGATAGCCTATGAAGCTTATCAGGTGTGGATGTCGAACAAACAGATCAAGCCAACTGAACTTTGCCGTCGTATCTCTGCCCGCATATACGATGACTTCCTTACGAAAGCGAATCACGATCCTCATTATGCCGAACTATGCGAGAAACTGGGCATCAAACTCGGAAAGCCCCGCGATTACAGCAAGTTAGCAAATGACGTACAGACGTTGGACCACATCATCGGGGTATTCAATCGCCCTACCGCTAACATTGAACGAGCCAAAGTGGAGGATTCCAGCGACTGGCTCATTTCAGAAGGAATGAAGACCGGTAACGGTCGCGACGTGAAAGGTGGTGCCGAATTGAAAATGCGTCTTTACAAGGACTTCGACGAGCAACAGCAAGGTTTCGATGACTTGGCAAATACTGACATCAACATCACCGGCGATGTAGGTGTAGTGAAGCCGGGACGAATCAACCTGACGGACGATGAGAAACGCAATCTCGCTGCTCAATATGGCGTCAGTGAGAAGGAGGTGGAAGACCTTGTACTCAATGATGAAGGAATGTACGAAACAGCTCCGGTGGAGGAAGAGAAAGAACAAGATATTTACGAACGAAATGAATAATCAACAGCCCTTGGGCGGGCTTCATTATAAAGAAATGAATAATTTATGACGGAAGATAAATGTAATAAAGCTGTATCACTCTATAATGAAAGAAGCAAGCTGAATGAAATTCTTGGTAATATTGAGAGTCCAATATGTAAACTATGCTTTATTGAAGGAAGTAGGGATAGTATGACATGGAAAGAAAATATGTACATCAGAGAAATTAAAGAGTTACATGATATATTAGATACACATCATTCGTTGATTATAGGGAAAATAAAACTACGCATTGAAGAAATAAGTAAAGAAATAGAATCATTATAGTTATAACACATATAAACCTAAACCTTTCCTATCATCATGGCCGAACGTCGGGACGTATATCTAAACAAGATTCAGCAACGCATCTACTACTGTGGCGCACGAGATACTCGTGTCATTGCTGCTCGACGTTTTGGTAAAACGGATGGAGTTATCGGGCCGCAAAGCGGTCGTGTAGTACAATCCATGCCGCAAGGGGCGGGTATTTGGGCGGGTAATAGTCGGAAACAACTCTTCACCCGTACCGTGCCCGCGACCATTGCAGCAATCGAACGTTTTTGGGGGCTAAAAGAGGGTGTTCATTTTTGGTGGGGGCAACCGCCAAAATGCTTGAATATTCCCCGTCCCATCATCAAGCCAAAAGACTGGAGCCATTGCATCACCTTCTATAACGGTTTTGTGTGGCATCTCGTCAGCCTCGAAGTACAAGGCTCTGCCAATTCCATGACTGTGAACTACTTTATCGTGGACGAAGCGAGATTCATAAAACGAGAAAAGTTCGTATCAGAGGTGCAACCCGCTCTATCCGGTATCACCCATCCACTTGGTGACTGGCGTTTCTCTGAACAAAATCCCTACTACAAAGGCACGCTATTCGTGAGTGATGCCGCACTTTCACAACGCGATAGCTGGATGGAGAAGGAAGAAGAGAAGTGCAGTATTTCACTCGAAAGTGGCCCATTCAAAGGTCGTAAGCCATCGGAATTACAAGCAGAGTTGGAACATTATTCCGACCGAGTAATTTTCTTCAATGAAATGCTTCGTAGTGCTAAGAAAACAGGGCATTCGGTACAGGTGGTTTCAGAGGAAAAGAGAAGGGAAATACAGCTTGTGGCAAACTGCTGCATGGAGCGGAAAGGAACATTCAAAATACTTCCGCAGCCGGGTATAAGTAAGCGTAACGTTGATATGTTGGTGAACTACAACGTCGTTATAGCATCCGACGCGGAACTATTGTTCAACTATGAGTATCTGATTACAAAGCAGGAATACTTTGAAATGCAAATGATACTCAAGTCGAAAAGCTATGAGAAACGTATCAACGAATTACGTTGCAACACATTTGCCTTCTTCCGGGCCAGTACGCTTGACAATATTGATTTGTTGGGTGTAGATTACATTGCTAAGATGAAGCGCGACCTTTCGCCCATCGTATTTGCTATCTCCATCTTGAACATGAAGAAGCAACACTCTAGTGATGGGTTCTACTCAAAGTTAGATATTGATAATCTTCATGGTTACGTTCCGAGCGATTGTCCGGCTATCGAAATGAGTATGCACAAGCGCATAGCCAGTACGGTGATTGGTGGACAGACGGTGAAGACAGACTATGAAACTATTGACTTTGCCGAACTTCAAAAAGTGAAGAATTGCACTAAGGACGGGGATGTGAATCTCAACCTCCCGTTGCATATTGCCTTCGACTACAACGCGAATATCAACTGGGTAGTGACCGGACAAACATACTATGATTCCGGTTGCGGACGTGAAGCTTTGATGGTTCTTAGCTCCATGTACGTGAAGAATGAACGTAAGCTTCGCGAGTTGGTTCGTGATTGGTGTAAGTATTACGAACCGCACAAAAAGACATGCCGGTATGTTAACTATTACTACGACACCACTGCCAAACATAAGGGCTATGCACTTGAAGCGCAACAAGACTTTAAGGACGTAGTAATAGAGGAATTGACTAATGGTGGGTGGATCGTGAATCCAATAGACATGGGGCGTCCGGCAGAGCACCCGATGAAGCACAAAGACATCAACGAAGCGTTAGCAGGCGTAAGTTACCCGTTTATCCGTATCAATACGGATAACAACGAGTCGCTGATTGTAGCAATGGAGAATACGGCGGTACGTGTGGGAAGTCGCGGATTCGAAAAAGACAAGTCAAAAGAGAAATACATCGAAACAGAGTACGATCCGCTGGAACTCCGAACGGACGGTACCGATGCTTTCGACGTGTTGTTTATGGGCGTGAAGTACTTTCAGACCAATATGACCGGTATTTGTTTGCCGATGACGGGATAACATAAAAAAAGGCTTCCAAACTCGTGGAAGCCTTTTACATACGTCTCAAAATCAATTTGTCACAATTAAATAGAGACTCTATTTAGTTCGCCTGCCAATCGGTGCAGACCATCTACAATTTTTTTAGCTTGTTCCAATCGGGGTTTAGACCTTCCGGCAGCATAGTGGCATAGCTGTTTCTGGTTAATCCCTGTCAAATGTTCTAACGCAGAGAAAGAAAAAATGTTTTGATAAAAGCATAATAAGCTTTGAATATCAAACTTGTACTCAAATATATATTCTCTATCAAAGACGACCGGATATGTTTCATAGTCTTCTTTGGCGCAATCTACGTAGAAGTCTACGCTTTCTTGAACCTCTTTTTCCAATGCTTCAAAATCCCCGGTTACGGCTACTACCCATCCGGGAAGCAAATCACATGAAGCGGAATAGCCTTTCTCTGTACGCGAAACTTGAATTGTTACTTTTTCCATGATCTTTTTTTTGTTGTAAATTAGAGAGAAGGACGGAAGTTATTCCGGAACCTTCTCTGCTAATACTTTGTCTATTAAAAAATACACTTCTATGAAATAGGAAAAGGGGGTGGGGTTAGAAAACTAACCCCGATTGTTCCTCCACACTTTTCAACTCTCTCCCCCAGATGTCATCTGAAGGCTTACCGTTTAAAGTAACTTTCCCTTTTTTAGTGGGATGCTTGAGTTGGCGGTGACTCCCTTTTTGATGAACGATTTCCCAACCGTCATCAAGCAATGCCTTTAGCACTGCACCTGTTTTCAAAACTTTCATAGAACGATTATTTAATTGTGACACTGCAAAGATAGTAGTTTTACTATTACCCACAAACTAAATATACTTTATTAGTAGTAAAATTACTACTATTTAACGAACGCGGCAGAAAATATATACATTGGTGTAAAAAATATCATTTGTCTGATGGATGAATAGCGTTGTTTATCATAAAATAGACCCTCTCATAATACCCTGTGTCGATACCTCAAGTATACCTACTAAGACACCGTCGTCTCGCAGTAGGGATTACCATTTCGCCGTCTCGCAGTAGGCTTTTTTTAGTCCCCTTATTTTCTTGTCACCCCCCCACAAAAGACATTGCATAAATTTGTCATAATGAAACAAAAAATCAGCAACTATGCCTAAACAATCGCAAACAGTAAGTTTCACTCTAATAAGGATGTATACTGAAAAATTCAAGTGGATTGATCCAAAGACAGGGGAAACACGTACAGGGTTCAATCCGCCGGAAAATGCCGGTTTCAAGGAGAGAGTGCCGTTTTTCATCCGCTTTATTACGGAGGAAGGAAAAGTCGTTAGTGGTATGGTCACTTGCATAGCGGTGTACCCCAATCGGTTGCAGCGGCTGGTTAAGTTCGTCGAAAGCGGAGAAAAACGCATTGCTCGCGATTACCTCGTGATTGAAATAGACGGAACCCATTTTTTCACGCATTAATCCCCCGATGAACTACAATGAGCCAAAATAAACCTAAACCTGATAATTCAAGTTCGCCAATCGGAGGTTCCATAAATACGGTTGCGCTGAGAGATGAAGTACAAAAGGCACAAAGCGATGGATATGTAGCCTTACCCATGAGCCAATTGTTTGGCGACCGTGCAGTTCCTAAAGAACCGCAGTGGTCGGATGTGTTGAATACCATGTTCTCTTCGTCTTCCAAAGGCGAAAGCGGTGGCAATCTCTATGCGTCCGTGGGTAAGGAATATCTCATATCATCGTGTGGAACCAAAGGAAAGGGATATATGGAATGGGGATCGGGAAACCGCTTGCCAAATGCCATTGCCCTGCTTACCTCGTTGCTCCCTTATACGGCTGCCGGTGTAAAGTTCAACACCGATACCGCTGCCGGATTAGGTCCGAAACCGAAGTATCGGTATTCGTATTATACCAATGGCGCGCTTGTTACTAAGGAAATTGATTACTCCGATGCTGGTCTTTACCTGGAAGGGCAATTAATAGGAGCTCATGGAGCGTTGGGTGATTTCTACAAGCGCTGCCGTGAAAATGATGTGGACATCAGTAAGAGACTACGCGATACTGATAAATCAAAAGAGACTGCCGGACAAACCTTGCAACCGGCTTCGGCTACAAATAACACCGCTTCGGCTTTCGGCTCACAACCGGAAGGAGCGAGAGATGCTGACGGGAAACTTCTAGCAACCGATGCCGAAATCCGCATCAACCAGCAGATGGAGCAACGGATGTTGAAGCAAGTAGCCGATGCGGAGTTAGCTTACCACATTTGGGAGAAAACGAACAAAGAAGTAAAAATTTTCCTCGAAAACAATAATCTTGACTTGATTTTCCTGGAGCTCTTCAACGATATGTGCCACATGGGTATTTGTTTTCCCGAAATCGGTCTGGAACAGCAAGCTTTACAGGAGAACACTGTATTGTGGAATCCAAAAGTATCGTCTATTAGCCATCGTAGTACGCTCACTTGTCGTCTGGAACGGATGGACGAAGAAAATCACATTAATTATGTGTATGTCAGCAATCGTTGGTTGGATCAGTCAGCAGTGGCTACCGTGACACAGACGCAAGATATTGCTGCATTCCATGCACTCGACCCGCAACGTCCGTTGGCTTCGCTTCGTGCCAAGGTACGTGATACTCGACTGAAGGCATATAATGGGAAAAAAGACGGGCGGGGCACTCCGATTGGAGAACGCCCAACCCGGTTTATTCTTCCTGAATTCTATCCCACAATGGGACGGCCCTACTATCCGCAACCATCGTGGTGGACGGTATTCGGTGGGGAGATTTATAAGTATGCCAGTACGCTGATAGAGAATCGCGTAACTGCCCGTGAGAATAGCAATATGTGGGGAAAAATAATCTATGTACACACGGAATATCTGAACAAACTCTTCTTACAGGAACAGGCGGCCACAAAAGATGAACGTGATAAAATCCGCGATAAGTTATGGAAGGAAATCAATACCTTCCTCAAAGACCGCAGCAAAAACGGATCTACATTGCTTTCGTTCACTTTTACGGGTAATGATGGAAAAGAACATGAGGCATTCCGCATAGTGGATGTTCCGCAAGGGGACAAAGACACTGCTTCTGTCAATAAAACAGAGTTAGCCGAAGCCGCCAGCATTATTTTCTTCGCCCTTGAAATTCATCCGGATCTTATCGGCGCCGTACCCGGTCGCAGCGGAAGTAGCGGCGGAACTTATCAACGAGAGATGTACGAAATGAAAAAACTAATGATGGCACCTACGCAAAATCTTGTGTTGAAAGTACTCGAAATGACGCGCGACTTCAACGAATGGGATTCGCACTTGGTGTGGCCCATCAAGCAGATGTCGCTCACGACGTTGGACAGAAACGCGACAGGCGTTGAAGAAACAAAAGTATAACCCCAAAAACGAATTATCATGCTATTAACCACACCAGAAGAATTACGTTTGTACCTTCCTACTCATGTGATAGATCATATAGAGTCGATGGCAGGGTTCATTGACAACAGTGAGCACGACTTCCTGATGGATAAAATCGGTCGTCCGCTTTACGCCCGTCTTTGTCAGGAATATAAGGCGATGGGAGACAAAATCGTTTTGTCACCGGAAAACGCAGAATATCAGACACCGTGGATGCAATTACTCGTGCTTTGTCAGCGTGCCGTAACGTTCGACGCTTTCTTTCGTGCCGCAGACATTGCAAGCGTCAGCGTCAATGATTCGGGTATCAATGTCATTGGCACCGACGACTACGATCCTGCCAACAAAGATTCTTTGTCCAAATACAAATCTCGTTGTAACATCGAAGCCCACCGGGCAATCGACCGGATGTTGGTTCAACTCGAAGAGTGGGCACAGGAATCAGCTATCGAGGAAGCTCCCGAAGATACAATAACTGACGAAGAAGTACAACGCGTTGCCATTCGTGCGGAAATCGTTGCTCTTTGGCGCAAGAGTCGTTACTATTACCTTGCCGATGGGCTGTTTATAAATACTGCACATAAGTTTAACGAATTCATTGATATCTACGATAGTCGGGAGAAATTTATCCAGTTATTGCCCGATCTTCGTTACTGTCAGGAGATATCTCTTCGTTCGGAACTAGGCGATGATCTTATCGATTCCCTCATAGATAAATATCAGACCGGACAACTGACGGAGATTCAAAAGAAAGCCGTCGTGAATCTGCAACGCGCTTTGGCACTTGCCGTCGAAGCCCGGAATAAAATGTTCAGCCGAAAAGATGCGCGTGACGAAGCCATTATGAACCTTCGCATCGCCATCACATTCATAGCCAAGAATCAGGATGCGTTTCTTCCGGATATTGAGTCGTCACCTATCTACGTCAAACCCAAAGAAAAGGTCAGCGTAACACAACATGGTAGTGCAACCCCTTCCATGATAGGAATGCCGGACCAACCGCAACCGGCTGAAGAACCATGGAGAAACAATCGCCGGGGGGACACATTGTTTGTAACCCCATCTGTCGAGTAATTCAACAACAACCATCGTACCTATGCAAACAAAAGAACGTATAGACCTGCATATGCCCATTAGCTGGAACGCTATGACTACCCGTGAACTGGAAACCATAGCCGGTATTCTATTGAAATCATCCGCCAGCGCAGACGAACGTCATCCGCTCAATTTCAACGCGGCTAAGATAGAGATGTTTCTTGCTCTCACGGAGCTGAAGGTGGTGTCATCCGCCAATCCGGTGAAGCCGATAGAAGAACAGTACATAGTAGTAAGAAGACGCAAAGAGACGGATACATTCAATCTTTACTTGTGGCAAATTCACTACTGGATTCAGGAGTCAATGAAGTGGATGGATAAGAAATCTACGCTTACTCGTTTCCCATATCCTGAATATCGGCATTGGTTTCGGAGATTTATCGGTCCGGGCGCATTGATGCAAAACTTTAAGTGGCGGCAATACCGCATTGCTTGCGACTACATGAGCTATTATTTGATAGAGCAAGATCAGTTGGTTGGCATGAAGTTCCGAAAGAATCAGTCTGCTTCCGAATTGAAAAAACAGACAGAAGTTGTCCGTACAGCAAAGGCAATGTTTCTGGCTACCATTTTTAATGGGCGAGTAAAGTTTGTCGATGCCGAAACTAAACGGATGGTGTGTGATTATGCCTATGTCAGCAATCAGAGTACAGACCATCTAAAAAGCTTCAAGGTTTTCCCGGATGCAAAGTTCCAATGCATTCTTTTTTGGTGGGCAGGAATGATGAACTATTTGCAAGGGAAGTACCCTAAAGCATTCAAGGAAGAAAACCCGAAGCGGCAAGCGATGGTGAACCCGTTGGATCTATATACTCGTACTACTGCTGTGATGGAAAAGTATCTGGGCATCAATGAGGAAAAGTTGAATCGTGAAACTTATACGGTAGTCTTGCAGCATATCAATGATATGGCGCGTGAGCAGGCGGAAATGGATAAGTTGAATAATAGATAAAAGGAGGATAGTATATGGACGAATTTAATGAACTTCATTCGAAGATATTATCTGAAATAAAGAAGAATGGTTCTTGCGTGGAAGGATATGAGGATATATTTCGTTCAAGTTCTATATCTGAAATTTCGAAACACGTAAAGAAATGGTGGAATGAAGTGCTTGATATGCACTTAGAAAGTTCGCTTCATCTTTTTAGTGATTTTTTTAGCAAGTTCGAGAAAGAATTTAATACCAATGGAATATACTTCAATCAAGATGCTCCAGAGGGATATGCGATAATTTATAATGGAAAAGCTCGTTTGAGCGGGAATGCTTTAGGACGTTCATTTGGATGTTCGCAAGTAGAGACTGTTGATTCTTCATCATTGATATCCTTTGGAAAGACAAAAGTAAATGTCCGTGATTGCTCCAAAGTAGAATTGAGAGAACAGAGTAGTGGGGTGATGTACGATGAAAGTGAAGTGACGGCATACGATTCGGTATATGTTGTCTGTCAAGGAGGTAAAACCCTTCATTTGGCGGGAACAACAATAGCAGAAGTACATCACTGTGGCAGTATCTATGCCTACGGTGATTCTCGAGTTAAAAATGTAAATCCACGCATGGAACGCAGGATTTATTTATACGAGCAAAGTTCAATGATTTAAAGGTATAAGCTATGAATGATAGATTAGCGGTAATGATTGGCGATGAGTATCTGAATTTGCCGGATGACTTTTCGATAGATATTGAAGATGTCAATCCTCTTTTCAACGAAGGAGATGCTTTCAGTTATCCTACAACGGTACCATTGGAAACCAATCGGCATGTTTTGAAAAATATAGATGACATTCAAAGCGATAAGCGATTAGTAGATTTTGATAATAAAGATATGACCATTATCGCAGATGGAAACATGTTTCGCACGGGCAAGGTTCAAACTTCAGAAGATGAAGAGTTGAAAGATGAAATATCTTTCTCGATGGTGTCCAACATTCGCACATTTTCTGAAATGATTGGAGATTTAAGTTGTCCTGACATTCCGGTAAAGGATAAGATTCAGATAGGAGAGTGTATAGGGAATGTGCAGATGGATGTGAGTTTTAGATATCAATTGTATTTCCATGCAAAAGATGAATGGTGATTTTTTATAATACAAATAAATATGAGTAGTGGTGGTAGTAGAGAGTTTTGGGGGACATTGGTGAATCCTAAAACTATAAATATTAAAGAAACTTATGAATTACAAGCATTAGGTTATTCCGTACCAGTGGTCTATAAAGAAAATCCCAATACGCATCAAGCAATTGCTGGTAATCAGTATGAAAAGACATTCATAAATGTGGTGAATGCCTATAATATGCCTGATTCAGAGCATGGATTGTCTATAACTCCTTATGTGAATGCCCGTGTTTGTTATAAACATTATCAGAAAGCATTAGATGGAAAGTCATCTAGTGATTCTGTTAGTACGGGAGAAACGTATGATCCGTATTTCGTTTTACAAGCTGATCGTCCATCAAGCGGGATTTGTTTTTATATCCTTTATTTTTTAGACTGTTTATTTAATCATTTAGGATTAGTATACGATCAGAAAGATTTGATGTCAGTAGGTGATTTAAATAGGTTGTGCTTTTTTACGACAAAGTGCAAATATTCAACGGAACGGAAATATAATAAAGACTACATTGATAACAATGGGAAAGAAGTCAAAGTGTTCGATTTGAACAATCTCAATGCCATTAATGCGTGGCTTGGTTCACGTAGAACAAAAGCCTATTTAGAGACAAAATACGACATACAGAAGGATTTGAATAGTGCTGTTGTTAATGGACAATACTATGAAGTTGGTGGACAAGGTTATCAAAACGGAATGCAGGCTACTATTCGTGAAATTAGATATGAGTTGAATGGTGAACCATCTATTAATGTATCAGCCAATATAATGAAAATGTTTGCTAATTCAGATAATTTCCCAGATGTTTCTGTTAGTACTATTATTGATTCACTTTGGGCTTCGTTCGGAATAAAGTTTATGATAGATTATGATAAACAGACGGTAAAAGCAAAGTTGATTAGAAATGTTTTAAGAGATAAGGATACACCTATACGGATAAAGTGTAATGTAATATCTGTAATAAAAAAATCGGAAAAGATTACAGGATTCAGAATGAAGTATAGTGCTGAAAGTGATAAGAAGGAAAAATTGAATAATATAAAGAATCGTGTATATGATTATGATACGACCTACGATTACGAAGATTATTCAAAAGTAGATTACTCAAAGTCTTATGTTGATATTATTCAAAAAATAGGAGGGTCGGATAAAACATGCTATATTGATAAAAATACGGGTAATCAATATCGAATTAAAGTGAATGGCGATGCGACTACAGCCAGCGAGTTGCAACCTGCTATTTTTGAAGTAGCTCAATGTCATGGCGTAGAAATTGGAGATTGTTCTCTTGAAAACGATGATTTTATTGAGGAACTTGCTAGTGAATTTGAGCCGTTGATTATGAATGATGTAAATGGGAAGAATGAAAAAACTGTCACATCGGGTAAATCATCTTCTATGATAGATGAAAAAACTGGAAATTCTTACTCTGTTTCAGGCCCATCTTCTGGTAATATGCGTCAAATATTGGCAGCTTTTGTGGATGAAGAAATGTGGCATGAAAATATTACTTTCAAAATACAAAATTTATTAGGTTCGGATAATGCAAATTTCTATTTGAATGAAGTTATAGCTACCGATGAATGCTATGATCCCAGTAGTACCGAAGATGGGAATTCTCCCCTTCAACACCATGATTGGGGTTTGGCAATTTCTATTATGCGTGGGGGAGGATCTACTTCAAAGCTTGAATCGTATGATTACAATTATGATGGCATGGGAAGTAGTAAGTGGCGCATGAAGTCCGGCGAATATCAAATGGGATTGGATTCAATAGATAATTGGGGTAATGATTTCGACTATAACGGTACCCAACCCGGTATAGGAGATGATGAGCGATTCTCGTTGAAAATACGTGCTTATGCCCCAATAACGGATAGTGATGGCAGCATTTTGTGTAAAGCAGACAGGTACGATCAGAACGGCAATATGGTAGAGCGTATTGCCAGTCGGGGATTATTTGACACCTTTATGAGTGAGTATGCTCACTTCGTGAAGAATCGCAAGAAACTGGAAATTAAAATTAGATGCGAATCTGCGGAACTTAGTAATATCCAATGGGATAAACGGTATGATATTGGTGGAAATGTAGGATGGATAAATAAGTTGAAATATACGTTGTCTTTAAAAAGCGGGATAAGTGAGGTTACAATCGAAATGTATGTATTATAAAAATAGAGTATTTTATGGCAAAGTCTATTGTTTTATCATCCGGAAGTTTGTTGTGTGGAAGTCCTATTGTTTTTAGCGTGATGCCAAACACTATTAACGAACGAGCTACTTTCCATCGTGTTAAAATGGAAATATCGGCAGCATTGAGTACTGACTCTTCTTTTGATAATTATATTCAAAGTGCCAAAGCAAAAAACGGGGTAGAGGTTGCTTTCGATGTATCTTCTACACTTCGCAGTGTAGCTAGTAAGTATGTATACGAATATCAGACAACCGATAGAGTTTACCCATATCTGATTTATGAATTGAAAGTCTATGATGAATACATGATAGATGGCATACTTCACGAAAAAGAAGGAGTAATGAGCTATGGTTCAACTCTCTATGCTTATATTGGCGAATTTACAGACATAGAACGCTACTTGTCTAGCTCTTCAAAATCGGTACAGCGTTTTTCGAGGAAACCAAAATTAGGTGAGGTGTGTGCTACCGATGAATTACTTTTGTATCCCACCACTTTGTTAGAACCTGCATTGATGGATAGTGTAATTACTACTGGTCAAAAGGTCAATGTCCGTTCTCTATCAGGCTTATCTGGTGTCAATACGTTCGACGGACATACTGTTTACGTAGTACCTTCATCTTCCAATCGTATTCAATTCCAGTTTGTAAATAAATTGGGGGTTGTTGAAAGTATTTCAGTTGAAGTGAGGAAGTCATTATCTTATGAAACTATTACCGAAACGGACACAGTTTCTGTCCCAAGTGCTTTTTGTCCTGGTAGAAGAATTCTCTCTCGCAAAGGAACAAAGCAACAGACTTATGCAATGTCTACAGGTGCCTTAAATGAAGATTGGGCAGATTGGTGGATTAATGAGTTTTTGGATTGTACCAAAGGAGCATGGGTTAAAATGGAAGGTATTTGGGTTCCTTGTGAAGTGATTCCTGAAGATACAATTATTGTTTCTGATGAAACTACAGGCGAGTTATGTACTATCAACTTTACTATTCGTTTAGCTTTGTCAGGTGGATTCCGAAATAGATTATAAAATAGTATGTCACCACTTTGTTATTAGCCTTTATTACTTTCGTAGCAAGATAAAATAGATAAGGCTTTTATGGCAAACATATATTCTACTCCTTCAGATTATTGGATAAAGCCCGGTGCTTTTACAATATCGCTTAATGCGTTGGATAATCCACAATACTTACAAGCATCTGTGCTTTCAGGTGCTGTGATTATGGCATATAAATCAGGTGTTATAGGATACGATTCTTCTCATAATTACAGGAAATGGAATTTGGAAGCTTACAATAATTTATTCGATAATACTTCTGCAAAATTTATATATGCTCGTTTGGATAGGGAGGAAGATTCTAATCAGGCTTTGATTGTATACTCCCCAGAGAAGTTAGATATTGTAGGTAAAATCGAGAATGATGAAAATAGCGTTGAAGATACTTGTCATTTCTTTATTTATTTAGGTTCTATTTCGTCATCTGTAAATAAGAATGGAGAATCTATACCTCGTATATGGGATGAGTCTTATAACTCTGGAACATTGGCTACGGATCAAGCTATTAGAGAAGAATCAAAGACTGAATTATCAAAAATGTTTCGGTTGAACGAAATTACAGGGATGATAGATGTATTCAAAACGATAAGTGAAGCGACTATTAATATCGTCCGCATTGGTAAGAAATTAATACTTGGAGGGAAGGAAATTACAGATGTAAAAAGGAGTACTGATAGCGAAGATGATGTTCCGGTAGGAGATGATAATTTAACGACTAGTAAGTATGTATCAAAGACAATAAAAGAATGTTCTATTAGCAAAATCAACGACGACAAAGCCGCCGGTCATATCACTTTCGAGCAAGGTATACATGTAAAAGGAGGAACAGTAGGTGATGGTCAATCTATCTTAGAGGATCAAAACAGCATATTAGAGGAAGGAAATGGGATCATTGAAGAGTCATTGTCTGCTCCGGCTCCAGTAACTTCCACCTTGGGAGGATTGGATAATGTCAATGACATCGTAGATATCCCTTCCAATAAGGATGTTGTATTAGTTAAGAAAGCAGGTAGTCTTGAATGGACACAGGAAGATAAGACTGTAAACGACACTATCCCTGAGGCTCCAAAAGACGGCAAACAATATGCGCGTCAGGATGGTGGATGGTCCGAAGTAAAGGATACTCCTGTTGATATGCCTACAAAGATATCTCAACTGGAGAATGACGCTAATTATATTCAGGATGCTCATTATATCCACACTGACAATAATTTCACAACTGCTCTTAAAAATCAGTTGTCAGACCTGAATAGCGAATTTTTAAATACTGACAATAAGAACAATTACGTAAAGGCTAGGAGATTTTTTGCAAAAGCATTTGAAAACATCGACGCTCCTTGGGGCTTTATGCGTTACTTGAATAACACTCCTGAATTAACAGCCACTACCGTTAAAGTTACAGCAATAAGAAGTGATTTTAATGGAAATCCGATTGATAACTCTTACGTTACTATATCCGCTGCTACTCAATCTCTTGCAGGTATAATGACCGCAGCAGACAAAAAGAAGCTGGACGGTATAGCAGAAGGAGCTACTAAGGTTATTATTGATTCGGCATTGAGTGCGACAAGTCTTAATCCTGTTCAGAACAAAGTAATATCCTCTAGTATTACCACTTTAGGAAACAGAACAACCGTTCTTGAAAACAATTATTCGACTCTCAATACCAATTTCTCACCGATCAAAAATGCTTTTGATAAAAGGGGAACAAAGGACGGATTTTTGATATTGGGTGATAATGGGATAATATCATCTCAGTTTCTACCTTCCTATGTTGATGACGTACTAGAAGTATATGCTACTTATGATAAGTCGGCTACCGGAGTATTGTCTAATATTAAGTTATATACTAATTCTACTCATACGACTGCTGTTGTTCCTGAAACAGGGAAGATATATATTGATATTACAACAGGTAAACCGCCTTATCAATTCAGGTGGTCCGGCACTACATATATAGATCTGAATACTGGTGGTCTAATTCTTGGCACAATCACCGGTACTGCTTATGATGGAGGAGAAGGCAGTAAAAATAGAGCAGCTATTAACAGTTTACCCGATAGTTTGATAACTA
>NZ_JAQVBV010000009.1 GCF_028690125.1 Bacteroides sp. | reverse complement strand
TCTTGTATCATTTCAAATAATAGTATGGGCAAAATCCCCTTTTTAGGTGATTAAATTTAGGTAAAATGTAGGATTTATAAACTTATTCTTTTACATTTGTATGCTCAACTTGCTAGCTGGATTACTTTTGGCGGGACATTGTGTTGAGCTCGGACTAAAATATCAACTAATAATTAAATAGAAATGGAAAATCAAGAACTTGTTAAACAGGTAACTGAGAAAGCCAAGAAATGGCTGACACCGGCTTATGATGCCGAAACTCAAGCTGAAGTGAAACGTATGTTGGAAAACGAAGATAAAACCGAATTGATTGAAGCATTCTATAAAGATCTGGAGTTTGGTACAGGTGGTTTGCGTGGAATCATGGGGGTAGGAAGTAACCGCATGAATATATATACTGTAGGTGCTGCTACTCAAGGACTTTCCAACTATCTGAAGAAAAACTTCAAAGATCTTCCCCAAATTTCTGTTGTAGTAGGTCACGATTGTCGTAACAATAGCCGTCTGTTTGCAGAGACTTCTGCTAACATTTTCTCTGCCAACGGCATCAAAGTATATTTGTTCGACGATATGCGCCCAACTCCGGAGATGTCTTTTGCTATTCGTCATCTTGCTTGCCAGAGCGGTATTATCCTGACAGCTTCACATAATCCGAAGGAATATAACGGTTATAAGGCATATTGGGATGATGGAGCACAAGTATTGGCTCCGCATGATAAAGGTATTATTGACGAAGTGAATAACATCGCTTCGGCTGCTGATATCAAGTTTGAAGGGAATCCCGACCTGATTCAGATTATCGGTGAAGACGTAGATAAGATTTATCTGGATATGGTGAAAACTGTTTCCATCGATCCGGAAGCTATCGCCCGTCACAAAGATATGAAGATCGTTTATACTCCGATTCATGGTACTGGTATGGTGTTGATTCCCCGTGCATTGAAGATGTGGGGATTTGAGAATGTATTTACTGTACCCGAACAAATGATTAAGGACGGTAACTTCCCAACCGTAGTATCTCCGAATCCCGAAAATGCAGAGGCCTTGACAATGGCGATTAATCTGGCTAAGGAAATTGATGCTGACCTCGTGATGGCTTCTGACCCGGATGCTGACCGTGTAGGTATTGCTTGTAAAGACGATAAGGGTGAGTGGGTTCTCATTAACGGCAACCAGACTTGCATGATGTACCTTTATTATATCTTGACTCAGTACAAACAATTGGGTAAGATTAAAGGTGACGAATTCTGTGTGAAGACAATTGTAACTACGGAATTGATTAAGAAGATCGCTGACAAGAATCATATCGAAATGCTCGATTGCTACACTGGATTTAAGTGGATTGCCCGTGAGATACGTTTGCGCGAAGGTAAAATGAAATATATCGGTGGCGGTGAAGAAAGTTACGGATTCCTGGCTGAAGACTTCGTTCGCGATAAAGATGCCGTATCTGCTTGTTGTTTGATTGCTGAAGTTGCTGCTTGGGCAAAGGATAATGGTAAGACGTTGTATCAATTGTTGCTGGATATTTATGTTGAGTACGGATTCTCTAAAGAATTCACAGTAAATGTGGTGAAACCAGGTAAGAGTGGTGCAGAAGAAATCAAAGCAATGATGGAGAATTTCCGTGCTAATCCTCCGAAAGAATTGGGTGGCTCTAAAGTTATTTTGAGCAAAGATTACAAGACTTTGAAACAGACAGATGCTAAAGGCAATGTTACTATACTTGATATGCCGGAGCCCTCTAATGTGCTGCAATATTTCACAGAAGATGGCAGTAAAGTTTCTGTCCGTCCGTCGGGTACTGAACCAAAGATTAAATTCTATATGGAAGTACAAGGCGAAATGGGTTGTCGTAACTGTTATGCATCTGCTGAATCGGATGCAATGGAGAAAATTGAAGCAGTGAAGAAATCATTAGGTATCTGATTGATCTGATCACTTTAGATTAATAAAATAACAAATGCCTCCGAAGTCTTTGGTAAGATGACGGAGGCATTTTTTTATCATACTATTTTTCGTATAGTGATTATAATAAATGGAGAAATTTATAATTAGTTCTGACTGTTGAAAGTCGATAAAATGTTATCAGCCCATTTTATGTTTTCCGGATTGGGTTGTACACCATTATCTATAAGCATTGTTAGCACTTGTCGGGCTGATTGTGCAGAATGATAACATTTTTCGTAATCTTTCAAGCAGAAACAAGTGTGGGAAAAATAAAGATAGATTTCCGCCATGAGTGAGAAGAAAGGAACTGTATTTGCTTTCTTTACCAACTCTTTTACATGATTGATGGCTTCCCCAAATTCTTGTCGGGCAGATTCGTAGTCTTTGAGTTGCAAGTAACTTTCTCCTGTAGCCTTTAGTGCATTGACCAGACTACTTTGCCATTGTGCACGGCTTGGATTATTTTCATATAGCTCTGAAGCATATCTTTTATATTCCAGATAAGAAGCTAGTGCAGTATCATATCTCTTGTTTTTAAAAGCAAAATCTCCTAAAACGCGCGAGATACTTAAAATTCTCATTTTACCATTTTCAAAATCAGGATTATGCATATAAATTTCCTTGGCTAATCTTTGTGCTTCAAAATAAGTTGTGAGAGCTTTCTCATCCTCTTGTGCTTTTTCGTATATTAATCCGGTTGCCTGAAGTGATAAAATATATTCGGCAATATCTTCCAAACTTCCAGAGTTTATACATACAGACTTGTATAATGTACATGATTCTTGTTGGCAGATTATTGCTAATTGATTATGCATTGGTAATATAATTTTGGCTATGTTTTCCATAAATAGAGCCAAAACGTTTACTCTTGATTCCCAGATGGTAAGAGTTTTTAGGTATTCTTCAGAATATTTTTCCTCAAAGTTTCCATTGGCGATATCTTCCGTAAATGCGTTATATATATCTTCAAAATTATCTTTGTCTTCCATATTTGGATTCTTTAGAGTGTAATGCAACAAAAGTAATCCAAGATAAGCTCTCTCATCCAACCAATCCATTTCCCAATCGTCCGGTAATTCTTTTTCAATAAGTTCGGTAGCTTGTTGTAGTATTTGGTCATGATCTTCGTTTTCCAGTGTGCTGTTCAATTTGGAAAGATCTATGAAGAAGTTACGGGAGAAATCGGTAAATGTGTTTTTTGTAAGTTCCTTACTTTTTTGATTATAAAATTCTTTTAGTTCAATGTTATAGGAGTGCTCATAAATATCTCTTAGATTTTGATAAGCATTGGGGAGTAGAATTTCTTTTACTACAAAATCATCCATGTCATTTTCCATCATGGGAGTTACAATTTGAAGGATTTTTTCATTCATACCTTCTTTCCCAATGTGCATCAGGTGATTTGATAGAGTTTTGATAATACGGTCGTATATGTGGCGTGACAGGCAAGAATTATTTTTAAACTTGTCCAAATTTTTGTCACTTTCAGAAGTACCTTCATTTTCGTTTAACTTTTGTTGCAAAGTTTTGTTTATTTCTCCCCAAGCATCTTTACTTCCCTGATTACTTTGATACATTTCTCGTATTTCCTCACAAAATATTTCGAATAGTTGAGGATTATTTTCCAATTCATCAACAAGAATTAATGTCCCGGCTTTTATTGCTATTGGAAGACGGCAAGAGTAAGTATAATGGAATAAAATTGATTCTTTTGATTTAGCTGCATGATACATTAATTCTCTGATACGTATGGGATCATCAGGTTTTAGATTTCTTAGATGCCGTACTAAAGATTTGTGTGTTTCGCATAAATTATTTTTGTTGAGTTCATTTAGTTTGTTTTTTAATAACTGATGAGAGATATTCCATTGCTTATCAGAACCATTCTCAGTAAAATAAGGACGGAACCAACGACGTAAGATGGAGAATGTAAATTCATTCCATTCTTCTTTAAGCAAAACGGATAAATCCGATTCCCGAAGTCCGTAACGTGAAGCTGCCAAATAGTACATGACTTGGTAAACAAACTTGTCTCCGAGATTTTCTGCTGCCCGTTCTAGTAAATAAATAAACATATCACCGGGGAGACTGGGGAATTGATTGACAAGATGGAGCATATATTGTTCTATTTTCGCTTCATTATCTTCTTCTTGTCTATCGCGAATGGCTTCGAAGTCAGAAATGTCGAGTGTGAATAGAGCGTGGGTAGCCATTTTTAGCCATAGGGGCGAGTAGTGCGAAAGATAATCACAGTTGCCATGTATCAATAGTGAACTGACCACACTGGAATGAACCTCTTTACAGTTATAGGCGCATAGAGTGGTAATCATACTATATGTGTCCGTTTCGTTGAATGAAGGGACTTGAATGATAATGCTTTGAGGTATTTTTTGTAATTCCTCAGATGACTCAGGAATGGTGCTTATGATAGTTGATACATTGAGTAGGGATAACCATTGTAATGATATTAACTGTGAATGTTTGTTGAAACAGTCATAAGCATCAATCAATAATGTTAAATGTATTCCTGCCTCAGTAGCCTGTTTCACTAATTTCTCGAAATTATGAAGGACCATCTGGTCGTGAGACATATAATTGACTTTCTCGTATCCAATAACATTGAATGTGCTCACCCAACCGGAAAATGCTTCTATTTCGTCTCCGGACATTTCCATTCCTTCTTCTACAGGTTCGTACGTTTCATTCAGCATAGTTGATATCTGAAGACAGAAACATTCCAGCATATTGCTAACCGAGGATGCGTTGCCCGAAACTGATGCGCTATGAAATAAGAGTAAGTGATTCGGATTATCCTTCCATTCTTTCTGTAACTCATTGGCAAGCTGACACATGATCGAACTTTTTCCGGAACCGGATTCTCCAGAAAACACAATGATTGGGTTTTCTGTCTTTTCAAGATTGTCTCTGAGTTTTGTTAGAATGCTTTCGCATCCTATAAACGAACGGGTATTCTGGTGGATAAACCCCACTTGTTCCGCAATGTCTTTCTCTATCCAATTTTCATAGCTTTGTTGCCTTTCTCCTACATCTTCTAATATACATTTCTTTAATAATTCATAAAGCTTTGTATCGAATTCATCCAAATTATCGAGATTTTTTCCGTTCCATGTTGGTGAATAATTCACCAGTAGTTCGTCTTTATTGTTATTGTGGAAGTAATCTGTGATAATTTTTTTGAGGTTGTTGAGTTGTGGTTTATGTTGCGTTTCAATGTACTTCTTTTGGTAATCTTCGGGAATCTTGTGATTCACTTCTTCGTTACGAATACAAACAATGCTGCGGCTAGGATCGCTTTTTTCAAACAGACCATAATAAAATTCCAATGCTGTTACACTGATTTCATTCGTCTGGAGTAAATGATGGCAACGGTCCATGTCTAACTGTGGAAGTGAGCGCTTGATACGAATGTCGTCTGGTACCCAGCCATAGCGTGAACCTAGCAATCCGATAAAGAAAGGTCGGCTTCTATCTATTTCCTCCATACAGACTTTCAGGATTTTCGCGTCACGGTCGATCAGATATTTATCATCTTTTGTATTTACTCCCCAACGTAAGTCGATGACTCGGATAGCTATATGTAATGGATTGAAAAACTCCTCCAGTTGAGGGATTACTATTCGCCGGATATGATCTCTTTCTGCATCCATATCAGCAAATGTGCTACTGATAAAGAGTGTTACTGTGGTCCATTCGTTTGTTTGCTTCATAGTCTATTTTTTTTGGGGTTACATTTTACAAATATATGAAAGTTGAATGAATATCCTATTAAAATTGAGTTTGTTAATTTCATTTCCTTTGCATTCTTTAAGTTCCCTTGCTAATCCTTCTGCTATGAATCTTGTTCTATCTGCAACATCTCAATTTAAACATGCAGGCTACGGGGGCACAAGGTTTTTGTTGATGCTTTAGAGTGGATGCGTTTCATTTCATTCTCATAAGTTGTTCGTTTGTAGTTTGTGTGTTCTTCGTAGCCTGTTCTTTGTTTCTATGTAGGGTTTTCTATCCACCAGTCGATCATCTTTCTGGCAAGGCTCAGTTTGCGAGGAAGTTCCGGCAAATTATCCCTACTGTAGAAATCTCCCGAAGTTAGTTCTTCTTCCTGTAGTCTAATTTCTCCTCCGGCATAATCGGCAATAAAACCGACCATCAACCCGCTTGGGTAAGGCCAGGGTTGATTACCGAAATAGGTGATATTGTTTACGTCTAATCCAGTCTCTTCTTTTACCTCCCGTGCAACACATTCCTCCAGTGTTTCGCCGGTTTCCAGAAATCCGGCAACCAGACTGTTGAATGTTCCTTTAAAGTTACGGGCGTGTACTAGTAGGAGAGAATCCTCTTTACGTACTAAAACAAGGATGGCGGTAGAAATAGCCGGATAGACTTCCTGACCACATTCCGGACAACGTTTCATGATCATTTCTTTTTGCTCCAGGGGGGTACCGCAAGTGGAACAGAAACGACTGTTTCTATCCCAATGCAATATTTCGTGTGCTTTTCCTGCTGTCTGATAATGAGTGACCGGGAGATACTCATAAGAAGCACGAAGTCCGGTCATTACATATTGCTCCGATTCTTCAACGGGAGTAACAATGGAAAAAGCTCTGCAACTCTTGCCGTCTAATGTTGTAATATCATGTATCGTAGTTTTTTCTTCGATAATAATTGGAGGAACTTCTCCATAAGGGACAGCGAATGTCCCATTTTCTTTCTTTTCAAGTAGTAGTTGGTCTTTATAAAAGGCGAACCACCAGAATTGTGTTGTTTGACTCATTTTCTTCTAAAGTTTTCTTCGCGGTATGAAGATATTGCAAAAGTTACGAATAACTTTCTTTTCGACTGGATTGTTATCTTATGCAACACCTTCTTTGTTTTGCGCTGCGAAGTTATAAAAAACAGATTTGATATTTAAATTTGTGGAATAAAATATCAATGGACTACTCTAACAATATACGCTGCTCTATTCCAATTTCCTTAATGAAATAACTATCGTGTGAAATAGCTATGACAGTGCCTGTATAGTTTTTGATAGTTGAAGTGATGATTTCAATACTTTGTATATCCAGATTATTTGTCGGTTCATCCAGAATAAACAGATCCGGAGTATTGTTACTGATCATCAAAGAACAAAAGGCAAGCCTCATTTTCTCTCCGCCACTAAGTTTTTGACAGGATTTGTCCCATACAGTAGCAGGAAATAAATAACGATTTAAGATCGTCTTCAATTCATGTCCCGGAAGGTTACGGATATTGAAAGCGTATGCTTGCTCCAAGATGCTTTTACAATCATCGATAATAGAGTATTCTTGATTTAGGTAGATGTAGGTAAATTTAGCTTTTGTCAGACTTCCTGTACACGGTTGAAGCTGTCCTGTGATTAACTTCAGAAGAGTCGTTTTTCCACTACCATTGTTGCCTTCGATGGTTATACGGTCTCCGCTTTTCACTTGGAAACTGATGGGAGAGTGCCAAAGTAAATGCTCACTTTGGTAACTAAAATTGATATCCTCTGCCGTAAGCAATATTTTCCCCGTATGTAGGGGAGACCTACTGAAGTCGGTTTTCAACGCTGTGGCTGGCGAAAGAGAGCTTCGGAGTTGGTTACGTTCATTTGCTAACTTTTCGGTTTTCTCCTGATGAATGCTGCTGAGTTTACTTGTACTTTGTTCGGATTTGTTTTGCAGGGCATTCAGCATAATTCGTGGAATACCTTTTTTAATATTAGCTTTTTCTCCACGTACATTTTGTTTATCCCTTCGTTCTGCGGTTTCACGTGCAATCTTATGGGCTAGTTTGATTGCTTTTTCTTTCTCGTCAATACGCTGTTGCAATGCTTGTTGCATCATCGTTTTTTGTTCTTTGTAAAACTCGTAATTTCCACCGTAGTAGGTAATCTGGTGTTTATCCAGTTCACAGATTTCGGGAAGTAGGTTCAATAAAGTTCGGTCGTGACTTACTACCAGCAAAGTCGAACGACATTTTTCTACCCAACTGTATAAACGCTGTCTGCCTGATAAATCGAGATGATTTGTCGGTTCATCCATCAATACGACAGACGGATTATGAATTTCAATTCCTGCAAGGAATACACGTGTCTTTTCTCCGCCACTGAGTAGATTTATTGGGTAGGATAAGGCAAACTCTCTCAACCCCCATGAGTCCAGTGAAGCAGTGGAACGTTCTTCGATGTTCCAATCTTCGTTTAGAATATTGAAGTTTTCTACCGAAGCATCTCCTGCTAAAATATCATGCAAAGCTTGTTGTTTCAAGTCTATCCGAAGTGCTTGAGCAATGGTCAGTGAATCATATTGTCCGAAATGTTGTGGTATATAATAAATGTCCTCCGGTTTGACCACAATGCCAGACGACGGGGCTGATTGTCCCGCAATGATTTGCAATAGTGTGGATTTTCCGCAACCGTTATTGCCAACTAAACCTAATCTCTGGCCTTTATTGATAGAAAAATTGAGGTCACTGAATAATACTTCTTTATCCGGATGGATATAACTTATTTGTTGAATACTTATAGGCATACTATAGTCTATTGAGTTTGAAGTTGAAAAACTAGTGAAAAAAATCACGAAAGGAAGAGAACGACAAACACAATACTGGCTAAACAACACGAATTCCGTGATGCTTAACAATTTAAAAGCATATGATGAAAAAGTGATGTTTACGGAAAGTGTTGTCTTACTTAGATATTCTCATGGGTGTAAATATGAAGTTTAATTTGTGCGCAAAGATAATACTTTCCGGTAATACTATCTTGTTTCCTTGGTCAAAAAAACACAAATGAAGCTGATTCAGTAGAAAAATATTTAGAGGAATTTGCCAAGAGAAAATAAAAACAGAGGTTACAATTCAAGTAAATGCAGCCTCTGTTTTTATTATTTGCAACTTTTGCCCAATGAAAACGAATCCTTTGTTTATTATTTAATTTTATATATCGAACAGTTCATTTAATCCTTCACTCATGCTGGGATGCGTAAAAATAAAGTCACGAAGGAAAGTGTAATGCTGCCCTGTTTTCATGGCTGTTGCTACGATATTTATAATTTCCGAAGCATCAGCACAAAACAGCGTACATCCAGCGTACATCCCATAATCTTTCCATTCTGGTTGCTTACAATTGCTTTAAGGATACCGTCCATCTGTTGCAGGGTTCGTGAGCGTACAACTGCTGTTGCCGGCAGCCGTGAAACTTTGATAGAATATCCTCTTTTTAATGCTTCCTCCTCAGTAAGTCCGATGTGTGCTAATGGGGGATCAATGAAAACAGCATAAGGAATAGGATCCCTGTCGTTAATATCTCGTTTCTTATCCCCGAAGAGTTGGTCACGGATAATCCGGAAGTCGTCCAGAGAAAGATAAGTGAACTGCGGACCTCCTTTTACATCGCCCATTGCCCATACATGAGGAACAACCGTGCGAAGTTGATCATTGACTGCAATAGCTCCATGTGCATTTACTGTTACCCCTGCTGCGGAAAGATTCAATCCTTCAATCATCGGTTTACGTCCTGTTGCAATAAGGATTGCATCTCCATCTATATAATAAGGAGTACCGTCAGAAACATCCGAATAAGTAAGCGTTACTCCGTCATTTGTATCATGGATGGATTGCGCACGTGCATTTAGGTGGATTTCAATCCCTTTCTTTTCCATAACGTCTTTCACACTATTAGCTATGTCACGGTCTTCATTTGGCATAAACTTGTTTCCTCCTTCAAGTATGGTGACCTTACTACCAAATCCTGCATACATAGATGCAAATTCCAGTCCGATATATCCTCCGCCAACAATAATCAAGTGTTTTGGTAACAGATCTACTTCCAACATGGTTACGCTTGTATACACTTTTTTACTTTGTTTGATTCCGTCTATTGCCGGGATAATAGGGGTGGAGCCGGTATTAATGAAAATCTCTTTCCCTTGTAGTTCGATAGCTCCATCGGGTAAAGCAACTTTAATTGTATTCGCAGAAATGAAGGAACCTGTACCTGTGTAAATTGTGACATTAGGACGTTTATTCAGTTTTTCATAATTACTCTCCCGTAAGAACGAAGTTAATTTATTCTTGCGCGATACCGCCTGTTTGTACATATTAGCTTGCTTGGAGTAATCTTCTCGAAAGAATAAACTCGAAACTTCTGCTTCGTGAATCAGTGTCTTGGTTGGGATACAAGCTATATTAGGGCAGCTTCCTCCATACATTGTTTTTGAACGCTCTACAATGGCAACCTTCCAACCGCGGTTTGAAAGTTCGGCAGCAAGAACTTTGCCTGCTTTACCGAACCCTATAATAATGGCATCATATTGTTTCATAAATTCTTTTCTTTAACTGTTTATACACAGCCATATAACAGAAAAAATAGAATATTTGTTTATGTCGCCCAAGCGTCCTTATACGTTTTTAAGTGTTTTGAGTACGCGTTGTGACGAATTGGAAAGTAATACGACTGCTCCCGCTAGAATTACAATATCTTTAATCACTAATCGCCCGGCGCCGGACAGTAATGGAAAACCAAATTCATCGCCACCCAGATTGGGTACCCAGACCTCTGGGGTGCTGACAAGGAAGGAAAGTGTACCAAGTGTCATGATAATGGCGAGCATATCACCTATCAATCCAACTTTCGGGAAGAAAATACCTAGGAAAACCAAAATGCCGATACTCATAATCAATGCCCCTAATCCATACGAAAAGATATAAGTACGATTAACTTCATGCCATGCCCTATGTTCCGGAACAAGGGCTCCTTCCGGATTTTTAAATTCTTTGTATTCCGGTGCATCTTTTGCGTAAAAGAAACTCATAAATGGACTGTTGGCAACAAATGGTACAATACCATCCGCTTCATAATGAAAATATTTCAATCCGCCGATCCAAACGAATACAACGAGAATAGCTACACGGATAAACTTGATTCCAAAATTCTGGAGACCTGACGTAAAAGTAAGTAATGTGATAAGTTTTTCTTTCATCTTTATTGAGTTTTTATGGGTTTAACTTACGCTGCAAAGATCGTGCTTTCCCCATAACTACTCAATGGCAATACTTCCGTTTTACTTATCAATTATTCCTTTCTGTTTCATTTCTGAACTGAACAGCACTCTGTCCTGTCATATTTTTGAAAAAACGGCTGAAAGAAGCTTGGTCCTCAAAGCCAAGAATATCTGCTATCTCTTTGGCGCTTTTGCTACTGTAAAGTAGCAGACGTTTAGCTTCAGCTTCGACTCTTTCATGGATAACTCTCAATGGAGACGGTAATTTACAAGTTGAGAATATATTAGAGAGTGTCTTGGGGGATTTATGCAACATATCAGCATAATCTTGTACCTGTTTTTTTGTTCGGTAATGTTCATCTACCAGATTGTAGTATTGGCGTACTACCTCGAAACTAGATTCTTTTTCTCGCGTAATGTCTAATCTTTGGCGGGCAATACGAGTACATTGGATAATGAAACGTTTCAGCAAGATGCGTAACATCTCTTCTTGAAGGTCGTCGGAGACAGTGAATTCACTTTCCATGGCATTGGTGATGTCATTCAATTGCTGGCGCTCTTTATCATTCAGAGTAAAGCGGATAAGATGTGAGGAACCATTGAAAAGGAAACCACTACACGAAACTTCGTGGTCATTACCGTAGATACAGTAGAAATTACTGTTGAATAATAAAGTTAAATATTCCCCGTCAATAGATTTGAATTCAAGATGTTGTAGGTGAGTCAATGATATTACATCATTTTCTGAGATTAATATTTTCTGGTGGTCTATCACCACTGTAATACTTCCTTTGCGTACCCAGATAAATTTATAGAGTCCTTTTTCTTTTTGCAAAGTATTCTCCGTCAGATAAGAATCTGTGAGCGCAAGTGTTCCTTTGAGTTTGGTGTGATACTGTTGTAGCATATTTATTCCTCCATAGCTGATGAGTCAAACGATAATGGAAGCAAGTCGCAAATGCTATTTACTTCGTAGATACTTTGTTTTCCATATAAAAGGATACGGATGGGCTGCCCATAACGTTTTTCTGTTTCCAGAATAACCTGACGGCAAGCACCACATGGTGGAATTGGTATTTGAATAAAATCTTTTTCTGTTTTTGCAGCAATAGCGAGGGTCTTTACCGGTTGGTCGGGATATTGTGAATTGGCGTAAAACAAGGTGGTACGTTCCGCACACAATCCCGAAGGATACGCTGCATTCTCCTGATTAGTTCCCGATACTATTGTTCCATCATTCAGCAACGCTACTGCTCCCACCGAAAAATGAGAATATGGTGCATAACTCCGGGCAGTTGCTTCCATAGCTGTTTTTATTAACTTTTGGTCGTCTATACTCAGTTCATCATACTGATAAACTTTAATAATAGCAGTTATTGTAAGGTCTTTCATATCGCCTGGAGAATTAGTTTCAACAATTAATGTTACAAAGTTAGAAAAGAGATTGATAATCCCAATTATTTTTCAGATTTTTGTGCCTTGTAATCCACTATTAAATATAAAAATGGAGAATAAACTATACAGACTTGTCTTTTTAACGGTTCTTTTCTTCTTTGCCATAGGAGCACAGGCACAAAAACGGAATTCCCGTTATGTAGAATATATAAATAAGTATAGCGATCTGGCTGTGGAGCAGATGAAACTTCATAAAATTCCGGCTAGTATAACATTAGCGCAAGGTCTTTTGGAGAGTGGGGCCGGATACAGTGAACTTGCTCGTAAAAGTAATAATCATTTTGGTATTAAATGTGGTAGTAGTTGGCGTGGACGTTCTGTCCGCCATGATGATGATGCACGTAATGAGTGTTTTCGTGCGTATAAGTATCCACGTGATTCCTACGAAGATCATTCTGACTTTCTAAGACGTGGGGCTCGTTATGCTTTTCTTTTCAAACTCGATATCACAGATTATAAAGGTTGGGCACGGGGATTGAAGAAAGCTGGATATGCAACTGATCCTTCTTATGCTAATCGTCTGATTACGATCATTGAAGACTATGACTTGTACAAATACGATCGTAAAGGCGTTTATTCTGAACGTAAATTAAGGAAAGAGCCTTGGCTGATGAATCCTCATCAGGTATATATTGCTAATGATATTGCGTATATCAGAGCTCGTAGTGGTGATACGTTTGAAAGT
Source organism: Bacteroides sp. (assembly GCF_028690125.1). Lineage (GTDB taxonomy): Bacteria > Bacteroidota > Bacteroidia > Bacteroidales > Bacteroidaceae > Bacteroides. The sequence goes on along the minus strand of NZ_JAQVBV010000009.1, from coordinate 136,415 downwards.
ATAGGTAAGGAACTTGATATTAGCTGGCGTAAACTTGTGAAATATAATGATTTACAACGTGATTATACGTTGATGGAAGGAGATATTATCTACCTGAAGAGTAAAAAGAAGAAAGCATCTAAGCCATATACCGTATATATAGTGAAAGACGGTGATTCAATGCATGGTATTTCTCAAAAATTCGCTATTCGTCTAAAGAATTTATATAAGATGAATCGTAAGGATGGTGATTATATACCTGAGGTAGGAGACCGTTTGCGTCTTCGTTAATGTAGCTTATGTTATCAGAAATAATGAGAGTTTGAGTGAGACAAAAGATTCATGATCTGTAAGTAAACTAAAAGTATGCTTGATTTGTTATTAAAAGAATAAAACATGATTAGAGTATGAGTCTCAACATTGCAAAAACAGACAAGAAACGCGTTGTAATAGTAGGCGGTGGTTTCGGTGGTCTTAAATTGGCTAATAAGCTTAAAAAATCAGGCTTTCAGGTCGTATTAATTGATAAGAATAACTATCATCAGTTTCCTCCATTAATTTATCAGGTAGCTTCGGCAGGTATGGAACCTACATCTATTTCATTTCCTTTTCGCAAGATATTTCAACATCGGAAAGACTTTTATTTCCGTATGGCAGAATTACGTGCTATTTATCCTGAACGAAACATGATACAAACTTCTATTGGAAAAGCGGAGTATGACTATCTGGTGCTTTCAGCAGGTACTACAACTAATTTTTTCGGTAATAAACATATCGAAGAAGAAGCTATGCCGATGAAGAACGTATCCGAAGCGATGGGCTTGCGAAATGCCTTGCTGGCTAATCTGGAACGTGCTATTACCTGCTCTAATAAGCAGGAGCAACAAGAGTTATTGAATGTTGTTGTCGTAGGAGGTGGAGCTACCGGTGTGGAGATAGCTGGGGTGCTTTCGGAAATGAAAAAGTTTGTACTTCCGAATGACTATCCTGATATGCCTAGTAGTTTGATGCACATCTATCTGATTGAGGCAGGACCGCGTTTGCTGGCTGGAATGTCTGAAGACTCTTCAGCTCATGCAGAGCAGTTCCTCCGTGAAATGGGAGTGAACATTTTTCTGAATAAACGAGTCGTGGATTATCGTGATCATAAAGTGATGCTTGAAGATGGCAGTGAAATTGCTACTCGTACCTTTATTTGGGTGAGCGGTGTTACTGGAGTTCCTATTGGTAATATGAATTCCTCTCTGATCGGTCGTGGTGGTCGTATAAAAGTAGATGCATTTAATCGGGTAGAAGGAATGGAAAATGTGTTTGCTATTGGTGACCAATGTGTGCAAATAGCTGATAAGAACTATCCGAACGGACATCCTCAATTAGCTCAGGTTGCTATTCAACAAGGAGAACTGTTGGCTAAAAATCTGATCCGTTTGGAAAAAGGGAAGGACATGAAACCATTTCATTATCGAAACTTGGGTGCTATGGCAACAGTTGGTCGTAATCGTGCTGTAGCAGAATTCAAGAAGGTCAAGATGCAGGGATGGTTTGCTTGGGTCATGTGGCTGGTAGTTCATTTGCGTTCTATACTTGGAGTCCGTAATAAAGTAGTGGTATTGCTTAATTGGGTATGGAATTATTTTACATATGATCAATCCATGCGTATGATTGTTTATGCGCGAAAAGCGAAGGAAATTCGTGACAGAGAAACTGTTGAAGCAACTACTCATTGGGGAGACGATTTGTATCCAATTTCGGAAGTGTCAAAAGAACCATCTACGAAGTTATCGGGCAAAGAATAAAAAATAAACGTCTATTTGCATCGTTTTCAATATAATAACGTATATTTGTACGCACAATAATTGAAACAAAGCAATTTTGCGTATGAACCGTCGAAACTATTGTTTGTTTGTAGTTTTGCTCTTTATTATTTTTAATCGAGCTTTAGCTACTGAACAGACATACAAAATATTATTTATTCAATCTTATACATCCCAGACTCCCTGGAGTGGTGATCTTACGAGTGGGTTAGCCAAAGGGTTTAAAGATAGCGGATTGAAAGTAGATATCACAACTGAATATTTGGATGCTGATTTTTGGGCTTTCAAATCAGAGAAGGTGATTATGCGTCGTATCTGTGAGCGTGCCCGTGAAAAGAGAATTGACTTAATAGTAACTGTCAGTGATGAAGCTTTTTATACTTTATTTTCTTGCGGTGATTCTTTGTCTTCGCAGATTCCAGTTGTTTTTTTCGGCATTAAATATCCTGATGAAGAATTAATAGCAAGTCATCCTAATGTATGTGGATATACCTCTAATCCTGATTTTGCCGTTATTCTGCAACAGGCGAAAAAGGTGTTTCCACAACGCAAGGAAGTGATATGTGTGATAGATAATAGTTTCCTTAGTAATAAGGGACGTGAAGACTTTAAGAATGAATGGGAAATTTTCTACAGTGAGAATCCTGATTATAAGATGAAAATCTATAATACCCAGCAAGAAACCACTAATCATATCATTTCTGCCATTTGTTATCCCCGAAATAGTTATAGCAGCATTGTAATTGCTCCTAAGTGGTCACCTTTCTTGTCGTTTGTTGGGAAGAATTCTAAAGCTCCGGTTTTTTCTTGCCAGAATGTTGGATTAACTAATGGCGTTTTTGTGGCTTATGATGCTGATGCTTTTGAATCTGCACATTTGACTGCTCAGAAGGCTTCCAGAGTTTTACAGGGAGAATCACCCTCTTCATTGGGAACGTCAGACCTTGATCAGGAATTTATACATGATTACCGGCAGTTGGAGTATTTTCATGTCAGTCAGAACAGAATACCTCCCGGTGGAGTGATTGTCAATCAGCCATATTGGGAAAAATATAAATTACTGTTCATTCTGCTTTATTCATCAATCCTGATATTATTGATTGGTTCGGTAGTATGGCTGGTGCGTGTCAATCGTAGGGAATCCAGACGAAGGGTACATGCTCAGACACGCTTGTTAGTACAGAATAAGTTGGTAGAACAACGTAATGAATTTGACAATATTTTCCATTCTATTCGAGATGGAGTAATAACTTATGATACTGATTTGAATATTCATTTTACGAACCGCTCTTTGTTGCAGATGCTTCATTTGCCTCATGAGACTTTAGCACGTCCCTATGAAGGAATGGTTGCTGGAAGTCTTTTTAAAATATTCTATGACGGAGAGGAAATATTACGTAAGATGTTGCATCAAGTGGTAGAGACTGGAAATAGAGTCGTAATACCTAAGGGGGCTTTTATGAAGGAAGTGCATACTGAGAACTACTTCCCAGTTTCCGGAGAAATTGTTCCTATTCGTTCTAAGGAGCAAATAACAGGTATGGCTTTGTCAGCACGTAATGTCTCTGACGAAGAGATGCAAAAGCGTTTCTTTGATATGGCATTAGAGGAAAGCTTTATTTATCCTTGGCAATTTGATGTGGCAAGTAATTCATTCATCTTCCCTCAAGGTTTTCTTGTACATTTTGGTTATGATGACTCTGTTACTACTATCTCCCGCGATGAGATGGATCGGATGATCCATCCTGACGATTTAGTAGAAATGAGTTCTATTTTTGATAAAGCATTGGCAGGAGATGAATCTTCTGCCCGTTTGAATTTCCGCCAGCGTAATGCAACTGGTGAATATGAGTGGTGGGAATATCGTTCTTCCGTTATTACGGGATTAACAAGCGGTTCATTCTATAATATACTTGGTATATGTCAAAGTATTCAACGATATAAGGTTGCAGAACAAGAAATGAGAGAAGCTCGTGATAAGGCACTTCAAGCTGATAAATTGAAATCTGCTTTTCTTGCCAATATGAGTCATGAAATCCGTACTCCATTGAATGCTATTGTTGGGTTCTCCGATTTGCTGAGTGATACGAGCCTGTTCTCTGCAGAGGAAGTTGCTCAGTTCATTGCAACTATCAATAAGAACTGTGGATTATTGTTAGCATTGATTAATGATATTCTTGATTTATCACGTATCGAATCGGGAACGATGGAATTTCAGTTTTCAAATCATAATCTGTCATTGTTACTTAAGACTGTTCATGATTCTCAACGGCTTAATATGCCTCAGAACGTAGAATTAGTATTGCATATGCCCGAAGTTGATAAGAAATACTTGGTGACAGATAATGTCCGGTTGCAACAAGTAATTAATAACCTGATCAATAACGCAGCTAAATTTACGACTTCTGGATTCATAACTTTCGGTTATGAAGAGGACGCAGATCCTGATTATACTCTTCTTTATGTAGAAGATACCGGGGTTGGTATCACTCAGGAAGGTATTGATCACATTTTTGAACGTTTCTATAAGGTCGATAATTTCACTCAAGGAGCTGGATTAGGACTCAGTATTTGTCAGACTATCGTCGAACGTTTGAGAGGAACAATTTCAGTAACTTCGGAAGTTGGTAAAGGCACACGTTTCACCGTGCGTATTCCTAATTCTTGCGAATAAGAACAGTTATTCCGATAAATAGACCTTTTTTGGTTCTGAAATCCCATCTACCTTTGTCCGTTCAATTCAATAAGACTTAGGTCTGAGATTAATGGCTAAAGGGATGATTCCCCTGATTCAGTGAAATCGTCTTCCCATATCCTTAGATGTATGTTTCATACTATTATAAGAAAAGGTACTTTGGGTAGTGATTGTTTCTATAATTAGACAGAGGAGAGTATTCGGGAACATTTCTATTTTGTGTATTCAGATATATAGACATTATTCTGAGAGTACAGGAAATATGGGATAAAGTCCTTTTTCCATTGTTTAATATGTCGAATGTAGGTCTTCCCTGTACTATTCCATATAACCTTTTAAAAGTTAAATCCTGCTAATTGCAATGTATATATGACAAATAAAAACCGTTTTAGTAATTAATTAGTCTTATTTTTGCAACAATTTTAGTTTAATTTTAATAGAATAGAAATGAAACAAGAAATTAAACCCGCTACTGGACGTCTTGGCGTATTGGTTGTCGGAGTAGGTGGTGCAGTTGCTACCACAATGATTACAGGTACACTAGCCTCTCGTAAGGGACTGGCAAAACCAATAGGATCTATTGCACAGCTTGCTACAATGCGCATGGAAAACAATGAAGAAAAACTCATCAAAGACATAGTGCCTTTGGCTGATTTGAACGATATTGTTTTCGGTGGATGGGATATCTTCCCTGATAACGCATATGAAGCTGCTATGTATGCAGAGGTTTTGAAAGAAAAAGATCTGAAGGGAGTAAAAGAAGAGTTGGAAGCTATCAAACCGATGCCGGCTGCTTTCGATCATAGTTGGGCAAAACGTCTGAATGGTACACACATTAAGAAGGCTGCTACCCGTTGGGAGATGGTTGAACAACTTCGTCAGGATATTCGCGATTTTAAGGCTGCTAATAACTGTGAGCGTATCGCTGTGCTGTGGGCTGCAAGTACTGAAATTTATATTCCGTTGTCAGACGAGCATAAATCACTTGCCGCTTTAGAAAAAGCAATGAAAGAGGACAATAAAACCGTGATTTCTCCAAGTATGTGCTATGCTTATGCTGCCATTGCCGAAGGTGCTCCATTTATTATGGGTGCTCCTAATTTGTGTGTAGATACTCCGGCAATGTGGGAATTCTCTAAGAAGATGAATGTGCCTATTTCCGGTAAAGACTTCAAGAGCGGTCAGACATTGATGAAGACTGTATTGGCGCCGATGTTTAAGACTCGTATGTTGGGTGTAAACGGCTGGTTCTCTACTAATATTTTAGGTAATCGTGACGGTGAAGTACTTGATGATCCGGATAACTTCAAGACAAAAGAAGTCAGCAAACTTTCTGTTATCGATACAATTTTCGAGCCTGAGAAATATCCTGACCTCTATGGTGACGTATACCATAAAGTACGTATCAACTACTATCCTCCCCGTAAAGATAATAAAGAGGCATGGGATAACATCGACATCTTCGGATGGATGGGCTACCCGATGGAAATCAAGGTAAACTTCCTTTGCCGCGATTCTATCCTTGCTGCTCCTATTGCTCTCGATCTGGTATTGTTTAGTGACTTGGCTTTGCGTGCAGGTATGAGTGGTATTCAGACATGGTTGTCATTCTTCTGTAAAAGCCCGATGCATGACTTCGAACATCAGCCTGAACACGATCTATTCACTCAGTGGAGAATGGTAAAACAGACATTACGTAACATGATCGGTGAAAAAGAACCTGATTATTTAGCATAATAAAAGACCGAAATAGACAAGTTGAGATTGAGATTTGCCCCGTTGTAAGGCGGGACTGATGCTCAACCTCAACTTTTGGTTTTTAATCATAACTTTCAGATTTCTGTCCTCGGTTCAGCCACATATCATTAAGATATTTGTAAAATATTGGATGAAAATTAAATTTTCATTGATAATTCATCTTCAGATAAGTGTTTCGTAATTTATGTTTCGTGACCGGAAATTAGTAATCAATGAGTAATTTGAAATTAGTAACTTGTAATTAATGAAGACCCCTCCTTTTCTGCCTGTATTTATAGGTACCGGCTTTGGCTCAGGATTCTCTCCCATAGCTCCCGGTACAGCCGGGGCATTGCTAGCTTCTATTATATGGATTGTACTCTATTTTCTACTTCCTTTTTCAGTTTTGTTGTGGACTACTGCCGTTTTAGTCGTCATCTTTACCTTTGCAGGTATTTGGGCTGCCAATAAGCTGGCAACTTATTGGGGAGAAGACCCATCGCGTATAGTGGTGGACGAGATGGTTGGTGTATGGATTCCGTTGCTGGCTGTCCCTGCCAACGATCAATGGTACTGGTATGTCATCGGTGCCTTTTGCCTTTTCCGTGTCTTTGATATAGCAAAGCCGTTGGGAATACGTAAAATGGAGAGCCTGAAAGGAGGAGTAGGAGTGATGATGGACGATATACTGGCAGGTATATATAGTTTTATTTTGTTAGCGGGAGTGAGATGGGTAATTGGCTGAAAGGTTTTGCACAAATGGTTTCTCAAAAGGGTGGCATCTTCATGTTTTTGAGGGCGCAGCTTTCTGCCCAGATGGCAACTATTGCAGACTTTCTCGTGACTATCCTGTTGGTGAAACTATTCGAAGTATATTATGTCTATGCCACACTGGCGGGAGCAGTTTACGGAGGAGTAGTCAATTGCGTTATCAATTATAAATGGACCTTTAAATCAGATGGAAAGAAAATATACGTTGCTGTGAAGTTTGTTATCGTATGGCTTTGCAGTGTTTGGCTAAACACGTGGGGAACGTATATGATGACAGAATCTTTAGGGAAAATCCCTTGGGTACGCGATACGCTCAGCCTGCATTTCGGGGACTTTTTTATCATCCCTAAAGTGATAGTATCTGTCATTGTTGCATTGTTCTGGAACTACAATATGCAACGGTACTTTGTGTATCGGAATTTAGACATAAGAAGCTTTTTAAAAAAATGGCATCGAATATAAACGAAGAATTAGATATGAATTACAGAGATTATTTACAACAGGTGATTTATAAAATCATCAATCCCGTAGTGCATGGAATGATTAAGATAGGAATCACTCCCAACTTTATTACTACCACCGGATTTCTCCTGAATGTGCTAGCGGCAGGTGTTTTGGTTTATGCCAGCATTTACGGCGAACATGGCGAATTGGCTTATTTGGGCTGGGCAGGAGGAATTATCCTGTTTGCCGGATTGTTCGATATGATGGATGGTCGTGTGGCACGTGTAGGAAATATGAGTTCTACGTTTGGTGCGCTTTATGATTCGGTACTCGACCGTTACAGTGAATTGGTGACTTTCTTTGGCATTTGCTACTATCTCTTGATGGAAGGTTACTTCTTCTATTCCATTCTTGCATTTGTAGCCTTGATCGGTTCGTTGATGGTAAGCTATGTACGTGCCCGTGCCGAAGGATTGGGGATAGAGTGTAAGGTAGGATTCATGCAACGTCCGGAGCGCGTTGTCCTTACTAGTTTGGGAGCTCTATTTTGTGGGATCTTTAAAGACATCACTCTTTTTGATCCGATTCTGATACTGGTAGTTCCTTTGGCACTTGTTGCCGTACTTGCGAACATTACAGCCTTTGTGCGGGTGAACCATTGCCGTAAAGTAATGATGCAGAACGACGATTTAAAGAAATAATAGCATATGGTGAAATCTATAAAAGTGCCATCGAACAAAGAAGTTTGGATGGTGGCTTGTTGTATGGCTCTCTTCCTATTGCTGACAGAAATGTTTATCGGGCTTCGTTCCGAACATTTGTTAATGGCATTCATTTATCTTATGTTATTTTTTGCAGGATTGCCTGCCCGTAAATTTGCAGTAGCCTTGTTACCATTCGCTATTTTTGGTATTTCGTATGATTGGATGCGTATATGCCCCAATTACGAAGTGAACCCGATTGATGTGGCAGGGCTTTACAATGCAGAGAAATCTTTGTTCGGAGTAATGAACGGTGGAGTGCTAGTTACCCCTTGTGAGTATTTTGCAGTCCATCATTGGGCAATAGCCGATATTTTGCTGGAATTTTCTATCTCTGCTGGGTACCTGTGCCCATCGCATTTGGAATCTGGCTCTACCTGTCGAAGTCGAGAAACATTTACCTGCGTTTTGCTATGGTATTTCTGTTTGTCAATTTGATAGGCTTTGCCGGGTATTACATTCATCCGGCAGCTCCTCCTTGGTATGCCATCAATTACGGTTTCGAACCGATGTTGAACACTCCTGGCAATGTAGCAGGACTAGGTCGCTTCGATGCCCTTACCGGGCTGACGATTTTTGACTCCATCTATGGTCGTAATGCGAATGTATTTGCAGCTGTACCTTCACTACATGCGGCATATATGGTCGTAGCATTAGTCTACGCTATCATACGCAGATGTAAATGGTATATAGTAACCCTTTTCTCTATAATTATGGTCGGCATTTGGGCAACAGCTATTTATTCCTGCCATCATTATATCATTGATGTATTGCTTGGTATATCATGTGCCTTAATCGGCATTCTGGTGTTCGAGAAAGGACTAATGAAATTATCCCGTTTCCGTCGTTTCTTTGACGGATATTATAATTATATTAAGTGATAATCACTAAGGATCATATCCACTAACCAGTAAATGAAGAATAAGTACCGTAATTTATTTCTTGCTTTCGGCATCATTGCTGTCCTGATCATGATTTTTACTTTTGACATGAATTATCAGGAGTTGTGGGAGAACTTGAAACGTGCGGGAATTTATCTGCCATTGATCCTGTTGCTGTGGTTGTTTATTTACCTTATTAATACTATCTCGTGGTATATTATTATCCGTAGTGGTGGTAAGCCGGGATTCTCTTTTGTAAAGCTTTATAAGTTCACCGTTACTGGCTTTGCGCTTAACTATGTGACTCCCGTTGGGCTGATGGGCGGTGAACCATATCGTATCATGGAACTGACTCCTTATATCGGAGTGGAGCGTGCCACCTCCTCCGTGATACTCTATGTGATGATGCACATCTTTTCTCATTTTTGTTTTTGGCTGAGTTCCGTATTACTTTATATATGTCTCTATCCGGTGGGGTGGTCAATAGGCATACTACTGGGGGGAATAACGATCTTTTGCTTACTTGTTACCGTGCTTTTTGTGAAAGGCTATCGGCATGGAATGGCAGTAGCCTGCATCCGTATGGGTAGCCGATTACCTTTTTTAAAACATCGAGTCATCCGTTTTGCTGAAAAACACCAGGAACAACTGGAGAATATCGACCGGCAAATAGCAATTTTACATCAACAAAAGAAGCAGGCTTTCTATACCACACTTATGCTAGAGTATATGGCACGCGTAGTCAGTTGTTTGGAGATATGGCTCATTCTGAACATCTTGACGACAAATGTTAGTTTTGCAAGTTGCATCCTGATTGCCGCTTTCTCTTCCCTGCTAGCCAACCTTTTATTCTTTCTGCCGATGCAACTTGGAGGTCGGGAAGGAGGCTTTGCACTAGCTGTAGGCGGTCTGGCTCTTTCGGGAGCATATGGAGTATATACCGCTCTGATCACCCGTGTGCGTGAAATGTTCTGGATTCTTATCGGACTTGCACTGATGAAAATAGGAAATAAAAATGGTCACAGCTCACTTTAATCGTAATTTATTTTTTTTTACTCTGTTAAAATTTATAAAATCATCTAATCTGTAATACAACTACAATGAATAATTTTATCTTTGTATTGGTATTAATCTATTGAAATTAAACATCAAAGCATGAGAAAGTTACTTTCCATTCTAATGCTTCTGGCAATGATGGTGTCCAACTGGTATCACAATGTGATGAAATTGCTCTATAACTGGTATATTGTGCAAGCGGGAGCTATTGACCCAGAGGCTCGTAAGCCATTGTTTGATGATAAGTTGATGGGGCAGTTGATTCGTTTTGTGTCTTCTCACGAAGTTGGTCATACATTGGGATTGTGTCATAACTTCGGTTCATCCAATACTGTTCCGGTAGAAAAGCTGAGAGATAAAGCATGGGTGGAAGCTAACGGACATACTTCGTCAATCATGGACTATGCGCGTTTCAATTATGTAGCACAGCCAGAGGACAATATTTCTTATGCGGGAATTTTCCCACGTATCGGTATATACGATGAATGGGGTATTGATTGGGGGTACCCCTGGCTGCCACAGTATAATACTCCAGAGGCTGAAGAACCTTACCTAAACAAGTGGATTATAGAAAAACTGAAAGAAGACAAACGCTATACTTTTGGTACGGAAACAGATTGAGATGATCCGCGCAACCAAAGTGAGGATTTGGGAGACGATGCTATGTTGGCAGGTACATATGGCATAAAGAATCTGAAACTTATTATGCCGGCAATTATGAAATGGACGTATGAACCGAATAAAGGTTATGATAAAGCTGTTGATCTGTATCAGAATGTTTTGGGACAATTTAGCTTGTATATGGGACATATTGCAACCAATATTGCCGGTATTTACAGTACTCCCATATCTGTGGAACAGACAGATGTGAAAGCTGTAGAATACGTGCCGAAAGATATTCAGAAAAAAGCGGTTACCTTTCTGAATAAAGAATTGTTTGCCACGCCAACTTGGTTGGTAGATAAGCAAATGACTGAGAAAGGAGGCTTCAATACATTCAATGCTATTAGCCGTATTCAGAATGGTGTATTGAATAGATTGCTTAGTGCACGTACCTTCGACAAGATGATGAATAATGAAAGGATGAACGGAGCTAAAGCATATAAGACAGATGAATTCTTCCGTGATTTGCAGAAAGGCATCTGGAGTGATTTGAATGGCGGTAAGAAACCGGATTCTTATCAACGTGCTTTAAAAGACGTGTGTGAATGCATTGATTTCGATGCTCGATAAGCCGAAAAACGGCGGTGGAATTAATATTCCCGGATTGATGATAAGTTTGGGAATGTCCGGTTCACCATCCGATGCTCCATTAATAGCCCATGGGCAATTAATGGATCTGAGAAGGAAGTTTGCCGGAACTGTCGGTGCTTCCAGCGCACTTGTTCGTAGTCATTATCAAAACTTGCAGGCTTTGATTGATGCAGCGTTTGACGCACGATAGAGAATAGGGTAGTGTGTCAAAAAATGATACACTCTCGAGGGATTGAAAGAGTTGGTCGCAGATAAACTTTGTAGCAAAATTAAATTCTCATAATAAATACTTAATATATGATAGCCTTCAATCGATTTACATTTTATTCTTTGTTGCTTTTGTTAGGATTTACAGCATGTCAGAAAGATGAAGATTTAGAACAGAAGCCTCCGGTAGTTCCTCCTGCTGAAGCTACTGCTTATGTTCAGAGAGTAAATAACTTCATCAGCCAATGTATGAATAGATGCTATTTGTGGAATGAACTGATGCCCGATATCGATTGGAAATATGAATATGATTCGAAAGCATATTTTGAGAAATTATTGTCGGAAGAAGATCATTTTTCATATATTACAGACGATCTGGAAGGCTTTTTGAATAGTTCGCAAGGAATTGAAACGACTTTTGGCTATTCTCTTGCTTATCAATGGAGAAATGATGAACAAACAAAGATATGTGCTGTAGTAGAGTATGTATATCCCAATAGTCCGGCTGCCAATGCGAATATTAAACGAGGAGATTTAATTTTGTCTTTGGATGATCAGGATATTACGTTAGACAATATGTATGATTTGATTAATAAGTCGAGCATTAAAGTAGGGGTTAGTAAATATAAAGATGGTCAATTCTTGGAACCGGAAAGCATGAGCTTGAAGCAAGTGGTTTTAACGCAGAATACTGTACATACAGCTCAGGTACTTGACATCGAAGGGACAAAAGTCGGTTATTTGTTTTATACCAGTTTTATCGAAAACTTTAATAGCTCACTTGATAAAGTTTTTGCTGATTTTAAAAAAGTGGGTGTGTCCGAGTTGATTCTTGATTTGCGTTATAATTTCGGAGGGGATGAAAAGGCGATTATTAATTTGTGCAGCCATATTGCTCCTGCTGGAATTTGCCAAAGTGAAAATATTATTATCAGCAAAATATATAATTCTATTTTAACTGACGAGATGAAAGAGAATGGAAGTGATGTCATGTCTTTTACTGATGCTTCGATCAGCGATAACTTGAATCTGACAAGAGTCTTTATACTTACGTCCGATCAGACATATTCTGCTTCAGAAGTTACATTGGTGGGTTTGGCGCCTTATATGGATGTAATTCAAATTGGTGAAAAAACAGGAGGAAAATATACAGGTATGAAAATTTTAATGCCTTTGATAGAAGTTGATGGAGATATATATTTAGATCCGGTAATTGGCAACTGGGGAGTATTGCCGATTATTCTACGTTATCAGAATAAAAATGGTGAAGATCCTAAAGGTGGTCTTATCCCCAATCATGAAGTAGCTAGTTTTTATCTCCCCATGTTTGAATTGGGAGATAAACAAGATCCTCTGATTGCTAAAGCTGTTGAAATTATAAGCGGCCGACCTCAGGTGTCAGCAAGGGGACATACAGGGCAAAGTGTTGAAAAGAAACCGTTCTGTCATATTTCATCTAAATTTGATGAAATAAAGAAGAACCTGTTTGTGAAATAGATACATAAAAAAGGCGGCTCGATTTGTTCGAGTCGCCTTTTCTGTTATTTGATTTCGATTTCTTCCTTCATGTCGATTTCTTCTCTTTGTGTATCGTAGAACACATATTCCAAGAAAGCGAGTTTTTGATTGGGAATGATCTTGATACCGAATCCGTATTTCATCTGCCATTTACGTTTTAGAGACATTAGTCCCTGGTTGATGTAAGCGGCAACGTACGGATGGACGTGTAGCGAGAATTTCTTCACCTTCAATTTATTGACCAGATAATCAATTTTACTCTCGAGAGTGTCTGTAAAAAGGATAGACGACTTGATGGTACCTTTGCCGAAGCAGGTAGGGCAGGTTTCGGACGTATTGACGTCCATGGCCGGACGCACACGTTGGCGCGTTATCTGCATCAATCCGAATTTGCTGAGAGGCAGAATATTATGCCGTGCCCTGTCTTTCTGCATATTGGTACACATACGTTCGTAAAGCTTCTGACGGTTTTCGGCTTCATTCATGTCGATGAAGTCTACAACAATGATACCACCCATATCTCTCAATCGCAATTGGCGAGCCAGCTCATCAGCAGCTCCCAAGTTTACTTCGAGTGCATTACCTTCCTGCCCGTTGGCATTCTTGGTGCGATTACCGCTGTTCACGTCTACTACGTGAAGCGCCTCAGTGTGCTCAATAATCAGGTAGGCACCGCTCTTGTAAGAGATTGTTTTACCAAACGATGATTTGATCTGTTTGGTGATACCGAAATTGTCATAAATGGGGAGTTGCCCTTTGTACAGTTTTACAATGTTGGCACGATCAGGTGCAATCAGTGTGACGTAGTCCTTGATTTCGTTGTACACAGCCTCGTCATTGACGTGTATATTTTCAAAAGAAGGATTGAAAAGGTCCCGTAGTAAACCTACAGCACGGCTTGTCTCTTCATAAATCAGCGTCGGATACTTGATGGCTTTCTGCACTTTCGTCATTGCATCTTCCCAATGTTTGACTAAGACTCTAAGCTCTCCGTCGAGTTCGGCTACGCGTTTACCTTCGGCTACTGTGCGCACAATGACACCGAAGTTTTTCGGTTTGATGCTCATTAGTAGTTGTTTCAGGCGGGCACGTTCTTCGCTCGATTTAATTTTTTGTGAAACAGAAACCTTATCGTTGAAGGGAATCAGTACCAGATAGCGCCCGGCAAAAGATATTTCGGACGTCAGTCGTGGTCCCTTGGTCGATATAGGCTCCTTGACTATTTGCACCACTACTTCTTGTCCGACCTTTAATGTGTTGGCTACAGTGCCATCCTTATCCAGGTCAGGAAGTAGGGTTGCTTTGCTGATGGAGTTCAGCTTTTTTTTGTCGCTTAGAGTTTGCTTTACAAACTTTTCGAGTGAGTTAAATTGAGGTCCCAGGTCTAAATAATGAAGGAAAGCGTCTTTCTCGTAACCGACGTCTACAAAGCAAGCATTCAGTCCAGGCATCAATTTCTTGATGCGCCCCAAATACATATTACCCACAGAGAAAGAAATATTTGTTCCTTCACTTTGAAGTTCTACCAGGCTCTTATCTTCGAGGAGGGCGATGGAGACTTCTTTGGGCTGTACGTCTACTACTAGTTCACTTGTCACAGTTTCCTTTCCTTAAATTACATTAGTTGAATCTCAATACAATGAACAACTTTTTTAACAGTTTGTTCATTAAGGTTAGCTACTTAAACAAAGAACAAACTTGAAAGACATTAGCTTCGCAAGTTTGTTCTTTATTCTGTTTTGACTCAGACTTAAAAATTATTTTTTGCTTTTATGTCTGTTTTTTCTTAGTCTTTTTTTACGCTTGTGCGTAGACATTTTATGTCTTTTTTTCTTTTTTCCGCTAGGCATAGCTTCACAAATTTATGGGTTAATACTCTTGTTTATTATTTCTTTACTGAAATTGTAAATGTCTTAGCCGGTTTAAATGCCGGAATGTTATGTTCCGGAATAATGATGGTAGTGTTTTTTGAGATGTTACGAGCTGTCTTTTGTGCTCTCTTCTTCACCACGAAGCTACCAAATCCGCGAAGGTACACATTTTCATCGTTCGACAAAGAATCTTTCACTGCATCCATGAATGCTTCCACGGTTGTAAGAACTGTAACCTTGTCAATACCGGTTTTCTTTGTAATCTCGTTTACAATATCTGCTTTAGTCATTTTTTTCTTAAAAAAAATATTATTACTCTGTTCTTGCTAATTTTTTGGACTGCAAATATATAGCTTTTTAGTGGCTCTAAAAAATATATTCCAGACTATTTTTAGAAAAAGTCGTGCGATTATATGTTATTAAGTTGATTATGAGATGTTCTTTGTTATTAGAAATCGAATTTTTCTGGAATGCATGGAGAACCCGTCTATATATATAGGTATAAAGTTTCAATTGATATTATAGGAAGCCGGTATGTTAACGGATGATTAGAGAAATAAAAATTAGAACGTTTTCTGCTTTTCAGAAAAAAAGGTAGTGGAATACGATTGAGCAGCTCATAAAGTTGGATAAAAAGATTATTTGGTAGGGAAACAAATTTTATCGACACTAATTGGTTTTCATGTTTTACAATCGTTTCTACTTGGAAATATATAACTTTAATAGTATAAGTGTCATGTTTTTAAGTACAAATATCACTTTTGAAAGCTGTTTTACTAAAAAAATGTCTAGGTTTGCTAAAAGAAAGATATACATTCATTTTTATTAATTTTATACAGTTGAATCTAAAAACGGGTAAGTTAATTGTTTGTAGTGCATTGCCCCAATCAAAAAAGAACAAAGTTGCAGTGCTGTAAATATGAATATACTTAAATATTGCAGGTGATACATTGAACGATAAATTCAATGAATATGAAAAAGTTATTTTATTTTTATTGTGTTTTGTTTGTTTCGATAAGTATTAGTTCTTGTGTACAGGATCAAATGTTCGAGAATGAAAGTGGGAAACAATTGGAATTGGCAAACTATAATTATGTTTGTAATTCGAAAAAATAAATGTATTCCTACTGTTAGTATCAGTGGTATAAGAAGGATAGCGAATGTTCATTTTCTAAAAAAGTGGAGTCATTAAGTGTTCTTAGAGTCAAAAGAGTTACTTTTGTGTGTCTTTTGAATAGCATATATAAGATAATTGTTAGACAAATCCTTTTGTGTGGAATGAATGAATTTACAAAAACGATCATAGAGTGGTATAATGAGTACAAACGAGATTTGCCTTGGAGAGAGTCATCGGACCCTTATTTGATATGGATTTCCGAGATTATTCTTCAGCAGACACGTGTGGCGCAGGGGTATGATTACTATCTCCGCTTTATCGGACGTTTTCCCAATGTGCAGATGTTGGCAGACGCCGACGAAGATGAAGTGATGAAGTATTGGCAGGGACTGGGATATTACTCTCGTGCCCGTAATCTTCATGCTGCTGCCAAAAGTATGAATGGCGTTTTTCCGAAAACGTATCCGGAAGTGTTGGCATTAAAGGGGGTAGGGGAGTATACAGCCGCGGCTATCTGTTCTTTTGCTTACGGAATGCTTTATGCGGTGGTGGATGGTAATGTGTACCGGGTTCTTTCACGCTATTTTGGCATTGACACACCGATTGATTCGACGGAAGGGAAGAAACTCTTTACTGCCTTGGCAGATGAAATGCTGGATAAGAAATATCCGGCACTTTATAATCAGGGAATTATGGATTTTGGCGCGATACAATGTACACCACAATCGCCCAACTGTTTGTTTTGTCCGTTGGCGGAAGGATGTTCGGCTCTGGCGACAGGGCGTACGGCATTGCTTCCGGTGAAACAGCATAAGACGAAAACGACTAACCGCTATTTTAATTATATTTATGTACGTGTAGGTGCGTATACTTATATAAATAAACGTACAGCAGATGATATCTGGAAGAATTTGTTTGAATTTCCTTTAATCGAAACTCCGGTTTCTGTGACGGAGGAAGAGTTTTTGGTTTTGCCGGAGTTTCAGGCTTTGATTGCCCGGGGAGAGAAACCCGTAGTGCGCACTGTTTGCAGAGAAGTGAAACATACCTTGTCTCATCGGATAATTTATACTAATTTCTATGAGGTAACGTTGCCCGAAGATTCTGCTTCCTTCGCTAATTATCAGAAAATAAGAACGGACGAACTGGGGCGGTATGCAGTTTCTAAGCTAGTACATGTTTTCATTGAGAAGTATGTTGGTTTGAAATAAAAGTAATGACAATTCTTGCATTCTATTGTTATTCTGTTTAATTTTGGCAGCAGATTTAATTTTTTGAATAATAAATTCGATACATATATGTCAGTAAATAAAGTGATATTATTAGGAAATGTAGGACAAGATCCGAGAGTGAAATACTTTGATACGGGATCGGCTGTGGCTACTTTCCCTTTGGCTACAACGGACCGTGCTTATACGTTGGCAAACGGAACTCAGATTCCCGAAAGAACTGAATGGCATAATATAGTGGTATCCAACCGCTTGGCTGAAATTGTAGATAAATATGTGCATAAAGGAGATAAGTTGTATCTGGAAGGAAAGATAAAAACTCGTTCTTATAGTGATCAGACAGGTGCAATGCGTTATATCACCGAGGTTTATGTAGACAATATGGAGATGCTGTCTCCGAAGGGAGCTAACCCCGCTGCGGGTACCTCTGCCGGACAACAAACTTCTCCTGTGCAATCTAATCCTGCTCAACAATCACTACAGGGACAACCTTCGCAGGGACAACCTGAACAAGGTAATTCGGCAGACGATTTACCTTTTTAAATATTGTGATAATGGGGTTGCCCGAAAAGTTTGTAAAGTCCTAGAGCCTGTAAATCATTCTGCTATCCAGAACGTAGTGAAGAATCTTTTCTTTGATATATTCAGGAGCAGATTCTTCGACAGGTTCAGGATTACAGGCAAAATGATAACATACAATCACTCTTCGGACAGCTGCATTATTTTTTGTTTAACTAAAATATATATTCTTTGGACTCAGATGGTTATTTAAGCCAATTGGCTGACATTTTTAGCGGTATTACCGTACACACTCCTTCTATCTCTGCTATTATAGCTATTGTGCTGGCAGGTATTCTTCTGCTTGCTTCAGGTTTTGCTTCGGCTTCTGAAATAGCTTTTTTTTCTCTCGGTCCTTCGGATCTGAATGATATTGAAGAACATAATCATCCTTCCGATAATAAGATCAGTGCGCTTTTAGGAAATTCAGAACGTTTACTGGCAACAATATTGATTACAAACAATTTTGTAAACGTTACCATTATTATGCTCTGTAACTTCTTCTTTATGAATGTGTTTTCTTTTCATTCTCCTTTGGGGGAGTTTTTGATATTGACTGTCATTCTGACTTTCTTGCTGTTGCTGTTTGGTGAGATTATGCCGAAGATTTATTCGGCACAAAAGACTTTGGCATTCTGCCGTTTCTCCGCACCGGGAATTTATTTTTTGGAAAAGGTTTTTCGTCCGATTGCTTCTGTTTTGGTGCGTTCCACTGTATTTCTGAACAAGCATTTTGCCAAGAAGAACCATAATATTTCCGTTGATGAACTTTCTCACGCTTTGGAACTGACGGATAAAACGGAAATCTCTGAAGAAAACAATATCCTGGAAGGGATTATTCGTTTTGGCGGTGAGACTGTGAAGGAAGTGATGACATCACGTCTGGATATGGTCGATCTGGATATTCGTACTCCTTTTAAGGAGGTGATGCAGTGTATCATTGAAAATGCTTATTCACGTATCCCTATTTATTCTGGTTCGCGGGATAATATTAAGGGGGTGCTTTATATAAAAGACCTTCTACCTCATGTCAATAAGGGGGATAATTTTCGTTGGCAGTCATTGATCCGTCCGGCTTATTTTGTTCCTGAAACGAAGATGATTGATGATCTTCTACGTGATTTTCAAGCTAATAAGATTCATATTGCTATTGTTGTAGACGAGTTTGGAGGAACTTCCGGTTTGGTAACAATGGAAGATATCATTGAGGAAATTGTTGGTGAGATTCATGATGAATATGATGATGAGGAACGTACATATGTGAAATTGAATGATCATACATGGGTGTTTGAAGCGAAAACTCAGCTGACGGATTTCTATAAGATTGCAAAAGTTGATGAGGATGAATTTGAAAAGGTGGTAGGAGATGCGGATACATTGGCTGGTATGTTGCTTGAGATTAAGGGAGAGTTTCCCGTATTGCACGAAAAAGTAACTTATCATCTGTATGAGTTTGAAGTGTTGGAAATGGATAGCCGTCGTATCTTGAAAGTCAAATTCACTATCAATACGGAGGAGAGGCAGGACACTGATATGAAAGAGTAAGATGGCTTTGCTTCTGGAACATAGAGAAAAGTCCTGCCAGTTGGCAGTCTGGATGATGGAAGAGTCTGTAGAAGAGTTACTCAGCCTTTTTCCTTCATCTTCAAAAGTTTTTTATGAGAAGGAAATTCAACAGTTTACAACTGAACATCGCAGACTGGAGTGGTTGTCGGTACGTGCCTTGTTATTCACTCTATTAGGAGAGGTGAAAAAAATTGGTTATGAACCTAGTGGTAAGCCTTATCTGGAAGATGGTTCTTTTCATGTAAGTTTTTCTCATACAAAAGAGTATGTAGCAGTGATTCTGAGTTGTAAAGCATCTGTAGGTATTGACATTGAGCACTATGGAGAACGTATTTATAGGGTAATCAGCCGTTTTATGCGTCCGGATGAACAGGCATTTCCTTATCAGGAAGATGTAACTTGGGGTTTATTGCTGCACTGGTCTGCTAAAGAGGCGATATATAAATGTATGAAAGATGCTGATGCAGATTTGCGGAAACTTCGTTTGGCACATTTTGTCCCTCAGATGGAAGGACAATTTCAAGCTCAGGAATATGTGACAGAACAGAACCAACTGTTTACAGTTCGTTATTGTATTGGTATTTCCTTTGTACTGACCTGGGTTTTGGAGAGCTAATGATTTTTAATGATGGTTCTAGCTAAGTTGTACATACATTTTTGCACAGTGTAAGTCAGTCAAATAAGAATATTACGCATATTATGTTCAATCATATGATGTTCTTAAACTATGGGAAGTTTGTTTTCAGTCACTTCGATCTTTTTAAAAAACATAAGGAAGTTTATTTTAAACATAAGGAAGATTAAAAAAAATCTTCTTCCGGTGATGGAGAATGTGAATTTCTTATTGAATAACTGGAGATTTATTTATTATGAATTGCACTAATGTTTAATAAAAAATATTTAAGAGGATATCTTTCATAATAAATAGGAAGATACCCTCTTGTTTTAAGGATGTTATTGAATTAAATTATAACTGTTTATTTATCAATCAGAGTAATGGCATCAAGACAAAAATAGGTTGGAGTCATCGCACCATTTTCATCTGTTCTTGTTGTGGTTAATTCAAACTTTAATCCGTTAGTTTCACCGAGGGAAGTAAGGTCTATCCATTTCCATGTTGTCAGGATATTGGTTCCTTCTGCCAGATAACATTCGACTTTTTTTGTTTTAGTCGGGTTGTATATAATAAGTTTAAATGAATCGTCTTTACCAAATTTGTCTAGACCGCTGAATATAGTACTACCTTCCGTCATACTTTTATACACAAATACACAGTTGGTGACATACATACCTTTTACACGATAATCTTTTGTTTCATTGAAATTGTCATTGTTTTTAAAACGTATTGAAACTTCTTTGTCGCTGTGCAAACCGATTTTGTATCCGGCTGCTCCCGCAATTACATATGTATTATTTGTTACTCCTTTTTTAGGTATAGCACGATAATCATAGGAAGCGAAATCCGGACAATCGGTAACTGTACAATTAGTAAATGCAAAACCGTCAGAGCTGAATCCATAAGCGTCGGATGAAACGCAATCGAATTCGAAAAGTTTGTTTTTGTCAGTTAGGAGAGTATGGAAATAATGGGTGGTATAAGTTACTCCTTCATAATCGAAACTAGTAGACCAGTTGTCAATTGGGTTTTCCGTATCACCTAAGTCGAGCTTGTGTGTTTCATAAACAGGTAAACTAAGTACATACTCCTTTTTTGTATCATCGTCATCATCTTTGTCGCCTGTGCCACCATTGTCAATTGAACCGTTATCGTCTTTAAATTTATCATCATCACCGCATCCGCTAAAAGCAAATACAGATAGAAATAAGAATAATAATAAAGAATACTTTTTCATGTTTTTACTTGATTTTAAATTATTAATAGCCTTGTTGATTAATTCTCGAAATGTAAATTTTCAACCGTCATTATTTCGGTTGATATTTCTCCTGTCCAGCCTACATTCTGATTGACAGCAGTATATATTCTTATGAAATCAATTTTGTCCAGTTTCACTGATTGTCCATTCTTATCTACTGCCCAATCTATCTTAAATTGGCAAAATTCCGTATTGTAAGGATGATTATCAGCATACCCCCAAGGATAACAATAACCAACCCATGTTCCTCCTTCATTCACAGCATTATCTTTTAACCTTGTCCCATGGAAAATTATTTCGTCTTCTTCAATCCAGTTAGGATAATAAGAATCTTGCTGATGATAACCATTGCGGTAAATATGACCTTCTTTTCCTTGATTATCTTTCCAGCGGACATCACCGCCGGCAGGTTGAGGGCGATAATAAGTGATTTCATAACCACGTGTTTCCGTATCTTTACCATATTCGCTTCCTGCTAGTTCATACCATTCATCATCGGGCAATCCATTGCCATTTACATCCTTGGATACGAATACAATACCCGGTTCTGCACTTCCTCCCAAAGCACCTGTAGCTGTATGCAGATTATATGCAGCATTTCCCCATATCTTGAAATCGTATTCATTTTTGACGTTTTGTATTGACTGATGAAATCCTACGGTGATACTTCCTCCAAATCCACCCAATGAAATAGTATATTTATTCTGTAGTCTCTCTGTAGCATACTCTAATACTTTTTGCGCTGAAAAACCTTCTTTGTATGCGGAAGTGGTAGTGTTAATAAATTGTCCCGGAGCTGGTATATACTCATATACTTTGTTGGCGAAAGCAGTAGGAGCATCCGGATCTTCCGGAGTCTCTTCCGAATTGTTTTGTGAGGCTCTGTCGCTGAATACAATAGTATTTGGGTTTAGCCCTATTTCATTCAAACGGAATTGGAGTTGTCCCTGTTGGTTAAAGCATAAAATATCACCTTTTACAGTATAGTTGTATGCTTCTGTGATATAAATATTATTGCTGTAAGGATTAACCTGGATACTATATGGAGTATGAATTGTTGTACCGTCCGTAAGAAAATTCTCTCGTATGACTTTTCCTTCGGTAAGGTTAAATACCTTAATAGCGGTATCTTTTGTACGATAATCATATGTATATAAATAGGCAATAGGACCGTCGATTGCAAAACTCAGCACTTTCTCGTCATAGGTGTTCGCGACCTTATCCGTGTAACAGTCAATCTTGACTAAGTGGTAATCTCCCGCTTCAATGTCTACTCCACGGGTAACCAGATATACATATTTTTCCGCTTTATCCGTTCTAGGCAGGATCTTTCCCGGATTCGGTCCGACTTCAATTTTCTTAATCTCTTTGAAAGTGGCTATATCAATGACAGAAACTGTATTGTCTACTCCCGGACCGGAATAGTCTAAACCACCCGAATTGGAAACATATAACTTTCCGTTTTGCACACAGAGGTCGTCGGAGTTTCTTCCTGCCGTAGTGATAGCTTCTATCTCTAATGAAGTAGTATCGATTTTGGCAACAGTTCCATCGAAAGAGCATACATAAGCTTTATCTTTATCAAATGTAATGGCACGAGGTTGGCGCGAACTTCCATTTTCACTTAGCATACGTATCTGTCGGATGGACTTTCCTGTGAGAAAATCAATCACCTCTACAGTACTCGATGCATTCACTACAACATATATTTTATTACCGTAGATAGCCATGTCATTAGCTGTATCACCCAGTCCACGCTGATTATTTCCGTTGAAGTAGTTATTGATACGTTTGTGCCCGGCGAAAGAATAATATGCCAACGAACTATTGTTTTGAGTATATAAACCTTCACTCAATATATACATTTCGGCTGTACCCGTTTCAAATATATCTCCACTTTCTTCGGGGACTCTGCCTGGCATATCCTCCAAGTCATCGCAAGCCATGAGAAGCAGTAAAAGAAGTGAAAAATACTTCCCCCATTTATAGATAGTATAATTAATGTTTTTCTTCATGTGCCTATTTAGTATTTAATTTTTACTGTCGCCCTCACTGACCGTCCCGGCATTGGGAAGTTCTTCACGATTTCGTAATTTCTGTTCATCAAGTTCAGTACTTCCAGAGTCAGCGATGCAGTTATATTATGTATTTTAAAGTTACGGTTAGCAGAAAGACTATGATCGCTGTAACTATCCAATCGGTTTTCACTTATGTTTTGTCCCAGCATATACCGTTTGCCTGAGAATAAGAAAGAGTAGGATAAGTTAATCCATGGTGTTTCTATATCTACCTGTCCGGATCCGGAAATTCGGGGCGTATAAGGTATCTGGTGTTTATAAGTCTTTCCCTCTATCGTCTTGGGATTGGGATTAGTGACATCCAATGCCCGTTGATAAGTATAGTTGCCGGAGAGGTTAATGTGGAATTTCTCGCAAGGTTGCATACTGAGGTTAGCACTTGCATCTACTCCTTTTATTTCGACTTCTCCAAGATTGACCATACTCCAAATAAATAAATTTTTAGTAGGAATAGCCACAATCTTATCAGTCACTTTGTTGTAATAAGCATCTATTGTAGCTGAGAAGTAAGGCATGAAAGTACTGATAGACTTATTATAGGCAATACCTAAATTATATTGCTGTGCATTTTCTGGCTTTAATTCGATATTTCCTGTCTGACCATAGTACAAATCGTTGAAACTAGGTAACCGGAATATGTCTTTATAGAAGAAACGGATACGCAATTCTTCATTTTGAAAAGGTTTGAAAGAGGCGCTGATATATGGAGATAGTTTGTGATGATTACCTGCACTACCTCCCAATTTGGCTTCTTCACGAATGACGGTTGTTAAGGTAGAAGCTGATAATGTCAGCCAGTTGTTCACATATTTACCGGCAAAGGCTGTCAGCCACGAATAGCGGGTAGGAGAGGCGAAGTTGTTTAAATCTGCATTCATTGTATTGATACTACCATCCGTAGACAAAGAGAAAGAAAGATTTTCTAACATTCGGTATAGGGCGGAGGTGGACAGGTAATATTCCTGCTGGTAATAACTGTTTTCCGATTTCCCTGTCGAACCTTTATAGTCCGGGTCCAGATAATGTTGGTAACTCCAGTTCCATTTAGCAGAAGTTTGCAACACACACTTGCGATTGAATTCTTTTTTATATTGGCTTTGGATAAACGTATTCTTGTCCCATAAATGTTGTGAAGAGAAATCATAATACCAGGTAGTTGCATTGGGCAATCCCCGGGAGGACTGATAATAATATGCTTTCAGCCTCCATTGTTCTTTTTCGGAGAAGTTTCCATAGATTCCGGCTTCTGCACGAAGGGATTCAACATCTGTATTCCGACGTTTTTCTTTGCTGACTTGGATGTTTGTATCGTTGCCATAACGTAGCGTAAACGGATAATGTCCGTCCGACGACATCCATTCTCCATTCGCCGATATGCTCCATTTTGAGTTAAGTTGTTGTTCTAATAAGATAGAAGGATTTATTAGTCCCCATGAACCGGTTTTGAATGCGGCGACAATGTTTGTCTGTTTCCCATCATCGAAATGCGGAGTTAGTGTCTGTATGTTCAATATTCCGGCGGAAGCGAAGAAGCGGGCAGGTTGAAAGATATTATCACTTTGTCCGTTGCTAAGTGAAAGTCGGTCTACATTGGTTAGTGAAAAGCGGCCGATGTCTATTTGTCCTGTCTGACAATCGGTAATAGTGATTCCGTCATATCCCACAGCGGTATGTTGTGCTCCCAGGCTGCGGATAGATACTGTTTTCAAACCACCAATTCCACCATAATCTTTTACAGTTACTCCGGCAAAATGCTTAACTGCATCAGAAACTTGCAGGGCTTGCAGATTATTTAATCTATTCTTTGAAAAGATCTGTAAAGGAGATGTAGAGCGTATTTCACGAGTTTGGTAAATATCTGAAACGGTAATTTCGGGTAGATAATAAGTATGTGTAGTGTCTACCTTTTGCTGTTGTGCGAAAAGGGGAATTAGTAGGATTTGGCAGAAGATAACTACGCCAGTCCGTTGGCTTTGATAGAGTAACTCTTTTATTCTCTCCATTTAATTTGTTTTAAAAAGTGTCCGGGCGAAATCTCTTCGACCGGACACACAATAAACTTGGCAGAGTTTATTATATACACACTTTCTCTGAATCAGAGTGTTGAATGAAATGATAGACGATTTGTCCGGTTCATTAGACTCTACGCTTTTTCCTCGAAAGCAGTGAATAGGTTTGCATGGCAGGTCTTCTGACTTGTTCCTGTTGCGAACGCCTTCCCGGAAATTTCTTCCCAGTGGCTCGTGAAGTAGATTGTTCACAACATATTATCTGGAACTTACAGCAGCGGGACTGTTCAGGATTTACACCTGATTCCCTTTTAATCGCTTCCTCGTATATGAGGATTGAGAACCAATGCGTTGCAAAGATAGGTAGTTTATTTGTCTTGTGCAAGAAAGGAGAGAAAGGAAATTAATCTTTGAAGATAAGGCTTCGGATTTTCCTTTTAATGTATCGTCAGATACTCCTCAACAGCTTGTGCAGTGGCATCCTTGAGTAATACGATTTTCTCCTTGTTCAAAAGATATAAAGTCGGTATTGCCTTCAGGTCGTAAACTTGTTGTTCTTTAATGGTAAACTTTTTGTCGTAACCGTTAATCCATTCTTTCGGAAATTCACTCAAGTGTTTTTTCCACTCATCCAATTCTTCATCCGGATACACAGAGAGAACGATCAACTTATTTTCTTTTAAAAGTTTGTTGATGATAGGAGCATTTTTCAGTTGTTCTATAGTTTCGGTGCAAGCGTGGCAACCCGGATTATTAAGGAATAAAAGTATATTATCAGCTTTTAGCTGATAGAGGGAACCTTGTGCCCCGGAAGCTAAAGTGTATGTGAAATCCAATGCTTTTGTCCCGATACGGTTTTTATGAGCTAGTTTTAGACGAGCTTTAGGACGTATCTTTTCGGTTTCATCCAGTACGGTAGAGGTAATCATCGCTTCCAACACAGGAATGTAAAACTCTTCGTTACGTAGCGGCGAGTTAGGATCATATAAATATTTATCGGCTAAATTAGTAATATAAGAAAATACTTTTTTATCTACATTGGTTTGTTTGATAGTCTTCTTTATAGCCTCATGGGCAGTTTCCAAAGGTACATGATTGAGAATATCGCAATAATCCGCCCATGCTTGTTCGGTGATGTCGGGATGATGAATATAGTTTGTATCAGCAAAGTTTACGTTATCCCAATAGTGCTTTACGAGAAAGTCAGCACGCTGTTCAGGAGTTGTCATCATTTGCGGAATTGAAGGCAAAATGAAGGCTTTGATGCTATCTTGTGGTACTTCATTTTTGTTTTGGCTAGAAACGTTTCCGCTTTTGCAAGAGATGCAAATAAGAATAAAACAAAGGGCTGAAAGGAGGTTTATATTTGTTTTCATAACTTACTGCTTTTATGTTAAACATTTCTTCGTATTTGTTGAGGCAAAGATAACTCCCTTTTTATTTTCTTCAAAGTGTTTCCTGAAAGAAAATTCCTGAAAACAAGAATAAAAGTGTTCTGCTTTTAATAATATCTTTTAAAATATTTATGCTTCAGCAAGTGAACTATACTTCTAAGGAAACTTTGCATTAAACTTTTTTGTCAAAGAAAAAGTTTAATGCAAAGCGATGAAAACACCATAGATGGATAGTGTAGATGAAAGCCCCCTATGATATACTGCTCAATTCTCTGCCTGGAGTGATCGGATGATGCGAATATATGGGTGGAGTTTATGATAGAAGTAAAATGGCGGTAATTATTATATATTGATGATATAATGTAATAAAGGGATTATTTCTCTTTTGCCAATGTAAACACAAATTCAAGCCCACCTCCTTGATTATTTTTGGCGGAAATACTTCCCCCATGAATAATCACCGCATTTTTTACAATAGCCAACCCCAGTCCTGTTCCACCCAACTTCCGCGAACGTCCTTTATCTACGCGATAGAAACGTTCGAAAAGACGGTTCAGGTGTTCAGGCGATACACCGATACCTGTGTCGGCAAAACTGAAATAATAGAAGTTTTCGTCTTCGCGGAAACAATTGATATTGATTTGTATGTTGGTTCCGGCATATGCAATGGCATTATCCGTCAGATTACGGAAGATGGAATAAAGCAATGAATAATTGCCTTTGATTTGAATACTTTTTTTGAGAGAATTGACTACAGTGATATGCTTTTCTTCAAGTTCCAAAGACACCTCATTGATGATATTGCCAACCAATTGACTAATATCTATCCGTTCCATATCGATCATATTTGTGGCTTCGTCCATACGGGTAAGGACGGAGATATCACGAAGCAGACGACTTAATCGATTACTCTGTGCATAACAACGTTCGAGGAAAGTATTCATTTTATCTCTTGGTATTGTCTCGTTATTGACAATTGTCTCTAAGTATCCTTGAATACTACTTACAGGTGTTTTTAGTTCATGAGCAATATTTTGCGTTAATTGTCGTTTTAGTCTTACCTGTTCTTCTTCTTGGGTGACATCATTGATAGAAATTTCGAAACTTGCATCCTGAAAGATGATGCACTCTACAATAAATGTCCGTCCGTTTTTGTTGATCGTTACCGACATTCTTTTCTCATCTTTTCCTCTGGAACGTTGTTGTTGGTTCTTGTTAATGAAATGAGTAATTTCTTTCAGTTCCTCAATAGCAAACACTTCCTCCGTTGTTTCCAGATTAGAGTCCGAGATCAGATTACTGTATTGAGTGAATAGATTATTCACCAGAATTTCTTTTTTGTCTTTTGTGAACACGCCCAGTCCTTCATGAGAAGTCTGTAAGTGGGTAATCAGTTTTTCACGCTCAATATAAAGAGCTTCCTTGGTTTCGTGTAGACGTTTGTAAATCTGTATAATATGCTGAGATATCTCTCCAAGTTCATTGTGTGGAAAGGCGGAATTTATCTCCATTTCGATAGGCTCGTTCCGGTCGGCACGCATGGCAAACTCACGGAGCTGGCTGATGGAAGTTCCCAGTTTTTTGGTAAATTTATAAAAGATGATAATTAGTAGCAAGGATACGATAACAGTAAACCACAAATAATGTGGGTCAGCTTTCAGATTATTGATCAGGCTGACGTTATAAGGTAATGCCGAACGGATGATATAATCTCCATAACGTGTGGCCGAATAAAAATAGGGTACTCCTGTTGTCTCCGAAGTACGTCGTACGTCAAATCCGTTACCGTTTTTCAAAGCCTTCTGTACTTCCGGACGATTTAGGTGATTTTCAATTTTGTTATTAGGAGTTTGATAAGTGTCATATATTACATTTCCCTGCAAATCGATCAATGTTACACGCAAATCATTTAAAGAGTGATTACGGATGTATTCATTGGTTGCTTTTTCGATGGGCGGAGTTACATTCAATTGTTCATACAAACGGCTGTTATAATCTTGCAACTGCATATTTAGCAGTTCGATTTTATATTCTTTTTCACGTTGATATTGATAGGCAATAAAACATACGGCAAATACCAGAAATAGCGATATAACCGAAAGGAATAACTTCCGGCTGAAAGAAAGGAAATGTTTTTGAGTGACAGGTAGGTTCATGGTCTTTAATTATTCAGCTTCAAAGCAATATCCATATCCTAGGCGGGTAACAATACATTTACCATATTCGCCTATCTTTTTGCGCAAACGGGTGATATTAACATCGATTGTACGATCGAGCACATATACTTCATCGCTCCAAATACGTGCAAGGATATCTTCGCGCGAAAAGACACGTCCCTTGTTTTGCACTAACAGAAGTAGTATTTCAAATTCTTTTTTAGTGAGTGGTATTTCTTCGCCGTCGATACTTACTTTCTTTTTGGTGATGTCGATTACGAGTGATTGGTATACGAGGCGTTCGGGAGCCTTTTCTTCTTCTATAGTCGTTGTGCGACGTAAAACAGCTTTCACGCGGGCAATAACTTCACGCAATGAAAAAGGTTTCGAGATATAATCGTCCGCTCCAAGATTGAAACCTGTGACAGTATCGTTTTCAGTGTCTTTGGCTGTGATAAAGATGATAGGTACCTTGTCTGTCTTCTTATCCTTCTTCAACATATTTGCCATTTTAAATCCAGAGATTTCTCCCATCATTACATCCAGAAGCAGCAGGTTGTAGCTGCTGATATCCATTTTCAATGCTTCTTCGGCAGAATTGGCAGTATCGACTTCATATCCTTCATTTTCCAGATTGAATTTCAAGATCTCGCAGAGGTCTTCTTCATCATCGACAACTAAAATGCGGTAATCATTCATAATGTATTATGTATTAATATGACAAAGTTACATTTTTATTTTATTTTGCCACAAAGATGGGGAGACTTTGTTACGGGCAGATGAAACAAATATTACATTCGTGTTACATTGAACAAAAGACCCTTTCGGCAGATATTTTGAAAGTTTTTATGGGGTAAGGAAGGAATTAATGATTGCTATTTGTTATCTTTGTTAGAGATATACGATAATAGATTATAATATATGCTAACTGATAATGATAAAATTTGACTTTAAACAGCATCGACGCGAAATAATAGGCATCGTTATTGCTATCTTGCTATTAATCGGAGGGATGTCTGTTTTTAAATACGCTTCTTTTAATACGGATTTTGAGATTGTAGATAATTTGGGAGGAAATATTTTTCCGTCGGCTATCCTGTCGGTAGCTACTACAGATGCACAGGTCATCACTCCTTCGGATTCTATGTATCTGGGGAATCCGAAATCTTGTATTGCTGTTCGGGTAAAATCAAGAACTGCCTATAGCCGTGTGCGGATAGAGGTGGCGGAGACCCCTTTCTTTTCCCGTTCCGTATCAGAATTTATTTTAAATAAACCACGGACGGAATATACCATTTATCCGGATATTATCTGGAATTATGAAGCATTAAAGAATAATGCGCAGGCAGAACCTATTAGTGTAGCAGTAGAAGTGGAGATAAATGGGGAGAATTTGGGACAGCGGGTTCGTACATTCTCAGTACGTAGTATTAATGAATGTTTGTTGGGATATGTGGCAAATGGAACTAAGTTTCATGACACGAGTATTTTTTTTGCTGCGTATGTCAATGAGGAGAATCCGATGATTGACCAACTGCTTCGTGAAGCATTAAATACTCGTATTGTGAATCGTTTTCTTGGATATCAGAGTACGGCAAAAGATGCTGTAGACAAACAGGTATATGCACTTTGGAATGTATTGCAGAAACGTAAATTCCGTTATAGCTCTGTGTCCAATACGAGTTTGTCCAGTAATGTAGTATTTTCTCAGCGTGTCCGTACATTTGATGATGCTTTAGAGTCTTCACAGATTAACTGTGTAGACGGTAGTGTACTGTTTGCTTCGTTACTTCGTGCCATTAATATTGAACCAATTCTGGTACGTACGCCGGGACATATGTTTGTTGGTTATTATACAGACAATTCTCATAAAAATATGAATTTCTTGGAGACTACAATGATTGGTGACGTAGATATGGATGACTTTTTCCCGGATGAACAATTGGATTCTACCATGGTAGGTAAATCTCAAAATGAGATGTCATTGCTGACTTTCGAGAAATCCAAAGAATATGCGAATAAGAAATATAAGGAGAATGAAAAAGGAATTCATTCTGCCAAACTGAATTATATGTTTCTGGAAATCTCCAAAGATGTACGTCGAAAAATACAGCCGATAGGAAAATAGTACTGCTTTTCATATTGTTTATCAGCCTTTCTTTGAGTGATTGAAATTACTTTCCACTTTTTATTTTTATCTTTGCATTCATAATTCTTAAAATGAAAGAGAATGCAAGGCAAGAAATTTATCTCTCCGGGGGCATGGTTCTCCATGATTTATCCGTCGTACTGGAACGAGTTCGAGGATGGTGAAGGCTCCTTTCTTTTTTATAATCCCGATGTGTGGACGGGAAACTTTCGTATATCTGCTTATAAAGGGGAAACAGACTATGGTAAAAAAGCTGTTCGGCAGGAATTGAAAGAGAACGAGACCGCTTCTTTGGTAAAGATTGGTATGTTGGAATGTGCATATAGCAAAGAAATGTTTCAGGAAGAAGGGACTTACTATACTTCTCACCTATGGATTACCGGAATAGATGATTTGGCTTTTGAATGTTCATTTACTGTGCCTAAAGGTGAAGATGTAAAGGAGGCAGAAGCTGTTATTGCTACATTGGAAATCCGTAAGGATGGGCAAAAATACCCTGCCGAACTCATCCCTGTCCGTTTGTCGGAGATTTATCAGATTAATGAAGGATTTGAATGGGTGGTTTCTATTGTGAAGCAGGAGTTGAAAAAGGACTTTCAAGGTATCGAAGAAGACTTGCAGAAGCTTCAGCAAGTGATTAATAGTGGTAAGATAGGGTTGAAAAAGAAAGATGAATGGCTGGCAATCGGCATAACGGTTTGCACTATTTTTGCCAATGAGGTAGAGGGAGCGGAATGGAAGACTTTAATTGATGGTAACCGTGAAGTACCTGTCCTTCAGTATCATGATCAAGTGATTGATCCTATGAAATTGGTTTGGAGCAAGATAAAAGCAGGTCAGCCTTGTAATGTCGTTGAAGAATATAAATCGATACTTAATTAATTTAATCATCATAAACTAACTAATCACTAACCTAAGTGGCAGTACCTTATTTACAAGTAGACAATCTTACCAAGTCCTTCGGTGATTTGGTCTTGATGGAAAATATATCTTTTGGCATTGCCGAAGGGCAACGTGTCGGACTTATCGCCAAGAACGGTAGCGGTAAAACGACTTTACTCAATATTATTGCCGGAAAGGAAGGATATGATAATGGTAACATTGTGTTTCGGCGTGATCTCCGTGTAGATTATCTGGAACAAGATCCTCAATATCCCGAAGAACTAACTGTACTTGAAGCTTGTTTTCATCATGGAAATAGTACCGTAGAACTTATTAAAGAGTACGAACGTTGTATGGAGACAGTTGGTCATCCCGGATTGGAAGATCTGTTGGTACGTATGGACCATGAAAAAGCATGGGAATATGAACAGAAAGCCAAACAAATTCTTTCTCAATTGAAAATTCGCAACTTTGATCAGCAGGTGAAACAACTTTCAGGTGGTCAGTTGAAGCGTATTGCATTAGCCAACGCATTGATCACTGAACCTGATTTATTAATTCTTGATGAGCCTACCAATCACTTAGATCTTGATATGACCGAATGGTTGGAGGAATATCTTCGTCGTACCAATCTGAGTCTGCTAATGGTGACACATGACCGCTATTTTCTTGATCGTGTATGTTCGGAGATTATGGAGATAGATAATCGGAAAATTTATCAGTATAAAGGAAATTACAGTTATTATCTGGAAAAACGTGAAGAACGTATTGAAGCTAAAGGCGTGGAAATAGAGCGTGCGAACAATCTTTACCGGACGGAACTCGACTGGATGCGGCGGATGCCTCAGGCACGTGGACATAAAGCCCGTTATCGGGAAGATGCCTTTTACGAATTAGAAAAGGTTGCTAAGCAACATCTTCGCAATGATAATGTGAAGTTAGAAGTGAAAGCTTCTTATATTGGTAGCAAAATATTTGAAGCCGATCATCTTTCCAAAAGTTTCGGTGACTTAAAGATTTTGGAAGATTTCTCTTACATCTTTTCCCGTTACGAAAAGATGGGAATTGTTGGAAACAACGGAACAGGAAAATCTACTTTTATAAAAATACTGATAGGATTGGTACAGCCTGATAGCGGAATATTGGATATTGGCGAAACGGTTCGTTTCGGTTATTATTCCCAGGACGGTCTTCAGTTCGATGAAAAGATGAAAGTGATTGATGTAGTGCAAGATATTGCCGAAGTGATAGAACTTGGTAACGGCAATAAACTGACTGCTTCACAATTCTTACAACATTTCTTATTTACTCCCGAAACACAGCACAATTATGTTTATAAATTGAGTGGGGGGGAGCGTCGTAGGCTTTACCTTTGTACGGTGTTAATGCGTAATCCTAACTTCCTCGTGTTGGACGAGCCTACCAATGATTTGGATATTATCACTTTAAATGTGTTGGAGGAATATTTGCAAAGTTTCAAAGGCTGTGTGATAGTTGTATCTCACGACCGTTACTTTATGGATAAAGTAGTCGATCACTTATTAGTGTTCAACGGTCAGGGAGATATTCGTGATTTTCCGGGTAATTATAGTGATTACCGTGATTGGAAAGAAGCAAAAGCTCAGAAGGAAAAAGAAGCTGAAAAACCACAGGAAGAAAAGACTGCTCGTGTCCGTTTGAATGACAAACGAAAGATGAGCTTTAAGGAAAAACGTGAGTTTGAGCTTCTGGAAAAGGAAATTGCAGACTTAGAAACAGAGAAAGCTCAGATTGAGGAATTATTTTGTAGCGGTACACTTTCTGTCGATGAACTTACAGAAAAGTCAAAACGTTTGCCTGCAATAAACGATTTGATTGATGAGAAAACAATGCGTTGGTTAGAGTTGAGTGAGATAGCCAATTAATCGGGTTGATGGTTATATAAATTTACCATCTAGGGCATATATATCCACCACCATTGTGTATCCTTAGATACTGACCATACCAATTATTATCAAATAAATATTTGAAGTTTCGGAAGTGTTCTACATAACTTGGAGATGACTAAAAAGCTTGATAATATATTTTTTAGATACAGATTACGCGGATCTTTTATTCTTAAATCCGTGTCATCTGTTCAAGAAAACGTATTTATGATAGCTTATGTGGCTTTTTAGTCAGTCCCCATCCATGCAAAATACTGCACTTTCGAAACTTGAATAAATAATGAATTGATAATTAGTAATTTATAATTAATAACATTTTTGCCATGTCTAATTTGACCAATTACCATAGTCACTGCCTTTATTGTGATGGACGAGCCAATATGGAAGATTTTATCCGTTTTGCCATTAGTGAAGGTTTTTCTTCTTATGGCATTTCTTCACATGCTCCGCTGCCATTCTCTACTGCATGGACGATGGAATGGGATCGTATGGATGATTATCTTGCCGAGTTTTCCCGACTCAAAAAGAAATATGCGGGTCAAATAGAACTGGCAATCGGACTTGAAATTGATTATCTGAACGAAGATAGTCATCCGGGTTTGCTTCGCTTTCAAAATTTGCCACTCGATTATCGAATTGGTTCTGTACATATGCTATATTCTCTGGAAGGGAAAGTAGTGGATATTGATACTTCAGCAGATACTTATCGTCAGTTGATAGACACACATTTTGGAGGAGACATAGAGCATGTAGTTCGTTTATACTATAAAAACTTGTTTCGTATGGTAGAATTAGGTGGATTGGATGTTGTAGGTCATGCGGATAAAATGCACTATAATGCTTCCTGCTATCGTCCTGGCTTGTTGGATGAGGCTTGGTACGATGCGATAGTACGTAGTTATTTTACAGAAATAGCCCGTCATGGTTATATCGTTGAAATAAATACCAAATCTTACCGTGATTTGGGTACTTTCTATCCTAATGAACGTTATTTCTCTTTTTTGAAGGATTTAGGTATTCGGGTACAGGTGAACAGTGATGCCCATTATCCGGAACGAATAAATAACAGCCGTCACGAAGCCTTGGCTGCCTTGAAAAAAGCAGGATTTAAGACTGTCGTGGAATGGCATGAAGGAGAATGGGAAGATATGCTTATTATTCTGTAATGGAATCCGTCGTTTCAATATTCTCAATTCTTTTTTTTAATTTAATTTTCGATGTTTTTTTCTGTTTTTCAAGGAAACGGAAACAAAATTATTCTATTTTTTTGCAGGCATTTGCTTGGAAGAACTCATTCAATGCATCTTCATAATTACCATGAATCAGGATATGATGATTACCTAGTGGATTTTTTAGGAAATATTCAACGGGCGTATTCATTCTAATACGTACCTGGGTACGGCACATATTGATATAATTTGTATTCTCAGTCAATGTTCCTGTAGACAGATAGTATTCGTCTAAACATTCTCCTCCACATTTTACGATAGTTACGTCTCCTGTAGGGAGTAATCCTTGAATACCTATACTTTTATCTGATTCAAAATGACTGCGGATGATATATCTTTCTGTTTGTTTGAGTCCCACGGTACAATGGGCTAATATTATTTCGTTGGTACGGGCGGTAACTATAGACGGGTTTGCCATGAATCCTCCTTTCTGTGTAACTGTATTGACAGCAAGTAAAGTAAAAACAGACTGTAAATCACCTTCACATCCCGTAATGATACCTTCGTCATTCAATAAAGACAAGGCCAGGCAGCCTGTAGTGTCTAGCTGTTCCAATATTTTAAAGCAACTGACTGTGAGAGCATCTATTTTTTCTTCTTCGCAGACTTTCTTGATAGCTCTGTATAATTTCATCGCTTTAATTAAATCCTCGGGACTCCCTTCTCGACAGGCAAGGGCTTGAGAAGCAACAGCGGCACACGATGCACCTACTTCATCATCGGTGATATGTTTGAAATGTTTATATAAAGTTTCCAATGGAATATCTACATACTCAATTCCCCAACGTCGTTTGGCTAACAGATAATCTACATTACTGGCTATTAACCACGAAGAGGGAGTACCGATAACACCAATCCGTTTTCCAAATAGAGAACGTTGTGCACAGAAGTTATTGAATAAAGTATGAATTCGCAGGATGATAGCCGGGAGTTCTCCGTGTAATATTTCACTTTTCATGCCACGCCCCCGTAACCAAGTAGAGATTTCTAATGCTGCAGCAAGAGAATTTTGCATACCGTCAGCTAATAAGATGGTGGGACGCGGGAGACATTCGAAATGCTGGATGACCAGTCTTTCCACCCCTCCCGTGGCAATGAAGATAATTTTGAAATCATCACTATTCAGTTTGTCCATATCCTGGTAATCGACAAGCTTGACAGTATAGTATTTCTCGAGCTCACTTAATATAGCTTCATGTGAACTACGTAGTGAAGTCTGTTTGTGAAGCAGCGAAGCGAATGTGACGAGATGTATGGTCATTATGGTATTGTTTTAAGTTTTCCATATGACAAAAGTATTGTTTTCTTTCCATATTTCCATAACGTTTTTACCCTTGCTAAGGTTTTTAAAGTTTTTATGTCTCTGTATTCAAATTATTGCGTACATTTGCAGTTCCAAGTTGAAAAAGTAAATAGTAATTAGTAATTTGTAATTAAAATTATGCCAACCATCTCCATTCGCGGAAATGAGATGCCTGCATCTCCTATCAGAAAACTGGCTCCTTTGGCAGATGCTGCCAAACAACGGGGAGTCCATGTGTTTCACCTGAATATCGGACAGCCTGATCTGCCCACTCCTCAGGTCGCGATTGATGCGATACGCAATATCGACCGTAAGGTGCTGGAATATAGTCCGAGTGCCGGTTATCGTAGCTATCGCGAAAAACTAGTAGGATATTATGCTAAATTCAATATCAATCTGACTGCTGATGATATAATTATTACATCAGGAGGTTCGGAGGCCGTGCTTTTCTCATTTCTTTCCTGTCTGAATCCGGGGGATGAAATTATAGTTCCGGAGCCAGCTTATGCCAATTATATGGCTTTTGCAATCTCTGCAGGAGCAAGGATTCGTACGATTGCCACTACCATTGAGGAAGGCTTCTCACTTCCGAAAGTGGAGAAGTTTGAAGAACTGATAAACGAGCGAACGAAAGCGATATTGATTTGTAATCCGAATAATCCGACCGGTTATTTGTATAGTCGCCGTGAGATGAATCAAATTCGTGATCTGGTGAAGAAATATGACTTATTCCTTTTTTCCGATGAAGTATATCGTGAGTTTATTTATACCGGTTCCCCTTATATCTCCGCCTGTCATCTGGAAGGAATTGAAAATAATGTCGTTTTGATTGATTCTGTTTCAAAGCGTTATTCAGAGTGTGGTATCCGTATCGGTGCATTGATTACCAAGAACAAAGAGATACGCGATGCTGTTATGAAATTGTGCCAGGCACGTTTGAGTCCTCCTTTGATTGGACAGATTGCTGCTGAGGCTTCTTTGGATGCTCCCGAAGAGTATTCGCGTGAGACGTATGATGAATATGTAGAACGTCGTAAATGCTTGATTGACGGATTGAATCGCATACCGGGCGTATATTCTCCGATTCCGATGGGGGCTTTCTATACTGTAGCAAAACTTCCGGTGGACGATTCGGATAAATTTTGTGCTTGGTGTCTTTCTGATTTTGAATATGAAGGGCAAACGGTATTTATGGCTCCTGCTTCTGGTTTCTATACAACTCCGGGTTCAGGAATCAATGAAGTACGGATCGCCTATGTATTGAAGAAGGAAGATTTAACGCGTGCACTTATTGTTTTACAGAAAGCTTTAGAAGCATATCCGGGAAGAATAGAATAAAAGAATTGCGAACAAATAAATGTCATTTTCACTTTTTATAGCTCGGCGTATTTATCGTGAAAGCGATGGCGGTAAGCAGGTTTCTCGTCCTGCTGTCCTCATTGCAATGGCGGGTATTGCTATCGGGTTAGCAGTGATGATTATTGCGGTTGCAGTAGTTATTGGTTTTAAAAGTGAGGTGAGGAATAAAGTTGTAGGTTTTGGTTCGCATATACAGATTACTAATCTGGATGCGGTTAATTCTTATGAGACTTATCCGATAGTAGTGGGAGATAGCATGATGAAGACACTTGCCCATTATCCGGAAGTGAGTCATGTGCAACGCTACTCTACAAAACCGGGGATGATAAAGACCGACGATGTCTTTCAGGGGATGGTGCTGAAAGGAGTCGGTCCTGAGTTTGATCCACGTTTTATGAAGGAATATTTGTTAGAAGGAGAAATTCCTCTCTTCAGTGATTCCGTTTCTAGTAACAAAGTACTTATCTCTAAAGATCTGGCTACCAAACTCAATTTGAAACTGGGAGATAAGATCTATACCTATTATATACAGGATGATATTCGTGCTCGTCGGCTGACGATTACAGGGATTTATCAGACTAACTTTTCTGAATATGATAATCTCTTTTTACTTACGGATATTTATACGGTAAACCGTCTCAATGGTTGGCAACCGGGGCAAGTAAGCGGAGTAGAATTAGAAGTTCATGATTATGATCGTTTAGAAGATATCACTTACAAAATTGCAGAAAATACGGATAATCAGCATGATCTCTTTGGCGGTACTTATTATGTTCGTAATATTGAAGA
Organism: Bacteroides sp.; assembly: GCF_028690125.1. Lineage (GTDB taxonomy): Bacteria > Bacteroidota > Bacteroidia > Bacteroidales > Bacteroidaceae > Bacteroides. The sequence continues at coordinate 97,810 of NZ_JAQVBV010000009.1, read as the reverse complement.
ATTGAACCCTCAAATATTTGAATGGCTGGGGCTGCTGGATACTAATATCTGGGTAATTCTTGTTCTTATGATGGGAGTTGCTGGCTTCACTATGATTTCGGGTTTGCTGATTATTATTATTGAGCGAACCAATATGATTGGTATTCTGAAAGCATTAGGAGCTAACAACTTTACTATCCGCAAAACTTTCCTATGGTTTTCTGTTTTCTTGATTGGTAAAGGCATGATTTTGGGGAATGCGATCGGTCTTGCTTTCTGTTTTCTCCAATCTTATTATCAAATATTTAAATTGGACCCTACGAATTATTACATGGATTCCGTTCCTGTCTATTTTAATATCTGGTTTTTATTGCTAATCAATGCTGGAACATTGCTTTCATCTGTACTTATGCTCATAGGTCCATCTTTCATGATTACTAAAATTAATCCGGCTACCTCGATGAGGTACGAATAGAGTCTAATTTTCCCTCCCTGTTTTTCATAAACTCCGGCTCTTTCATTAAGATAGTACTTGACTACCTTCTCATGAAATCTCCTTTCCTGCGGTAGTGACGACAAAGTTTGAATTTCAGTGATTGAATTGGTTGAAGTAAATCGAAAACAGGTAAAGAAAAATAATATTTTCGTCCTCCACCCATTTCTTTAGCTGTTTGATTGATAACAATTGCTTGTACGAGATAGCGAAGTATCCAGATAAATAATGCAATTCCTGCTGCCAACCAATGTAAACTGAGAATACCAAATACAATTCCGGTAATACATACCCCGTAAAATATTAGTCGTGATAAAGTTTCGAATCCGAGCAAATAACGTTGTATACCATGAAAGTATCGAGCTGTAGCTATATTACTAACTTTTTCTTCTTTCCAGTCTTTCGGACGTTCAATCGGCTGTATTCGTATTGTTGCATTATAATCTGTTTCAACTCTCGTGTTATCATGCGTAGCTATCTGGTTGATAAACAAATCATCCTCTCCACGTTGCAGATTTAAGTAAGATGAATATCCTTTTTGTTTGAAAAACAGTTCTTTTCGGTAAGCCAGATTACGTCCGATACCCATATAAGGTTTACCTATTAAAGCAAAACCAAGGTAGCGCAATGATTGAAAAAACATATCGAAAGCCACCTTTTTATGAAACCATCCTTTGGTACGGTCATAACCACTATAGCCCAGAACAATCTGTGTTTGTGAGGTAAAGTTACGTGCCATTAGTTTCAGCCATTGATTACTTGCTGGAATACAGTTCGTTTCAGTGAATACCAACCAGTCATGTTTACTTGCTTTGATACCTAAGGTCAGAGCCAATTTCTTATGACTGATGTAACGCGCACTTTCAGGAGTAAAACTATGGTAAAGATGAGGATATTTTTCTTCAAGCATTCCTAACACATCTTCCGTATCATCAGTTGAAGCATCGTTGATAACAATCACTTCGAATTGCGGATAATCTTGTTCCAGGATGACAGGAAGTAGTTTGCGTAAGTTTTCAGCATCGTTACGTGCGCAAAGAATAACTGATAGAGGAGGAAACTCACGTGAGAAATGAACCTCTTCCTTGCGTACGGATGTATTATGTCTATGTATCCGGTTGTATAAACCGAAATAATAAATGAGTTGGATAATGAAAAGGATACCTGCAGCTGATAATAATATCAGTTCGATAGTATTGAATGTAAGTGCTTCCATTAATTTATATGTCGTTTTTAGTACTTGCAAAAGTACGTATTTTTTCGATAGCTTTTTTATTCTGCAGGAAGGTTATTTCGTGAATCCAAGTATTCTTTCTTAAACATGTCTACAAAAAGAAAGAATAATGATAGCAATAAAGGGCCAAATATAATACCCATAAATCCGAATAATGGTAATCCTACCACTACTCCGAAGATTGTAATTAATGGATGGATATTTGCCATCTTCTTTTGCAGTATAAAGCGTATCAGATTGTCGAGTTGTGAAATGATTAATCCTCCGTAGGCTAAGAGGCCGATTGTGTTGAACCATTCTCCGTTCAAAGCAAAATAAGCCGCGACAGGTAGCCATACTAATGCAGTTCCTACCATTGGAATAACTGTCGCAAAGCAGGTCAGGAATCCTAATAGCCAAATATTTGGAGCACCAAAAATGACATAACCGATCATAGCTACACCGCCTTGTATAATTGCCAGCAGAGGAATACCGATAGCATTTGAACGTACGATCATATTGATTTCGTGAATAACATCTTTAGTATTCGTTTCATTGAAAGGAAGAATATCATTGATATATGATTCCATTTTTTGTCCCCCAATCAGCATGAAATATAACACAAACATCATAACAAATAGATTGACGGCAAGGCTGCTAATTCCTCCCATTATTGCCTGTCCAATTCGGGGGATTAATGATACTATAAACGAGATAGTATCGTTTCCCAATACATCATATCCTGTCTTTTCTTTGATCATGATTGCTGTTTGCTGGATAGGGGCAATAAAGGTTTGGGGAGCTAAATTAATATCCTGTAGTTTATTGACTAGCAACCAGATGGTGAGAGCAACGGGAACCAAGAAAACAAGAACTGTTTCTAAAGTGATTAAAAAAGCACTGAAACTCCGTTTCATTTTTTTTGTTTCAGTCAGATAAATCATCTGTTTGCGTACGAGAATGTAAATAGTAAGTGCTCCCAACAATCCACCCAGGAAAGGACTTATTTGACGGAAGATGATAACTCCCATCAACAGTATGATGACAATGAGGGAATATTTCCAATATTGTTCTTTGATATTCATATGAGGCTATATGTAGTTTTATACTAATTAAGAAACACTCGAACTCCCAGAAAAGTTTGATTTATAAAGAGCCAGGAAGAATCTTTTTACTAATTCTGATTGCTATGGTAGTTATAGTTCTTGTTTGATGATTTGGAATGATACCGAATAGCTTCTAATAAGTGAATCTGATATTTGTTAATACTGAATTGAATTATGTTAATTTGTTAATGACTGTGCTCTTCTTATTAAACCATGTTATAAGATAACTGATTTTCTTTCTGAAATTTGGAGATGTGAAGAGAAAACGTAACTTTGTTGTGTGTTTTTCATAGTATTAGATTTAAGGTTAATAAAAAAGATTGGCTGTCTGTGATAGATAGCCTCTTTTTTTTGATAATGTGTCATATAACTACTCGTATAATAATTGAATTTAGCGTTATTTCCTCCTATAATTGGATCATACTGTTATAAAAGAATAATAATCAGATATTTGTCGTGTTTCTGCAGATTAATGCCGTAACTTGCAAAGAAGAGAAACCTGTCTATTTTATTCCCGCATATAAACTATCCTAAAAAAGAAATGAATCATGAAAGGTAAAGAGAGAAAAAAAGAAGTAAAGAAAGAGAAATTGGACAATAAAACAAAAGTATTGACTGAATATCAGAGAGAAAAGCAAAGTAAGAGTGATAAAGGAATGAGTATAATACCTAAAACATAATGATACATGTAAAAAGAGAAGGTATTATATTGGAAAGTACTTCACTTGACTTTGAAAACGAAGGAGTGATGAATCCGGCAGTGATAGCTGAAGGAAATACGGTGCATATGTTTTATCGTGCAGTAAAGTCAGGAAATTATTCATCTATCGGTTATTGCCGCCTTGAGGGACCTTTGAAAGTTGTGGATAGGGCTAACACCCCCTTACTCGTTTCAGAGTTTGATTATGAAAGTCAAGGTGTTGAAGACCCGAGAATTGTGAATATTGAAGGTCTTTACTATCTTACTTATACAGCTTATGATGGATATAATGCTATGGGTGCTTTGGCTGTGTCTTCTGATTTGAAAAATTTCGAGAAGAAAGGCATCCTCACTTCCAAAATTACTTATCCGCAATTCAAAGAGTTACTTCGTACACAGCAAGCTATTATCGGCAAGTATTTTCGTTCCAGTAATAAGCGTGAAGAAACTAATGAGAAGGGGCATCTGCTTTATCTGATGGATAAAAATGTGGTCTTTTTCCCTCGTAAGATCAATGGGAAATTTTATTTCATGCATCGCATTCGTCCTGATATACAATATGTAGCAGTGGAACGGCTTGATATGCTGACGAAAGAATTTTGGAAAAGGTATTATCAGAATTTCGCAAAACGTATTCTGTTAGCTCCTTATCATGACCATGAATCAAGTTATATTGGAGCTGGTTGTCCACCGATAGAGACAGGAGTAGGTTGGTTGTTGATTTATCACAGTGTTTATGATACTCCTTCCGGTTATGTATATTCCGCTTGTGCAGCTTTGTTGGATATAGACAATCCGGCTATTGAAATATCTCGCTTACCTTATCCATTGTTCACTCCTGAGATAGAATATGAATTATCCGGTGTCGTTAATAGAGTTTGTTTTCCTACCGGCACAGCCTTGTTTGGCGACACTCTTTATATCTATTATGGAGCAGCCGACAAGCGTGTGGCTTGCGTGTCGGTTCAAATGACTGAGTTATTAGATGAATTAATTAAACAGATCAAATGAGAAAAATAATATGTATCACTACTTATCCTCCTCGTGAATGTGGCATAGCTACTTTTGCCCAAGATCTGGTCCGGGCTATTCAGTCAAAGTTTGGAGAATCTTACTCCATCAAAATATGTGCAGTAGAATCAGATACTGAAAAACATAATTATACCTCCAAACAGGAAGTTGAATATATTCTCAATACTTCTGACATTTCTGCATTTACTACTCTGACCCGGCAGTTGAATGAAAATCCCGAAGTGGAAATAGTGCTTGTGCAGCATGAATTCGGATTATTTGCGGAGCAAGAAAAAGCATTCTTGCAAATGTTGGAGAAGCTTTGTAAACCAGTAATTCTTATCTTTCATACAGTGCTCTCACAGCCTACTCTTACTATGTATGAAAGTGTATGCAAAATGATAGCTGCCTGTACGTATCTAGTAGTTATGACACAAAACTCCCGGCGTATCCTTTTGGAAGAATATAATGCGGATGAAGATAAAATTGTGGTGATTCCTCATGGTACTCATCTGGTATCTTTCAGGGATAAGAATAAATTGAAAGATTTCTATCATCTTTCTGGCAGACGTGTTTTGTCTACTTTCGGTTTACTTAGTCCCGGTAAAAGTATTGAGACGACTTTAGATGCTTTACCGGTAATTATAAAGGCAGATCCTTCTGTAATATTTCTTATTATCGGAAAAACACATCCGGGAGTATTGAAAGTAGAAGGAGAGAAGTACCGCAATTTGTTAGAGACTAAAATGAAAGAGTTGCAGTTGCAAGAACATGTACTCTTTATCAATCAATATCTTGAACTTCCTGTCTTATTGGACTATTTACAGCTAACGGATGTATATCTTTTCACTTCGAGTGATCCAAATCAAGCAGTAAGTGGGACATTTGTATATGCTATCAGTTGTGGCTGTCCGATTATAGCTACGCCTATTCCCCATGCATTGGAATTATTAAGTGATGATTCCGGTATTATCTTCAACTTCAAAGATTCGACTCAATTGGCAGTATCTGTACTTCATTTGCTTGTTGATAAAGAATTGCGGACTAAGATGAAGTTGATCGGTTTACAGAAGACGGCGGCTACGGCTTGGGAAAATGTAGCTATTTCCTACACATTACTTTTTCAGAAGATAGGTAAAGCGGAGGAGGAGCTGATTTACTCTTTACCTCCGATAGATACCTACCATATTCGGCGTATGAGCCGTCAATGGGGAATTATTCAGTTTTCAAAGGGTAATCGTCCGGATAGCTCCACGGGATATACGTTAGATGATACGGCACGTGCTTTAATGGCAATATGTCAAGTTGTTACAATTGGACATGGTAAGGTGAAAGAACGATATATCAGGACTTATCTGAATTTTATCCGCTATTGCCAGCAGTCGGATGGTTCTTTTTTAAATTATGTAGATAAGGATGGAGTATTCACTTCACAAAATCAGGAAGTAGAATTAGATGATAGTAATGGGCGGGCTATTTGTTCCTTGGGATATTTAATTTCCTGTGCCGGGCATTTTCCCTTTTCTTGGAAAGAAGAAGCTGAAGCTATTTTCGAGCGAACCTTTCAACTATTCGATCGGATAGAATCTCCCCGTAGTATTGCTTTTATGCTTAAGGGGCTTTATTATTATAGCCATGAGTGTCCTTCAGTTCAGACGGATGCCACTATTTGTTTGTTAGCCAACAAACTAGCTCAATATTATCGTCGGACAACGGAAGTGGATTGGCAGTGGTTCGAGACGTATCTTACTTATGATAACGCTATTTTATCGGAAGCTATGTTGTTGGCTCATTTGGCTATTGGTAGTGAGGAATATAAAGATATAGCGCATGAATCTTTCGAATTCTTATTGAAAAAAGTATTTGTAGGGAATCGTATACAGGTGATTTCAAATCAGGGATGGATGCATAAAGGCAAGAGTAGTTCCAGATTTGGTGAACAACCTGTAGATGTGGCAGGAATGGTAATTGCTTTGGAAACATTTTATCAGGTTTTTAAAGAAGAAAAGTATCTTCGTATGCAAACTGATGCTTTTAATTGGTTCTTGGGGAATAATCATTTGCATCAGATTGTTTATAATCCGGCTACCGGAGGTTGCTACGACGGACTGGAGGAGACTAACATTAATTTAAATCAGGGAGCTGAGTCTACTGTTTCCTATTTGATGGCACGTTTGGTAATGTCGCATTAATCTTACTTTTGGTCTATAAACGAAGTACGTTTGTCTCATTTGGTCATTCTGTTTTTTTGTTTCGCCTATTTTTGTAGCGAAATAAAAAAAACAGAATAAATCATGAAGATGAATAAAACTATGTTGCTAGAAGAAATTGCGAGTCGTTCGGGGATCTCTGAAGAAGAATGTGGTGCAGTGCTTAAAACTTTTGAAAAAGTTCTTTGTGAGAAACTGACACGGAGTATGTATCGTTATGGAGGGTGGATTCTCTTGCTGATTACTTTATTTGTGTCCGTAGTTGCTTATGGACAAAAAACAGAACGAAAGGGACGTCCGGTACAAACGATTCGTGGAATTGTGATCGATGGAGATTCCAAGTCTCCCATACCCTATGCAACCGTAAGATTGGCAGGGAATGAGCAAATTGGGACGACAACAGATAGCCTCGGTCGTTTTCAGATTTTGCAAGTTCCTGTCGGTCGGCATACCGTAGAAGCCTCTTTCATGGGCTATGAAACCAGTCTTTTCAGAGAAATACTGGTAACCTCTGCTAAAGAAGTCTATCTTGAAATACCTCTGAAAGAAAGTGTGAATGAATTGAATGAAGTAGTCATTCGCGCCAGGACGAATAAAGAAGAAGCAATTAATAAAATGGCCACTACCGGGGCCCGTATGTTGAGTGTGGAAGAAGCCAGTCGTTATGCAGGTGGCTTTGATGATCCTGCACGTTTGGTTGCTTCATTTGCCGGAGTGTCTCCCAGTGTTTCCTCCAATGGAATTTCTATCCATGGCAATGCTCCCCATTTATTGCAATGGAGATTGGAAGATGTGGAAATTCCTAATCCGAATCATTTTGCAGACATTGCCACATTGGGAGGAGGAATACTCTCTTCCCTCAGTTCACTGGTGCTTGGAAACTCTGACTTCTTCACAGGTGCCTTCCCTGCCGAATATGGAAATGCTGTATCTGGTGTATTTGACATGAAGCTACGTAACGGTAATAATCAAAAGAATGAAAATACTTTCCAGGTAGGTATTATGGGAATTGATGTCGCTTCTGAAGGTCCTTTGAGCAAAAAACATAAAGCATCCTATATTTTCAATTACCGCTATTCCACTACAGGGTTATTAAATCTGGAAGGAGGGAAGATGGACTATCAGGATTTGAATTTTAAATTGAACTTTCCGACGCAGAAAGCAGGTACATTCTCTGTTTGGGGAACTAGTTTAATGGACAAGTTTACGAGTGATTTTGACCGGAACATAGAAAAATGGGAGTATTTGAGTGACCGTAGTGAATCGAAGGATAAACAATATATGGCAGCCGGAGGGATCAGTCACCGTTATTTCTTCAAAAATGATGCTTCGCTGAAAACTACTATTGCTGCAACTTATTCGCAATTAGACGGAGGGGCAACTATGTTTAATCAATCCTTGGAATCCACTCCATATATGGATCTTAATACGAAACACACCAATCTGATACTATCTTCCACTTTCAACCGCAAATTTAGCAATCGGTTCACTAATAAAACAGATTTTACGTATACGGCTATGTTTTATAATATGAATTTATCCTTAGCTCCTTATGAAGGTGAAATGTTGGAAACTATATCCCAAGGTGAAGGCAATACGAGCTTGATTTCTGCTTACAATAGTTCTTCCGTCGGATTGAGTGAACATTGGACTCTCAATGCCGGTATTTACGGGCAATTGCTGACACTGAATAATAAATGGTCGGTTGAGCCAAGGGTAGGTCTGAAATGGCAAGCTGCTCCAAAAGTTACCTTTGCTTTAGCTTATGGAATGTATAGCCGTATGGAAAAGATGGATGTTTTCTTTGTGAAAATGAAGAATACCGGAAATAACTCCGTTAATAAAGATCTCGATTTTACAAAAGCACAGCATATTATGTTATCATTCGGTTATAAGATATCAGATCGCATAAATTTGAAAATAGAACCTTATATCCAGTTCCTACACGATGTGCCTGTAATGGCAGACAGTTCTTATTCTGTACTTAATCGTTCTGATTTCTATGTAGAAGATGCATTGGTAAATAAAGGCAGAGGGCGAAATGTCGGAGTGGATATTACTCTTGAACGCTTTTTGGAAAAAGGGTTTTATTATATGATTTCAGGTTCTTTGTTCGATTCGCGTTACAGAGGTGGCGATGGTGTCTGGTACAATACAAGGTTCAACCGGAACTATGTCATCAATGGACTTGTCGGTAAAGAATGGATGTTGGGACGAAGTAAACAGAATATTTTGAGTGTAAACTTGAAACTAACCTTACAAGGAGGTGACCGTTACTCGCCAATTAACACGGAAGCAACCATGATGCATCCGGATAAGGAAGTGCAGTATGATGAAACGAAAGCATTTACTAAACAATATGCACCAATGTTTATTGGTAATTATACAGTAAGTTATCGTATCAATAAGAAAAAAGTATCTCATGAATTTGCAGTGAAAGGACTTAATTTCACTTCTGCAAAAGAGCACTATGGACATGAATATAATGTGAAAACCGGAAAGATAGAACTGTCTGATGGGGCTACAGCATTGACAAATGTAAGTTATAAACTTGAATTCTAATCGAAAAAATATCTATCTTCGTACTTTAAAATAAAGTATATGGTCACTAAAATAACTCTAGGTAACGATTCCAATTTTTTATACCGTTTTCTTGTTAGTCCGCAACTTCGATGGGCAAGATATCTGATTCTTATTATTGTGTTAGGGATCATCTCTTTCAATCAGGTCTTTATTATTTATCTGGATTATCGGGATAAAATGGGAGGGTGGATTTATGGACTTACCTTCATATATTTACTTACCTATATGATCATTGTTTGCTTTAATCTCTTTTGGTTGTTTCCAAAGTATCTGTTGAAGAGACGTTATGTGACTTATTTGTCATTACTTTCTGCTGCAATGTTAGTGGCATTATCGATACAGATGGTCATTGAATACAATATATTTGTTCATTGGCTCGAAATTTATACGAATGGTATTTATTATAAAACGTCTACAGTGATAGATTATCTCTCTTCTTTTATATTGTCTACCCTTTGTATGATAGGAGGTACAATGACCGTACTTTTGAAAGAATGGATGATAGAACATCAGCGTGTTTCCCAATTGGAAAAAGCACATATTCTTTCAGAAGTAGAGCAGTTGAAGGAACAGGTAAGTCCGGAACTCCTTTTTAATACCTTACACTATTCGGGAATACTGACATTGACTGAACCCGAAAAAACGTCGAAGATATTGATGCAATTAAGTCAATTGCTTCGTTATCAGTTGTATGATTGTAGCCGTGGGAAAGTCTTGTTGAGTGGTGAACTTACTTTTCTTACTAATTACTTGCAGTTGAAACAAATTTATCTATCCCGGTTCGATTATGAACTTACTTCAGAAGGAGAAGTAAATAGGGTATTAGTTTCACCTTTACTTTTTATTCCATTTGTGCAATATGCTGTAGAGCAGATCACTCAACAACAGGCTACAAATTCGGTTGCTTTGAAAATACATTTGAAGGTAGAAAGAGATACAATTATATTCACTTGTTTTTGTCCGGGAGTCAATCTTTCGGCAGATAAAGGACTGAACCGAATTCGGCAGAGACTTAACCTGTTGTATGATGCTCGTCATGAATTGTTGTTGAAGGCAGAGGGAATACGGTTGGAATTGAAAGGAGGTGTGTTATGAAAAGAGAGGCGAATGATGAAAACCTGAATGCTAAAAACGTAGATATAAGGACAGTGGATAATGAATATATGAATCATAGAATTGTAGACAGTAGGGAACAGATTGATAGAAGTATAACTGCTTTCTTGTTAAGTCCTCGTTATCGGATATACAGACAGTTGGCATTGCAGGCTGTAGTTTTGCTGATCACAGTTAATATATTTTGGTACGAGCCATTACAGAACGTTTCTTTTGGGAGGCGTTTTTTGGGGTGGTTAGCATATTTTACTTCTTTGAATATGGTAATTTATGCTAATCTTTATCTACTGGTTCCCCGTTTTCTGTTAAAAAACCGTTTAGGAAAATATTTCTTAGGAGCTATTGCAGTGAATATGGTAGTAATTTTCTACCTGTCAGTTTCACAAGGTTTGCTTTTTGAAGTGATTATACCCGGTAAGAATCCGGACGGATTTGCTGTTTTCATCAATACTTTTTCGGGGATACTTACTATTGGTTTTATTACGATGGGGACAACTGCCTTGTTGTTATTCAGCCATTGGCTTCGTTATAATCTGCGTGTTGATGAACTTGAATCTACTACGTTGGAGTCAGAATTGAAATATCTCAAACGTCAGATCAATCCGCATTTCCTTTTTAATATGCTCAATAATGCGAATGTACTGATCAAACGGAATCCGGAAGAAGCATCCAAAGTGCTTTTCAAACTAGAAGACTTATTGAGATATCAAATCAATGATAGTTCACGAGAGATCGTTTCGTTGGCTTCCGATATTCGTTTTCTAAACGATTATCTGAACCTTGAAAAGATACGCCGGGATCATTTCCAGTTTACTTTGGAGCAGGAGGGGGATATCGAATCTATTTGGATTCAGCCATTATTGTTTATTCCTTTTGTAGAGAATGCAGTGAAATATAGTTTTGATAGTGAGCAACCTTCGTATGTGCATCTTTCTTTTAAAGTAGATGATCGGATGCTGAAGTTCTATTGTGAAAATTCCATACCCGCAGTTTCTGTCAGTAACAGTAAAGTTGGAGGAATCGGCCTTGCCAATATTCGACGTCGGCTGCAGTTATTATACCCCGATCGCTATGAATGGAAGCAGAAAGAGAATGAAAATCAGTATACTGTAATTTTAAGTATAATATTATGAATTGTATCATTGTAGATGATGAGCCGTTGGCACGTGAAGCCATGCAATTATTGATAGAAGAATCGGTAAACCTTCATTTGGTAGGAAGTTTTAATAGTGCGGCTACTGCTTCTGATTTTATGGAACAGCATATTGTCGATCTGGTTTTCCTGGATATACAGATGCCTGGAATTACAGGATTGGAATTTGCCCGGACAATCTCCAAAAGAACATTAGTAATCTTTACTACCGCCTATGCGGAGTACGCATTGGATAGTTACGAGGTAGATGCAATTGACTATCTGATTAAGCCTGTTGATTCGGAGCGTTTTAAGAAAGCACTCGATAAGGCATTCTCTTACCATTCCCTGTTATTGAAGGAAGAAAAGGAAGCCATTGAAACGATTACCGCTGCCGAATATTTTTTCGTGAAAGCAGAGCGTAGATATTTCAAAGTCAATTATTCTGATATTTTGTTTATTGAAGGTTTGAAAGACTACGTTATTTTGCAGTTGGACGAGCAGCGTATCATTACCCGTATGAGCTTGAAATCGATATTCGAGTTGTTGCCCAAACATCTTTTCTTACGAGTGAATAAATCCTATATTGTCAATACAGATTATATTGATTCATTCGATAATAATGATATATTTATTAAGTCGTATGAAATTGCTATCGGTAACAGTTATCGGGATGATTTTTTTGAGGGGTTTGTGATGAATAAACGAAAATAGCTCTCTATCAATCACAAGAGAATTGATAGAGAGTCACATCATAACGAGAAAAAATGGAATGATTATTTAGTTTCGTTCTTCTGTATTAAAAGAAAGTCATCGATGGCTTTCTTTAATTGGTTTTTGGGCATAGCTCCTTGAATAGTTCTCGGATCTCCGTTCATCGGAATCATTAATAAAGTAGGAATACTCCGGATACCGAATGCACTTGCCAACTCCTTTTCTTTGTCTACATCAATCTGATAAACGTCTACTTTACCACTATACTCTTTACTAATTTCTTCTAAGATGGGATGCATAGCTTTACATGGTCCGCACCATGTTGCATAGAAATCGACTATTGCCGGACGACTTCCTTCGAACTTCCATTCATTGGGATTGGCTTCATAATTGTATACTTTCTTCAAGAATTCAGCTTTATTTAATGCTACTATTTCCATTTTGTTTTCCTCCTTTATTGGTTTATCACTCTTTTTAATTTCTCCGCTATTGCTTGCACAAGCTGTGGTTGCTACCACCATGGCAAAGGCACTTAATAAGCTTTTAAATAACATCATACTCATTGTTTTTGTTTTTTGATAATGCAAAGATAAACTAAATAGAAGGGTTTGTAAATGGCGATTTGACTGAAACATTTAGCGAAATTTCCCATTGATAGTTAATGAATTGAAATAGTGTCACTATTCTGTTGATATAGTGACACTATATGTTTGTTATGGTGTAAGCATTCATTTGTTAAACGAAAAAGATACGTCTTATTATTGTCACTTAATTATTTTTAATTCTAAGATACAATATAATTTTTACTCATCAATATGTACTTTTGGTTTCACTCAGTTGCAACTAAAAAAAATATAGGTTGTAACCAAATGTTTCGGTACTTGGAATTGAAGTCTTGCAGTTGGAACAATTAACTAAATATATATACAATAATTCCCGTAATCACAACATAAACCAATGCGTATGGGATCGCCGCTTTCAGTATTTCCCCTTCTTTACCTTGTTGATTTCCCGCAGAAGTAGCAATAGCGATACTTTGCGGAGAAATGATCTTTCCTCCGGTAGCACCGACTGTATTAGCAGCTGATAACCAATCTGGGCTGACATGAATCTGTCCGGCTACACTGGCTTGCAGTTTACCAAAAAGAATATTGGAAGAAGTATCACTACCGGTGATAAATGTTCCCAAACATCCGATTACCGGAGCGAAGAGCGGATACAAACTTCCGGTAGCTGTTGCTAGTGCAGTGGCGATAACAGCAATCATTCCTGATGTATCCATGATGGTTGAAAGTCCGACCAGACAAATGACGGTAATGAATGTTTTCTTTAGTTGTTTCACTGTATTCCAAAGGACGACAAACAGCTCTTTGACTTTTGCCCCCTGTATCAATCCTCCGGCGAAAGTACCAATGAATAGTAAAACTCCTGCATGCGTAAGCCAGGAAATAGTATAATTAACGGTAGAAGCATTGATAGGAAGGCTGATTCTGGTAATCCAGTTATTTTCAAGTGTATGCCTCAATTCGGGGAAAAGAGGACTAGTCAGTATAATAAGGAATAGAATCAATAGGTAGATACTCCAGGCATTGAGGATGTCTTTGGTTTTAAGCGTACTCTTTCGTTCCTTTTCTTCTTTGGATGCAGTCAGTTTTCCGTAGAGAACGATGACGATGATCGATAAGATACTGCCGATAATAGCCGGAGATTCTGCTCCCATATATTTCGCTGCCACGTATTGTCCGAATAGAGAAACACCTCCCACCAATAAAGCAAGGAATATATTTTTTGGAAGTGATTTCACCTTAGAATCAGTGAGGAAAAGTAAAACAAAAGGAATCAGAAACATGAGCACAGAGAGTTGTAGCACCACGTTCGTGCTCAATTGCAGAACATCCAAGTTTGTCTCTTTAGCCAATACTAATACAGGAGTTCCAATGGCACCGAAAGCAGTAGCTACGCTATTGGCAATCAAACTGACAGTAGCCGAAAAAATAGGCTTAAATCCTAAACTGATTAATATAGCTGCCGGAATAGCAACCGCCGTTCCGAATCCGGCCATTGCTTCCAATAAACCACCGAATCCCCAAGTCAATAGCAATACCTGAATACTTTTATCTGTAGATATGGATGAAAATTGTTGTTTGATAATTTCCATCTTCTGTGTTTTCAGTAAGACATTATAGCTGAAAATGGCCATCAGAATAATGATTAAGATAGGTGAAACGGCCTTCAATGCTCCATAGATAAATGAGAACAACAGATTGTCTACAGTGACAGAAAAGCCAAAAAGAGCGATAAGTATAGTAACAAGAAGAGATATGATGCTACTTTTATCACCTGACATTTTGAAGAATGCCATTAAGACTATCAATAGAAGTACCGGAATCATAGCAAGGATTAGAGTCATAACTATCAGATTTAAAAAAGTGAAACGTTCGTTTGTTAAAGGTATAACAAACGAACGTCTCATTTGGTCTGCTGAATAAAATGTTTTTTCTATTTATTTCATTTTCATATTAAGGATTTGTTGCAATTGTTGCAAGTTTGCCTGAGCTGCTTCATTGCCCATCTTAGCTGCTTGTTCGAAAGCTGCTCTAGCACGTTGGATATCGCCGTTCAGGAAATTATATACACCTGTATTGTTTAAGAACTCAGCAGTAGCATGATCTGCTTTTTCCATAAATTTCACTGCTGTATTTAAATCCTTCATAGATAAAGCGACAGCTGCTGCATTCAGGTTGGCAACCGGATCATTCGGATACATACGTACGGCAATGTCAAATACATCTACAAAGTCCTTGCTACCTTTCGGATAGCTGTTTGCTACCTGATACATTTCATTTAAACTCAAATATTTCGGATTCTCACGGATGATGATGCGTCCCTGTTCTACGTCGAAATTGATAACAGTATAGTCAATTTTGCAATTTACTTTACGCAATCCCGGATAGATTTCTTTCAACATGGTACGATAAGGAACGCCACCACCTACACGCATAATTTCCTGTTTGCGCTTCACGTCGTCAGTAGTATTCTTGATAATATTCAGGAAAGTTTCTTTGTCTTTCATAGAAGAAGCCTCAAGAGCTTTCACCAGACCATCCCAGTTTTCACCACCAAAAGTTACATTATATACATTGGCAGGAACTTTTTCATTTTTTACCAGAAAGTCCTTCAAAGCGACTGCACGTTTCTTGGAAAGTTGTTCATTGAACGCCAAGGGACCTTCCGGAGAAGCAAAACCTTCAATACTAATTCCTGTTACTGTCAGGTTCTTATCATTCTGAATTTTGTCGAACATAGAATGAATATTCACTAGTTCAGTATGGTTATTCATGAAATCTGTCAAGATAACATATTTATTGACAGGGAAATCCAGATGAGCTTCATACTGTTCGCTACGCGTTTTTACCACTTCTACTGTCGGTTGGATATAGGCAATCAATGGCGACATGGCACTCAATCGTTTTGCTTCCGTAGAAACATCGTTCGTAATCAATTCCTGAGCTGTCATTTCCTGATAATTACCACATCCGCATAATGTCTCTACCAATTGCAAAGAAGCGTTTGCCATCCAAGGTTGATAAGGAATAACCTGAGTATAGTTGAACGTTTCCCGTTTGTTATAAGGGACGATGATAGCCGTTGGCTCCTGTTTACTGATAGCCAGCCCGCGGATATATGCTTTCTCACGTCTTTTTCCGTTGATAACAATTTCCTGCAAAGGAACATTGTGTTGTCCGTCCGTCAATAAGGGAACGAGACTTAAGCTTCTTGCCGAACCTACGGTGAGGTTTTTCATATCCATCGTCATTCCTATGTATAATGATTCACCCTGTTGCCATAAAGTCACATTCGAAAGAGTGAGCGCATCATTCATGAATTTTTGTGCATGAGCCGGTGCTATGACGGCTACAAGAACTATGATAAGATAAATAAGTTTCTTTTTCATCATTGTAAGTTTTAAAAGTTTTGATTATTTGATGACATAAATAAAGCTTAGACCGATTTTGGTTGGACCGAAATAGTTACGAGTGTTATGTCCTATCTTTTCACCTCCATCACCTCGGGCGTATTTATCATACTCTACGCGAGCATAGCCGACTCCAATGGTGGCTTCCATGCTCCAACGTTTGCTGATAATCCATTGATATCCGTATGAAATACCTGCTCCATACAAGTTTCCGTCATAACGGTCATGTCCCATGCCCAATATATTCAGGTTACTGACATCCATATCTGCATAGTGACCGTGCAGGCCAAAGAAACTACCGTTGAAACGTTCACAAAGCCAATAGCGTAATTCCGGTTGGACCAGCCAATGTTTGATTTGACGGTCGTTTCCGAATTTCCAGGGATTGTAATTACCCGATACATCAAGAGTCAGTTTTTTGGAAAGTGCGATCTCAATTCCCAGGTTGGGGGTGGAAGTCGCCCAATACAAAGCGTTTGTCTTAATGGCAAATTTGGGTAGATAGGTTTCATTACGTTGTACTTGTGCATGAATGCTTGTACCAAAAGCGAGCAGGAAACCAACTGCTAGTAAGAATTTAATTGTTCTCATTTTCGTTAGGGTCTTGGTTTTATTAAAATGATAAGCGATAAACACCTGACCAAGGGACTTTGTTGAGGTAACCCGCAAAAAAGATTTCTAAATGGAAGAAGAAAGATGTTTAAGGGCATAAATGCTAACAAATTATAAAGGAGAAACGTTTCTTATATTAAGAATATCATCGTATAATCCAGATGACAACTATTCAATTTATTACTGATTACATTTACACGTTACTTTAAATATACACAGCCTATGAAAGAGCTTATCAAAAACCTGGAAGAACTAAACAGAAAAGCTGAAAAAGGGGGTGGAGATGCCCGTATTGAGAAACAACATTCAGTGGGTAAACTGACGGCCCGTGAACGTATTGATTTGCTTTTAGAGAAGGGTTCGTTTATTGAGTTGGATAAATTGGTGACTCATCGTTGTACCGATTTCGGTATGGAAAAACAAAAATTTGCAGGAGATGGTGTAGTTACCGGTTACGGTATGATTGGAAAACGCTTAGTGTATGTTTTTGCGCAGGACTTTACCGTATTTGGAGGAGCTCTTTCGGAAACACACGCCAAGAAGATTTGCAAGGTGATGGATATGGCTATGCAAATGGGAGCACCTATCATTGGATTAAACGATTCCGGAGGTGCCCGTATTCAGGAAGGAGTACGTTCTTTGGCAGGATATGCTGAGATCTTTCTTCGTAATTCTATGGCTTCAGGAGTCATACCACAGATCAGTGCGATTATGGGTCCTTGTGCAGGAGGTGCTGTTTATTCACCTGCATTGACAGACTTTATTCTGATGGTGAAGAATTCCGGTTATATGTTCATTACCGGTCCGGATGTGGTGAAGAGTGTGACACAAGAAGAGGTTAGCAAAGAGGATCTGGGTGGAGTCGGCGTTCATATGACAAAATCGGGTGTTGCCCATCTTTCAGCAGAAAATGATATTGAATGTATTAATTATATCAGGGAATTGATATCCTATCTTCCGGGAAATAATATGGAAGAACCACCTTTTGTAGCTACCAGTGATTCGCCTACGCGCTTGACACCTGAGCTTTCTAATTTGGTTCCTACCAATCCGAATCAACCTTATAATATGAAGGAAATGATAGAATCTGTAGCGGATGATAATAGCTTCTTTGAACTTCAATCGGAGTTTGCACCGAATATTGTTACCGGTTATATTCGCCTGAATGGGAAGACGGTGGGAGTTGTAGCTAATCAGCCATTGGTGTTGGCAGGAACATTGGATATTAATGCTTCTATCAAAGCTGCCCGTTTTGTCCGCTTTTGCGATGCATTTAATATACCATTACTGACATTGGTCGATGTACCGGGATTTCTTCCGGGAGTGGATCAGGAATACGGTGGCATTATTCGCAATGGTGCCAAACTGCTTTATGCTTATTGTGAAGCTACGGTTCCAAAAGTCACAGTAATCACTCGTAAAGCTTATGGAGGTGCTTATGATGTGATGAGTTCCAAACATATTCGTGGTGATGTAAATCTGGCTTTCCCAACAGCAGAAATTGCTGTAATGGGACCGGATGGTGCTGTTAATATTTTGTTCAGGAAAGAAATAGATAAAGCCCAGTCTCCCGAAACGAAACGGAAAGAACTTCAGGAAGAGTATCGTGAGAAGTTTGCTAATCCCTATCGGGCAGCAGAGTTAGGTTATATAGATGAAGTTATTGATCCGGCAGTCACCCGCCTGCAATTGATTCGCAGTTTCGAGATGCTTGCCAATAAACGTCAGTCTAATCCACCTAAGAAACATTCCAATATTCCACTTTAAGAGATGAAAGGAGAAAAATATGATCAAGAAAATATTAGTTGCTAACCGGGGTGAAATAGCTATGCGTATCTTTCGTACGTGCAGGGTGATGAATATTTCAACGGTAGCTGTTTATACTCATGTAGATCGTGGAGCTTTGCACGTTCGTTATGCGGAAGAAGCTTACTGTATTTCCGATTCACCGGAAGATACTTCTTATTTGAAACCGGAATTGATATTGTCGATTGCGAAGAAAACAGGTGCGGCTATTCATCCGGGATATGGTTTCTTGTCGGAGAATGCAGATTTCGCCCGTCGTTGCGAAGAAGAAGGAGTGATCTTTATTGGTCCCAGTGCTGATATTATTGCCAAAATGGGAATCAAGACCGAGGCACGTAAAATCATGCGTGAAGCCGGACTGCCGATTGTCCCTGGAACGGAGACTCCTGTACAAGGTATAGATGAAGTAAAGAAAGTTGCTAAAGAGGTTGGTTATCCTATTATGTTGAAAGCTCTTGCCGGAGGCGGAGGAAAAGGGATGCGACTGGTTCGTTCGGAAGATGAAGTGGAAACAGCTCTTCGCCTGTCGCAATCCGAAGCGGGAACATCTTTTGGTAATGATGCCGTCTATATTGAAAAATATATCGAGAATCCGCATCATATTGAAGTACAGATAATGGGTGATAAATATGGTAATGTAGTCCATCTTTATGAGCGTGAATGTTCTATTCAACGTCGTAATCAGAAAGTGATCGAAGAATCACCGTCTCCTTTTGTGAAAGAAGAAACTAGGAAGAATATGCTGAAAGTAGCAGTCGAAGCTTGCAAGAGAATCGGCTATTACAGTGCAGGGACATTGGAGTTTATGATGGATAAAGATCAAAATTTCTACTTCCTCGAAATGAATACCCGCTTACAGGTGGAACATCCTGTAACGGAAGAATGTACAGGAGTGGATCTGGTACGCGATATGATAACCGTTGCTGCCGGCAATCCGTTACCTTATAAACAAGAGGACATCAAATTTAATGGAGCAGCTATCGAATGCCGTATTTATGCAGAAGACCCTGAGAATAACTTTATGCCTTCGCCCGGAGTAATAACAGTTCGTGAAGCTCCCGAAGGCCGTAATCTTCGTTTGGATAGTGCGGCTTATGCCGGATTTGAAGTCTCCCTACATTACGACCCGATGATTGCCAAGCTTTGTTGTTGGGGACGTACCCGTGCTTCGGCTATCTCGAATATGGCTCGTGCTTTGCGGGAGTATAAAATATTGGGCATTAAGACTACTATTCCTTTCCATCAACGGGTTTTGAAGAACGCAGCTTTTTTGGAAGGAAAGTATGATACCACTTTTATCGATACCCGTTTTGATAAAGAGGACTTGAAACGGCGCCAGAATACCGATCCGACAGTGGCTGTCATTGCGGCTGCAGTGAGGCATTACGAAAGAGAGAAAGAAGCTGCTTCCCGGGCAACTACGCTTCCGGTAGTAGGTGAATCTCTTTGGAAGTATTACGGTAAGTTGCAAATGACTGCCAACAATTACTAATTGGAGTATTAAAATGATATGAATATGGGTACAACATTAGCTACATATTATGCCAAACTTCTGGATATGCCCGATACTGAATATAAGGTAGAAATTCTGGAAGACGGACCGATCAAAAAGATTGCAGTCAATGGCAAAGTTTATGAGGTTGATTATAACGTGGGAGGTGACTCCATTCATTCCATTATTATTGATCATCATTCACATGGAGTACAAATTTCTCCTTCTTCCAATAATTCATATACAATCATGAATAAGGGAGAACTTTACCAGATTGAACTGCAAGGAGAAATGGAGAAAATACATAATGCTCGTGCTGCTACTGAAACTGTGGGGCGTCAGGTAGTGCAAGCGCCAATGCCGGGAGTTATCCTGAAGACATACGTCAAGAAAGGAGATGACGTGAAACGAGGAGATCCTCTTTGTGTATTAGTCGCCATGAAAATGGAAAACGAGATTCGTTCCACGACAGACGGAATAGTAAAAGAGGTATTTGTAGAAGGTAATATGAAAGTGGGATTGAACGATCGGATTATGGTAATTGAATGATCTTTTTTGGGGTATTTATTAGTCTGAATTAGTTCTAGCTAAAGTTTCCGTATGTAAAACCGTAACTTATTCGGTCCATACGGAAATTTTTCATGAAAAAAATCTTATAATGTATTTATTATTAAAACTTTTCTCTATATTTGACCACTAAGAATATAATTATCATTTCGATATCTTATGGATAGTGAACAAACGAAAACAACACTCGAAGAGCAGTTAGAAGCACTTAGAGAGGAGAATGCACAATTAAAGAAGAAACTCTCCTTTCTGGAAGAGTCGATTCCTATTACTTTTAGAGAGAAATATGCGGTTAAGATATTAGATTCACTTCCGGATATGTTGACTGTTTTCACACATGATGAGGTCGGTGTGGAAGTTGTGTCGAATGAGCAAACCAATCATGTAGGACTATCAAATAAAGATTTTGAAGGAATGCGAATGTGCGATATGGTTCCTCCCGAAGCATATCAGAATATACATTCCAATTTACAAAAAGTAATTTCTACAGGAACTGTTTCGATAGCACATCACGAACTGGAAATTGATGGCGTACGTCATTATTATGAAAATCGTATTTTTCCTTTGGAAGAGGAATACGTATTGATTATGTGTCGTGACATTACCGAGCGAATTACAACTCAGCGTCAGTTAGAAATTTTTAAAAGAGTGCTTGATAAAGTAAGTGATAGTATTCTTGCTGTGTCAGTTGATGGTACATTGATATATGCCAATAGGCAATTTATAGAAGAGTATGGTGTCACCGAACAATTGGGTACACAAAAGATATACGACTTACCTATTTCTATGAAAACTCCTGAAGCCTGGCAAGACCGCCTTCAGGACATACGTGATAATGGCGGTAGCTTTTCTTATCGAGCCGGCTATATACGAAAAAATGGTGAGAAAATAGGAGTGCATCAGGTTTCCACTTTTCTGATTGAGGAGGATAATGAAGAGCTAATCTGGTTGTTTACTCAAGATATAACAGATGTTATCAAGAAACAGGATGAACTTCGCGAACTGAATGCTTTGCTTGAAGGTATTTTAAATAATATCCCTGTTTATCTGTTTGTGAAGGACCCGGAAGATGAATTCAGATATTTATATTGGAACAGAGCATTTACTGAGCATTCGGGAATACCTGCATCTAAAGCCATCGGACATACTGATGCCGAAGTTTTTCCCGAACATGAAGATGCAGTAAAATTTCATCAGGATGATTTGGAAGTACTTCGCACGCATGAACCCCTCGAAATGCAGGAAACATACATCTCTGCCAAGGGGGAAGCTCGCATTGTACAAACATTGAAAACATTGGTCCCAATGGAAGGGCGCAAACCTCTGTTGATTGGTATTTCCTGGGATATTACGAGTCTCCAGAATATTGAACAGGAATTGGTGAAGGCGCGACTCAAAGCCGAGCAATCTGATAGGCTAAAAACTGCTTTTCTTGCTAACATGAGCCATGAAATACGTACTCCCTTAAATGCCATTGTTGGCTTTTCTAAATTACTGCCTTCAGCAGAAACACCAGAGGATGAGCAAACTTACTCAGACATTATCAATCAGAATTCTGATATACTGCTACAGTTGATTAATGATATCTTAGATTTATCCAAGATTGAAGCAGGTACGCTGGAGTATACCAAGCGTCCAATGAATTTGGGAGAATTGTGTCGTACGATATTTGAAGTTCATAAAGGACGAGTACAGGAAGGAGTGACATTATATTTAGATAATCAAGAGGAAAACTTGTTGATTGAAGGAGACTATAACCGTATAATGCAGGTCATAACTAACTTTATCACGAATGCAAGCAAGTTCACTTATTCCGGTGAAATTCGTTATGGTTTTGAAATAAGAAAGGATTATATTTATTTCTATGTAAAGGATACCGGTATTGGAGTGGCACAGGATAAAATAAACCATATTTTTGATCGTTTTGTTAAACTAAACTCTTTTGCTCAAGGTACAGGGCTTGGACTTGCTATTTGTCGAATGATTATAGAAAAGATAGGTGGAGAAATCGGAGCTACCTCTGAATTGGGCAAAGGTTCTACTTTCTATTTTACTATACCTTTTAAAGATAAAGACCGTGAGCGGATAAAAGTTTCAGAAGTGTCGGAAGAAAAGCAGGAAGATAGTTTTATAAAGAAACCGCAACGGATAAAGAAGATTTTGATAGCCGAGGATGTAGAAAGCAATTTCATCCTTGTAAAGAACTTGATAGGGAAGGACTATACATTATTATGGGCTAAAGATGGAATGGAGGCTGTGGAGATGTATAAGGAATATCAGCCCGATTTGATTCTAATGGATATCAAAATGCCTCGTATGAATGGATTGGATGCTACACACATCATTCGTTCGTATTCTAAAGATGTTCCGATTATAGCATTGACAGCTTATGCATTTGAAGCTGATAAAGAAAAAGCATTAGAAGCAGGCTGCAATGATTTTGTTACTAAACCTATTTCCGAAGAGAGCTTAGTTAAGGTGTTAAGAAAGTATTCTGGCTTTTCTGGTTGAAAACAGATGGTAAATGAAGAAAGTAACAAAACATTATCTTCTTTTTATTATCATGATTATTTTTATTATCATGATTATAAGTGATATAATGAAAAATATGAGGGATGACAAAGAACTTTTTTATTTATAGTTGGATATGTTTTTAGTATAAAAGCTTCTCAATCTTTAAAAAAAACTTCCCAATGATTAAAAATAACCATTGAGAAGTTTTTTTTAAACTTCCTAATGGTTGTACTTACAAAATGAGTATTCTCATATTGACAGCTAATTTTGATATGCTTAGTATTTAAATCTTAGAAATCTCAGGTACTAAAAGAAATTTGGTACTCGGAAAATTCTTTTCCAGATAAGTACGAATGAACTCCATGGTATCATGTTGAATCGTTTTATCTTCTACAGTAGGATATAAATTATAAAGCACCGTATCTAGTGTGATACCACGTTTTTGTATAGCTTCCAAACTTAGAAGGGTGTGATTGATACTGCCCAATTTACCGGAAGTGACAAAGATCAATGGATATTGTTCTTGAGCAATGTAGTCGATAGTCAGGAATTCTGTTGTCAGAGGTACCATAAGACCGCCTGCTCCTTCAAGTAGTACATAGTCATAGCGTTCACTCAATTCCTGTGTGGAACGTTTGATTTTGTCGAAGTCGATGGGACGGTTGTCCAGACGGGCGGCAAGATGGGGAGAAGCCGGATAAGAAAAGATTTCCGGCATGGTTAGTCCTTCCTTGTCTTCTTGTGTAAAAGGGATTCCCATAATACGTCGGTGCAGATCGATGTCTTCGGAATGACCAACATTTCCGGTTTGGATAAACTTTTGTGTGATGGTTCTCTTTCCGCTATTGTTCCATTCGCGTGCCAGGAAACCGGTGGCATAACTTTTACCGGCATCGGTGTCGATACCGCTTACAAAATATACATTCTGTTTCATACTTTTTTTTTCTTTGCTATAATATAAATTGGATGATATGTTAGGGATACAGTACTGCCTTGACTAAACTGCCGGGTGTAGCATTCGCAAAAGTGATGCAGGTCACCACGTGTCCAGAGATGTTCTTTTATTTTATGATCTTGTTCCGTATGCAAGGGTACAGGTATTGATAGTCCGGTTACTCCGGTTTGTTTCAAATGATAAAGCACTTTCATTGGATTCTCGAAGCGGAGGGGGATGATTTCTTCTTCCGAGTGCAAGATATCGAAGTGTGGTGATAAGGCTCCTTCCAACTCTTTTCGGGAACGGTAAGGAAGTCCATTTCCGGTAAGTTCTCTAACCTCTTTCATATTGTCTTTTCCAAATGTGCTGAAGGCAAAGTAACCCTGTTCGTTGAGCAAAGTGTTGCATCTCTGAAAAAACTTTTCGGGAGATTCAAACCATTGCAGTGTTGAGCAGGAAGTGATCAATGAACTACTATTAGGAAAAAAAATGGTTTCTGCATCTCCCGGAAGAAAGGCTACTTGCTGTTCCTTTAATAAATCTTCGCAGCAATATTTCATATCTTCGCAAAGGTCATTCAATAACAGGGACTTTGGACGCAGATTTTGGAGCAACATACGGGAATAAATTCCGGTTCCACAGCCAAATTCGATGACATTCGGACAAGGAGTGGACAAATGTTCCTGAAGAAGGTGAATCATCTTGTCAGCAATTAACCTTTGCACATTTGCTTCCTGAGAATAGGTGGTGATGGCTTTAGAGAAGCGTTCGGCAATCAATGATTTATCCATGAGCAATAATTAAAGTTTTACACTTGATTTGCAATATCATACTTTACTTCCACTAGTTTTTTTAGGCTTGTGAAGGCTATTATTTATCCATTTGTTGAGTATTAATAGTCAATTTATCAGCTATTAATACTCTATTTCTCAGCTATTAATGGCTGATTTCTCAACTATTAATAGCCAATATTTCGATAATTAAGTAACTTTTTTGTTGCTACTAAATGTTTGAAAATAAGCTATTTGATATTAAAATAAAAAATCTTTCTGATAGTGCGCGGCATCTGTTTCTTCTATCAGATCCACTTTGTCTTTCCAAGCTTGCCGTTGATTTTCCGTAGAAAAAATCCGGTCATTCTTTCCGATGATGGCTTTCTGCCAAGTAAAGGAAGAAGGTGGCAAAGTTAAATACGAATGCTGAATGGCAGCTAATTCTTCTTTTAATTCTTCCACAGTGCGTTTGGGAGCTACCATCAGAAACTCTTTGTATTCAATGACCGACCCACACATTCTTTTTTGAAATTTAAGTAGTGTTTGTTCATTCAAGCCTTGAAGTGTTCCTTCAAAGATTGAATGTGCAATACCTCGTGTGTCGTCTATTGGATAAAGTGTACCGTTGATAGCAACACTATGGACAATTGGTAGATGGGGAAGCCGTTGCATCATTTGTGAGGCTACCCATACACCCATTGACCAGGCAACCAGTGTGATATGAGAGTATTTCTGAATAAGAGTATCGTCAAAATCCAATGAACGGTAGTCATAACAAATCATCCAATCGCAACCGTTGGAATGAATCTGTTGGAATGGCGTTTCATCCATGCCCCAACCTGCGAAGAAGAGAATCAGATGTGGCTGGTCTTTTTTGATTAAAAACTTCTGTATCATTTGTTAAGAATAGAATTAGTTAATTCATCCATTTCTTTCTCAGTGATATCTGCTGTTAATGAAAAACGGATACGTGAAGTCCCTTCAGGAACTGTCGGCGGGCGAACAGGCAAAGCATAAAATCCTTTTCGTTGAAGTTCTTCTGCTTTGAGTATAGCATCTTTGCTGTCGCCTACCACCATAGGTACAATGTGGCTGACAGAAGGGCAAACATATTCTCTGCAAGTGAGTGCTTCTTTAAGCTTTCGGCTAATTTGCAGTAAATGTTGTCTCTTTTCCTGAAAACCGGATAAGCGTTCTAAAATAAAAGAAGTCCATTGCACATTGACAGGAGGGAGGGCTGTTGTGAAAATAAATGTCCTCATCTTGTTGATGAGGTAATCGCGTATCACACTGCGACAAGCGACATAAGCACCTACAGAAGCGATTGCTTTTCCGAAAGTTCCAACCAGAAAATCTATATCGTTTATACAGTTTTGTTCTTCGGCACAGCCTAACCCTTTTTCTCCGCGTACACCGAAAGCGTGAGCTTCATCGACATATAATAGGACATTCGAATAGTTCTGTTTGAACTTGACTAAAGTTGAAAGATCTGCTTCGTCACCGTCCATACTGAAGATGCTTTCGGTAACGATGATGATTTTATCAAAGTGATTGTGATTTCCTTCTATTAATCTTTTCAATTGTGTTAAGTCATTGTGCCGATACCGAATACACTTTGCTGCTGATAGACGGATACCATCTATCAGGCTGGCGTGAACTAATTTATCTGCCAAAATCAATGTATTGATATCACTGATAGCCGGAAGAATTCCGGTATTTGCATGATAACCGCTATTGAATACTAATGCACTTTCTGTACCAAACATATCTGCTAATTGTTGTTCCAATTCTTGATAGGCAGTAAAATTGCCTGTCAGTAGACGTGAAGAAGAGGAAGTTGGCAGAAATGTTTGAGGAGTTAAGGTTCCTAAAAAGTCATTTCTTAGAGATAAGTCGTTCGCTAGCCCCAAATAATCATTGGAAGAGAGGTTCAGCATTCGCTGTCCGTTCACTTCAACTTCTCTCTTGTCGTGAATAAGTTGAGGAAGGCAGCGGAAATTCCTTTTCTCTTTTAAGGTTTGTAATTCTAGTTGTATTGAATTGATAAAATCACTCATATGATAGCTTTTTACATAATTAATAAATATTCATTAGCATAACTAGTTTTTTTCTATACTCTGGTTATTAGTTGATCTCAAAATCATATCTATATTACTTCTGAACCATTTCTTGTAACATGAACAATCATGCTCATTCAGGGTTATTTTACTATATTCGTTTTATTAAACTCATAAAATTATGAAATCTAGGTTGCTTTTAATTCTATTTGCTATAACTCTGTGCTTAAGTACTGTATCGTGTGTATCTGTAAGAGTAAAACCTCATAAAGAGAAGTCGATACCTCCCGGACAAGTTAAGAAGGTAACAGGAAGTAAGTCGGCTAAATATTACACTCCGGGGCATAATAAATAGACTACACTTATTTATGAGGTTATGAGTTAATGATACCAATTGATTAAAATAGTTTTTAATACACATAGCTTTTATCGTCTCCTACATCTCTTTTACTATCTTAAGCAATCCGGAGGTCAGTTTACTTAATTGAGAGTCAGTGATAATAAATGGAGGCATCAAATAAACGAGTTTTCCAAATGGACGTACCCAGATTCCTTCTTCAACAAAACGACGTTGCATATACGCCATATTTACGGGCTGTTTGGTTTCAATGACTCCGATAGCTCCCAATACTCGTACATCGGCTACTTGCTGAAGTTTGCGAGCGGGTGCTAATTCTTCGTTCAATTGTGCTTCTATTCGTTTTACATTCTCCTGCCAACCGGAATCTATTAATAACTGTACGGAAGCACAAGCCACGGCACAAGCAAGCGGATTACCCATAAAAGTAGGTCCGTGCATAAAGGCTCCCGGTGCATGATTAGAGATTGTATCGGCTATCCGGTTACTAGCCAATACAGCAGATAGTGTCATATAACCTCCTGTCAGTGCCTTGCCGATACACATAATATCCGGTTCTACCTGAGCATGTTCCCACGCAAAGAGTTTCCCGGTACGTCCGAATCCCGTAGCTATTTCATCGAAAATAACCAGAATATTATGTTTCCGGCAAAGGCGGGAGGCCTCTTTCAGATATTGTGGATGATAGAACCGCATACCACCTGCTCCTTGAACAATCGGTTCCAGAATCAGTGCTGCCAAATCATTGGAATGCTCTTCAATCACTTTTCGTAACGGTTCAATATCTGCCGGCTGCCACTCTTTCCCAAATTTAGAAACAGGGGAAGGAACAAAATAACGAATCGGAAGAGACGTTCCGAATAGATTGTGCATTCCGGTGACCGGATCACAAACGGACATGGCATTCCACGTGTCTCCATGATAACCGGATCGGATTGTTACGAAATTGTTTTTCTCGGATTTTCCTGCAGCATACCAATACTGAACAGCCATTTTCATAGCGACTTCAACCGCTACCGATCCCGAATCTGCATAGAAAATCTTCTGCATAGAAGGGGGAACCAAGGGAAGTAGTAACTTACCTAATTCTATTGCCGGATTGTGTGTCAATCCTCCGAACATGACATGAGACATTTTATCTAACTGATCTTTCGCTGCCTGATTGAGTACCGGATGGTTATATCCATGCACTGCACACCACCAGGAAGACATTCCTTCAATCAGTTCCTGTCCGCTTTCCAGTGTGATGGTTGCACCATCTGCCCGTTTCACTTTATACACAGGAAGCGGGTCCGTTGTAGAAGTATAAGGATGCCACAAATGTTCCCGATCGAATTGTGAATCGGCAAAATGATAGCCTTCTTTCAGGATCAATTGTTTATCATCCGATACTTTAGAGCCTAGAGTAGTGAGCAAATCACCGACAATCGCCGAATTGATCCCTATATACAATGCTTTTTGCATAGCTTCTTTGCTGAGTTGCGAACGTCCTCCCGCAAAACGCAGAAATGCCGTGGGATTAATGAACCGGAATAATGCAATAGTCCTTAATATTTCTTCTTCACGTAAAGGTTGTTCTGCTTCGAGCGGAGTACCCGGTATAGGACTTAACAGGTTGATAGGAATAGACTGAACATTGAGTTTTGCAAGAGCAAAAGCAAATTCAATACGTTGTTCCAACGTTTCACCCATACCGATGATACCTCCACAGCAAATATCCATACCTACCCGGCGTGCAGCCTCAAGAGTTGCCAATTTCTGTTCTTGCGTATGAGTGGAACAAAGTTGCGGAAAGTAGGAGGGAGCTGTTTCCAGATTACAGTGATAACGGGTAATACCTGCGTCATGAAGTGCCTTTAATTCATCTTCATTGAGTAAGCCTAAAGAAGCGCAAAGTTGAATAGACGAATGTTTTCGAATATGACTTACTGTATCACAAAGTTGAGTAATCTGTTTGGGAGAAGGTTTTCGTCCGCTCGTGACCAGAGAGAAACGATTGACGTCTTGATTTTCGTTGTATTTTGCCTGTCGGAGGCATTCTTCTGCGGGGAGGAGATCGTAAATATCGGCCTTGGTCTGATACTGGGAGGATTGTGCACACCATTTACAGTTTTCCGGGCACTTGCCGGACTTGGCATTAATGATGGAACACATGTCGAATTCGTGTGAAGCACGTGCGACAGTAATCTCGTGTGCGGCAGCGTAGAGCGCATCGCCATCCGCCATGTTGGCAAGCCAGGCAGCTTGCTCGGGCGATATGTCGATCCCTGCCAATACCTGGTCTTTGATTTCTTTAAGTGTCATAAATGTTTGGGATGAGATAGTTACTTTGACATCCTGTTTCAGAAGTGCAATATCTATCACATTGGTATGTAGATGACCAATCTGAAATTCACGTCCCAAACTAGCAAAAGCAGCATAGTTCTTTCTGCCCCAGTATTGGAAACGGGAAAGAGTACGTGTAGTGTTTATGGGATATTGTTTCTTCATCAGGTTCATGTCCTTTTTTTAATAGAACGTGACAAATGTACAAAGAATCTACGGATAAGCAAATCTTTATTTATTTTTCCGATACTGCTTGCGTAGATTGAAATTGAATCCCGCATATATCTGAAGTGTCCCGAAACCATTGTCGAGAGAGAAATTGTCACGATGATAATTATAGTTCTTTCCGACAAATGAAGTGCCTACAAAGTATTTTCCATTGTTGTAGACAATACCGGCGCGAATAAGAAAATCCAGATTAAATTTGCCATACCATTTTTTTCCTTCGCGGACTTCTGCATCTACGTCGGATGCTTTATAAGCAATGGCAGGAGTGAGAGAAAGACAAGCCAGGCAGTTACGTGCAAAGACCCAGTTGTAGGCGTAGCCGAAACTGATGTTGGCATTTGTATATTTAATTTTTTGTACTTTCATTCCGGAGTTCATATACTTTTGAAGAATTTCCGGCAGTTGTGTATATTCAAAATCCAGATTGTGCTTGGAGATTGAAAAACCGGCAATGAATGAACCAGCGTTAAGACGTTGATTGGTTGATTGACTGAAAGCTGCCGGATAGGAGAATCTGCGATTATTAAATATATAGTATAGATTCAATCCTTTTATATCCATTGTCATTCCATTAAAGTTGGCTGTATAGTTTGTTGGAATTTCTTGCGGGAATCCTTTAATTTTATGAATTTTATAATTGTTACCCGTACGGCGGTAGAAGATATCCACACCAAATTTGGAACTATAAAGACTCAGGTCGAATTCAGTCCCTTTATTCTTACGCTTTGTCTCCCGATAGATATCATCTACGTCGAAAGACCACCCAAGAAAAATCCATCGCCAACCGAAGTAAAGTCCGATCTTATTGTGAGGATTGGGTGAGAAACTCAGTTTCTGCGGATGAGGCTGATTGCTGGTGACGGAATAATATTCGAAATTACTGAAATGAGTGACCATTAGTGCGTAATTGTAACGATTAGGACTGATATAAATTGTATCAAAATCACTCAAATTCAGGAACTTCTTGATAACTCTTTTAATAGTTCCGAATTTGGCAGGGATGGTATCTGTTTGTTCACTGTTGCAGACAAGTGTATCCTTCCTCTCAGTCTGAGCCTGTAGGGAGAACGACATAAATAGAAAAAGATAAAGAACAAACCGTTTTATCATGTGATTCTTTTTGCCAGTTGGGCTTAATTCGTTTTACGAAAGTACGACCTTTCTTGGATTTATGCTAATAATCATCTAAAAAATGTTTTGTTTCCTAAACAAAAAACTTAACTGCACTGTTAGTTACAGCAAGCAAATAAATCCTAAACCACAAAATTATGAGAATCTATTTACGTCTATTAATAGTGTTTCTTTTGCTCTGTGCGGGAAATATAGTATATGCGGGAGTACAGCAAGAAAGACGTGTAACGGGTACGGTTAGCTCTGACGGTGAACCTTTACCGGGGGTTTCTGTGCAAGTAAAAGGTGCTTCTACCGGTACAATCACCAATATTGATGGAAAATATTCAATTGAAGTTCCGGCGAATGGAACATTGATATTTCGATTTGTCGGTTTGAGAACTGTTGAACAAGCAGTGGACCGCCGAAACACGATTAATGTTACTATGGAAGCGGAAAGCAAAGAGCTGGACGAAGTGATGGTGGTAGCATACGCTACGGCCAAAAAGTATAGTTTTACAGGAGCGGCTTCAATGATGAAAGCCGGAGAAATTGAAAAACTCCAAACTTCAAGTATCTCACGTGTACTTGAGGGGACAGTATCCGGGGTGCAGGCTAGTGCAGCCAGCGGTCAGCCGGGTACCGACGCAGAGATCCGTATTCGCGGTATCGGTTCTATCAATGCTTCCAGTGCTCCGCTATATGTAGTAGATGGGGTTCCGTTCGATGGTAGTGTCAATTCTATTAATCCCGATGATATAGCTTCTATGACAGTATTGAAAGATGCTGCCTCTGCTGCTTTGTATGGTTCGCGTGGTGCTAACGGTGTAATTATTATCACAACGAAACAAGGTCAGCAGGAGTCTAAACCAACAGTAAAGATAAAAGCTACTTTGGGAGGTTCCAATCGTGCTGTCCGTGATTACGACCGTGTCAGTACTAATCAATATTTTGAACTATATTGGGAGGCACTTAGAAATCAATATGCTAGTAGTTCCGATTATACCCTTGCAACTGCAGCTATACAGGCTTCCAAAGATTTGGTTACCAAGTTGATGGGAGACGGTCCGAATCCTTATGGTCCGCAATATTCTCAACCTGTCGGTACAGATGGTAAACTAGTGAATGGTGCACGTCCGTTGTGGAATTCCAGTTGGAGTGATGCCATGGAGCAACAGGCTCTTCGAACGGAGCTGAATTTGAGCGTGTCCGGTGGTGGTAAATCCAATCAATACTTTTTCTCGGCAGGATATCTGAATGATAAAGGTATTGCACTCGAATCCGGTTATCAACGTTTCAATTTGCGTTCCAATGTAACAAGTGAAATGACTTCTTGGTTGAAGGGGGGTATTAACTTAAGTTTTGCCCATTCGATGCAAAATTATCCGGTATCTTCAGACTCCAAAACCAGTAATGTGATTACTGCGGGACGTACGATGCCCGGTTTTTATCCTATTTATGAAAGAAATGCTGACGGAAGCTATCGGTTGGATGAAAAAGGTGATCATATTTATGATTTCGGTTCATATCGTCCTTCAGGATCCATGGCAAACTGGAACTTACCAGCTACATTACCAACGGATAAGTCCGAACGGATGAAAGATGAATTCTCCGGTCGTACGTTTCTGGAAGCAACTATTATCGAAGGACTGAAGTTCAAGACGAGTTTCAACTTCGATTTGATCAACTATAATACATTAGATTATACGAATATCAAATTGGGTCCCGCAGCCATAAACGGTGGTGGAGCAAGTCGCCTTAATTCGAGGACTTTCTCCTGGACTTGGAATAATATTGCCACTTACGATAAAACGATTGGTGATCATCATTTCAATATTCTGGCGGGAATGGAAGCCTATTCTTATCGTTATGATGAACTGACAGCTTCCCGTTCAAAAATGTCACAACCTGATATGCCGGAATTGGTAGTTGGTTCTCAACTGACAGGAGGGTCGGGGTATCGCATAGATTACGCATTGGTAGGTTATCTGTCACAGTTATTATATGATTATCAGAATAAATATTTCTTCTCGGCTTCTTACCGCCGCGACGGTTCTTCCCGGTTTGCCCCTGGAACACGTTGGGGTAACTTCTGGTCATTAGGTGCATCCTGGCGTATAGACCGTGAGAGTTTTATGTTAGCTACTACCGACTGGTTGTCTGCATTAACTTTAAAAATGAGTTATGGTGCACAGGGTAATGATAATCTGGGTACGTATTATGCAAGCAAAGGACTTTATGCAATTGTTTCAAATCTGGGTGAGAATGCGCTGGTTTCAAGTCGTATGGCAACTCCTAACTTGAAATGGGAGACTAACCTGAACTTTAATTTAGGTCTTGACTTTTCTCTGTTCAACAACCGTTTCTCAGGGTCGTTTGATTTTTTTCAACGACGTTCGAAAGATTTGTTATATGCCCGCCCGATAGCACCTTCTCTGGGATATAACACGATTGATGAGAATGTGGGAGCGTTGAAAAATACTGGTATTGAATTGGTACTGAATGGAACCATTATCAATCAAAACGGTTGGGTTTGGAAGCTCGGTATAAATTTGACTCACTATAAGAACAAGGTAACTGAACTTCCATTGAAGGATATGCCTCAAAGCGGAGTGAATAAATTGCAAGTAGGTCGTTCGGTTTATGACTTCTATATGAAAGAGTGGGCGGGAGTGAATCCCGAAAACGGAGATCCATTGTGGTATCAAAATCTTAAAGACGCCAATGATAATGTAATAGGTCGTACTACTACCAACGATTATTCTAAAGCAAGTGATTATTACATTAATAAATCTTCGCTCCCAAAAGTATATGGTGGGTTCAATACTTCACTTTCATGGAAAGGTATTGATCTTTCGGCAGTCTTTGCATATAGCATTGGTGGATATATCTACAATCGTGATATAACAATGATTCTACACAATGGTAGTTTGGAAGGACGTGATTGGTCTACAGAAATTCTAAGGCGGTGGACTCCTGAAAACCAATATACAGATGTGCCGGCTTTGAGTACAACTTCTAACAATTGGAATTCGACTTCTACTCGTTTCTTGCAGAATAACTCCTATATGCGTCTAAAGAATCTGACACTTTCTTATACATTGCCCAAACAATGGATTAACAGACTTGCTTTAGGAGAAGTGCAGGTATATGTACAAGGAGATAATCTATTCACGATTCATCGGAATCAGGGATTAGACCCTGAACAGGGAATTACAGGTATCACTTATTACCGCTATCCGGCTATGCGAACCATTTCCGGTGGTATTAATGTTTCTTTTTAAATGCAATATAAATGATGAAAAAGATAAAAATAAAATCCATTTTGGCAGCGGTTGCCGGACTCTTTCTGGTGACGAGTTGCAGCAGTAGTTTCTTGAATACAGACCCTACAGATGCGGTAGATTCTGATAAAGTTCCTGTTCCGGGAAATGCAGAAGCGCTTTTTAATGGTGCATGGTATAACTTGTTTGAATATACCAGTACGCTTGCCAATGTTGGTTATCGCGCCCTTCAATGTCAGGATGATATGATGGCGAGTGATGTTGTTTCCCGTCCGAAATACGGTTTCAATTCTTCATACCAGTTTAATGATGTGGCAATTCCTTCCAACAATAGAACTGCATTTGCCTGGTATCTGATGTATAAGACGATTGATAACTGTAATATAGCTATTTCTATAAAAGGTGACTCGGAAAAACTCCGACAGTCACAAGGACAAGCACTGGTTTTGCGGGCATTTTGTTATTTGCATTTGGTGCAACATTATCAGTTTACTTATCTGAAGGATAAAGACGCTTCTTGCGTTCCTATTTATACAGAACCTAATACCTATACCTCAGTGCCAAAAGGAAAGTCATCTGTAGCACAAGTGTATCAGCGTATCTTTGACGATTTGAATCTGGCGCAAGATTATCTCAAGAATTATGCTCGTGGTGGCGATATTCAGAAGTTTAAACCCAATACGGCAGTCATCAATGGGCTTTTAGCTCGTGCTTATTTATTGACCGGACAATGGGGAGAAGCTGCAAAAGCGGCGGAAGCTGCCCGCGAAGGATATTCGTTAATGACAACTACGGCTGAATATGGAGGTTTTAATAACGTATCCAATAAGGAATGGATATGGGGGTTTCCGCAGATTCCTTCTCAATCGGATGCGAGTTATAACTTTTTGTATTTAGATCCGATATATGTTGGTGGATATAGTAGTTTTATGGCAGATCCTCATTTGAAAGATACATTTACGGAGGGAGATATTCGTCTACCCCTGTTTCAATGGATGCGTGAAGGTTACTTGGGATATAAGAAATTTCAAATGCGCGCAGATGATACAGCTGATATCGTACTGATGCGTGCTGCTGAAATGTATCTGATAGAAGCGGAAGCAAAAGTTCGTGACGGAGTAGCATTGCAGCAAGCTATCATACCGTTGAATGCATTGCGCCAAGCACGTGGAGTAGGTGATTACGATCTGACCGGTAAATCCGAAAACGATGTGATCAAAGAAATTCTGATGGAACGTCGTCGTGAACTTTGGGGAGAAGGATTTGGCATTACTGATGTACTTCGTACACAGCAAGCAGTAGAACGTACTGCTCTATCGGAAGAAGTACAAAAGACCCAGGTTGATTGTTTGCAGGAAGACGGTACTTTTGCTAAACGTAATCCGTTGGGACATTGGTTCCTTAAGTTCCCTAACAAAAAACCATTTACTCCAAATAGCACTTACTATTTGTATGCCATTCCGGATAAGGAAACAAATGCTAACCCGAATATTTAAATAGCTCTCTTGATTTTTTGACTTTGACCTTAACTTGTGGGCCGGTATACGTCGGGATGACGCATACCGGCTATTTTTTCATATTACTGTCTATCAAAATGAGTAAAGTATAAGATATATTTATATCTTTGTTGGCAAACTACTAATGGATGGAAGACATGGAATCCTTATGTTACTTCAGTAACTTATACCTTAGGGCAAGACTATCAACCTTCCTGCTATCTATCGTCCAAAAGGTGAAAAGGAAGCAAATCTTCAACTTGGTAACGAACGTATCAAAAGTTCTGCCTATATTGCGTAGAATTTCCCGATGTCTGATTATGTAAATAGCAATTTACTGTGTTGTTAATTACGCTTAGACTCTTTTTGTATTTTATATAATATATTGTAAGATGAAACAGGTTTACCGATTATCAATTTTATTGTGTTTAATGATTTCAGTGATACCGTTGAGTGCCAAAAAAAAGAACGGAAACGGTAATACCCGAAATGAGTATGTAGTGTTAGCCTCCAAAGATGTACAGAATGATATAGCTTGGATGCAAGTAGTAAATGCTTTACAGAAAAAGCATCATGCAGAGGTTTTGTTTTACGAGAAAGCTCCCCGGGAAAGTTTAGCTAATCTTCAGCGTGTGCACCCGCGTTACGTGGCTATTGTTGAGAAGCCAGAAAACTTAGGACGGGATTATGTGATTGATATGCATCAAATGAGTCGTGAAGTGGATGATGACATTTTTGCTGATTTTATATGGGGAATTATCACGGGTTATGATGCCGATGTGGCTATGAAGATGGTAAATAATAGTACCGAACCCTTGTTTATTAAGGATGCGGTGGCTACTATTATGGAGTTGAATAGTGCCAAGTGGTTTAATAATTATGCTTGGGTGGACGATCATTCTTCCGGTTTGTGGGGAGAAAAGAAAGGTAGAGATGCGGAGATACAGACTTATGAGATTGACCCGAAGACTGTATTGAAAAAATTCACGGATATTTATGCTGAATATAATCCGGATTTAATCTTGACCGCTGCTCATGCAACAGAGAGAAACTTGGAAATGCCATTTTCATTGGGAAATCTTATGGCAAAAAATGGAAAATTGTACGCTTTGGATCATTTTACCAATACAACTTGGGATTTGAAAGAGAGTGGAAAACGGAAAGTGTATTTTGCTGTGGGTAATTGCTTGATCGGAAACGTGAACAACACTAAAGAGAGTATGGCTATTGCCTGGATGAATAGTGCTAATGCAGCCACAATGATCGGCTACGTGGTGACCACTTGGCATGGACGTAACGGTTGGGGTGGTTTGAAGTATTGGGTAACCAATCCGGGGCGTTATACGTTAGCAGAGGCTATATACATGAATCAACAGGATTTCTTGTACCAGCAATACCAATGGTATCCTTCTCTGATAAAGGAAAACTATCCTACTTTTTCCGGAAGTGAATTTTCTGTTGCAGGAAAGAGGATATCAGAGGCAATGAACGGACAAAAACCGACACAAGATCAAATTGGGTTCTGGCATGATCGGGATGTTTTGGCTTATTATGGTGATCCGAAGTGGGAAGTTCGCTTGCAGGAAGTTCCGGGTGAAACTGATTTTACTGTGATGTCTAAAGTAAAAGGTAAGAAGTGTATTGTCACGATTAAAACAAACGAAAATTTTAGTTTGGAGCGTATGAAAGGCGATAAGTTTAAAGAAGAGCATGTGCTGGATTTACCCTTCAGTTATTTCTTCCTTGAACGTTTGAAGAATCCTCGTTTAGCCGCCGGCCAAAACTGGAAAACAGCGGTGGATGAGAATTTCCTTATTATTTATAATCCGGATTTTAAACCTAATATGACTTATGAAGTTTTATTAGATATTGATAAATAAGTACTTAATTGAAAATAGATTATATCTTTTGCTTTTTCTTTAAATTCGGTAAGAACCAAGTGACTAATCCTAATAATGGCATATAAGCAACTACATTATAAACAGCTTCTATACCATAATGATCCGCCATGTTTCCCAATACAGCCGAAGCAACACCGGCTACTCCGAAGGCAAATCCAAAGAAAAGCCCTGAAATCAGTCCGAGCTTTGTGGGAAGTAACTCTTGTGCATATAACAGAATAGCAGGAAAAGCTGAAGAAAGAGTTAATCCCACACAGAAACTGAGAATAATGGTCCATTCCAGACCGGCGTGTGGCATTAGTAAACTAAATGGGGCTGCGCCTAAAATAGAAGCCCAAATAACATATTTCCGACCGATACGGTCTCCTAAAGGTCCTCCTACTAATGTTCCGATAGCTGTGGCGAACAGAAATATAAATAAATATAGCTGTGACTCTTGTACGGTTACATTAAATTTGTGAATCAGGTAGAAAGTATAAAAACTCGTCAAGCTTGCCATATAAATATACTTCGAAAAGATCAATATCAGCAATATACCAATGGAAATAGCTGTCTTGTCCATAGGCAAGGGAAGTTTCATTGTATTTCTGACGCTGATAGTTTGTGTCTTCATACGCGTCAGGTAAGATTTGTACCATTTACAAATGGGATACATCACTCCAATAGCAGCCAACGCAACAAAAGCAAAGATTGCAATATGTTGTCTTCCATAAGGTGCGACAAGTAGGGCTACTAACAAAGGACCTAACGAGCCACCAAAATTACCGCCTACCTGAAACAAAGATTGTGCAAGTCCACGTTTTCCACCCGAAGCCAAAAAGGTAATACGAGATGCTTCAGGATGCAGAACTGAAGAGCCAATCCCAATTAAGAACACCGAAAGTAATATCCAATGAAGATTAGTAGCAAAAGCCAGACTGACTAATCCAACCATAGTGAAACTCATTCCGATGGGTAATGACCAAGCTATAGGATGTTTATCGAAAATGATCCCGGTAATTGGCTGAAATACGGATGCAGATAACTGATAAACCAATGTAATCAGACCGATCTGGGCAAAACTAAGCGACAAATCATCTTTGAATAATGGATAGGACGCTGAGAGGACGGATTGCAACAAATCATTGAGACAATGTGAAAGACTCAACGCTATTAAAATGGAAAATGTAATTTTTCCGACAGGTTGTTCTTGATTTTGTGCCATAATACCTATTTCTTTTTGAAATGTTCCTGAAAAATTGGCTGCAAAGGTAGGTAAACTTCCTGTTTCTCGATATATTTGTCACAGTTAATTTGAAAAGATATGAAGAAAGTAGTAGTTGCTATGGATTCTTTTAAAGGCTGTCTGTCATCTGCCGAGGTAGAGCAAGCTGCCGAAGAAGGAATTAAGAAAATTTGTCCGGATTGTGACGTGATCCGTTTTCCGATAGCCGACGGAGGTGAAGGTATCTTGGAAATCTTAGTTGAAGCTACTCATGGTACTTATCGAGAGGTTTTGGCAAACGATCCTCTGATGCGTCAAATAAAGACTTATTACGGAATTTCGGGAGATGGAGAGACAGCTTTGATTGAAATGGCTGCTGTAAACGGACTGCCTTTATTAAGGGAGTCGGAACGAAATCCTATGCTGACCACTACTTTCGGAACAGGAGAATTGATTTTAGATGCTTTGGATCACGGATGTAGGAAATTTATCATAGGTATTGGTGGGAGTGCTACTAACGATGCCGGGCTTGGTATGTTACAAGCTTTGGGGATTCGTTTGGTGAATGATTGTGGAAAAGCTTTAGGAACCGGTGGGAAGATCATGAACCAAGTAGCCTCTATCGATTGCTCTTCTTTTCACCCGGCTTTAAGAAATGCTCATTTTACTATAGCCTGTGATGTTCGCAATCCTTTTTATGGTCCACAAGGAGCCGCACATATCTTTGCCCGTCAGAAAGGAGCGGATAATGCAATGATTGAAGAGTTGGATAGGGGAATGCACTCTTTGTCTGAAATCATTGAATCGACAACCGGAAGAAAAATAGTTCATGTGCCGGGTGCAGGAGCTGCCGGAGGTTTGGGAGGAGCTTTTCTTGCATTTATGAATGCTGAATTGAAACCCGGAATTGAGTTATTACTTCAAACATTAAATTTCAGTGAAAGAATTAAAGGAGCCGATTTAATTATCACTGGAGAAGGATGTGTAGATCAACAATCTTTGATGGGAAAAGTACCCTCGGGTGTTCTCGAAGAAGCTCGGAAACAATCAATCCCCGTAGTTGTAGTGGCAGGTAGTGTAAAAGATACCGAAATCTTGAATCAAGCGGGTTTTCAGGGGATTTATTCCATTGTTCCCAGTCCTATGCCTTTAGAAGAGGCTATCAAACCGGAAATGGCAAAAGTAAATATTAGTAGAACTGTTGCTCAACTTATCTTTCTGGCAGATTATTTTCAAAACCGGAAGAATGGATAATTGCAAACCTTAAAACTAAGTATTCTAAATTGTCGTTAATTCATTTTTGAATGATTGAACTTTCCTTTCTACCTACTGTTCTTAGTTTAAAAAAAGGAGAATAGTATGGGCTTTATTTGGTATATCATAATAGGTATTGTAGCCGGATTTCTGGCTGGCAAAATCATGCGTGGAGGAGGCTTCGGTCTTATCATAAACTTGTTGCTTGGTATTCTCGGAGGAATATTAGGCGGTTGGGTATTCGGTCTTTTCGGTCTTGCTGCTTCCGGATTGATTGGTAGTTTGATAACTGCTACTGTGGGAGCTATCCTAGTGTTATGGATTGCTTCTTTATTTAGGTAAAATCATAATCATTATATTTTTAACCAATTAAAACTTGAAACTTAATTATGGAATGTAGACATGGAAGTTTTTGGATTGGACTTGGAATCGGGTCTATTTTAGGTGCGGTGGCTTATCGTCTATCACGCACTGCTAAAGTGAAGAAATTAGAAAACGATATTTATGATGCTATCCATCGTATCGGTCAGGATGCTGAAATGGCAGCAGCTGATGCTGAAAGAAGAGCAAGACATTTGGGTGTGAGAGCTGTAGAAGCAGGGGCACAGGTTGCCAATCAGGTTGCTGCTGAAGCAGATAAAGTGGCTGGTAAAGTAAAAGAAAAGCTAGAAAAATAAAAAATAGTTAGGAATATAAGAGTCCTACACTATATTTCAAGAATGCAGATTATATGGGATTATAGAGGGGATTTATTATTTCAACTCTGTTTAATCTCTATAATCCGCTTTTTTCTAATTGCATTATTTAGCATTTTTGTTCTTTGAGATAAAGCTATTATTGATACGATTCTCATTCTGTTTAAGTATGGATGTTTCTGTGTGTCCGTACACATTTTGATGATTTATTTATATTATTCTTTTCTTTTGCGTAATATTTCTTTCTTATTCCCCAATAAATAAAGGATATTTCTCTTCTTCTATTATTAAATTTGTACTTTTTATTATGTTTAACAACAGATATCTTTGTTGCTTGTTCTTTTAAAATGTTGATATATAAATATATATGATATTTATGCTTGAATGTGTGTGCGCACACACTTTTGTTTGATTCAATAATTCATTTTAAATTTGCAGACGAATAATAAGTTATTTATTTAGTGATGGATAAAGAATTCTCAAATATTCGTATTATAGATATTGCCAAGATGGCAGGAGTCTCTGTCGGTACGGTAGATAGAGTCATCCATAATCGTGGGAGGGTATCCGAAGAAAACAGAAAGAAGGTTCAGGCAATTTTGGAAATGGTTCATTATCAACCTAATTTAATGGCACGTTCCTTAGCTTCGAAGAAACAATTTCATTTTATAGCGATCATACCTTCTTTTACTAAAGGCGAATATTGGGAAGCTATTTCTGAAGGCATTGATAAAGCTGCTTTAGAGATGGAATCCTATAACATAACTATTACCAAGCTCTTTTTTGACCAGTATAATAATAAAACGTTTGATGATATAATTCGTAAATTATTTGATGAGAGAGTAGATGGAGTACTGATTGCTACCTTGTTTACTGATTCTGTG
The DNA here is from genome assembly GCF_028690125.1 of Bacteroides sp. Taxonomy (GTDB): domain Bacteria; phylum Bacteroidota; class Bacteroidia; order Bacteroidales; family Bacteroidaceae; genus Bacteroides. Next base: position 56,083 of record NZ_JAQVBV010000009.1, on the reverse strand, counting down.
ATTCGTCTTTCCTTGGAACTGGATAAGAATGATATACCTTATGTTTATGTAGATTCCAATATTGAAGGACAACATCAATTGGCTTATTACGGAACGGAATCCTATGATGCAGGAGTAATTGCTGCCCGATTGCTGACAGACAGACTTTCTTCTACTTCCGATATTCTGATGGCGCGAATTACTCATAATGGGAAGAATGACTCTAATCAAGGAAAGAACCGCAGAGAAGGTTTTTGCCGCTATCTGAATGAAATTGGTTTCGGCGGAAAGCTGTATGAAGTAGAACTAAAAATTGATGATTCGGTATACAATTTCATGAAATTAGATGAGATATTTGGAATGAATCCGAATATTGCAGGTGCTGTTATCTTTAATTCAACTTGTTATATTTTGGGGAATTACTTAAAGGCGAGAGAAATGAAGTCTGTAAAACTGGTTGGTTATGATCTAATCAAACGTAATACACAGTTGCTTTCTGAAGGGGTGATAACTGCATTAGTTGCACAACGCCCTGAAAAACAGGGATATGATGGTATCAAATCTTTATGTAATCATCTGTTGTTTAAACAGAGTTTGGAGAAAGTAAACCTGATGCCCATTGATATTCTCTTAAAAGAGAACTTGAAATATTATCTGAATAATATGTTATAAACAATATAAAAATCAAGAAGTTATGAATGAATTATTTAATGTAAAAGGCAAAGTTATTGTTATCACCGGTGGAGCAGGAATCTTGGGTAAAGGAATTGCTGCTTATCTTGCAAAAGAAGGTGCAAAAGTAGTGATTCTCGACAGAAGTGAAGAGGCTGGAAAAGCTTTGGTAGAGAGTATAAAAGCTGAAGGTAATGAAGCTATGTTCTTATATACAGATGTAATGGACAAAGAAATCTTGCAAGGTAATAAAGCAGAGATTATGAAGACTTACGGACGTATTGATGTGTTGCTCAATGCTGCCGGTGGAAACATGGCAGGAGCTACTATCGCGCCGGATAAAACATTCTTTGATCTGCAAGTAGACGCTTTCAAGAAAGTAGTAGATTTGAATCTGTTTGGTACAGTATTGCCAACAATGGTATTTGCCGAGGTGATGGTTGAACAAAAGAAAGGTTCTATTGTAAACTTCTGTTCTGAATCCGCTCTTCGTCCATTGACTCGTGTTGTCGGTTATGGTGCAGCTAAAGCAGCTATTGCGAATTTTACTAAATACATGGCTGGTGAGTTGGCTTTGAAATTCGGTAACGGTCTACGTGTAAATGCGATTGCTCCGGGTTTCTTCCTGACCGATCAGAATCGTGCATTGCTGACCAACCCTGACGGTTCATTGACCGACCGTTCAAAAACGATCTTGGCTCATACTCCTTTCAATCGTTTTGGTGAACCGGAAGACCTTTACGGAACAATCCATTACTTGATTAGTGACGCTTCTAACTTCGTAACAGGTACAGTAGCAGTTATCGACGGTGGTTTTGATGCATTCTCTATCTAAAAAATAATACTATATATTTAATAACTGAACAATATGTTTTTATGTGAACAAACTTGGCGTTGGTATGGTCCGAATGACCCTGTGAGCTTGTGGGATATCAAACAAGCCGGCGCTACCGGTATAGTAAATGCTCTTCACCATATTCCGAATGGCGAAGTATGGACAGTAGAAGAGATCATGAAGCGTAAGCAAATGATTGAAGAAGTGGGTTTGACGTGGTCGGTTGTTGAAAGTGTACCTGTACACGAACATATCAAGACGCAAACCGGAGAATTTGTGAAATATATCGAAAACTATAAAGAAAGTATCCGTAATCTCGCTAAGTGTGGTGTAATGGTAGTTACTTACAACTTTATGCCTGTATTGGACTGGACTCGTACAGACTTGGCTTACACCATGCCTGATGGTTCCAGAGCACTTCGCTTTGAAAAAGCAGCTTTTGTAGCTTTTGATCTTTTCATCCTAAAACGTCCGGGAGCTGAAAAAGACTATACTCCGGAAGAAATAGCTAAAGCAAAAGCACGTTTCGAACAAATGAGTGAAGACGACAAGAAATTGTTAGTTCGTAACATGATTGCCGGTTTGCCGGGTTCGGAGGAAAGCTTTACTGTAGAACAATTCCAGGAAGCTCTGGATAGATATGATGATATAGATGCTGAGAAACTTCGTGCTAATCTGATTTTCTTCCTGAAAGAGATTGCACCGGTTGCCGACGAAGTAGGGGTGAAACTAGTGATCCATCCGGACGATCCTCCTTATACCATTTTAGGTTTGCCCCGTATCATGAGTACAGAAGAAGACTTTAAAAAATTGATCGAGGCTGTACCTAACGAATCGAATGGTCTTTGCTTGTGTACTGGTTCTCTTGGAGTACGCGCTGATAATGATTTGGCAGGTATGATGGAACGCTGGGGGGATCGGGTGAACTTTGTACACTTACGTAGTACGCAACGTGATGCTGAAGGTAATTTCCATGAAGCAAACCACTTGGAAGGTGATGTAGATATGTACAATGTTATGAAGAATCTGATTCTGTTGCAACAACGCCGCGGATGTTCGATCGCTATGCGTCCCGACCACGGTCATCAGATGATTGACGATTTGAAGAAAAAAACAAATCCGGGTTACTCTTGCTTAGGTCGTCTTCGCGGATTGGCGGAGCTTCGTGGATTGGAAATGGGTATTGCTAAGTCTATTCTCTAAACGAATTTTATAGTTAGTTGTTCTATTGATTTATGACAACGAAAACGTTAAAAGAACAAGCAGCAGAGTTGTTGCAGCAATGTGAGGTCGTCGTATTGACTTCAATCAATACAGAAGGGTATCCACGTCCCGTTCCAATTAGTAAAATAGCAACCGAAGGTATTTCTGTTGTATGGATGGCTACCGGAGCTGAGTCATTGAAGACTAAGGATTTTCTTTCTAATCCGAAAGCGGGGTTATGCTTTTATGAAAAAGGAGACAGTGTAGCTTTAACGGGAGAAGTAGAAGTCGTGACAGATGAGGAACAGAAAGCAGCACTTTGGCAAGACTGGTTTATTGCTCATTTTCCCGGTGGTCCTACCGATCCAAGTTATGTGTTACTAAAATTTAAGTCCAATCATGCGACTTACTGGATTGATGGAACATTTATTCACCGGCAACTTTAATTTATCTATCTATGAGGGTGTCGGACACCCTCTTTACACTGCTCTTCTCTACCATTGAAGTTTCAGATTATAATCAGGTTCAGGAATAATCAGCATTGCAATTTGGGCACAGGCTTCTGCATCTGCCAATGCATGGTGATGATTGGTCAAGTCATATCCACATCTTGCTGCAACTGTATGTAATTGGTGATTGGGAAGTTCTTTTTTGAATGTTTTCCGGGAAGCCCGGCAAGTACAATAAAACTTATAATCCGGATAAGTCATCTTATAGATTTCATAAACAGCTTTTAAACATCCTTCGTCAAAAGGGCTATTGTGTGCCACGAGTGGCAGATCTTGGATACGTGAGGCTATTTCCGACCAGACGGTAGGAAAGTCATTGGCTTCTGCCGTATCAATGGCTGTCAAACCGTGAACAGCAGTAGTCCATTGTGTATAATAGTTGGGACGGGGACGAATGAGACTATATATTCTGTCTACAATCTTTCCGTTTCGTACAATAACTATTCCGACACTACATACGCTGGTACGTTGCCCATTTGCGGTTTCAAAATCAATGGCTGCAAAGTTTCTCATTAATCTCCTGCTGCATTAAAAAACTAAATCGCAAAGATATTCTTTTTCTTTCCAATAACTTACCTTTGCAATACAATAATTAATTTATATCTTTATTGCCTAATGATTATTCGTGTGGCTATATAATGTAGAAAAGTGTAATAGATATTACGCTTTATTTATTTCCAATCCTTTATCTTTGTGAAAAATTCTTTTTTATATGATTAAGTTTCCAATTCTAAATCGAATATTCCCTTCGTATAGGTGGAAAGTGACAGCAGTCATTATTACCGGTATTATTGTAGGTGTAGGGAGCTTATTCATGTATCAGCTTCGGGCACATACTTATCTGGGTGATGATCCGGCGGCCTGTGTGAACTGTCACATTATGTCTCCATATTACGCAACCTGGTTTCATAGTTCCCATGCCCGGAATGCTACTTGCAATGATTGTCACGTTCCTCATGAAAATGAAGTGAAGAAATGGGTATTCAAAGGAATGGATGGAATGAAACATGTAGCCGCATTCCTTACGAAAAGTGAACCACAAGTAATTCAGGCTCATGAAGCCAGTTCTCAAGTAATTATGAATAACTGTATTCGTTGCCACACACAATTGAATATGGAAATTGTGAAGACAGGAAAGATAGACTATATGATGTCGCAAATTGGAGAAGGAAAAGCCTGTTGGGATTGTCACCGTGATGTACCTCATGGTGGAAAGAACTCCCTTTCCAGTACTCCGGCGGCTATTGTACCTTATCCGAAATCACCTGTACCGGAGTGGCTTCGGAAAATGATGGATGATCAATAATGCAACATAAATAAAATAATAAAACCAATATATAATGATAAAAAAGAAATTAAAATCATGGCAAGGATGGCTATTGTTCGTAGGTTCAATGATTATTGTTTTTGTTTTGGGATTGTGTGTTTCTGCGCTGATGGAACGGAGAGCAGAAGTAGCAAGCATATTCAATAATCGTAAAAACGTTATCAAAGGGATTGAGGCTCGTAACGAACGCTATAACGATGATTTTCCTCGTGAATATCAGACATGGACAGAAACAGCCAAGACTGATTTTGAGAGTGAGTTTAATGGAAATATAGCAGTTGATGTGTTGGAGAAACGTCCTGAGATGGTTGTTCTCTGGGCCGGATATGCATTCTCTAAAGATTATTCTACTCCACGTGGGCATATGCATGCTATTGAAGATATAACTGCATCCCTGCGTACCGGAGCACCTATGAATCCGACTGAAGGTCCTCAACCTTCTACTTGCTGGACATGTAAAAGCCCGGATGTTCCTCGTATGATGGAAGCGCTTGGCGTAGATTCATTTTATCATAATAAATGGGCTGCATTTGGGGCTGAAATCGTGAATCCGATCGGGTGTTCCGATTGTCACGATTCGGAAACAATGAATCTTCATATCAGTCGTCCGGCTTTGATTGAGGCTTTCCAACGTCAAGGTAAGGATATCACAAAAGCTACTCCCCAAGAGATGCGTTCACTGGTATGTGCACAGTGTCACGTAGAATATTATTTCAAAGGTGACGGCAAATATCTGACATTTCCTTGGGATAAAGGTTTCACAGTAGAAGATATGGAAGCATACTATGATGAGGCAGGTTTCTATGATTATATCCACAAGTTGAGTCGTACTCCGATTTTGAAAGCTCAACATCCCGATTATGAAATAGCACAGATGGGGATTCACGGACAGAGAGGTGTCTCTTGTTCCGATTGTCATATGCCGTATAAGAGTGAAGGTGGTGTGAAATTCAGTGATCACCATATACAAAGTCCGTTGGCAATGATAGACCGTACTTGTCAGGCTTGTCATCGCGAGAGTGAAGAAACATTGCGAAACAACGTTTACGAACGCCAACGCAAAGCGAATGAAATTCGTAACCGTTTGGAACAGGAGCTAGTAAAAGCGCATATCGAAGCAAAATATGCTTGGGATGCCGGAGCAACAGAAGACCAGATGAAAGACGTACTTGCCCTGATTCGTCAAGCACAATGGCGTTGGGATTTTGGAGTTGCTTCACACGGTGGTTCGTTCCATGCTCCCCAAGAAATTCAAAGAATACTTTCTCACGGACTCGACCGTGCTATGCAAGCTCGTTTGGCAGTATCCAAAGTATTAGTCAAGAATGGATTTACAGGAGAAGTTCCGATGCCTGATATTTCTACTAAGGTTAAAGCACAGCAATATATCGGTCTGGATATGGATGCGGAAAAAGCAGCTAAAGAGAAATTCCTGAATACAACAGTTCCTGCCTGGTTGCAGAAAGCAAAGGCAGCAGGTCGTCTGTCACAGAAATAAGAACAGATATATGTGGAGTAAACCGTGGAGTTATAAAGAAGGTCTGTTGATTGGTGCGGGATTGCTGGTGACAGGCTTTCTGTTGCAAGTAACTGTAGGAGCGATCAACTGGAGCTTATTCGCCTATCCGGTCAATGTGATTGTATTGATCGTTTATATCATTGGACTAGTCAGTATGCACCTTCTTCGTAAACGCGTTTATTTATTTGGGTGGCTGAGTCATTATTCCGCAGCGGTTTCGTCCTTAGCATGGGTGACGTTGCTGACGGTAGTGATGGGACTTATCCGACAAGTTTCTTCCGGTAATTCTCCTAGCGATATCTTGGGCTTTTCCCGAATGATTTCGTCTTGGCCTTTTGTATTGCTCTATTTCTGGATGGTCACAGTATTGGGATTAACCATCCTTCGTGCCGGCTTTCCTTTGAAAGGAAGCAAATTATCTTTCTTACTTAATCATATAGGATTATTCATAGCTTTGATCACTGCTACTTTGGGAAATGCCGATCTGCAACGACTGAAGATGACGACACAGATGGGAAATACGGAATGGCGGGCTTCTGACGAACAGGGACAACTGATTGAACTGCCCTTAGCTATCGAATTGAAGGATTTTACGATTGATGAGTATCCTCCCAAACTGATGCTGATTGACAATGAAACGGGAAGTGCGCTTCCTGAAGAATCTCCTGTTCATCTCTTGCTTGAAGAAAATGTGACTGCTGGAGCATTGCAAGATTGGCAACTAACTATCTTACAATCTATTCCGATGGCTGCCTCCGTAACTACTGAGGATACATTGAAATTTACGGATTTTCACTCTATGGGAGCAACTTATGCTGTTTATTTGAAAGCTGTGAATCAGAAGAAACAGCTAACTAGAGAAGGCTGGGTTAGTTGTGGCAGTTTCCTTTTTCCATATAAGGCGTTACGTCTTGATTCATTGACCAGTCTTGTAATGCCGGAACGTGAACCTCAGCGTTTTGCATCGGATGTAAAAGTCTATACCCAGACAGGAACGATTACGGAAGCGACTATAGAAGTAAACCATCCGCTAGAGTTGGAAGGATGGAAAATTTATCAATTAAGTTACGATGAATCGAAAGGGCGGTGGAGTGATATCAGCGTCTTTGAGCTAGTCCGAGATCCTTGGTTGCCTGTAGTTTATACAGGAATTGTAATGATGATGGTTGGAGCTATCTGTTTGTTTGTGAATGCTCAGAAGAAGAAAGAGGAGGAAACAGTATGAGTTGGGAACATTTCATCTTATTTGCAATAGCAGCACTTATCTGCTGGGGACTGGGAGCATTTATTGCCTGGCGTGGAAAGAAAACGGGATGGGCGTATGGATTTACTATGCTTGGATTGGCCATCTTTTTCAGTTTTATCGTTGGTTTCTGGTTGTCTCTGGAACGTCCTCCGATGCGTACCATGGGGGAGACTCGTCTGTGGTACTCTTTTTTCCTGCCACTTGCCGGATTGATAACCTACAGCCGTTGGAAGTATAAATGGATTCTCAGTTTCAGTTTTATCCTTTCACTGGTATTTATCTGTATTAATATCTTCAAGCCGGAGATTCATAATAAAACCTTGATGCCCGCTCTTCAAAGTCCGTGGTTTCCTCCTCATGTGATTGTGTATATGTTTGCTTATGCCATGTTAGGGGCGGCAACGGTGATGGCAGCCTATTTACTTTGGTTCAAAAAGAAAACCATCGAACGGAAGGAAATGGATTTGTGTGATAATCTCACTTATGTCGGTCTGGCCTTTATGACATTGGGTATGCTTACAGGAGCAATCTGGGCAAAAGAAGCCTGGGGACATTATTGGGCGTGGGACCCGAAGGAAACGTGGGCGGCAGCTACTTGGTTTGCTTATTTGATATATATTCATTTCCGGTTGGGGAAACCGTTGCAGGTTCGCCCGGCATTAATTATTCTATTAGTCTCATTCGTACTATTGCAAATGTGCTGGTATGGAATTAACTATCTTCCATCTGCACTGGGAGTCAGTGTACATACTTATAACTTAAATTGAAATAATGGATGAAAGTATTTGGTTGATCATTTCTTTTATGCTTTTTTGTTCACAGATATATGTCTGGGGTAATTTATTATTGCTGTTGAATTGTCGGATTTGAACAGATCATTAGGTTAGGAAGTCAATTATCTGATTAACTGGTCAATTATGAAGAATGTGAAACTATATATTGTTTCGGCTTGTGCCACCTAATTGACACGCTTGTGCCACCTGATTGGTACAAGCGTGCCAATCAGGTGACATAGTTGTGCCAATTAGGTGGCACAACTTATATATATATAAAATAAGTTCGTACTATTCTTATCCTATATAGTACTTATGATTAAAAAGTGAATGTGTTTATTTAAAGTGAGCTATCTGTAAATATAAATAGTAGTGAAACTAAATATATTTTTCCAAAGTTGCTTTTTCCAGAATTTCTATTCGTTTTCCTTCCATTATAATTAGCCCTTCTCTAATCATTTTATTAATTTCTTTAGATAAAGCAGGACGTGTTACGTTCAAGTATTCGGCAAGTTGAGACTGCGTATGCATAATATTTACGACCAAAGAGTCTTTTTTCTTATGTTCAAATAGGTAAACGATGAATCTTTCCCGAACGGTCTTCCGTGAAAGAGGTTTTAAGCGGGACACCGTACAAATATTGCAATTTCCTGCGATACAGAGAAAATTATGTAGCACTTGAGGGTCTTCGCTTATAACTTTAAAAGTGGATTCTTTAGTAGCCATCAGTACGATGCTATCTTCAATAGCTGTAAAAGTAGCAGGGAGCATATTGTTTGGATTAAAGAGGTGAGGAGTGGCAAAAGTACGTGGAGCTATAATGTATTCAATCATCACTTCATTTCCTAATCCGTCGATGATATCAGCACGCAATTTCCCTTCTAATAAAACATAAAGTTTGTTGCAAGGTGTACCTTGCATGACCACGATTTCCTTTTTGTCTGCTTTATATACCACAAAATCTAGTTTATCAAGCAATGAGTGCTTAATATTTAGAGGTAACTCCTGGAAAAGAGGAATCTGAAATAGCTTTTCTTTATGACAATCGGTCAATGAGATTTTTTTCATTCTTTTGTGATGTTCGTATCATTGCAAATATATAAATTATATGCGGGTAGAAAAAAAAATTCCTTTTTTAAAAATGAAAGATTTAAATGGCCAAAGGGGAAACTTCATTTATTTTGAAGTAATTACTTATTAGTTGTTTGTTCTACCATAGAATTATCATAATTTTGTAGCAGAACTCTTTATTTTATATTATTCAAACAGCAAAATTATGGGCTATAGAATAACCACCCTTGTAGAAAATTGTGTATATGGACATAAATTGCAAGCTGAACATGGCCTTTCTCTTTATATCGAGATATCCGGTTACCGCTTGCTTTTTGATACAGGTGCATCGGATTTATTCATACGCAACGCCCGTTTGTTACATATTGATCTGCAAACAGTGGATTATTTAATTCTCTCTCATGGGCATAGTGACCATACGGGAGGATTACATTCTTTTTTAAAGTTGAATAGTCGGGCGACGGTTATTTGCAAACAAAATATTTTCTCTCCGAAGTTTAAAGATGAGCGTGAAAATGGAATTAAATATGTACATAGATTTGATATCAACCGCTTTCGTTTCATTGATGAGCAGACAGAACTTGTTCCGGGAGTTTTTCTATTTCCAACTATTGAAATTATAGATCAGGAGGATACTCATTTTGAGCATTTTTGGGTGCAGCAGGAAGATGGTCGTAAAATACCGGATACCTTTCAGGATGAATTGGCCATGGCTTTGGTTGATTCGAATAGGCTTTCCATTATAAGCGCGTGTTCCCACCGTGGCATTACCCATCTATTGAGGACTATACGAGCTGTATTTCCCGAACTGCCATGTAATCTGCTTCTAGGTGGTTTTCATATACACAATGCGGAAGAACAGAAATATCGGGTGATTGCGGATTACTTACGGAATTATTTACCTCACCGAATAGGGATTTGTCACTGTACAGGAGTAGATAAATTCGCTTTCTTTTGTAAAGATTTTAATGACAGAGTGTTTTATAATTATACGGGAAAAATTATTCAGACTGACTTAAATAATAATATATAATCTATTCACATGAAGAAACTGATAGCATGTTTATCATTTGCACTGACAGCATTGTCGGGTTATGCTGATACTCCCTTGTGGATGCGTGATGCACGTATTTCACCGGATGGAGCAGTAATTGTATTCTGTTATAAAGGAGATATTTATAAAGTTGCTACGAAGGGAGGTACGGCTGTTCAACTAACAACACAATCGTCCTACGAAGCCAACCCGATATGGTCCCCCGATGGGAAAAAGATTGTGTTTGCTAGTGATAGGAATGGTAATTTTGACCTTTTTATAATGTCTGCCAATGGAGGGACTGCTCAACGACTTACTAGTCATTCTGCTTCTGAAATTCCTTCGGCTTTTACTTCCGATGGTAAGTTTGTACTTTTCTCAGCTTCTATTCAAGACCCTGCAAGTAGTGCTTTGTTTCCATCCGGAGCAATGACGGAATTATATAAAGTCTCTGCACAAGGAGGACAGACGGAACAAGTGTTGGCAACTCCTGCCGAACGGGTTTGTTTTGATAAAACGGGTAATAGTTTTCTGTATCAGGATCAAAAAGGTTTTGAGAATGAATGGAGAAAACATCACACTTCTTCCATTACGAGGGATCTTTGGTTGTACGATGTTCGGACCGGAAAGCATACGAACCTGACAAATCGGGAAGGAGAAGACCGCGACCCGGCTTTTGCTCCGGATGGAAATTCTGTTTACTTTTTGAGTGAACGTGACGGAGGATCGTTTAATGTCTATTCTTTTTCCTTGAGTGATTATCAGAAAGTGAAGGCTATTACGGACTTTCGTACACACCCGGTACGTTTTTTGTCAGTGAGTGATAAAGGAACTTTATGTTATACATATGATGGGGAACTTTATACGCAGGAAGCGAATGCTCGCCCGAATAAAGTAATGGTTGAATTGGTTCGTGATGATGAACCACAACTTGCTTCCCTGAGGTTTTCTCAGGGAGCTACTTCTGTCAGTGTATCAGCGGATGGAAAACAAGTCGCTTTTATTGTGCGTGGCGATGTTTTCGTTACATCAACAGAATATGGTACCACCAAACAAATCACAAATACCCCAGTGAGTGAGTCGGCTGTTTCCTTTGCTCCGGACAATCGAACATTGGTTTATGCTAGTGAACGGGATGGGAACTGGCAGCTTTTTACAGCTAAAATAGCCCGTAAAGAAGAAGTTAATTTTCCTAATGCGACTCTTATTGAAGAGGAAGTATTACTTCCATCGAAAACAGTAGAACGTACTTTTCCTCAATATTCGCCGGATGGTAAAGAGTTGGCTTTTATTGAAGACCGTATCCGATTGATGGTGCTTAATCTGGAAACAAAAAAGGTACGTCAAGTTACCGATGGCTCAACATGGTTTAATACAGGTGGTGGTTTTGATTATGAATGGTCGCCCGATGGTAAATGGTTTACCCTTGAATTTATTGGAAACCGTCATGATCCTTATTCGGATATAGGTATTGTTAGTGCTCAGGGTGGAGATATCACTAATCTGACTAATAGCGGATATATCAGCGGTTCTCCACGGTGGGTACTTGATGGAAATGCAATTTTATTCCAGACCGAGCGATATGGCATGCGTGCACATGCTTCCTGGGGATCACAACAAGATGTTATGCTGGTATTTTTAAATCAAGATGCTTATGATCGTTACCGCCTGAATAAAGAGGACTTTGAACTTCTTAAAGACTTTGAGAAGGAGCAGAAAAAAGCGAAGGAAAAAGATAAGGAAGGAGACAAGAAAAAGGACGAAGATAAGGAGAAGGATAAAACCGAAGAAAGAAAGGATGATAAAAAAGATATTGTTGTAGAACTTAATGGGATTGAAGATCGTATTGTACGTCTTACACCTAATTCTTCTAATTTGGGTAGTGCCATTCTGTCGAAAGATGGAGAAAACCTTTATTATTTCTCGGCTTTTGAAGAAGGGTATGATCTGTGGAAAATGAATCTTCGTGAAAAGGATACAAAACGTTTACATAAGCTGAACTCCGGATGGACATCTTTAATGTTGGATAAAGATGGGAATATATTCTTGTTGGGTAGTAGAAATATGCAAAAGATGGATGCTAAGTCGGATGCCCTGAAATCAATTAGTTATCAGGCTGAAATGAGGATGGATTTGGCAGCTGAACGGGAAGCTATGTTCGACCATGTGTATAAGCAACAACAAAAGCGCTTTTATAATATCAATATGCATGGAGTGGAGTGGGATAAAATGACTGCTACTTATCGTAAATTTCTTCCACATATCGACAATAATTATGATTTTGCAGAATTGTTAAGTGAATGGTTGGGTGAACTTAACGTATCACATACCGGAGGACGCTATTATCCGAAAGGTAATGGAGATGTGACTTCTAATCTGGGTTTATTGTTCGACTGGAATTATCAGGGAAAGGGAATACAGATTGCCGAGATCATTGAAAAAGGTCCGTTCGATCATTCTCGTACTAAGGTCAAAGCCGGATGTATAATAGAAAAGATTAATGGCGACGAGATTACTTCTGATAATAATATAACTAATCTACTGAACAATCAGGCCAGGAAGAAAACATTGGTTTCAATTTATAATCCGCAAAGTAAAGAACGCTGGGATGAGGTGGTGATGCCTATTACGAGTGGACAATTAAACGGATTACTATATGATCGATGGGTAAAACAGCGTGCAGCAGATGTTGAAAAATGGTCGAACGGACGATTGGGATATGTTCATATTGAGTCTATGGGAGATGATAGTTTCCGTACTGTTTATTCGGATATCTTAGGCAAGTATAATAATTGTGAGGGAATTGTGATTGATACCCGTTTCAATGGCGGCGGTCGTCTGCACGAAGACATTGAAATCCTTTTCAGCGGACAGAAATACTTTACTCAAGTAGTTCGTGGACGTGAGGCCTGTGATATGCCTAGTCGTCGTTGGAATAAACCTTCTATTATGTTGCAGTGCGAAGCTAACTATTCAAACGCCCATGGTACTCCTTGGGTGTATAATTATCGTAATATAGGCAAACTTGTCGGAATGCCTGTTCCCGGCACAATGACTAGTGTATCTTGGGAAACTTTGCAAGATCCTTCATTAGTTTTTGGTATTCCTATTATAGGGTATCGTTTGCCAGACGCCAGTTATTTGGAAAATAGCCAATTGGAGCCGGATATCAAAGTAGCTAATAATCCGGAAAAAGTGGTTAAGGGTGAAGATACACAATTGAGAGCAGCTGTAGATGAACTCTTAAAAGAGGTAGACGGATTGAAAAAGTAGAATCTCATTTTACGAATCTTTATACTATATCTGTAAGGTGTGGATTTTGCCGAATTCTCTTTTGAGCCGGTAGAATCCACACTTGGTATTTATTAAAAGATTAGTCTGTTTGTGCGTTTTTTTACTTTTCTAATACTCGCAAAACCTCTTGTTCTTGTGGCTCTCTTTCTTTGCTAAAGATAGAATTATGGTAAAGCAGCTACCTTTCCCAACTTCTGAATGTACTTCTATTCGTCCTGATAGTTTCTCAATAATGACCTTACATATAGGAAGTCCGAGTCCACTTCCTTGTCCAAATTCATCACTTTTATAAAAACGGTTAAAAATCATCATAAGTTCCTTTTTGTCAATCCCTTTGCCACTATCTTTCACGTAGATGGAGACCTCATTATGTGCCGGGCCTATTTCGCATCCCAATGTAATATTTCCATTCCGGGTAAACTTGTTCGCGTTATTCAAGAAGTTAGAAATAACCTGGATGAGACGTGAACGGTCTATGTTTACAGGCAAAGTAACTGTTTCATCCAAATCAAGATGGAACTGCAAGCAAGATTGGATTAATGGCTTATATTTATAGTATATTTCTTTGATAATTTTTGTCACATCCCATTCTTTTATATCAAAATCCATGTTACCGGAATCTAAATGGGATATTTCCAATACATCATTAATGAGCTTTAAAAGTAATTCATTATTATGGTTAATAATCTCAAGCATACTTTTCTTTTCATCCTGATCTATCTCGTCGCCACTTTCTACCAGTAAATTAGTGAATCCCACAATGGCATTAAGTGGAGTACGAATTTCATGACTTATGTTATTGAGAAATGATTGTTTCAATTCAGCTTTCTCTGCTATTTCCTTAGCTAAAATTAGTTGGTGTTCACGTTCTACAAGTTCTTGAATATTTTGCATAATACCAACTAGCATCATTTCACCTTGTGCATCTGTCAGGCTACGGTATCGGAACTCATACCATTGATAGCCATTTTTATCATTGAAACAGAACCGTATGCGTTGTATTTGTATGCTTGGAGACTTGTGTAATGTTTCGTGAAAAGATTTTAATGGTTGAAAATCGTCAGGATGCACATACTTAAAGAAATCAGTTTGTGTGAACCGTCGTTGCTCCAACCCTGTCAGGCGAACAAAAAGATCATCAAACTCGATTTCTCCCATATGCATATTCCAAAGTGAAATTTGACCTCCATCTGTAGAAAGAGTCAAGCGCTTATGAGCTTTCTGAAGAATCTTTAGATTTTTTTGTTCTATCAGCGAACGTCGGTAAATACGTAGCAATATAATAGATATAAGGATAAATGCAAGACTGAATAATCCGATAAAAAAATAAAGTTCCTTACGGTAGCGATCATGAAAAGAATAATTAATAATACGTACGTTAGAAGATGCATTCTTAATGTCATAATCGGTGTAAATTGAAAAATAAGTCCAGTCTAACACATATTCTTTTTCTAAATCTCTTATTTTAATTATACCAATCTTGTCTTTATTAAATAGCCGAACTGCCAGATCGACCGCAGTTCGGGCGGAGATTTCTTTAGTAGCCATATAACCTCCTACAATCTTAGTTCCTTCTCCAAATCCTTTGTCTGAACAGCTAAAAGAAGGTATATTTAAAGCATTGACTATCGGAAGTGCTGCTAAATCGAATTTGTCGAGTAAAAACACTCTTTTCTCTTGGTCTGATTTTAATTTATCCATCATAGAAAGTAAAGAATTGTTTTTAATGTATTGAAAAGGATAGAGACTAATGATTAAATCTTCCTTTTTATTATGATTAGTTACTGCCGGCATCAGACAATAATACTCAATCATTTTTCTTATTTCTTTATAATCACGTTCAATGGTAAATGCTGATTGGGGACTTAGAAAACGTACGTTTTTTCTATCAACAATATGGGTTAATAAGTCAAAGGATTGACGTGCAAGTGGAGTTAAATCAATGTTATAAATAATTTCTATACTTTTTTGGGGTTGCAGTGATTTGATAAATTCGATATTACGTTTAAAGTCCGGAGAGTCACGTAATACATATATTTTTCTGGTCTTATATTTTTCAAGGAGTTTTTCATCAGGAAAATGTACATTACAAGCTATTACCGGAATGGAGGAAAGAAGCCGGTGTCCGGTTAATAATAAAGCGTTGGTAGATTGATCACCTACTGTCAGGATAAGATCTGCCGGTTTGTTCTTGATATTTTCAAGATACTTTCTCACATCTCCTATCTCTGTTTTTTGATCAGCTTTATTACAATCAAGATAAAATCTATTGAAAACCGGTTCAATCCCTTGCTTCCTGAATTCCTGCTTGATAAGTTCCTCAAATTTTTTATAGCCAATCTCATTCTCGGAGAAAGAATATATGAGAGAAATATATTTCTCTACCTTATTATTTGTCAAATACCACCGTTTAAAGTTGTATCCACATATAAAAGTGATTATCAGACAAATAATAATAAATATGTATTTATATTTTGGATAAACAAATTTCATAACTTAGTGAATCATGAGCAAAAATAGTTCTGATGATATCTGTCCAAGCGAGTATACGTATCTTTTACTCCTATTTCAATGAAATCCTGAAAATTTTTGTCGCGGTTCATATCTGCAATCATTCTACCCAAATCAAATACTATATTCTTTATCATATTAAACAGTTATTTTATGCTGCAAAGATAAGTTTAAACTGTAGATGAGCCACCATTATTTAGATTAGATTTACCGATTTCCATTTGTGGCATAGACATTTTCTCCTTCATTTTACTCTTCAGATACAATTTTATAAATATAATGGGAGATTGTAGTAAAATACATGGTATTTTGTAGCTTTGTACTTTTATGTGTAACGAAAGCAATTTGAATATGAGAAACACAATGTTTAAGATGGAAGTGATTCTATGCCTTTTGGGTACATTTATGCTATACAGTATTAACGTAACCGCTAATGTGCAGAAAGAAGATCTGTTCCCGATAAAAATAACCTTTGATCAACCCGGAGCACTTTATCATGCTAAAGAAAAAGGAACTGTTTTTATACAAGTGGAGGATTCCTGTAGGGAAGTGACATTGGAACTGTTGGATACAGATCGGAAAATATTGAGCCGGAAATCGTATTTTATGAATGAAAAAGATAATTCCACTATTTACTATCCGCTGAAACAAAAGAATCTTGGTTATTATACTCTAAAGGTGATTGCTACATCCGCAACCAAGACAGATACTCTCGAACAAGGATTTGGAATTATTCCGAACGTGACTCTCACAAAGAAAGACTGGGACTCTCCTTTTGGTATTTGTGGACATTACACCAGATATGATTATAAGAAATGGAAGATCGGAGCAGTGCAACAAAAGCTGGGCATTGCTTGGGTGCGTGATGAGAGTAATTGGAAGAAAGTTGTTGAAGATGGACTAAAAAGTGATCCTGATCTGGATTATTTGGATAGTCATCATATTTGCTGGCTCAATTTATTTGGATATATAAACTCATTTGACGGTGTACAGAATGAAAAAAATATCTGGACATGGGATGAGGATATATCTATTTTAAAGAAATATGTGGAATTAACTAAAGGACATTTCTCTGTGTTTGAGTCGCAAAATGAACCTAATAATTTTGGTGGATGGTCGAAACGTTGGCCACATCCTGAAGGACAACAGTGGCGGCCACAGGGTTGGGGAAAACCTTTTGCAGATCTTATTAAGCAGATGAGTGATTCAATCCGTACTATAGACTCATCCATTCAATTAATGTGGCAGGGTGAAGGGGAGTGGATTGAATATTTTGTAAATGAAAGAGGAGCTGCTTCTTACATTGATGTCATTGCTATTCATCCTTATGTTAATCAAAAAAGATATCCTGAAACAGAAAGGTTTGCATCGGGTTATTATAATGAAAATAAGAGTAAGCTGAGGGAGATGAAAGTACCCACAGAAATGTGGGTTACGGAAGTGGGGTGGAGTACTTTTAAGAGTAATGGAGAACCTAACCATTATGTACCTGTCACAGAATATGAGCAAGCTGCTTATTTGGTAAGAACTTATTTATTACATCTATATTATGGGGCCAAGAAGGTATTCTGGTATGAGATAGCCGACGAGCCCTTTGGATTTCATAACCCGGAATCTTTTTTCGGTATTCTTAGATTTAATGAGTCGCTTAGTGTGAAGCCGTCTGGCATCGCATATTCTAATATGATAAACAACTACAGATATGCTACTCCTATTGGTAAATATATAGGTTCGACCTATGGTTTTGCATACGATAACAAAGGAAAGACTCAAATGTGCTTGTGGGTGGAAAAAGAAAGTAAAGAAGAAACTTTGCACTTGCAACATACTAAAAAAATAATCGTGACAGATATTTTTGGAAGAGTACAAAAAATGAAGGTTGTAGATGGGAAAATAGTTATCACTGTCGGCTATTTACCCGTAACAATAACCGGGATTAATAAAACGGACTTTGAGGAATTGTATACTCCACGAATAGTGGTGGAGTAATAACGTATCACTTTATTTTTTTTATAGTTA
This sequence comes from Bacteroides sp., assembly GCF_028690125.1. Taxonomy (GTDB): domain Bacteria; phylum Bacteroidota; class Bacteroidia; order Bacteroidales; family Bacteroidaceae; genus Bacteroides. Next base: position 38,092 of record NZ_JAQVBV010000009.1, on the reverse strand, counting down.
GTTCAGAACCTATACTGAAATAGATATAATTATATGACGTAAATATTATTAAAATGAGGAATGGCACCCAAATAAGTAAATGTGGCAGCTATCTCTTTTATATCAGTTAGTGATTCACCGAAATGATTGCTTATGTTAGGAATTGTTTGTAACTTGCAGCCATTCTTTAATTTAAACTTATAACGATTATGAAATATCTAAACGTAATGGCGGGGATATGTCTGCTGGGGGTGGTTGCTTGTGCACCCAAACAAGTGAGTGTGAAGGGAGTGATATCTGATGCTACAATGAATACCTTGGCTATTGTTACTCAATCTGGTGATACTTTACAGTTCAGCACATTGAATGCTGAACGGGATACTCCAAACGGGATACTGCTAGAAGATACTGCTACGGTGTATTATAATGGAAGTTATACGAAAGGGATGTCAGCTACTAAAATAGCGGTTTCTTCACGTGATCAAACTCTTTTGGGAGGTGACCGTGACGAGCATGGATGTATCGGTTCGGCCGGATATGTATGGTGTGAAGTATTGAAAGATTGCATTCGTGTTTTTGAAAAAGGAATTCGTACGGAAGACGTGGATGGAAGTAATGCTTCTACTTTTATTGTTTTTAGTCCCGACTCTGCGCAAGTGGAACTTTTCTTTTCAAATGGTAACCCTAATGAAATTTTGGATAGGCGTAGCTTGCCTTCCGGTGGATCTGCTTGGAACGTAGAAGATGATGACACAAAGAATGTAAGAATCGAAAATGGTTTGTGGACCATCAGTCAAAGAGGGAAGTTGATTTTTAGTCAAAAAAAGGACGAAAGAAAATAGCTCTTCCTTATTATATTTCAGATTGAAAAAAACAGAGCGTCTTGTGGTAAATAGACGCTCTGCTTGGGAGTAATCAGAGGCTCTGTTTGCATGAGAGCTTCCAATCAAAAGTAATGAGTCGCTTATGGGATGAGGCTTTTGATATCTTCTACGATCTGTTTGTCAGTCAAATGGTTGGTAAGAAGTAGTTCTTGCAATTCGAAACGGTCTACGAATTCTTTTTTAGCTCCGTAATTGAGAACCTTCATATCCGAAGTTCCATAATAGCGGGCGATTTTCTCGCCGAAGCCTCCGTCCAGTACACCGTCTTCTAAAGTAATCACCAGCTTATGATCGATTTTTAACTCGTTCATAAGTTTGTCATCCACTCCTGTAATATAACGTGGATTGATCAGTGTAGCGTCAATTCCCGCTTTCTCTTTTAATAAAGATAATACGGACTTTCCCAATCCGAAAAATGAACCTAAAGCAAGAATAGCTACCTTCGAACCACGGTGAGTAACTTTATAACGATTGAGTTCACTATAATCAGTATCGACTGGCTCACCGCAGCTAATCACTTCCGTTGCCGGAACACGAATTGCTACCGGATGTTCATTTTGCCGGATACTCCATTCCAGCATGGAAAGATATTCCTCTTTGCAAGTTGGAGCTAAATAGACTATATTGGGAATATTGCTAATCAACGGAATATCGAAGAAACAAAGGTGAGTCACATCATTCATCCCGGATAATGTTCCCCAGAATACTAACAGTACCGCAGGATTATTGTTGATACAAAGATCCTGCGACAGTTGATCGTAGGAACGTTGAATGAACGTACTGTACACTCCGTAGACAGGCTTTCCTCCGTTGGCCGCAATGCCCGAAGCCAGTGCTACCGCATGTTCTTCAGCAATACCGACATCTACGAATTGCTTACCTGCTTCCAGACGACGGTCCGGAGTAAATCCCATGACGGTAGGAGTGCCCGAAGTGATTGCTACGACACGTGAATCTTCTTTAATCTTGTTCAACAAATATTGCGCGGTTACTTCCGAGTAGTCTTCTACCTGACCGTAATCAATGTTTGGTTCTCCGGTCTCTATATTGAACGGAACACGCCAATGATAAGTCTCTTTATCCTGTTCTGCACGCTCATATCCTTTACCTTTCAGGGTATTGATATGGACTACAATAGGGTGCTGTATATCTTTCACTGTAGAGAAAGCTATTATTAGAGCTTCCACATCGTTGCCATTTTCTACATACATATAATCAAGTCCCATCGCCCTAAAGAAATTGCACTCACATTGACCATTACTCTCGCGTAAAGCTTGTAAATTCTTATATAAACCTCCGTGATTTTCAGCAATAGACATCTGATTGTCATTAACGATAATAATCATGTTGGTTCCTAATTCCGCTGCATAATCTAACCCTTCGAAAGCCTCACCACCACTCAACGAACCATCTCCTATCACAGCAATAATGTTTTCATTGTCACCATTCAGGTCACGTCCCTTGGCTAATCCGCTCGCCAGACTTACAGAAGTAGAAGTGTGACCGATCACAAAAAAATCGTGTTTGCTTTCTTGCGGTTCGGTGTAACCGGATACCTTGTCATATTCGGCAGGATTGAGAAAAGCATCTTTTCGTCCGGTCAGCATCTTATGTACATAGCTTTGGTGTGACACATCAAATACTATTTTATCTTTCGGAGAATTGAATACATAATGCAAAGCAATCGTGGCTTCTACCATTCCGAAATTAGGTCCGAAGTGCCCTCCATGTTTGCTTAGCTTTTCTAATAGTGCACTACGAATTTCATCACTTAAATCATTCAGTTCTTTCACTGATAATTTTTTTACATCTTTTGGGGAATAAATATTTTCTAAATACATATCGGATAAAATTTTAAAAGTTTTCTTATTAAGTAACGGTACAAAGATACGGCAGGTTTAGAAGCTTGACTGTATATAGATTACAGGTTGTTTAACCCTAATTACTGGCGTTGAGTTAATAATTGCATTAAACTAAACAGAGATCCTTGTTCGGAAATTATATCGATGATTGGGGTAATAAAGTTAGTGAACCTATGAAACTGTTGAGTAGTCTTTTATTAATGTTTGATTAGTTTTCAATACAAAATACTAGCTTTGTGTAAGCCTGTACTCACTGGGAGAAATACCTGCCAGTTTTTTAAAAAGATGACTGAAATACTGTGTACTCGAGTATCCTAGCTTTTCCGCTACCATGCTGACAGTATTTCCTTGCTTTGATAGCATTCTCTTGGATACTTCCAACCGTTTTTCCTGAAAATACTCATAAATACTTTTTCCTGTTTCAAACTTCAAAACATCACAAAAGTAATGAGGAGATAAATAAAGTAAATCAGCACAATATGAAGCCGAAGGAAGTATATAACTTTCCAATTTACCGGATTGAATATATTCCTCTAATAAAGCATCAGTTTGTCCGATGATTACTTTATTTGCTTCGGAGCGCGTGATGAATTGGCGTTCGTAAAAACGGGAACAATAATCTAGCAGAAGTTCTATGTATCGTGAAATTAATGTTTTACTATGATAATCTATAGGATGTTGTAGTTCCTCTTTGATAGAGTACATGCATTCTATGACTTTTGTTTTTTCGCGTTGGGACAGGTGCAAAGCTTCATCCGGTTTATACGAAAAAAATGAATAGTTCTTTATGTTCTCTCCCAATGAAGTACGACTGAGTAAATCCGGGTGAAAAGCCAATAACCAGCCTTTGGTACAAACGAGTTTGCATTTATCTATTTCAATCGACTCTCCCGGAGTTAGGAAAACAATTGAGGCATTAGAATAATCATAGTATTTACGTCCATATAAAAAATCCTCTGCTTCTCCTTCTAGCAACAGAATAGTATAAAAGTCAAATTTAATGGTACGTTGGTTGAGATTAGTTTTCGATAAATCAATAACACTTACTAAAGGGTGTAGTGTTTTATTTCCAAGACAGCAATTGCATTGATGTACAGTCTCTATATTTAATACGTCTTTTTTCATAAGATTTCTATTTCCCAAGCTATGCTTAAAAACTTTAATCAAAAAAATGTGCTGTTTAGTGTTCTATATTCATTGGGGGTACAACCGACACGCTTTTTAAACAACCGGCAAAAATGTTGTGGGTATTGGAAACCTAATGCATAAGCTATTTGGCTAACTGTTTCATCTGTTTCTTTTATATGATCTTTTGCCAATTCGATGATTTTCTGCTGAATATGTTCCTGTGGAGTATTTCCGGTTTCTTTTTTAACCAGATCTCCGAAATAATTCGACGAAAGGCATATTTTATCTGCAAAATATTTTACGGAAGGCAATCCATCCTGTGTTGGCAAGTCACTTTGGAAATAATCATTTAAAAGTAGTTCGAATTTCGTGAGAGTATCTTTATTTACATCAGTACGTGTAATGAATTGCCTTTCATAGAAACGTATGCAATAATTCAGAAGCAGTTCTATATTCATAGCGATTAAGGATTTGCTATGTTTGTCAATAGCATGTTCAAGCTCGAGACTGATTTTCTCCAGACAATCCATTACTATACCTTTTTCCTGATCGGACAGGTGCAATGCTTCATTAACTGCATAAGAAAAGAATGTATAGTTTTTTATGGTCTTGCCTAAAGCAGTTCCACGGATTAAATCCGGATGGAAAACAACTCCGTAGACGGAAGGTCTTACTTCATCTTCCAATGTTTCTACGGTGACTGTCTGACCGGGAGCAAAACAAACAATCGTTCCTTCTTGATAATCATAGTATTTACGACCATACTTAATATCACAACTTTTTGCTTGTTTCAGAAAAAGCGCATACAGTCCGTAACTCATTTGAATATGGTTTACCAATCTGGTAGCCTTTGTAAGGTCGATGACACTTACCAATGGGTGCAATGTTTCGAGTCCATACAAGCTGTTGTACTGATCTACATTTTCTAATTTCGCTATCTTTTCCATAGACGTAAGTATTTGAACAGTAGCAAAGGTATGAATAAAAAACATATTTGATTGATGGTAAGGAGCGAATCGGTAATTAGGGTATTAAAATCTGTAATCTGTCTACAAAAGGACTATGTCTCGATGATCTTCGTCTATAACATAATGGATATATTGTTTATAGTATGACAGATAATATAAGATAATTAAGTATTGATTCTTAGAGAAAAACAAACAGGAGATAGGATAAAATTACAACTTCTGTAATTGAGGTAATGATGTCTGTAATATGTCTACTAAAATTCGCCATTGTTTTTCCGTACTTTGCAGTGAATAAATTAATGAATCAAATAAGGAAAGATATGATAAATCAAAAGAAACAATTAAAACCAAAATCAACAGGTTTGCTCGTCTTTATTCTTACGGTAGGTGTCTTTGGAATCATCAATACCGAAATGGGTGTGGTAGGTATTCTGCCATTGATAGCAGAAACCTTTCATGTAACAGTTCCGGAAGCCGGCTGGACTGTTAGTGTATTTGCACTGGTCGTAGCAGTATCGGCTCCTATCACGCCTCTACTTTTCTCTGGAATAAACCGGAAAAAGGTGATGTTGCTGGCATTGGGATTATTTACACTGAGTAATGTTATCTCCATGGTTACTTCCAACTTTACAGTGCTGTTGATAGCCAGAATTCTTCCGGCTTTTCTTCATCCGGTATATGTATCTATGGCTTTTACGGTGGCGGCGGCATCCGTTAGTAAAGAAGAAGCCCCCAAGGCTGTGTCTAAGGTATTTATGGGTGTGTCCGGAGGTATGGTTCTGGGTGTTCCCGTAACGAGCTTTATTGCCAGCGAAGTTTCTTTCTCGATGGCTATGCTATTCTTTACAGTTATAAATACGCTGGTTTTAATAGCAACTTTTGTGTTTTTGCCCTCCATGCCGGTCAAAGAAAGGTTATCTTATGGTACTCAACTCAGTGTATTGAAAAAAACAATAACATGGAATTCTATCATTGCTGTGACATTGATAAACGGTGCTATATTCGGATTCTTTAGTTATATGTCTGATTTCTTGAAAAATATAACGGATGTATCTTACAATATAATCACCACAATGCTGCTCATATATGGTGTAACAAATATTATTGGGAATCTTTTGGCAGGAAAAATGCTTTCCATAAATGCTCACCGTTGCATTATTATCATTCCTTTTGCACTATTAACTTCGTATATATGTCTGTTTACATTTGGTGAATGTATGGTGGCGATGGTAGTTATTATTCTTGTTTTAGGTGTTTTGGCGGGTATAGCCAGCAATAGTATGCAGTATATGATTATAGAAGCTGCACCTGAAGCTCCGGATTTTGCAAATGGGCTTTTCTTGCTGTCCGCCAATCTTGGGACGACAATCGGTACGGCTGTTTGCGGGTTGCTTATTACATTTCTTGGTACACGTTATTCAGTTCTTGGAGCACTACTTTCCCTTATAGTAAGTTTGATCTTTGTTTATGTGAGAGTTCGCAATTGGCAATATTCAAAGACCATTGCGGCAAATATTATAGTCTGATTATTCTTTTAAAGAGCAAGAATAAAGTAAAAACAACCTGATCTGTAATTTAGGTAATGATGTCTGTAATTTGTCTACAAAGAATGTCTTTTTCCTATCGTAATTTTGCAATGTAGAAAGTAGACAACCAATTTATTAATCACTAAAAATGAATGAATATGAAACGGATATTATCATTGGCAACTATATTGCTTATCTCGTTTGCTGTAAGTTTCGCTTTTGGCCAAACAGATGCGGATAATTTTTATAAAAGCGATCTGGTAAATGTAGAAAAAGTATTTTTTCCGAATCAGTACAAGATGAAAGTAGCAGGAAATCTTTTTTTGCCTAAGGATATGAAGAAGGGGAAAAAATATCCTGCAATCATCGTCGGACATCCGATGGGGGCAGTTAAAGAACAGAGTGCAAACCTTTATGCAATGAAGATGGCTGAACGCGGCTTCATAACTCTGTCTATAGATTTGTCCTTCTGGGGTGGGAGTGAAGGTGAACCGCGTAATGCTGTTTTACCGGAAGTATATGCAGAAGATTTCAGTGCTGCGGTAGATTTTCTGGGTACTCGTCCGTTTATCGAACGTAACAGCATTGGAGTAATCGGTATTTGTGGCAGTGGTAGTTTTGCGATCAGTGCTGCAAAGATAGATCCTCGTCTGAAAGCGATTGCAACGATAAGTATGTATAATATGGGAACGGCGAGCCGTAACGGATTGAAACATACTCTCACGTTGGAACAAAGGAAACAAATAATTGCTGAAGCTGCCGAACAGCGATATGTTGAATTTCTAGGCGGAGAGACTAAATATGCCAGTGGTACTGTGCATGAACTGACAGACAAATCTGCTCCGATAGAACGTGAATTCTATGAATTCTACCGTACACCACGTGGAGAAGTTACCCCTGAAGGTGCATCACCTCTGACTACTACACATCCTACTCTTACAAGTAATGTGAAGTTTATGAATTTCTATCCGTTTGCTGATATTGAAACGATTTCTCCCAGACCTATGCTTTTCATTACCGGTGAAAATGCGCATTCCCGTGAATTCAGTGAGGAGGCTTACCGGCTGGCTGCCGAACCGAAGGAATTGTATATAGTATCGGGTGCGGGTCATGTGGATTTATACGACCGTGTAAGTCTTATCCCATTTGATAAATTGGAGTCTTTCTTTAAAGAATATCTGAAACTGTAATATCTATCCATCATGAGACGCTTATTAATAATGACTTTCTTACTGATACTGGCTTTCTCGCTCAGTGCCGTATCGTGTAGCACGGATGGTCCCATTCCGGAAATAGGACAGCCGATAGTTCCTGATAGTCCGGACAATGGTAATAATGGGAACAATGATAATGGCAATAACGGCAATGGTAACAACGACGATGAAAATAATGACAATGATACCAATGAAGATAATAACAACAATAGTCCCATGAGTAACAGCCTTAAAATAACAGTTGGTTCGACCTCATTTAGTGCTACACTGGAAGATAACGTAGCAGCCAATGCTTTTAAAGCGTTACTGCCGATGACTGTGAATATGTCGGAAATGAATGGTAACGAAAAGTATTATTATCTATCCGAAAATCTACAGACCTCATCTTCCAATCCGGGAACCATACGTGCGGGTGACCTGATGCTTTACGGTTCATCATGTGTGGTACTCTTTTACGAGAGTTTTTCAACTTCCTACAGTTATACACGCTTGGGACATATCGACAAGCCTTCGGGACTGGCTTCTGCTCTTGGGGCGGGAAGTGTGACTGTGACTTTTGAATTACATTAAGAAACATGGAAAGAAGAAACTTTTTTAAGAATACATTGATAACAACAGGAAGTTTACTATTGGGTGGCGCAGTTATCCATCGTTTTCTGAATGATAAAGAACAGGTGGACAGCTCACTTCCTCCAGTTGTTGAGAAGATACATCAAGGGGATGGAAGAAATGTACTTGTTTTAATGAGTGCAGGAACAAGATTGGGTAACACTGACCGACTGACCGATGCCTATATCAAAGGGCTCGTGGAACGGGGGCATTCTGTTACAAAAGTTTATTTAGGCAGTATGCGGATAGAAGGATGCAGAGGATGTGGAGCGTGTCAGCGCAATGCTCGTCATCAGTGTGTAGTTCAGGATGGTATGCAGAAGTTATATCCATTATTTGAGGAATGTGATACAGTAGTAATGGCTTCACCTCTGTATTTCTGGACTATAACATCACGTCTGAAAGCTTTTATCGAACGACTTTATGCAATTTCTATCAACGACCAATACCCTTCAAAAAATACGGTACTGCTAATGACGGCCGGTGATGACAAGGAAACGACCTTTGAAGAACCCTTACGTTATTTCCGAATAATAAGTCGGGTGCTAGGTGATAATGAGAAAGGGACATATTGCGTCGGTGGATGTACCGGATGTGAAAAATTGGCGCGACAGATTGATAAGAAGCATTTGGATAATGCTTATGAAATGGGAATGGAATTATAAATAAATATCTAAACAAATTAATCATGGAACAAATTAGAAATAAAGAATATGCAGGTGAACGTCCTTTGTTTGCAATACACGACTTACAACTGGAAAATGTAACAATCCATACGGGTGAATCCGCATTGAAGGAATGTAGTAATATCATAGCGGTGAATTGCCGTTTTGAAGGTAAATATCCTTTCTGGCATAACAATGGCTTTATCGTGAAGAACAGTTTCTTTACAGAAGGTGCACGTGCGGCTTTATGGTACTCACAAAACTTACAAATGGTAGATACCGTAGTAGAAGCCCCGAAAATGTTTCGTGAAATGGATGGTGTCAAACTGGAAAATGTGCAGCTTCCCAACGCATTAGAGACTTTTTGGTCTTGTCGTAATGTAGATCTGAAAAATGTACAGATCGATAAAGCGGATTATCTGTTTATGTATGGTGAAAACGTCCGTATCGAGAATTACAGTCAGAATGGAAACTATTCATTCCAGTATTGTAAGAACGTGGAAATTCGTAATGCGGTCATCAATTCAAAGGACGCATTCTGGAATACCGAAAATGTGACCGTTTATGATTCGGAATTGAATGGCGAATATCTAGGCTGGCATTCACGTAACTTACGTCTGGTAAACTGTAAAATATCAGGAACTCAACCGCTTTGCTATGCACACGATCTTGTAATGGAAAATTGTACGATGGTTGAAGATGCTGATCTTTGTTTTGAGTATAGTAGTTTGCAAGCAACCATTAACGGTCCTGTACACAGTGTGAAGAATCCGAGAAGTGGAAGCATTATTGCGGAAAGTTATGGTGAAATTATTATTGATGGGAATATCAAAGCTCCCGGTAACTGTGAACTGAAATTATGGGATGATGCAACCTGTTTCAATCAATGAAGTACAATTTTGATGAAATAATTCCCCGTCGTGGCACTAATTCCTATAAATGGGATACTGCGAAAGAAGACGATGTTCTGCCTATGTGGGTGGCCGATATGGATTTTCGTACGGCTCCCGCTGTGGTGGAGACATTGCGCAGACGGGTAGAACATGGTGTTTTTGGTTATACGAAAGTACCTTCTGCCTATTACGAGGCAATAGTAGCTTGGTTTGCAAGGCGACATAGCTGGCAGATGAAGAAGGAATGGATTATTTATACTTCGGGTGTAGTTCCGGCATTATCTGCTATCATCAAGGCATTAACTGTTCCGGGTGATCGTGTCTTAGTACAAACGCCAGTATATAATTGTTTTTTTTCTTCCATTCGTAATAATGGATGTGAAGTTATAACCAATTCGCTTATTTATGAAGATGCAACCTATCGGATTGATTTTGAAGATCTGGAAAACAAAGCTGCCGATCCGAAGGTTAAACTGCTGTTGTTATGTAACCCGCATAATCCCACAGGAAGGGTTTGGACACGGCAGGAACTGGTACGTATCGGTGAAATATGTTTTCGGAATAAAGTAGTGGTAGTGGCGGATGAGATTCATTGTGAACTGGTTTTTTCCGGACATACTTATACACCTTTTGCTTCTATATCAGAGGAGTTTTTATTGCATTCAGTTACCTGTCTTTCACCAAGTAAGGCATTCAATCTCGCAGGATTGCAGATTGCAAATATAATTTCTGCGGATCAGGAAATGCGCCAGAAAATAGATAAAGCCATAAATATCAATGAGGTTTGTGATGTAAATCCATTCGGAGTGGAGGCTCTGATAGCTGCTTATAATGAAGGTGAAGAGTGGTTGGAAGAACTGACACATTATCTTTGGGAGAATTATAATTGTCTGAGAACATACTTCAACGAGCATCTTCCACAGTTTCCTGTCGTCATGCTGGAGGGAACTTATCTGGTCTGGGTGGATTGCTTGGCATTAAGGCAATCTTCCAGAGAGATAGTGAAAACTTTGTTGGAGGAAGAAAAACTTTGGGTGAATGAAGGGAGTATGTACGGCAAAGAGGGTGAAAGATTTATTCGCATTAATATAGCATGTCCCCAGAAGGTGCTGATTGACGGTTTAAAACGTTTAAAACGCTTGGAACTGGCTTTACGGCATCAATAATCTAATATCAATGAAAAATGCGTATTTGTACCGTGACGTAACCAAGTAAAAAAGAAAATATGGAAAGAGAACATAAAATTGACAGGAATCTAGTAGGTATTGTTATCGCTTATTTCCTAATCTATGTTGTTTGGGGGTCTACCTATTTTTTTATAGGTGTGGCTTTGAAAGATTTTCCTCCTTTTTTACTTGGTGCGTTGCGGTTTACTGTGGCTGGGATGATACTTCTCTGCATTTGTTACATACGCGGAGAACGGGTATTTAAAAGAAGTCTCGTAATGCGTTCGGCTGTGAGTGGAATTGTGCTATTGTTTATTGATATGGCGGTTGTCATGTTGGCACAGCGTTATGTGACGAGTAGTTTCGTAGCTATCATAGCTTCGTCTACAACTCTCTGGATTTTGTTGTTGGATGTTCCCATGTGGAAGCATAATTTCTGTAGCTTTTTCAGAATAGCGGGAGGCATGATCGGTTTTTCGGGAGTGGTAATGTTATATCTCGAACAGCTTAATTCGGACTTACTATCCTTTCACAGTGGATCAGGCTTTTTACTTTTGATTGTCGGATGTATCTCGTGGGCTTTGGGTACGTTGTATGCTAAATACCATTCTTCCCGTGAGGAAGAGGTGAATGCTTTTGCCGGTTCGGCATGGCAAATGCTTTTTGCTAGTGCAATGTTTTGGATATGTTCCGCTGTTAATGGAGATATGACAGAGGTTAATCTAAAAGAAGTGTCTACCGCAGGTTGGTTTTCATTAGCTTATTTGATTCTATTCGGCTCTTTGCTTGCTTATTCGGCTTATGTGTGGTTGCTGAAAATTCGTCCGGCTCTAGAAGTTGGCACTCATGCTTATGTCAATCCGTTTATTGCTGTGCTTCTAGGGATGTTTTTGGGGAACGAACATATTACGCTCATTCAAATATCTGGATTGTTACTTATTTTACTGGGAGTGATGTTGGTCAGCCGGAAATAAAATGAGTATATTTGTGAATTTATAATGAAATGGAATGATTTATGAAACTGAATAATCATGGAATATAGAATATTGGGAAATACCGGCTTATCTGTTAGTGTCATTGCGTTAGGATGTGAAGGTTTTATCGGCAAAAAAGAAGAACAAGTATGTTCAGAGATGGACTTTGCTATCAGTAAAGGGATTAATTTTATTGATTTGTATTCTTCTAATCCGGAGTTGCGTAGTCATATCGGGAAAGCATTGTCCGGTCATCGTCAGGATTTTATTATACAGGGACATTTATGTGCCACATGGGAGAATGACCAATATCTGCGGACTCGCAATATAGAAAAGACCCTTGCTTCTTTTGAAGACCAAATGACACGCCTACAAACTGATTATCTGGATATTGGCATGATACATTATGTCGATAGTGAACAGGATTTGCAGGATATTTTCGACGGTCCGATTATTCAACTGGCTTTACGTTTGAAACAGGAAGGCAGGATACGCTATATCGGATTGAGTAGTCATAATCCCGCTGTAGCTTTGCTGGCAGTAAAGAGCGGCCTGATTGACGTACTGATGTTTTCAATAAATCCTTGTTACGATTTGCAGCCGCCCAGTGAGAATGTGGACGATCTATGGGCAGATGAAAACTATGAACGTCCAATGCGGAATATTGCTCCCGAGCGAGAAAGACTTTATGAACTTTGTGAAAAAAGAGGTGTCGGGCTGGATGTGATGAAAGTCTATGGAGGCGGGGATTTGCTTAGTGAAAAGAATTCTCCGTTCGGTAAGGCAATGACTCCGGTGCAATGTTTAGAATATGCTTTGACTCGTCCGGGTGTGGATGCTGTGATGGTAGGCTGCAAAAGTTGTGAGGAAATACAGGCGGCTGTTAATTGGTGCGTTGCGACCAAAGAAGAAAAAGACTATACTCAAGTAATGTCCGGCATGGATAAGTTCTCGTGGCAAGGGCATTGTATGTATTGTGGGCATTGCGCTCCTTGTTCCGTCGGTATTGATATTGCAAGTGTGAATAAATACTATAATCTGACTAATGCTCAAGATGAGATTCCGGAAACGGTACGTGAACATTATAAAGTGCTTACACATCATGCTTCGGAATGTATTGGATGTGGTCAATGCGAGGCAAACTGTCCGTTTGGAGTTTCCATTATCCAACAAATGCAAATGGCAGTGGAAAGATTTGGATATTGATGATTATTTAGTTTTCTATGTTTTTATTTGTGTAGCGATAAGTATAGAAAAATCAGTGGTCCATCCCTATATAGTAGAAAATGTTTTATGAGATTGACCACTGAATGGTATTTTTTATTTGGTATTGTAAGATAACCTTTTTACTTCTTTGCCTGCTTCGTCTTCAATTACGATATTTAATCTTTTCGCATCAGCATTGATCTTCAATACATGAGTATTTGAATTAATCAGAATAGGGAAGTTTGCTCCATCCGTATTCGGTTGGTTATTTATATGCTTATGTAGATGTGCGCATAACATCAGGTCGATACCGGCTTCATTCAAAATAGGTAAGAATGTTTTCTTCGTGTGCAATGGTCCGTGCCATGTGCTTTGTACCGGAGGAACATGAATGACGACTACTTTGAAAGGAGAAGATTTAAATTCTTGGCTTTGTAAGACACTACGCAGCCATTCGGCTTGCTCTTCCCGATATTTATCAAAAGCGGCAGTGCCCAGATATTCGATGTCATTGTCCGGTTTGTCCTCACCTCCGTCCATAATGACAAAATATACAGGTCCTTCTTTAAAGGAATAATAAGGCTTATTGGTGGGAGTGGGGAAGTATGTCATATAGTGCTGAGCAAATTTTCCTCTACTTTCATGATTGCCGCGAATCATATAGAAAGGGGTTTCAGAAGCGAATAGATTGGTTGCCGGATTGACAAAACCTTCAAACATTTGTTGCTCACTGTCCATGTGGCTGACCATATCTCCATTGAATAAAACAAAGTCAGTTTCTCCTTTCTTGCAGTCTTTTAGCAAATTATTGAAAAGAATATTATCTCCATGTATATCATTGACTACCATAAAACTAATTTTATCTTTACCACCATCTAAAGTACGGAAAGTGAGAGGAGCTTTTGAATAAACATTACTTGCGGTTACCGGGCCGTATGTGATTTGATAATCTTGCTCGTCAAGTATTTCTTGTGAGAAAATACGATAGCGATATGTGCTACCTTTGGTCAATTTGTTTATTCTTACTTTATGTACTGTCCCCAGGACTTTACGTCCCAGATAGGTTTCAAAGTATTGCGGACGTTGTTCTGCATAGAAATCTAATTTGTCGTTGGGAGCTATCTCTACCCATGACAATGACTTCTTATCGGTAACCCATACGACTGTTGCTTCTGTTTCCGTTACCATTTGTAAATAAGGACCATATATGATTTTTATGGCTTGGACCGATTCCATAATACTCAAAAGTATTATCAAAGAAAAGAGTTTTTTCATTTAGTATATGTTTGGTAAGATTATAGAGATACTTTTCTTTCGTTTCATTAGCAAAGATAAGTAGAAAAATTGAAAATATAAAGTGGAATGTTGAAAGATCGAATATTGAATAAATATTTTATAATCAAATGGAAAAATTAGAGAGAATTTTATAAAAACATTATTAAGCTAAATGAAACTTTATTACAGAAATTGTGATGGTATATTATTCTATTAGTTTGGTTTGTAAACAATATATTGAATCACTAGAGTAAACAGATTTTTTTACTTGTAATGATTAGGAAATAAATGAATAGACTGTTTGTTTGTGATTGAATTATGGGCAATATTACAAGTATGAAAAACTTGTAAATAGAAGAATCATTTTAACTTGCATAAGAATCATTTTATTTTATATCTTTGCAAAAAGTATATAGCAAACAAAACAAATATTATTATGAGATATCGGGGTTATTGCATATGGAATGCAACAAAATATGTTGTACTTATTTTGTTTTTAATTTGTTTTATTGATCATGTAAATTCGAATATAGCTTATGTTAAAGATGGCAACATAAATCTTATTGTAATACATTCATTTGAGGAAACATTCTCTGGCTACCCTGAATTCAATAGATTGATTGTGTCGGATTTGAAGGATAAGAAAGTATTAGCGAATATACATACTTTTTATTTAGATTGTGATGCTTATGATCGTGATGATGAAATAGAACGTATTAATCACTATTTGGATACTATCGAAGTTAAACCTGATATTATTATGGTAACCGACGATCAAGCTACTTATTCACTGCTTGCATCCAAACATCCATTTTTAAAAGATATACCCATTGTTTTTTCTGGAGTGAATTTTCCTAATAAGGAGTTACTAAAAGAATATCCTAATGTTACTGGTATATGGGACAATCCTGATTATGTGAAGAATATTGAGATGATAGAGCATTTTATGGGTGTAAAGCGTGTCCGTTTCTTTTATGATAAGACTTATAATGGAAAGAAGGTTATTGCAAGGTTAGCCGAACAATATAAAGATAAGGATGAGGAACTTTATAATACACTAGATACATTCTTGCGAAAAAATGATTCTATTGTAAATAAAGGGGTAAATAAAGAGTTGAATGAATATTTAAGAGGCAATGATTATAGTGAACGACCATTAAAAACGACTCTTCATTTTATTAATATGTGGGATGAGCGTGGGCGAGACTTGATGTGGAATATTTCTGGTTCATTCAGATATTCAGTTTTTTTGTTGGCTAAATATGATTACTCTACTGCAAATGTCGGTCGTCTCGCTACCGTGCCCACTTTTTCGGCTGTCAATAAAGGATTTACTCATCGTATGGATATTATTGGGGGGTATTTTATGACTTTGGAAGATCAAGTTAATGCAACATGTGATTATATATTCAGAATAATGAAAGGCGAAAAAGTTGCTGATTTACCAATAAAAGAGGTTCCGAAGAAATATGTGCTAGACTGGGCGGTTCTGAATCGTTGGGACATTCCTGTTGATAAGGTCCCCAAAGAATTTGAGATTGTCAATATGCCTTTCTATGTGAAATATAAAACAGAAGTGATTGTTGGCTCCTCTGTTTTTGGCGGATTTATTTCTTTACTTATTGTCAATCTGCTTTTTTTATACCATCGCGAAGCCAAACGGAAGCGTCAGGTACAAATGTATTTGTGGGAAGAAAAGAAATTCCTCTCTTTGGCTATGGAAGGAAGTAATATTTTTGCATGGAGATATAATGGTGAAAGCGGTGAGTTCATATTTGATAAAGAGTTTCTAGATAGTATAGGTTCATGTTATGAAACTATTAATCTGGATATTATAAATCAGATAACTCATCCTGATGATGCAGAAAAGGCATTGACAAGTTTTATCAATGTGGTTAATGGAGTAGGAGTACGTGGAGAAATTCGTGCAAGAATGAATTTCAATGGACAGGGATATGTGTGGTATGAGCTCAGATTTCTGAATATAACAGGTATTTTAGGAGATAAATCTTCAGTCATTGGTTTGTTGATGAATATTCAGGATTTCAAAGATAAAGAGTTGGAACTGATTATAGCCAGAGATCTTGCATCTAAAGCCGAATTGAAGGAATCTTTTTTAGCTAATATGAGCCATGAAATCCGGACTCCTCTGAATGCGATTGTAGGATTTTCTAATATGCTGGCTACTGACGAGGCTCTGCCGGATGAAGATAAATTGGAGTATATACACATTATCAATCTGAATTGTGAATTGTTACTTAAATTAATCAATGATATTTTAGAAATTTCGAGAATTGAATCAGGAAATGTTTCTCTTTCTGTTGAAGAATGTGATTTGAATGAGATCATAGATGATGTGCATGGTATGTGTATGGTACAAGTCCCTTCGAATGTTGATTTTATTAAAAGTAAACTTCCCGAGATGTTATATATCGAGACGGATAAGTTGAGGCTTAAACAAGTATTGGTTAATTTGATTAATAATGCTTTTAAATTTACTTCTTCCGGATATGTGACTATCGGATTAGAGCAGAATAAAGAAGCAAAAGAAATCTGTATTTATGTTGAAGATACCGGAGCCGGTATCCCTGAAGAACATCAGAAAATGATTTTTGACCGCTTTTATAAAGTTAATGAGTTTGCTCAGGGAACAGGACTTGGATTGTCTATTTGTCAAGTGATTGTGAATAAGTTGAATGGTAAGATCACTTTGACCTCGAAAGAAAATAAAGGTAGTCGTTTTGAAGTTATATTTCCATATAATGATATTGATAAAATGGAATCTTATGAGGAAGATGAGGAATTGTTAGAGACGAATAAGTCTGAGACTATTATTGCCTGTGATAACGGACTACCTGTTGTTTTAATTGCTGAAGATAGTGTAAGTAACTATATGATTCTGAATAATATTTTAAAAAATTATTGTACTATAATTTGGACTATAAATGGAAAGGATGTTTTGGAGATAATTAGGAAACAAAAGGTCGATCTTATATTGATGGATATAAAAATGCACGGGATGGATGGAATTACTGCTTTATCCAAGCTAAGAAAGAATTTCAAGAAACTTCCTGTTATTATTCAGACAGCTTATGCTATTGATGAGAACATAAGATTGGCGAAACAGGCAGGAGCATCGGCCATTATTTCGAAACCAATTAATCGGGATATACTATTAAATGAGATAGGTCATTTTATTCAAATCAATTAAGTTTGATATAATTTTATAATGGAATAAATACTATTTGCTGTATATAAGTAAAGATTAAGGAGGAGTGTGGAGGAAATATAGGAAGGAATATTTTTCATGATTCTTTTGTATAAATAAAAATATATATAATTTTGTGTTAGGTCAATCATTTAAAATATATGAATGTAGAAGAATTTAGAGAGTACTGTCTTTCTTTGAAAAGTGTTCATGAGAAAATGCCTTTTTCAAATGTTTCCGATAAATATAGTCAGGATGTTCTTTGTTTTTACATAGCAAATAAATGGTTTTGCTTTGTAAATATAGAAATATTTGATTTTTGTTGTGTTAAATGTAATCCTAGTGAATCTGTAGAATTACAAGCTCGATACGCAGGTATAACTCCGGGTTGGCATATGAACAAGAAGTACTGGATTAGTATTTATTTTAATCAGGATGTGCCAGATAATAAAATTAAGGAGATTGTAAGTAATTCATATAATACAGTACTTGAAAGTCTTACAAAAAAGGAAAGAATGAATATTTTATAGATTTCACTTTTCGGGACCATTGAATACTAAACAAAAGTCTTTTAGAATCTGCTTCATACATAATATAATCTTCTTTTTGATTTATATGTTGTCTATTCTGATATTGCATGATACAATAGTATTTATTTTCCTTGGCTCAAAGATAGATTGATATCATTTTTTAATTGCATTTTTTCTGATTTAATGAATTTTGATATCTTTGTGTCGGGTTGTATTTTATAAAATGTATGAATGAAAAAAATAATTCCACAATTTAAATTCTATAAATATAAATATGGAAGTGAACTATTGGTTGATGTAATTGAGCTAAAGAATATAAAAAAGTTCTTGACTAAGAATCCCACTCATACATTAACCTACTATGACATTACTTTCATAACAGAAGGGGGAGGAAATTTTTCAATCGATAATCAATTTTATATAGCAAAGCCTTATGATGTTTTCTTTTCAAGACCTGGTGAAATTCGAAATTGGGATACCAATCACATTGTAAATGGTTATGCGCTAATTTTTGAAGATGGATTTTTATCTTCTCTGTTTAAAGATGCTTTGTTTGTGCAACACCTTTCTTTTTTCTGTTCTGGAAAAGTATCTGCTCAATTGTGTCTATCTAGCGAACTTTACATTCGTATAATTCAAGTTCTGCATCATATCAAAATAGAGATAAATTCATACAAACAAAGTGGTGTAGAAGTGTTGAGAGCATTGCTTTATGAAGTACTTATGTTGTTGGACCGGGCTTATCTTTGTGATATTCAGACTAAAAGTGAAAATAAGGAGATGAATCAGACTCATGCAAACAAATTTGTTGAATTAGTTGGACTTTATTTAGAAGAGCAACATTCTGTTCGTTATTATGCGGATAAACTGTGCATCACTCCTAATTACCTAAATGAGATTGCAAACTTAGCTTTGGGTGTTAGTGCCAAACAATATATTCAAAATAAGGTGATGGATGAAGCAAAAAAAATACTTGTTTATACGAATTTATCTATATTGGAGATAGCTTATTACCTTCATTTTTCATCAGTTTCTTATTTTACCAGGTGTTTCCGGCAATATACAGGAGAAACGCCATCAAGCTATCGTAATATTCATAAACCGTAAAAAGTGCTATTTCTACCATAGTTTTTATTACATCGATATTCTTTTGTATTCCTATTTTTGCACTCAGCTAATCACATTAAAAAATTATGTAATAATGAGAGATGTAGAAAAAACAATTGGAAATATGATTGATAAGCAGAAAACTGCTTTTGTCGGTTCTGTTGATGTAACGGGTTGCCCAAATATTAAAGCAATGTTGCAGCCACGAAAAAGAGTTGGGATAAAAACATTTTATTTCACTACCAATACTTCTTCAATGAGGGCGACGCAGTTTACAATGAACAATCGTGCTTGTATTTACTTTTGTGATGCAAGATTTTTTAAGGGAGTAATGCTGTGCGGAACAATGGAAGTATTGACTGATAGTGCAAGTAAAGAAATGATCTGGCAAGAAGGAGACACGATGTATTATAAAGAAGGTGTAACGGATCCTGATTATTGTGTCTTGAAATTTAATGCTACATCTGGACGGTTTTACGGTAATTTTAAATCAGAGGATTTTGTTATTGAATAGATCTGTTAAAATGGTAGAATAGAAAAGGGAGTATGTCAAAAGTCTAGAAGATAGTGATTATAGACTTCTGACATAGCTCCTTTTGAAGAGTTATACCGATTTAACATTTTTAGCGATCTTGCTTTTGTGATATATGTAAATGCATGGAAGTCAGTTATAATTTCACAATAATAAGGTAATGGAAAAGTTTTCTGCATCCAATGTATTAGTTCGTACAACAAAAGCTGTGACTATGGCTAAAGGAAGTGATGCTCTTAATGTGCTTACTTCAGAAGCTGAAGTTAGAGTGAACTTTCGGATTCTGTCTGGTGATTTAATTGCTGGAGTTATGGAGCACGTAAAGAAAATATGCGAAGGTTATGATGTCTCTATAGATGTAATATCACAACGTGAGCCTTCCGGTATTTCTCCTGAAAACGTGAGAGGCTTTCAGATTATAAAAGAAGAGTTAGCTGAAATATATCCTGTTACAATAATAACTTCTTATATTACAATAGGAGGCACCGATTCTTATAAATATCAGATTGTAAGTCATAATGAGAATGAATATATATCATTGGAGAATTTTGGAAAGATACAATGGTATTTTAAAGAGGTAATGCGTAACTATTAAATGTGTTTGATCTGCTATGTTAGTTTAAATGTTACCATCATGATATAACACTTTATCATTATGATGGCATTGTTTTTAAAGTAATGATGGCAGAGTTTCGAAATGTGTTAGATTCTTACTTCTATCGGAATGGGGGAAGATAAAAAAAGTTCTGAAATTTAAGGATTTCAGAACTTTTCTTTAATTTACTATTTGCTTTTGCGGTGTGTACGGGACTCGAACCCGTGACCCCATGCGTGACAGGCATGTATTCTAACCAACTGAACTAACACACCAAATTTTATTTAGATTAACTAGTTTTCATTCCCTGTTCCTTCTATTAGAAGAAGCGGTGCGTACGGGACTCGAACCCGTGACCCCATGCGTGACAGGCATGTATTCTAACCAACTGAACTAACGCACCAGAATTTTATTTTATTAATCTGCATCTCTCTCGATTGCGGGTGCAAAGGTAGCTGTTTTTTATAAACTTGCAAACTATTGAGAACATATTTTTTTGAGAAAAAATGAGAATGTAAGCTTAAATGCTCATAATGAGATTTTTATTCTCGAAAAAAAATCTTGTTTAGATTCATCGGTAGTTCTGTTTTTGGGATTGTATTTGCCTCGTTAAATTAGCAATGAAATTTACGTATAACTAAGAATGACAGCGTCTCCTTCAGTCTCATTCATAAAAGAAACATTATCTGAAGATATTATACTTACTACTAATAGTACCGGATTGAAGTAGGTATTAGTCAATTTTGAAAATAATCCGTTTAAGTTTACTACTTCCGGATATACAAAGCTTGGTGTAAAATATAATAAGAATAAAGGTGAAATTTGCCTTTATGTAGAAGATACTGGCATCGGCATTCCAGTGGAAGAGCAGAAGATGATTTTTGATCACTTTTACAAGCGGGATAAATTTGCCCAAGGAACTGGATTAGGGTTTTCTATATGTTAGGTTATTGAAGAAGAATCGAAAAGGAAGATTGTATTCAGATTATTAGAGGAAGGGATAAGGTGATCGTTCGGGAATTATAATACCTTGTGAAGTTGAACGATTGGACGGAGATGTTATGGCATTGGGCAGTTTTGTGGAGTAAGGAGTAAGAGGAATCCTTAGTTGAAGATCCAGATCATCCTGTAATTCCGATTGCTGAAGATAGCGTTATTGATTTATAGTGTTGAGTTGTATATTAAAAAAGTGTTTTATGGTTTTATGGTTTTTGAACGGAAAAGAAGGATTGGATATTATCAATAAATGATTGGTAGACTTGGTATTGATAGATATTAAGATGCAAGAAATGGATGTTTTTACCGTATTAAAAACTTAATAGAAAGTATAAAAATATTCCGGTGATTATTCAACTTGCTTATGCTTATGGAGAAAATAAAGAATTGGCACGAAAGCCGTTTGTATGGATTTTATAGAGGGCCCGATTCAAGCGGATGTCTTAATGAAAGCAATAGAAAAATGTATATTGGTACAGTGGAAGAAAAACTAAAAACGTGATAATAGAAAGAATTCAATAAAAAGTTTTCTCTTTTCTTTCTATCTGTTCGATTTTCGTCTTTTTATGTAAACTTTCTGCTTTAATAATTCGTAATTTTGCAATAAATCGTTATTTTTGCACTCTAAAATTGCAAGGGTGGAGAGTTTTCTGCCTTGAATCGTAAATTTGTAAAAAGAATGATGACTACAGCCAAACTGTTATTACACTGTCCCGACAAACCGGGAATACTTGCGGAAGTGACAGACTTTATTACGGTAAACAAAGGAAATATTATCTATCTGGATCAATATGTAGATCATGTAGAGAACATATTTTTTATGCGTATTGAATGGGAATTGAAAGAGTTCTTAGTTCCACAGGAGAAGATTGAAGATTATTTCAGAACGCTTTATGCACAAAAATATGAAATGGATTTTCGTCTTTATTTCTCGGACGTGAAACCGCGTATGGCTATTTTCGTTTCGAAAATGTCACATTGCCTTTTTGATATGTTGGCGCGTTATACTGCCGGAGAATGGAATGTGGAAATTCCTCTTATAATAAGCAATCATCCCGATTTGCAGCATGTAGCCGAACGTTTTGGTATACCTTTCTATTTGTTTCCTATCACAAAGGAGACAAAAGAAGAACAGGAATGCAAAGAACTTGAATTGCTGGCTAAGCATAATATTACTTTTATCGTTCTTGCACGCTATATGCAGGTGATTTCTGAGCAGATGATCAATACTTATCCGAATAAGATTATTAATATACATCACTCTTTTCTTCCTGCTTTTGTGGGAGCTAAGCCTTATCATGCAGCATTTGAAAGAGGTGTAAAGATTATTGGTGCAACTAGTCATTATGTAACAACAGAACTTGATGCAGGTCCGATAATTGAACAGGATGTAGTTCGTATTACTCATAAGGATTCTGTAGAAGATTTGGTTAATAAAGGAAAAGATCTGGAGAAAATTGTTCTTTCTCGTGCAGTACAAAAGCACATTGAACGTAAGATTCTGGCCTATAAGAATAAAACTGTAATATTTAGCTGATGAAAGTAGCTGTTGTAAAATACAATGCCGGAAATATCCGTTCTGTAGATTATGCTTTGAAGCGGTTGGGGGTTGAGGCAGTAATTACTGCTGATAAAGAAGAACTTCAATCTGCCGATAAAGTAATTTTTCCCGGAGTAGGAGAGGCGGAGACTACTATGAACCATTTGAAGGCAACCGGACTGGATCAACTGATTAAAAATTTGCGCCAACCTGTGTTTGGTATTTGCTTGGGAATGCAGTTGATGTGTCGCCATTCAGAAGAAGGAGAAGTCGATTGTCTGAATATCTTTGATGTGGATGTGAAGCGTTTTATTCCTCAGAAACATGAGGAAAAAGTACCACATATGGGATGGAATAACATTAATAACGTAAATAGCAAACTATTTGAAGGATTTACCGAAGAAGAATTTGTTTATTTTGTGCATAGTTTCTATGTTCCGATTTGTGAGTTTACCGCTGCTGAAACAGATTATATTCATTCGTTTAGTGCTGCTTTACATAAAAATAACTTTTATGCAACCCAGTTTCATCCGGAAAAGAGCGGAAAGACAGGAGAGAGGATTCTAAGAAACTTTTTGGATTTATAATAAACGATGTTGCTGTTTATGCATAAACTACATCATCGTTTATACATAAACTCTCTCATCGTTTATATATAAACTATTTTAGGCATTTAATAAGAGGTGCATAAAGTAATGTTGGATGGTAAAAAAAATAAATTTGAATAACTAATAATCTAAATAGCCTGATGATAGAAATTATTCCTGCCATAGATATAATAGATGGAAAGTGTGTACGCCTTTCCCAAGGAGACTATAATAGCAAGAAAGTCTATAATGAAAATCCTGTTGAAGTAGCTAAAGAGTTTGAAGCGCATGGAATTCAAAGACTTCATGTCGTAGATTTGGACGGTGCTGCTTCTCATCATATAGTCAATTATCGGGTTTTGGAAAAGATAGCTAACCATACTTCTTTACTGATAGATTTTGGAGGAGGAGTAAAGAGCGATGACGATTTGAGAATCGCTTTCGAAAGTGGTGCGCAGATGGTGACAGGAGGTAGTATTGCAGTGAAAGATCCGTCGTTGTTCTGTCATTGGCTGGATGTTTATGGTAGCGAAAAAATTATTTTAGGAGCAGATGTAAAAGATTATAAGATTGCCGTTAATGGTTGGAAAGACGAAAGTGCTTGTGAACTCTTTCCTTTCCTTGAAGACTATATAAATAAAGGCATTCAAAAAGTAATCTGTACCGATATTAGTTGTGATGGAATGTTGAAGGGGCCTTCTATTAATTTATATAAAGAAATGATAGATAGATTTTCAAATCTTTATTTGATGGCGAGTGGTGGAGTGAGTAAAATTGATGATATTGTAGCTTTGAATGAAGCCGGAATTCCTGGAGTCATTTTTGGTAAGGCGCTTTATGAAGGACATATTACTTTGAAAGATTTACAGATTTTCTTGTAATAGTGGATCGGATAAAGTAAAAGGTTTTGTATAACTAGAATAAATTGTCAAATAGTAAATAAGATAATATTGTGTTAGCAAAAAGAATTATACCATGTCTTGATATTAAAGACGGACAAACTGTAAAGGGAACTAACTTTGTCAATTTGCGGCAGGCAGGTGATCCGGTGGAACTGGGACGCGTTTATAGTGAACAAGGAGCTGATGAACTTGTTTTTTTGGACATTACCGCCAGTCATGAAGGACGTAAGACATTTACAGAATTGGTGAAACGTATTGCTGCCAATATCAATATTCCGTTTACGGTAGGTGGTGGAATTAATGAACTAAGCGATGTAGACCGTTTACTGAATGCCGGAGCAGATAAAATATCAATCAATTCTTCTGCTATTCGAAATCCTCAGTTGATAGATGAAATAGCAAAACATTTTGGCTCACAAGTTTGTGTATTGGCAGTAGATGCTAAACAAACTGAGAATGGATGGAAATGTTACCTGAATGGCGGACGTATTGAAACTGATAAAAAACTGCTGTCATGGACGAAAGAAGCTCAAGAACGTGGTGCAGGAGAAGTCCTTTTTACGAGCATGAATCATGATGGAGTAAAGACCGGATACGCTAACGAAGCACTTGCCTCTTTGGCGGAACAACTCTCAATCCCTGTGATAGCTTCGGGAGGAGCAGGGCAGAAAGAACACTTCCGTGATGTTTTTTTACTCGGAAAAGCAGATGCGGCATTGGCTGCCAGTGTTTTTCATTTCGGAGAAATTAAAATTCCCGAATTAAAATCGTATCTTTGCACACAGAATATACCAATGCGAACTGTTTAGTTTGTAATTTGTAAATAGTAAACTGAAAAAATAGGAATGATGGAATTGGATTTTGATAAGATGGACGGGCTTGTTCCGGCTATCATACAGGACAATGAAACATGTAAAGTTCTCATGTTGGGCTTTATGAATAAAGAGGCGTATGATAAAACAGTAGAAACTGGAAAAGTAACTTTCTTTAGCCGTACCAAGAATCGTTTGTGGACCAAAGGAGAAGAGAGTGGTAATTTTCTGAATGTTGTTTCTATCAAAGCCGATTGTGACAATGATACATTGTTGATTCAGGTAAATCCTGTAGGTCCGGTTTGCCATACAGGTACAGATACTTGTTGGGGTGAAAAGAATGAAGAACCGGTTATGTTCCTGAAACTTCTTCAAGATTTTATTGACAAACGTCATGCAGAAATGCCTGAAGGTTCCTACACTACCAGCCTTTTCCAGTCCGGAATCAATAAGATAGCACAGAAAGTAGGTGAAGAAGCGGTAGAGACAGTGATCGAAGCAACCAATGGTACTGACGACCGTTTGATTTATGAAGGCTCTGACCTGATTTATCATATGATCGTATTACTAACTTCAAAAGGCTATCGTATTGAAAATCTTGCCCGTGAGTTACAGGAAAGACATAGCAGTACATGGAAGAAACACTAATTCAATATAAAAACGTAGAAATCCATCAACAGGAACTCTGTGTACTGAGTAATGTCAATCTGGAGTTGCACAAAGGAGAGTTTGTTTACCTGATTGGAAAAGTAGGTTCCGGAAAAACGAGCCTGCTGAAAACTTTGTATGGTGAATTGGACGTGGTTGATGGCGAAGCGGAAGTATTGGGTTATAATATGCGGACTATCAAACGTAAGTATATACCTCAGTTACGTCGTAAGTTAGGAATTGTATTTCAGGATTTTCAATTATTGACGGATCGTACGGTATATAATAATCTTGAGTTTGTACTTCGTGCTACTGGTTGGAACAATAAGCAAGAGATCAAGGAACGTATTGAGGAAGTACTTCAATTGGTTGGAATGTCTAATAAAGGCTACAAATTTCCGAACGAGTTGTCGGGTGGTGAGCAACAACGTATTGTGATAGCTCGTGCAGTGCTTAACTCTCCGGCAATCATTTTGGCAGATGAACCGACCGGAAACCTGGATATAGAAACGGGTAAATCCATTGTGGAATTGTTGCATAATATTTGCAAGTCCGGTTCATCGGTAGTGATGACCACGCACAATCTACAATTACTTAAAGAATATCCTGGCAGGGTATATCGTTGTGCCGAACATCAGATTACAGATATAACGGACGAGTATATATCCCGACAGAAAACAATAGAAATAGATTTAAATATAGATAATTAAAACAGTAACGAAGATGAAAGTTTTAAAGTTTGGAGGAACTTCCGTAGGTTCTGCTCAGCGGATGAAGGAAGTAGCCAAATTGATTACCGATGGTGAACAGAAGATTGTTGTTCTTTCTGCTATGTCAGGGACAACAAACACATTGGTGGAAATTTCGGACTATCTGTATAAGAAAAATCCGGAGGGTGCCAACGAGATTATCAATAAGCTGGAGGTCAAGTATAAACAGCATATTGATGAACTTTACGCGACTCAGGAGTATAAACAGAAAAGTCTGGAAGTCATCAAGTCTCATTTCGACTACATCCGCTCTTATACCAAAGATCTTTTTACTTTGTTCGAAGAGAAAGTTGTGTTGGCACAAGGTGAGTTGATTTCTACGGCAATGGTGAACTTCTATCTGCAGGAATGTGGCGTGAAGTCTGTATTGCTTCCGGCTTTGGAATATATGCGTACTGATAAAAATGCAGAACCTGATCCTGTATATATCAAGGATAAGTTGCAAGCTCAACTTGAACTTTATCCGGATGCTGAAATCTATATCACACAAGGTTTTATTTGTCGTAACGCTTACGGTGAGATTGATAATCTGCAACGTGGAGGTAGCGACTATACAGCATCACTGATCGGTGCTGCAGTAAATGCTTCTGAAATTCAGATTTGGACTGATATTGACGGTATGCACAATAACGATCCACGTATCGTTGATAAAACTGCTCCGGTTCGTCAATTACAATTTGAAGAAGCTGCTGAATTGGCTTACTTCGGTGCTAAAATCCTGCATCCGACTTGTATTCAGCCGGCTAAATATGCCAATATTCCTGTACGTTTGCTCAATACAATGGATCCGAAAGCTCCGGGAACTTTGATTTCAAACGATACGGAAAAAGGTAAAATCAAAGCAGTTGCAGCCAAAGAAAATATTACAGCTATCAAAATCAAGTCAAGTCGTATGTTGCTGGCTCATGGTTTCTTGCGTAAGGTCTTCGAAATCTTCGAAAGTTACCAGACTTCTATCGATATGATCTGTACCTCAGAGGTGGGAGTATCTGTAACCATAGATAATACAAAGCATCTGAATGAGATTCTGGATGATTTGAAGAAATATGGTACAGTAACCGTTGATAAGGATATGTGTATTATTTGCGTAGTCGGTGACTTGGAATGGGAAAATATCGGTTTCGAAGCAAAAGCACTTGATGCAATGCGTGATATTCCGGTACGAATGATTTCGTTTGGAGGAAGTAACTACAATATTTCCTTCTTAATTCGAGAATGTGATAAGAAGGTGGCATTACAGTCGTTGAGCGATATGCTATTCAATAACAAATAATTCCACTGAAAATATACTGAGCGCTTTTACCAATACTGATAAAAGCGCTCTTTTTAACTAACTAAACAAGTTTCCAATTATGAAAGGAATATTTCCAATTGATAAATTTCGTACCATTCAAACTCCTTTTTATTATTATGATACAAAGGTATTGCGTGATACGTTGTCTGCTATCAGCCATGAGATTGCCAAATATCCTAATTATGCAGTTCACTATGCTGTTAAAGCAAATGCAAATTTAAAAGTGCTTACCATTATCCGTGAAAGCGGGATGGGAGCTGATTGTGTAAGTGGTGGGGAAATCCGTGCAGCTATTCGCGGCGGTTTTCCGGCTAACAAGGTAGTTTTTGCGGGTGTTGGCAAAGCTGATTGGGAAATTAATTTAGGGCTGGAATATGGTATATTCTGCTTTAACGTTGAGTCTATTCCTGAACTTGAAATTATCAATGAATTGGCTGCTGCTCAGAATAAAGTAGCTAATGTAGCTTTCCGCATTAATCCCGATGTAGGTGCTCATACTCATGCTAATATTACTACTGGTCTTGCTGAAAATAAGTTTGGTATTAGTATGCAGGATATGGATAAAGTGATTGACGTAGCACTGGAAATGAAAAATATTAAGTTTATCGGTTTGCATTTCCATATTGGTTCACAAATATTGGATATGGGTGATTTTGTTGCTCTTTGTAACCGTGTTAATGAGCTTCAGGATAAGTTAGAAGCTCGTCGCATTTTAGTAGAGCATATAAATGTAGGTGGAGGATTAGGAATTGACTATGCACATCCTAATCGCCAGGCGATTCCTAATTTTAAGGAATATTTCGCCACCTATGCCGGACAACTAAAACTGCGTCCTTACCAAACGTTACATTTTGAATTGGGACGAGCTATAGTCGCTCAATGCGGTTCATTGATTTCTAAGGTTCTTTATGTAAAACAAGGGACAAAGAAACAGTTTGCCATTCTCGATGCAGGTATGACAGACTTGATTCGTCCTGCTTTATATCAAGCATATCATAAAATAGAGAATATTACATCCGAAGGCTCGATTGAATCTTACGATGTGGTGGGACCGATCTGTGAATCGTCAGATGTTTTCGGTAAAGCGATAGACTTGAACAAAGTGAAGCGTGGTGACTTGATTGCTCTTCGCTCTGCCGGAGCTTACGGTGAAATAATGGCTTCCAGCTATAATTGTCGGGAACTCCCGAAAGGATATACATCTGATGAACTTGTGTAAATAAAAGGTGAATGTAGCTTAAAAAAACAATTTTGCTGAAACAAATTGGATTTATTTCTTGTTATATATATAATAAGTTTATTATGGAATTACATTATAACTTTATAATAAAAATACAATTATGATTTCGGAAAAATTACAAAATGCAATTAATGAGCAGGTCATAGCTGAGATGTGGTCTGCAAATCTGTATTTGGCGATGTCTTTCTATTTGGAGAAAGAAGGTTTTAGTGGTTTTGCACATTGGATGAAGAAGCAATATTTTGAGGAGATTGAACATGCTTGTGCAATGGCTAATTATATTGTAAAGCGTGGTGGTACTGCAAAAGTAGACAAGATAGATGTTGTTCCTAATGGTTGGGGCACTCCTTTGGAAGTATTTGAGCATGTTTATAAACATGAACGTCATGTTTCTGAATTAGTGGATAAACTGGTAGATCTAGCTGCTGCAGAAAAGGATAAAGCTACTCAGGACTTTTTGTGGGGCTTTGTTCGTGAGCAGGTAGAAGAGGAAGCTACTGCCCTAAATATTGTAGATAAGATCAAAAAAGCAGGTGATGCAGGTATTTTCTTTATTGATTCACAACTGGGACAACGTTAAGCGAAAGCAATCGTTTGATATAAAAAATGATAAAAGCTGCTCAAATAAAGATTTGGGCAGCTTTTTTTTACCATAATTTCTTGCTTTTTTTCATGTTTAATTATCTTTGTCAATCTGTGATAATTTAAACACATACAAAACGTCAGCTAGCTAGTCTAGTGTCTGATGAAATATTGACTGTAATGATGAGAATATGTTTTCTTTGTGTCCAGTTCTGTTCCATATCAATTACGTATGCACAGAGTACCACTTCTTCTGTAAGTAGTAGAGTGACAAAATGGTAAGGAAAATGTCCAGAGTTTAGTTTCGCGTGTGACAGATGCTGATTCCTTCACGTCTCAAATTTATCAAAGAATGAGGATAAACGCTATTTAATTGAAGTAGAAGTAGACTTGTGACGTCTAACGCAAGTATTGACTAATTTCTTGAATAATGTAGGAAAATTCACAAATGAAGGTTCGATTACATTGGGCTATCATTATTTGTCGGAAAGTAATGGAGTGTTTATCTACTTAAAGGATAGCAGTCGATGAATACTTTACGAAGAACAAAAGATGATTTTCAGCCGATTTTATAAGCAAAATGAATTCTCTCAGGGAGCAGGTTTAGGACTGTCTATTTGCCAGAATATTATCAGTAAATTGAAGGGCAGCATTGAATTGACATCCGAATCGGGAAAAGGCAGTTGTTTTTAGTGTAATTCTACCTTGCACAACTACTTCTTAATTTTATCCTCTCCCTTCTCCATCGTTCCAAGGTAAATCTCCAATGACCGGGTTGATATCTGTATTTCGCGAAAAGAAACACCTAAAGAGCCAATCAGCAAAATCAGAGCAACTCCGAATACATAAACTGAAAGTAATTGTAGTCCAATATAGATAAGGAGCATACTCACAACACAAAGAAATAGACTTGCAATACCTAATTCCTGCATTGTTCGGGTTAGGTTTAATCTTTTGCGAAGATTCTTTATTTGGGCAACAGTGATATCCGTTGGATTTTCTATATAACGGTCGCGTAGTTGGCGAACCAGTTGTGCATAAGATAAAAAACGGTTGGTATATGCCAATAAAATCAGTGAAACTGCAGAAAAAAGTAATGCAGGTGTTGTAAGTGTTAGTTCTTCCATGATTATATAAATTCTTCCATTGTTATAATCCCACAAGTAGAATATAATAACAATGGAAGATGAAAAAAGTTTTTTACTTTAGTACACCGAGTTCTTTACCTACTTTAATAAAGGCGGCGATACACTTGTCTAAATGTTCTTTCTCATGTCCTGCAGAGATTTGTACGCGGATACGTGCTTGATCTTTAGGGACAACCGGATAGTAGAAGCCTGTCACATATATGCCTTCTTCCTGCATACGTGCTGCATATACCTGTGATAATTTTGCATCATATAACATAACAGCGCATATAGCACTTTGCGTCGGTTTGATATCGAAACCGGCAGCAGTCATCTTATCACGGAAATAGTTCACATTTCCTACCAATTTATCATGAAGTGCATTGCTTTCTTTCAGCATTTTGAACACTTCAAGGCTTGCACCGATAATACCCGGAGCTAACGAATTCGAGAACAGATAAGGACGGCTACGCTGACGTAGCAAATCAATGATTTCTTTACGTCCGGTAGTGAATCCACCTAAAGCGCCTCCAAAAGCCTTACCTAGCGTACCGGTATAAATATCTACGCGTCCATGAGTTTTATATAACTCACTTACACCATGTCCCGTAGCTCCTACCACACCTGCAGAGTGAGATTCGTCTACCATTACTAATGCGTTATATTTCTCTGCTAAATCACAAATCTGGTCCATCGGTGCTACATTTCCATCCATAGAGAATACGCCGTCTGTTACGACGATACGGAAACGTTGAGCTTGTGCTTCTTGCAGACATTTTTCCAATTCGTCCATATTGGCATTGGCATAACGATAACGTTTAGCCTTGCAAAGACGTACACCATCAATAATGGAGGCATGATTTAGAGAGTCTGAAATAATAGCATCCTCTTCTGTGAGAAGAGGTTCGAACACACCACCATTGGCATCGAAACATGCAGCATACAGAATTGTATCTTCAGTCTGGAAATATTCTGAAATAGCAGCTTCCAGCTCTTTGTGTATATCTTGAGTTCCACAAATAAAGCGAACAGATGACATACCATATCCGCGACGATCCATCATTTCCTGAGCAGCTTTAATCAAACGAGGGTGATTGGAAAGCCCTAAATAGTTGTTGGCGCAGAAGTTTAGTACTTCTTTACCTTTTACAGTAATGGCAGCTTGCTGCGCACTTTCGATCAGTCGTTCTTCTTTATAAAGCCCGGCTTCTTTGATTTCAGCCAGTGTTTGGCTGAGATATTCTTGCATTTTACCGTACATAGTGTTTGAGTGATTAAGTTATGATACAAAGGACACTATTTTTCTTGGAATAACAATGTTTTCTTGACGAAAATATGAAAAAAAAGTGCTTACTTTGCGCACCATTTAGCTTAATATCTTTAGTAAGAAGAAAAAATGAAACACATTTTGATAATTGGAGCTACCGGACAGATAGGATCCGAACTGACGATGGAACTACGTAAGCGTTACGGAAATACAAACGTTGTAGCTGGTTATATCCCTGGTGCAGAACCTAAGGGAGAATTAAAAGAGTCAGGACCGTCTGCAATTGTAGACGTAACAGACGGAGCGATGATTGAATCGGTGGTGAAGGAATACCATATTGATACGATTTACAATTTGGCAGCTTTACTTTCTGTAGTTGCTGAATCAAAGCCTAAATTGGCTTGGAAAATCGGTATTGATGGATTGTGGAATGTTTTGGAAGTAGCACGCGAACAAGGATGTGCTGTGTTTACTCCTAGCTCTATCGGTTCATTTGGTACAAGTACACCTCATACAAAAACTCCGCAGGATACGATACAACGTCCTCGCACAATGTATGGTGTTACTAAAGTGACTACCGAGTTGTTAAGTGACTATTATTTTAATAAATATGGTGTGGATACTCGTGCTGTCCGTTTTCCGGGCATTATCTCGAATGTGACTCCACCGGGTGGAGGCACGACTGATTACGCGGTAGATATCTACTACTCAGCCATAAAAGGTGAGAAATTTGTGTGTCCGGTTAAAGAAGGTACATTAATGGATATGATGTATATGCCTGATGCTTTGAATGCAGCTATCATGTTGATGGAGGCAAATCCGGCAAAATTGATACACCGTAATGCTTTCAATATCGCTTCCATGAGTTTCGGTCCCGAAACGATTTTTCAGGCTATTAAAAAGCATATTCCTGAGTTCGAGATGGTTTATAATATTGACCCCTTGAAACAGCGTATAGCTGATAGTTGGCCGGATAGTTTGGATGATACCTGTGCTCGTGAAGAGTGGGGGTGGAAACCGGTTTATGATTTGGAAAGTATGACGGTGGATATGCTTGAAAAATTAAGAGCAAAACTAAAATAATGAAAAAACTAATTGCGGGGGTTATGATGCTCGTACTTTTAAGCTCCTGTGGAAACAAGAGAACGAGCATCGACCCTTTTGCATCTATTACTCATGAAGTGGATTCTATCCGACAAAAGGAAGACTCTATTCATCAGGAAAAATTGCCGGAAGACCCGAAACCGACAGAAGTGGACGAATCTTTCGATGATTTTATTTATAACTTTGCTTCCGATGATACTTTGCAGTTTCAGCGTGTTAGATTTCCATTGCCATATTACAATGGGGATGAGAAAGTAAACATCGAAAAACGTTTTTGGAAGCATGATAACTTATTTACCAAACAGCATTATTATACGCTTCTGTTTGATAGAGAAGAAGATATGGACCTTGTTGGCGATACTTCACTAACTTCTGTACAAGTGGAGTGGATATTCGTGAAAAAACGAATGATGAAAAGGTATTATTTCGAGCGTATTAAAGGAGCATGGATACTGGAAGCTATCAACCTGCGTTCTATAGAGCAGAGTGAGAATGAAGATTTTGTGGAATTTTTCGGACGTTTTGCATCTGATAGTATTTTCCAGAGCCAGCGCGTGTTTGATCCACTTGTTTTTGTCACTTCTGATCCGGATGATGACTTTTCTATTCTGGAAACTACGATCGACCGGAACCAATGGTTTGCATTTAAACCGGTATTGCCAACTGATCGTCTTTCAAATATTAATTATGGACAGCGGAATGATGATGATTCATCGACAAAAATTCTTGCATTGAAAGGTAACGGAAATGGATTCTCGAATATCCTTTATTTCCGTCGGAAAGGAGGAGCTTGGGAGTTGTATAAGTTTGAAGATACAAGTATATAATAAAGCTTCGATGTGTTGATGGATAGGATATTATTATGTTAATTAAACAATGATTAGTTATGTATTCTCTTTTATCTCACAATACGTTTGGTATTGATGTTAAAGCTACCCGTTTTTTGGAATATGCTTCAGTCGGAGAATTGAAGCAACTGATTGTGCAAGGTGCCGTTAC
This sequence comes from Bacteroides sp., assembly GCF_028690125.1. GTDB lineage: Bacteria > Bacteroidota > Bacteroidia > Bacteroidales > Bacteroidaceae > Bacteroides. The sequence goes on along the minus strand of NZ_JAQVBV010000009.1, from coordinate 3,903 downwards.
GACACCTTTTTTGCATATTGGAGGTGGAAGTAACCTGTTATTTGCCAAAGACTATGACGGTTTGGTCCTGCATTCCCGTATTGAAGGCATCGAGGTTATAGAGGAGACCGAACAATCAGTGTCTGTAAGAGTTGGGGCAGGTGTCATTTGGGATGATTTTGTAGCTTGGTGCGTGAAGAATGAATGGTATGGAGTAGAAAATCTTTCTCTCATACCTGGTGAAGTAGGAGCAAGTGCAGTACAAAATATTGGAGCTTACGGTGTCGAGGTAAAAGATTTGATTACTGAAGTAGAAACAGTGAACTTTAAGGGTCAGGAACGCGTTTACTCAGTAGACGAATGTGGCTATTCTTACCGTAATAGCGTTTTTAAACATACAGAAAATAAAACAGTTTTTGTGACGTATGTACATTTTCGCCTTAGTAAAAAAGAATACTATACTTTGGATTATGGAACTATACTTCAGGAACTTGAGAAATATTCCAAACCTACATTAGCTATAGTCCGTAAAGTGATTATTAACATTCGTGAAAGCAAACTTCCCGATCCGAAAGTCATGGGAAATGCAGGTAGCTTCTTTATGAATCCTATTGTTTCGAGAGAAAAATTAGAAGTTTTACAGCAAGAATACCCCCAAATACCCTATTACGAACTGAATGATGGCTCGGTGAAAATTCCGGCTGGATGGATGATCGATCAGTGTGGTTGGAAAGGGAAAACATTGGGTCCGGCAGCCGTACATGATAAGCAGGCATTGGTGCTTGTAAACCGTGGAGGTGCAAAAGGAAGTGATATTATTGCACTATCGGATGCGGTACGTACGTCTGTCTTTCAGAAGTTTGGAATTGATATTAATCCGGAAGTTTATATAATTGATAATGGATAATTTAAGTATATTGTGATGTTGCATAATAACGATCTATTATCGATTATTAGTCCTTTATTTAAGAAATGAAAATAAGAATACTTGGAAGTGGAACATCGACTGGAGTTCCTCAAATTGGTTGTATATGTCCGGTTTGTACTTCTGCTGATTCGAAAGACAATCGTTTGCGTGCATCTGCAATTATCGAAACGGATGATTCACGTATACTCATCGATTGTGGCCCTGATTTTAGAACACAAGTATTGCATCTGCCTTTTGAAAAGATAGATGGAGTACTTATTACCCATGAGCACTATGACCATGTAGGCGGTTTGGATGATTTGCGTCCATTTTGCCGTTTCGGTGCAGTACCTATTTACGCCGAAGAATATGTGGCAGATGGACTACGTTCGCGTATGCCCTATTGTTTTGTAGATCACAACTATCCGGGTATCCCCAATATACCTTTACAAGAAATTATTGCCGGACAATCTTTTATGATTAATGACGCAGAAGTACTTCCACTGCGTGTAATGCATGGACGTTTGCCTATTCTGGGTTATCGTATCGGGCGTGTAGGATATATCACAGATATGCTGACTATGCCTGAAGAATCGTATGAACAATTAGTAGGGGTGGATGTTTTGGTAATGAACGCGCTTCGTATAGCTTCGCATCCTACTCATCAAAACCTAGAGGAGGCATTGAAAAATGCACAGCGTATTCGAGCAAAGGAGACTTACTTTATACATATGAGTCATGATATGGGGCTACATGAGAAAGTAGAGAGGGAGCTTCCTAAAAATATTCACCTAGCGTTTGACGGACAAGAAATCTATCTTTGACTGCAAGTGATTTTTTTTAGCAAAAGTTTTGTTTTCTTTGTAGAATTTATTATTTTTGTCCCTAGCCGATAAACAACCAATATTATGAAACTTCGTACAATAGTGAAAATTGCAATTACCTCTTCTGTGGTACTTTTGTGCACAGGATTCGCTTTGTACTCTTTTTTTAGATTATCGGCCGCCGATGAGCGAAAAGATTTCAATCTCTATACTCTAATTCCGTCTACTGCCTCTGCTGTCATTGTAACAGATAATGCTGCCGAGCTGATATCTGAAATCGAAGGATTGACTTGCAGTCAAAATCAACACTATCTGCATATATCCAAACTATTTTCCTCTTTGAAAGATAATCTTTATAACCTTCAGGAAGATGCTCCACATGGGTTGAGCCGACAGATGAATCGATTGTTGATCAGCTTCCATGAGCCGGATAATGACTATAATCAAGTACTCTATTGCCGTTTGGGGGCTGGTGATCGTGAGCTTGTAGATAAGTTTGTTCAGAAGCATCTCTCTTCTGCCTATCCATTTAAAATATTTAAATATAAAGGAGAATATATATATATTTATCCAATGGCAGATGGTAATTTTCTGGCTTGTTACCTGACGCAGGACTTTTTGGCTCTCAGTTATCAGAAAAAACTTATTGAAGAAGTTATTGATACTCGTGAGACTGGAAATTCAGTGGCTTCTGATTCTACATTTATAAAATTGAATGGTCTAAGAAAGCCTGCTTCTACAGCTACAATTTATGTTCATTTGGAGGGAATGATCGGATGGACGGAATTCGATATGAAACTGAAAGATGATTTTATCTATTTTTCCGGTGTTAGTCATGATGTAGATTCTTGCTTTACTTTTATTAATGCACTTCGCCAACAGGAACTTGTAAAAGGATTTGCGGGCGATGCCTTACCATCCACTACATTCTATCTAAGCAGACAAGGCGTAACAGATTGGGGTTCCTTATTAGCATATGGTGAAAGACAAGAATATGCTGTAGCCTCACGAACTAGAGAAATACTTGATCGTGATAAAGAGTTATCTCGTTTTCTTATAGAGAATACAGGGCAGGATTTGGTGACTCTCCTTTTTCAACGGGAAGATTCCTTGTTAGGCCCTGCGGCTGTTATGGGGCTTTCCGTTGCCGATGTGACAGAGGCTGAAAGAATGCTCCGTTCCTTTGTTGAAGTAGCTCCTTTGGAAGAAGGAGAACGAAGAAATACCCGTCTCTCTTTTTGTTATACTCCGGACAAAGCTTATCCAGTTTACAGGCTACCTCTTACCACGTTATTTTCTCAATTGACGGGCTTTTCAGAGTCTCCGTTACACGTTTATGCAACATTTTATAACGGACGTTTGCTTTTTGCTCCCGACGAAGATAGTTTGTCTCATTATATACGGCAACTGGAAAAAGGAGAAGTATTAGGTGGAGCATTGGGTTACCGTGCCGGAACGGGAGGGTTGTCTGACTCATATCATTTTATGTTGATGGCAGATTTTGAAAAATTGCTTTTGCAACCTGAAAAACATTATCGTTTTGTTCCGGAATTTTTTTCACGTAATTCCGACTTTTTCAGTAATTTTGTGATCTTCGTACAATTTACTTGTGCAGACGGAGTAATTTATCCTAATATAGTACTAAAATATAAAGCCGAATAGTCGAATTATTAATCATTACTTAGGTAATCAGAAATTCAGCAAAGAAAATGACGGATAAAAAAACTTCCGGAAGATTATTTCTCCGGAAGTTTTTGATGATATACAAATTCAAAAATCGAGTTTTATGTTAGAATGGTAAATCGTCTTTAGCATCTCCGGAAGTAAAATCAGGAGTTGCAGAAGGTGGCGGAGGAGGAACAGGAGTTCCCGGGACCATAGCTGCACCCGCACTAACACGTTCAACTTTCCATGCACGGATACTGTTGAACCATCTATCTTGCCATTGGCGGGCATCTACATCGAATGATACAGTCAGTTCTTCGCCCATCTGAATATTGAACTGCTCGATTTTGTCTTCGCCAAAAACGTCAAAGCACATTTTGCGCGGATATTGGTCATGGTTCTCAATTACATACTCTTGTGATTTCCACTCGTTTCCGCTAGTCTTTGAAACTCCACCTCTTGGAGAGAGGATAGCGATAATTTTTCCTGTAAATTCCATTGCGATAAATTTAAATTCTGGGGCGAAGT
>NZ_JAQVBV010000079.1 GCF_028690125.1 Bacteroides sp. | reverse complement strand
TGGGAAAAGAGAAAATATTAAAAGATGATGAAATTCTAGAAGCTCTTAACATATGCTTGAGAAATGCCTGTATTCCAGCTTCGGCAGTTGCAGAAGTACTGGGGGTAAACTCTAGATATGTTAAAGATAGACTTCGTGAAATGCAAGCTAAAAATCTAGTTACCGGAAAATATAGAGGCTCTTCTTGGTGTTTCCGTCCAAAGCAATAACTCACTTTTCTCACTCCGTTATTTTCCCTAGCCTAAGCTCGCAATATCCAACTTCTTTTATTTTCGAGCCTTCAACAACAAACCCTCTATCCCGGCTACCTTCACAGTCCCAACACTTAGCAAGGAGAGTTCGTTCACGTTGTCTGATAATCTCCGGAATATCATTAAGAGCATCCACTTCTAATGCTATCTGGTGTCCTTCCTGGCAGGTATAGATTGGATGGAGTTTCAATGCACTTCCCCCCCAAACTTCCAGTCTTCAATTGAAACAACAAACCGAAACTTCGAAGGCCCAACTTCATTAACTCCAACAATCCAACCCTTCTTTTGCATATACCTCACATGTTTTTCAACGCAATCGATCCAGTAAAGACACCTTTCGACATCAGTAACCGTGAAAGTCGCAGCATGAAACTTTTGATATATAGTCTCAAGTGTTGATCGCTTTATGAGACTGCCATATGTACCAGGTTTCGGGCATGGACCAATCAAGCTTCAACCTCTGAACTATTGTTATCCATTTTCCGAAGTTCGCGTATACTTGGAAGTCCTTTATCATGTCTCCAATTCCATATAGTAGTCTTCGAATACCCGGTCTCCTCTGCGATTTCAGAGTCGTATTTCATTTGAAAATAAGCTGTGTTAATCTTTGAATAGTCGATTTGTTTATATGGATCATGGCGTTTTCTGAAAATCCCCATCTTCTGTCTTAAACTCGCAACTGCGCTCCGTGAGCTGCCAACCTCATCGGCTATTTCCTGATCACGTTTTCCTGCCAGTATTAAAGATCTCATTTTATCATGATCGTATTGTGCTGGCCTTCCAGAATGCTTTATCACGTAATGCCCGATTTTCTTCACAGCACAGCCTCCAAATCAGCTTTTAAGCATTCATCACAGGGATTATCACACATTGGCTTACCCGATATACACCCAAAGCAGTCTGTGAAATAATCAGAACACGAAGTACACTTAGTTCGAACAGTGGGGCATAATTTCAACATCATACACCCCGAAGTCCATATTTCCTTTTGATCCTCTGAATGGTCTGGTCACTGGTCCGGTAGGTTCGCTTGATACATTCATTTGAGGTATTATCTCGGATAGCTTGCAGGATTTTTGACTCCCTCGATAGACTACATTTTGAACCAATAGCGTTTGACCTGTGGCCTGTGATCTCAAAATGTCTATCTAAACGGGATTTTTCAGTTTCAGTGAGCATCAATACCATCAGACCACCCTGGTTAAGTTCCAGCAGCTCATGACCAGACCGAGGACAATTATTAACACTAAAATTAAGAGGTCGGGCCCATACATTTTGATAAACTCCAATAGCTTCATGCTTCAACCTCTGGACAATATTTCCGTTTTAAGTCCTGGATATACCGCACTGAACAGCCCATTTCTTCAGCTATTGCAACAGGTACATTTCCCTTGTGTAACAATAATTTTATTTTTTCATGATCGAATTTCCGTGGACATCCAATACGTTTAGTTTGAGGATGAACAGTTTCAATAACTGGAATATCAACCTCGTTCGAAAATCTAATCATAAAAACAGAAATGTCTTTCGAAGTATCCCAATACCCTTCAAGAACACCTTCATAACACAACGAGACGAGTACGCGCTCTTCGATTGCACGCGGAGGTTTCCAGAATGCAAGGTTCTGAATATGCAGGCATTTTCGGTATTCGCGGAGAGTTGAAAGTGCATGTTCTAGATCTGCATTCATGCCAACACTTCCAGGGCATCAATTCCAGCGAGGGAAGCGTTAAGTGCTTCGAGTTCGGCTTCATGATAGGCAATTTTGTTAATAAGGGAGGCTCTATCATCGTATTGTACTTTATCTAATCCAAGAATTGATTGGTAGTTTTTAATGATCCACTGACGAATAAGAGCCTTGTAGACCTCTATAGCGTTATAACGTGTGCCGCAGAATATTACCGGAACACCCCTTGCATACAGTGAAGCTATCTTTCCTCTACGAGCCTCTACAGAAGCCCCCACGTGTTCAGTATTCCGCTCATTTCCGAGGAATGGTGGAACATACAATAGGAACTGTTCAAAGGAGCATTCGGCAATTACAACCATCTGGGTAAACCGTTTATCGTCTTGGAACCTTTTAATTTCCCTATAGAACCTCTCACAGTTACCGGCGACCATCAGAGTTCCATACAGGTCCTGAGGTCCACCTCTTTTTTTATCTCCGCCCTTTCTCTCTACTAAAAGCCCGCCGTATCCAGCGCACCCAGCGCCTTCATAGTAAAACATGTAATCAGCCGTTTGATAATCCCCCGACTGCGCTTTAGTAGGCATCCTTCGGATAGGCATATCTAAATTAGATTCTTCCCACGGATTACCTTCATTATTAGCCCGGATTATCTGTTTTTTGAGGGTCTTTTCCCAGGCTCCTACAAAATAATTTAATTTCTTCTGGGCTTCTTCGTTTGTTGGATTGGCTTGAGCTTTGGTATACCAGCTTTTGATATCTTCAGCATACTGAGCAGAGGTTTTTTTAGCTCTTGGTTTTGGAGCCATTACCACAGTCCCTCCCGCCTACTCCATGCCCTTACCTCAGACACGTATCCATAACTCCCCGGAACTGCCTTTTTTAGTTCAGATACTGGGACCCCACTTGACGACATCTCGATAATCTGCATAACTCTCTCTCGATGTTTTTCAGGATCGGTAAATCTTTTTATATACCGTCCGATCTTTGCTTCTTCAACGGGAGTGAGATCCAATTAGTACCCCGCCTTCAGAATTCTTTTAATTTCATCCATATCGGAATTTATCCGGCAATGCAAATTGATATCATGAAGCAAAATATATCCAGCGTTTAACTCAAGCCGACCCGCTACATATTTTAAAAGTTCAGCAAACCCTTTGATATCACTTTTCATAGCTATAGCGGCTTCATTTGACCTTCCTAAAATAGTCAAATTAACACAATCCTCGTCATCATCGTCTTCAATATCAAAGACCGTAGTAATCATGCAGGGCACTTCAGAGTTCCCGATATGTTTAGTCTTAAAAAGAGGAATCACAGCGCGCCTAGTTTCTGGATGTTCCCTCAGGAGCTGGATAGTTCTCTCTAACCCATCCTCGAACTGGAGTTCTTCTCCATATGTATAATCATGAGCTTGAAGTCCTTCCCCGTTGGGTTTTCCTGTTATCAGGTTTTCAGCAAATGCAGAATCACAAAGAGAAGTTAATTTATCATCGGAATCTTCACAGCAGTTGCAAGGGATTACGATTAGTACATGTTTGTAATATTTCACTTTCTCTTCTCTCTGATCCCTACTGTACTTTCCCCGTTCCATTATCGTTTTTACAGCTTCATAACGGGCTTGCTTAATTGACTTGGCATTAATTATATGAGGGGAAAACATTAGACCACCATCAATATGGTTTTTTTAGCTTCAATCTCGCATTTCCTCGAGCAAAACTTTACAGTTTCACGTTTTGCCCGGAATGCATTTCCACAGTGTTTGCAGCGAACCACGTAGAACCCCATCAACAAAGCCCCCATAGCCGACTCCGCCCGCAAATTGATATTATTCTCATAGGGATGCCCCGGCGCATTTATCAGGTGAAATCCCCAATGTTTCAATTCCCGCATTCCACAAACGAGTCCTAAACTTAATAACAGTCGGTAATGAGACTCCGCTTTCAGCAGCTATAAATCTTGGATGCTTACCCGCTTTCAACAACTCAATTATTTTTTGGTTACGGAGTCTTCTCTTTTCAGTAACCCCGTAATATTTATCTTTAATTGTACGCACGGTTTCTTTTGAACATCCACACTGCACAGTGATTTCTCTAACACTTTCTCCAGTTTCTAAGAGGGAAATCACCTTAGTATTCCGATCTTTTCTTTTTTCTTCAGCGTCAGTAAGTCTGTTTTGTTTAAGCGTCCTGCGATATTCGGGATAAAGCCGGGAACACTGCTCAAGAGTTAATAGTAGGCTGGGCAACTCTAGACCCTCCCGATATATTCTCGATATTTCCCACAATGATATCGTTCATCAGGAATTGCTTTAGTACATGTATAAGAGTTATCTCGATATCCAGTGCAATTTTCGACCTCATTTCGATTTTGTGGGGAATACGGGCAAGCCATTAGTATGCCCCCTGCACATTCTCAACACTCCCGCAATTACTGTCAGGGACAGTCTCAATTTTCAGCATTTTCCTATAAGCTGCATCAGGGTCTACAATTTCTCCAGACGCAAGTTTTTCTGAAAATGCCTTAAGCGCGGTCCGTTTGTTTGCAGTCCACTTTTTTCCAATGATTTTATTTCTCCGGGTAGATTGTTTACTTTCCGGAAGCTCGGACAGTTCTACCATTTCAGTCCATGTGGTTTTTACGGGCCCTGAAAAATACTTCACGTATAATACAGCCCCATCTTCCCTCCACACTAGAGCTCTCTGAGTAGAGCACACATTCCATTTCACGCGAGGCCGGTTAAAGCGTTTAGCCGGGACTTCTATTAAATCAAGAGGAATATTAACACTCAACTCAGCCGGTTCATCTGTAGGAATGGGCGAAGTATTTGAATTTAATGAAAAAATAGGGGAGGTCATGCCTGCACAACCTCCACACCAGCGTTATTGATTTTCATCTGAGCTAAAGGAGTTCCATGCCCCACCGATCTTGACCTAAACGCCTTAATAGACGACTTCGTAAGCCCAGGATTACTGGACTCTTTAATAGTTTCCCATATTTCCTTTGCTGCAAACTGGCTTTTATCCCCAAACGGCCTTAAAATGTGGTTAGGTCCCTTATTAAATTCACTTTCGGGCTGATTTGTAACCAAGACAATACCATTATTTTTATACGCCCATTCCTTAAGTGATCCAAAAATGGCAATCATTTTTAAGAGTGCATCACCCTTCTGTTTCATATTCATTCTGGCGAAGGTTGTAAGGATCGGGAAACCTACAGAATCTAAGATTACAACGTCCCCGGCCGGAAGGGTCTGCACCATCTTGTCTATTTCGTCGATGACCGGGGTATATTTGTAAGAACACTTTTTTAGAAGGTCTATATCTTTTTTCGTCAAATTCCGCTCAGTGTCAAGATAAAATACCTTTTTACCAGCTTCTGCCGCTTCATATGCAACTTTCTTTACAAAGGCGGTCTTACCGCTTCCAGTATCCCCAAAGACCTCCAGAACATCATTCCCTACATATTCATAAATGAGATCAAGCAGGGCTGAGGACTTCGGAGTGGAGCCTTCGGACCGCGCCAGCTCAGGCGTTTTATACTCTGGAACTTTAGGCTGAGATACGTTCTTTTCTTTTTCCCGCCTATCCATATCCTGCATTTTTCTCTCTTCGAATTCAGCCTCGGCGCGTTCAAGCCTTTCAAGCTCTGCTAGTTTTCTTTCATTTTCTTCCCTATCTTCTTTCGCCTTAACTTCAGCTTCTTGAAAAGCTTTTATAAGAGCTTCGGTATCTGACGCATCTTCCTGTTTTTCACGGGGCACTTCTTCCCCCGAGAGTTCAGACTCTTCAGCAGGTATATTAGGAGTTTCTCCAATCTCAAACCCATAAGCTTTCAGATTTTCAATCGGATCAGTTCCAATTGTCAACTGTTCATATCGCTTTATGAACTCGTCCATTAATATCCAGACATCCTCTGGCATCGCATGAGATCCAACTGGAGACATTTTCCCACGTTTAGTATCACACGCCGTCCACTTTTTGGGATCTTCACCAGTGTCCGCTCGTAGTTTCCATAGTTCAGATGCAAAAAAGCTCCCAGATAATTTAGAAGAATTAATTCTAAAATATGGGAACTTGCCTTCTGGATATTCCTTGGAGAGCTCCTGTAAGATTTGCTCAGGACTTCTCTGTACCAATGTCTCTTTTTCCTTAATTTCATCACTCATCTTTCAAACTCTCCTATCATTTAGGAAACACTTTAAAACTAGATCCGCAGGGCCTTAAAAACTTGAATCCCCGGATATCATCACACATTGTAAACGCATATGTCAAACTCCCAACAAGCCAGTCGGGGAAAATTCCTCTAACATACACATCAAAAACAACGTTTTCTTCAGGCGATTTGGAAAGATACATCCGATCAAAAATAATTTTTATAATATCTCCCGCTTCGTCTTCGGAAAAATTAATACTTCTCCCAAATCTATCCCCAATCCCGGTAGGCAAATCTCGTAAAAGATCGTACCGGAACGTTTTCACACGCGCATCGACATTCAATTCAGCTGGTCTTTCCATACCATCCCTCTTTTATTTTTAAGCCCACGCCGGGAATTAAACCCGGGTTCGTTTTGTTACATGGGCACTTGGGCCGGATTTCTCCGGCTTGCAGATCTGTTTAAATTCCATATTTTGACAAAAATTCTTACGCGAATTTTGGTTGGTTCGTAGGTATGTTACATGACTCACAACAAGTAACCCCTAATACCTAGGGGAGTTCATTCGACGATACATTTCTCTCAATTACATACCCCTGTTACCAGGGTACGCCGTATTCAGGATTCGAACCTGATATCAATCACAACTTTCTGGACTTTGATAGGCATACTAGGGGCAATTATTCTCTGGGTGGATGTTCTGAAGGGGTGTTGCATGAGTGATGTGATTGAATCGTCCACACGAATACGGCATTTCAAGCAGGCATCCGGGAGAACACCTGCGATTTTGGAGGTTTGTTGGAGGCAACATCGGGACTTTAACTCGATAGAGGCCACAATGGAGGATTGTGCTAGGCATCTGACTTCCTAACACAATTTTTATCTTGATCGCAGCAGGAACGGCAAAGTTAAGTTAAGCAATTATATACTCCGTCTCGCTTGCGGGGTCATGTGACTTATTACAGAGCGCACAGAAACTCCGACTGAGTATGTATAGATAGTCCTCTTCGAGAAACTGATAACCGGAGAAGTCTTTTATATGGTCCTGGCAATCATCACGAAGTTCTGCCGTGTACACATTCCAGATTTCTCCAAGATCAGATCGTCTGTGAACATCTTCCCATACATCATCGTGCCAGCGTCTTACTACGCTAGTTTGTTCAATCGGGCCAATGAACAGAACCCCCGCGTCTTCACATAGAAATGCACGGGTCTGTTCTGGTGTCTGTGCTACCATCTGAATTTTCATACGTTCGCTTCCTCGTAATTAGGAAATTTCATTAAGAACTCAGTAACCGCAATCGAAATTAAATCAGAAACGCTGCTGAATTCCCCGGCTAACACCAATTGGTCCATCCTTTTTGCGAGATGAGGGCTCAATGTGGCGTTTATGTTTTCTTTTTTTGCATGTCCAGGTTTTGGGCATTGCAGTTCCATTAGAGTTTCCTCGTTTGGCTGTGTAATTACCATGTTCTATATGGTAATAAGTCTTATTGGTATATAAATATTGCTGCTGTACTAGTATAATATTATACTACCAGTGTAATAACCACATAAAAGAATTATATATACCCGAATGTTGCTATAACATCATTATGGCAGAAGCGGGCATTGTAGCTAAACCAATAAAAAAGAAAAAAGTAAACGTGACAACGACGATGAGTCCATATTTATATGAATGGATGACGACTCAAGTAAAAAATGATATATTCACGTCAAACGCTGACGCGATATCGATAGCAGTCACTGAATTAAAAGCCAAAATGGAAGGGTGTGGAAATCCGGTTACTGCATCAGAAACTGTGAAGAATTCCGCGCTAGAAGCAATAGAGGCTATTAAGAACGCGGCGATCTCAAATGAGATTTCTACAAAATTGCTGGTTACGTGGATTACAGCGCACCCCGAGTTCCTGGAGGAATTCAACGACTTTATAAGAACTCAAAAGGGCAGTGCAATATCACATGGAAAAAGAGTGACATTTGAATGAATCTGCTATACATAATAGGTCCCCGAGCAGGAATCGCAGTAGCTCAGGAAGCGAAGGGGGCAGTTAATATTATATAATATTTTTTATATTCACACATTTAATAATCTTTATCTTATGTATTTTAATAGTACTATCTGGGTTTTTAATACACAGTATTAATACATATAAAACCGAGGTGAGAATATATTGTATGCGGTATGTACATGCCCGTTATGTAAGGGTAAATTTGCTGAGTCCGTCTGTATTGAATGTATAGAAAGCCAGGTATTTGAAACGGAGGCCGACGCGAAACAATACATTCTCAAGAATGTAAAAATAAAAACAGACTTACAGAACTAAGAATCTCAAAGTAAGTAAATACGTTGCCCGACAGGAAGAAACGGATAACATCTTGGCTGATAAATCAGATCTTCCCGACGAGCAAACATTCAATAACGTAATTATATATAAATATTTTTATTCAAATACGGATAAATAATCGTGCTTTCCATTCATTGTTTTATTACGACTGGGATTATTAATAGGCGACCGTTTTTTAGTCGGAGTATGGATCTGATAGCGGAGAATCGTATCCATAGCCGATATCATCCATGTAGCATTCTTGAGTCCTGGTATTCCCGGTTAATCCGAATTCTATACTTGCAGTATATATCCCATAACGAATGGAGTCACAATTATGTACAAGGATGCTATTAGCAAAATACTCACTGGCGCCCTTTACTGAGAGATTATATACTTTTTCTCTTTTCCCATCTGCCTTTAGCTGCACAACTTTCTGAACAGTAAATAGTTTTTGCATATTTGTTAACGGAGAAAGCCGATCCACAAAACTCACATTTTCTAGTTTCATTATCGATTCCCGCGTTTCTTCTCCAAGCAGACTTGCATGCGTTAGAACAGAATCTAGTTGTTTCGCGTCTTGAGATATCATTGAATTCTTTCCCACACTCGGAACATATTTTTTTAATTGGTTCTCTGAGAAGATAAACTTGTTTCCCGTGCTCTGAATGCCATTGTCTTCCTTCTTCTGACGCATGCCATTCTTTTGTGAGTTCTCTAATCTCTTCGCAATGTTTTCTTTTCCATTCAAGAAGTTCGGGATTTTCATTATTTTTCTGAGCATGGTCTTTGAAGTGTTTCTTACGTGGAATACATTCGAGGTTTTCGATTGAGTTATTAAGGGCATCACTGTCTTTATGATGAACGTGATAACCTTCTGGTATTTTTCCATTATAGTACTTCCAGACCTCTTGGTGTAGTGCCTGCACTCCATTAATTCTATCCGTTCCCCCCGGGGAATAATAACATCTATGCTCTCGTCTCTTTGAACTTGGGTATCTTCTAAATTTAATACCGTTAAATTCGATTTCTTCAACATCCAAGATTCTAAGTTTTCTGTTAATACGTAATCACCGTATCGTATAGCATCTAAATGTATAAAACCTTTTCCTATTACAAATACGGGATGATTCCTTGTAGCCGTTATCGAATTACCATTTCCCAGTATTAAACTAATCACTTCGGAGTCATCAGAAGTTAACCCACTTGCCTCAACTTCTTTAAATCCATTTCTTGTTAAAACCATATCACCAATTTTTATATTTTCAATTGGGACTTTCCCCTTATTTGTAGTAATCAAGGTCCCTGCGATAAAACATAAATCATCAAATGCTTTAACAGGCTCTTCAAAAACATTCCCGTTTTTATCTTCTTTATACTTATAATTATTATATTCTCT
>NZ_JAQVBV010000078.1 GCF_028690125.1 Bacteroides sp. | reverse complement strand
AAACTGATTTTTCCGTAATCTTTTATTTCAAAAATTGAGTTATTGTTCATATTAGTCACCTCTTTACAGCTATTCTATATGTAGTATTACATATTGACTATATACATATAAATAGATACTATATATAGTATTATAAAGGAGGAATAAAACTATGCAGAAAAAAGAAAACGCTTTATGTTTTAGCGGTCACAGAAGTGAAAGACTTCCAAAAAGTAAAGAAAACCTTGAAAATTTGAAATTAAAAATAGGGGAGGAAGTCGACAGAGCGATTAAAAATGGAACAGACACCTTTTACTTCGGAGCGTGCTATGGATTCGATTTACTGTGTGCAGAAATTGTGCTCATACGAAAACGAGTAGTACATATTTCAGAGCCAAAAGTAATAAAGCTCATTGCCGTAGTTCCCTACGAAGAACAGCCAAAAAATTGGAACGAGGTGAACCGAGAAATTTATTTCATCACCCTTGCTCAGTGTGATGAGGTCATTACCTTAAATGCCAAATATCATCAAGGCTGTTTTCACCAGAGAAACCAATACATGGTGGACCATAGCAGTAAAATGATATGCTACTACGATGGCAGTAAAGGCGGTACAGCATATGCCGTAAAATATGCAGAGAAAAAGTAACTGGCTTAGACCTAGCGATGAATTTGGCGCTGAAATTCTGTAATATTGGGCGAATATAACAAAATAGAATTCAAGTTATTATTAACGAGGTTTCCATTAGGTAACGCGAGTAGCTTTGAGAGAGGCATGAAGCAGGGCTTTTTCGGTACAGACCATGATTTTAAGCTATTGCGACTTTACCACCGAAATTTACGGTTTTCGGAGTAAAATGTCGAAAAATAACTTGCAAATTACTTTATGATACTCTAAGACCTGATGTTTTTATAGCATACGAACCACAGCATGTCCTACCAACATCACCGCGTTGCTGGAGAAAATTCAGAAAGAGGATGTAGTCGTAGTGGGGGTGCTTCCGGCGTGTCTGCGGCTGCCAGATATAAAAATAAGAAGAAATTAAAAAAGGATATTAAGACTTAAGACTACAATGGGCAAAAATCCAGTAGATAAAACAGGTCCTTGGTGAAAATATGGTGTGGTTGCTTAAACGAATCAACTCCTAGACTGTGTAAGCTAGCCATACATAGTCCCTTCTTAAAAATACATGCAAATTCCGCAAGGATTTTCTTGAATTAAAGGAGTCTTGTGTTAAATGGAAGAAAGAGCTGAACGCGGGTATTCGAAGGAAACAGCTATTCCTCGAACTCCCAATAATATACTATGACAGGATTATACGATTAAATAGATAATATTAAGACCTCTGTTTAAAAGGAAAACGCGCAAAAGGTTTTAGTTGCATAAAAATAATAAAAAAGGTATAATATGGTATAATTATAAAAAAATTACAATAAGGATATTGGGATGAAAACTGAATACAAAATGCTATTGCAAAATCTTTTGGAACCGTTGATAGACCCTAATGACAATTATAAAAGCATAAAGGATTCAACTGACAGATTATATGAGTTCTTCGAAGCAATTTCAGGTGTGAATAACTTTGAAGAAGTATACATAAAAGATATGGAAACGGATCACGGAAGAGCTATAGGGACGTACTGGGCAGGAAAATGTATCCATGAATTTATGAGAACAAAAAAGTTTATTCATGGTGTCTATTTGGGAATTTTAGAAGCAAAACAGAAATTTCCAGATACGAGGATACACATATTATATGCGGGGACGGGACCATTTGGTTCTTTGTTGTTGCCCTTAACAGCATTGTTTGAACCAAGGGAGATATCCATAACTGGAATAGAGATCAATTCTGAAAGTGCAAATGTACTCCAACAAGTTATTAATAAACTGGATATAAGAGCGTATATCAATGAAATTCAAATCTGTGATGCTACGACAATCAATATTCAGCATCTTGCTCCGGTTCATATGATGATTTCTGAAACAATGCTCAACGCATTGAGACGAGAACCGCAGGTTTCTATTATGAGGAACTTGGTGCCTCAAATGGTTGAAGGTGGTATTTGGATTCCTGAGAATATACACGTAGAGCTCCATGGGGTTGATCCGAGAAGAGATCACCATCAAATGCTGGGAACTTTACCTCATGGCGAAAGCGCATCTATCTTTATCGGTGAGGTAATTTGCTTAAATAAGATCTCTTGTTTAAAGGCGGAAAGCTTTAATTCAATCCATATTATAGATAAAGAACAATATGATAGGTCTTATCGGAATTTGGTACTAAAGACGTCAATTGATGTTTTAGGAGATATTCATATTGATAATAATGAGTGTTCATTGACCTTGCCGCAACGGATTTTGAGTTTAAAACCAGAAGACAAGTTGCCGAAGCAGTTTCAATTCAACTATAATATCAGCCAAAATCCGGGTTTTGAATACAGTATTGTATTTTATAATGATGAGAACCAATGTGATAAATCATAATTAAAACATTGGTTTAATTATATGATTACTAAATTCAAACAAAATACAAGGAGGTCAGTTTATGGATTATTATTTAGGTGAGATTTTACTACTACCCTTTGGCTATGCACCAGCGTATACTGCAGATTGCGCAGGTCAGGTTTTACAGATTAGTCAAAACGCGGCATTGTACTCGTTGCTTGGCATTACATATGGGGGTGATGGAGTAAATAACTTTAAGCTCCCTAATCTCGGTGGGGCAGAACCATTACTTGGTATGAGATATTGTATTGTAACTCAAGGCCTTTATCCTCCTAGACCATGACAGATTTCTTGTTTTCTTTGAATGGCTTATGCTGATACTGGAAATCTAAGTGTTGATGAAGCAGATGGCAAATGAGGATCAATTTAGAGATTAAAGAAGGGTGCAGAGGTAGACATATGGGCTGTTTTTTGTGGACATGTTATTATTGCCTTTTGGCTTTGCGCCTGAATATACGCGGCCTTGTTACGAAATAAAAATGACTATCTAACATTATTTTCTCTAATCGGAACTACATATGGAGGAAATGGTGCGACGACGCTTATGCTTTTCAATCTCAATGGCGCAGTACCGTTCCATGGTATGAGGTATTGCATTGTAACAAATGGCATATACCCAACCAGACAATAGAAATGTTGCGATTGAAATGGCTGATTTAAATTTTAAAAGCAGAAAATCAATTTCATCCAGTAATTATTTAACCAATTGTTATTATATGGAGGTCAATCTATGGAATATTTTATAGGTGAGATTTTACTTTTGCCATTTTCGTTTGCACCGTATGGCAGTATTCAATGCGCGGGTCAAACGTTGCAAGTTGCTCAATTTCAAGCACTTTATTCTTTGATCGGAAATCAATATGGAGGATCCCCAGGCGTTACTTTTTTATTACCAAACTTATCTGGAACTGAGCCTTTGCCTGGTATGAGATACTGCATTATGACGGAAGGCATTTATCCCAGCAGACCATAGAAGGCAAATAAATGGATTGCCAAACTATAATTAGGGGAGTCTTCCCTTCGAGATCGAAAGGAGAAAAGATATGACAAATGTAGCTTTAAATAAAGTGACTACTTCAAGTAGTTATATTAAACCCTTTTCATCCTCAAGAGCAGTTGATGGAAATGTGACGGCTCTGAGCAGATGGCTTAGTAATGTCCCCACAAGTATGATGGTAGATTTGGGGGAGGTTTATTGGATTGGTCGCTGGGTGTGTTATCAAATGGGATCAGTTGGATGGGATCAACGCTATAACAATACAAATTTTAAATTTTACGGAAGTTTGGATGGTGCACAATGGACAGAACTCGATAGTGTAACAGGCAATACTTCTTCTATGACGGATCGTACCATTACAGTAACTCAGTGTAGATTTGTCAGGTTAAATATAATAGGAGGATTGAGTATAAATCCTAAAATTGCAAGTGTTGTAGAGCTGGCAGTTTATGATGCACCTGCACCTGTGTCAAGTTCGAAACTAGAAAGCCTGACAATCAGTTCTGGTGAACTTGATCCAAGTTTTGACACCGATATACTTAGCTATAATGTAAGTGTCACTGACGCAGTAAGTAGCATAATAGTGACACCGACCTCTATTGATGGTGGAACGATTAAGGTAAGTGGACTGGATGTTGAAAGTGGAACAGCATCTCAAGCCATTAATCTTGGTATTGGCAGTAATGCAATTGAAATCGTAGTGACCTCAAGAATTGGAGGTGTTGAAACAACTTATACTGTGAATGTTAATCGAGTGCTAAACCTCAATCTGTCAAGCTTAGGTCTTGTATATTCTGGAAAAGGTTATTCTGAAACACATACGATTACAATGGAGCAAGGTGTAACGAGCTATGCAGATAATATCGGTGCAAAAGCTGCAACCATCAAGATAACGCCATTTGCAGAAGATAGTGCTGTTAGCATTTCTGTTGGTGGACAGATTGTCTCAAGTGGGCAAGAAGCGCCTGCAATTACTTTGCAAAGTGGTGTGAGTGACATTGTGATTATTGTTTCTAAAACAGGTTTTACACAAACTAAAACTTATCATCTCTCCGTTACAAAAGGATAACTAAATAAAATATAGAGACAAGTTTCCAGTAGAAACTTGTCTCTACTGGAATACGAGCATAAGACCTATTTAAATATCTAAAAGATTAGCCGAAATAGTGCAAAACTTATATAAGTGTCTGTGTGAAAGAAAGTATTTTGACATCAAGATGATTAGGTATCATCAAATATTTTACACTTATCAAGGTGATGTAAGTTTGTATAGTGAATTTTATTCAAATTTATGGAGGTAAACGTGAAATCTATAAAAAAGAAACAAACAAAAGGAATCATAGCTTTGGTTATCGCAATATCAATGATAGGAATTCCGTTCCCTGCTTACGCTACATCATATGGTGGAAATCTAATTGTTAATGGGGATGGAGAAAGTGGAAGTTTTATAGGATGGACATTAGAGGGCGATTACCCCGATTCATTCGTTAATGACAGCTATGCTGATGCACTATACACAAATAGTCCAGACGGGAGTTTGAAAGGATTTGACTATTATCCTATGAATCCAGGAGGTGCCACTTTGCATAAGAGCATTGATATTTCTGATCTCACACAAGTGGTCGATCAGGGTGCTGTAACTTATGATGCTCAAGGGTATATACGGCGTGTAATGGATCAGTCTGAAGCTAAAATTACAGTAGAACAATTGAATGAATCAGGTGAACTTGTAACTGGCGGAGAACAAGAAATGAATTGCGATTTACCAAACGCCACAGATGAACAATTGTCGGATCCTAATTGGTTTCCAGATTGGCAACAGAAGTATTTGAATGGTATAGCAGTTTTACCAGAAGCACGAACGCTGAAGATAACTGTAGTTGCAACTATAGCAGATCAAAAAGCAGGTAGTGATTATATTGAGTTTGATGACATTCGATTATCTTTGAATCAAATTGGCGTAACAATGGATGTAAGTGGTAATGGAAAGGTCATCAGTGCTGGAGATACAACTCCAAGTGATACAGATGACACAGATTTTGGTTCCGTTTTAGCATCAAGTGGAACAATAACAAAAACATTTACAATTCAAAATTCTGATACAACAGGTCTCGATCTTATAATAGATCCAACGATCGATATAAGTGGAACGGATACTTCTGATTTTTCAGTTTCAGCTGAACCGGCAGAGACAACACTTGCTGATGGACAATCAACAACGTTTGACATCCAGTTTGATCCAAGTGACCTAGGAACAAGAACTGCAACAATTACTATAGGCAACAACACAGAAGTTGGATCGTATACTTTTACAGTACAGGGAACGGGTAATCCCGATGCTCTGGTTATAGACACGTCCGATCCAGTGGGTGGCACTGTGGGTACAGCCTATGCAGGTCATACTTTTACGTCAACAGGCGGAACGTACAGTAAAACCTATACAGTGACATCAGGCACATTGCCTGGGGGGTTGACTCTAGCAAGCGATGGGGCTCTAAGCGGCACACCAACAGCATATGGCGATTTTACCTTTACCGTGACCGCAACGGACAGCGCATCAACACCGGTAACGGATAGTCATAGCTACAGTATGACCATTGACCCAGCAGCTCTTGTAATTGATACGACCAATCCTTTAGATGGCACCGAGGGAACAGCTTATGCAGGGCATACCTTTATGGCAACAGGAGGAACGGGAAGTAAAACCTATGCGGTGACATCGGGGGCGCTTCCGGATGGTTTAACACTAGCAAGCCATGGGGCTCTAAGTGGCACACCAACAGCATATGGCAATTTTACTTTTACTGTGACTGCAACAGATAGTGCCACCCCGCCAGTCACAGATAGCCATAGCTATACAATTTTAATAGGTGCGCCATTCAGTACTGATGCAACATTGAAAGCATCCTCTACGGTGAAAGGTGTGACGGTGACAAGCCTTGGTACGCCAAATGCTACACTTGGCTCTGCAACACCGGGAGCAGTAACGATTACAGCGGAAAAGGCGGCAGATACCTCCAATGCGACAACCTTTGTAACGCTGTTTGACAAGAACGATACTAATGCGACGGTGAAAGCGGTGAAGTATGCCAGCGGCACTACAGATTTTAGTGGATTCGATGGAGCGACGGCATACACAAACGCAACCATAGCCGATGGAGATTTCTTCATTGTCAGAGTAACGGCAGAGGATGGAACAACAATTAACTACTACAGAATTAACGTAACGGTAACAGCGGCCCCCTCCACAGCAAAGGCAATTACTGCCTTTGACTTTAACGGATTAACACCAAATGTAACAGGAGCAGTGGATGAGGGAGCAAAAACTATCGCGTTGACAGTGCCTTATGGTACAGACGTGACGGCTTTAGTACCAAGTATAACACATACAGGTGCAAGCGTATCTCCAAACACAGGGGTAGCGCAAGACTTCACAAATCCAGTAACCTATACAGTGAAAGCAGCAGACAATAGTGAACAACAGTATACAGTAACGGTGACGAAAGCTGCAAACATAGCAAAGGCAATTACTGCCTTTGACTTTAACGGATTAACACCTGCTGTAACAGGAACAGTGGATGAGGGAGCAAAAACTATCGCATTGACAGTGCCTTATGGAACAGATGTTACAGCTTTAGTACCAAGCATAACACATACAGGTGCAAGCGTATCTCCAAACACAGGGGTAGCGCAAGACTTCACAACCCCAGTAACCTATATAGTGAAAGCAGCAGACAATAGTGAACAACAGTATACAGTAACGGTGACGAAAGCTGCAAACATAGCAAAGGCAATTACTGCCTTTGACTTTGACGGATTAACACCTGCTGTAACAGGAACAGTAAACGAGGCATCGAAAACCATTGCGTTGACAGTACCTTATGGCACAGATGTTACAGCTTTAGTGCCAACCATAGTACACACGGGAACAAGCGTGTCTCCAAATACAGGGGCAGATCAAAACTTTACAAATGCAGTAACCTATACAGTAACAGCGGCAGACAGTAGTGAACAACAGTATACGGTAACGGTTACAGTAGCGGCAAATACAACGAAGGCAATCACCGCCTTCAACTTTAATGGATTAACACCTGCTGTAACGGGAACAGTAAATGAGGGAGCAAAAACCATTGCATTGACAGTACCTTATGGAACAGACGTGACGGCTTTAGTGCCAACCATAGTACACACGGGAACAAGCGTATATCCAAATACAGGGGTAGCACAAAACTTCACAACCCCATTAACCTATACTGTAACATTTACAGACAGCAGTACTCAGGATTATACGGCAACGGTGAGTGTAGGAGCATCTAGCAATAGCAACTTGTTGGCTCTTAGTTTAAGTAGCGGAACCCTCTCACCCGCTTTTGCAAGTGGTACAACAAGCTATACAGCAAGTGTAGGTAATGCAGACAGCAGCATAACCGTTACGTCAACAGTAGCTGATGGCAATGCAACGGTTGAAGTTAATGGTTTAGCAGTAACCAGTGGCGGTGCCACAGGAGGAATTAACCTCAGTGTTGGAAATAATATCATAACAGTAGTAGTAACTGCACAAGATGGCACAACGTCAAACACCTATACGATAACAGTAACAAGAGCAGCCTCTAGTGGCAGCAGTGGTGGAAGCAGTTCTACTACAACAACCCAACCGAGCCAGGGCACAAGCCAGAATACAGTTGTGGTTGTAAACGGTAAAGAGCAAAATGCGGGGAAAGAAACGCAGAAAACGGAAGATGGAAAATCAACGGTAATTGTAGCTGTTGATAATAAAGCCATTGAAAGTAAAATTGACGAAGCTATTAAAAATAATACAACCGGAACAGGCAATGTTATTCAAGTTCCAGTGGCTGACACAAAATCTGAAGTGGCTAAAGTTGAATTAACCGGCGATATTGTTAAGAAATTGGAAGAGAATACCTTTGATGTATCCGTAAAACGTGATAACGTAGAATATGTAATTCCTGCGGCTGAATTCACAATAAGCAAAGTTGCAGAGAATCTTGGAATACAGGAAAAAGCTCTTGCTGACATTAAAGTGGAAGTGAAAATCACTAAGCTTGATGAAAAGGTGGTTGAAAAGTACAACGAGGTTGCAAAGACAAATGGTGCAGAACTGGTATTTCCACCTGTGCAATTTGAAATTACAGCAAAGACTACAAACATTGACGGAACAACTAAGGAGCACTCAATCAACAAGTTTAGTAACTATGTAGAAAGAGTTATGGAGATTCCATCTGGCGTTGATTCTAGTAAAATTACAACAGGTATTGTATTTAATTCAGATGGTACCTATAGTCACGTGCCTACAGAAGTATATCAAAAAGATGGTAAATGGTATGCAAAACTAAATTCACTTACCAACTCGGATTACTCTGTTATTTGGAATCCAGTAACTGTAAAGTCCGTTGAAAATCACTGGTCAAAGGATGCAGTAAATGACATGGCTTCCAGATTGGTAATCTTTAATGCTGATGATTTTGAGCCAGATAGCGCAATAACAAGAGCAGATTTTGCAGAGTATATTGTTAGAGCATTGGGACTATATAGAGAGGGTTCAGCACATGAGAATCATTTTAAAGATGTTAGTGCTAAGGGTGAAAGAACTCTAGCAATTCTGATAGCAAATGAGTATGGAATTGTTTCAGGATATTCTGACGGCACATTTAGAGGAGATAACCAGATTACAAGAGAAGAAGCAATGGCTATGTATCAAAGAGCCATGGAAATTACGAAGCTTGTAGGAAGTGATGAGAATCGTTATCAAAACTACACCGATTACAGCCAAGTAAGTGACTGGGCAACATCTAATGTTAAGGAAGTATTATCAGCACACGTCTTTAATGGCACAACAGCAACTAAAATTTCACCAAAGGCAAGTTTAACCTATGCAGAAGCAGCACAGGCTGTAAGAAATTTATTAGTTGAGTCAAAATTAATTAGTGAGTAGCAAGTTCTAGCTATTTCAAAAGAATTTCATAATAAAAAGGCTAAGATGTAGATCAATTAATGATCTGCAACTTAGCCTTTTTATATACCATAAAACTGATATTATTTTATAAGGAGGCTCACTATGGACAATAAAAATTTGATTATTATTCCATCGCTATCTAGTTTTGAAAATACCCTTGGAATATATGATAGAAAAATGAAAGGAGCAGTATTTATCCCCAATAAATCAAAGTATATCAACTTGTATTCTCTACAATCAGCAATGAGGCAATTAAAATTTCTAGATTTGTTTGGCTGGGTTACAAATGAAAAAGGATTCCAAAGAGGGAGCCATAGAATAAAGAAACTATTTGACCTTTATAATAAAAGTGAGATAGATATGGCTATCTGTTATTCTAAGGAAGATTTATTTGTCCTAGTCAAGCAAAATTGTAACACCACAGTATAAAATTTGCTTATGCGGCACAGCGTGCAGCATAAGGCGTAAGCCCTCCATTATAAGAGTGGGGTCTGATGTGGTTATATTTCACATACACGA
>NZ_JAQVBV010000039.1 GCF_028690125.1 Bacteroides sp. | reverse complement strand
CAGTTTGGATGTAATTTCATCGGGAGCCTTACCACCTAATCCGGCTGAATTACTTAAAACGGGAAAGCTTGAAGTATTGATAACAGAATTAAGAAAAAGGTATGATTACATCATTATAGATTCTGCACAATATGGATTGGTTACCGATACGAGCATAATTGCTAAATATGCGGACTTATCAATTCTTGTTGTACGCTCAGGAAGATTCGACAAACGACAATTATCTGCATTAGCTGAATTATACAAATCAGGGAATTTAAAGAATCTTAGCGTATTGCTTAATGCAATAGATATTAATAAGGTTGGCTACGGCTACGGCTACGGCTACGGCTACGGCTACGGCTACGGCTACGGCAATAAAGTTACAAAAAATTTGCGACATTACATAAGATTAGTACTTGGAATTTAATGATAATAAGATGTTTTTTGAGAGAAAAAAAAGATTGACTGACTCTGCTTTTTTCGATGGCTTCACTGATTATCATTGCCATATTCTTTTTGGAGTTGATGATGGACTAAAGGAATTGTCTGAAAGCCTGAAAACTCTTAGTTATTATGAATCATTAGGGGTAAAAAAAGTTTATCTTACCCCTCATGTAAACCTAACATATAATGATTGGAATATAATAGAGACTAATCTTAGTACTTTAAAAAATAGATATAAAGGCACTATTGAACTCCAGTTGGCCGCCGAATACCTACTCGATTCGGGGTTCGTAGTGCAAATAAAGCAAGGATTAAGGTGCATGGAAAATAACAGGGTACTTGTAGAGAGCTCTTACTTTAATAAATCTACCGGCTTTGATGAAACGTTGTTCCTGATTGCAAATGAAGGATATACGCCAATCATAGCTCATCCGGAAAGATATCTTTTTATGAACAGAGATAATTACCAAGAACTAAAAAATTGTGACTATCTATTTCAATTAAACTTATTATCATTGTCGGGTATATATGGGAGTCAAGTGAAACATCGTGCTCTGTATTTATTAGAAAAAAACATGTACGATTTAATAGGTAGTGACATGCATGATTTGGACATATTTAAAGACCATATACGTGAAATTAAATTGTCGAAAAAACAGTTTCAGAATTTAATGTCGATTTAAAAATGGTTTCATCAATCCATACGTAAAATGAATAGATTAGAACTCTTTAATACCTACGAATTGATGTTTCATGCTTTTGGTTATAAACTCATAGATGCTAAAATATTAATCGAATATCTATGTAATAACAAGTGTAATATTTTGAATTATGAAGAGGTTAGAACTTGTTATGGAGGCGATCCATTAAGATTTCACTACTTGATGTTTGAATTTGAACAATGCGGTTTGATAAAGGTTTTGAAACAAGATTGCTTTGGCCGAATTTTGGAATTTAGCTATAATAAAGGATGAACATGGATAAAAGATCTATTATCGCAGAAGTAGCAAAACACACCATTCTCAAAAAATGGGAAATAAACCTTCTTGTAGATCCTTTGTTGGAGACTATCATTAAGGCTTTGGAACGTGGTGAAGAAGTACATATTAATAACTTCGGAAAGTTTACACTCAAGTACCATAAACCCAAAGAGACGCTTCACCCCAAGACTCGTCAACGTATTCAAATCCCGGAAAAAGTTTCTATCGTTTTCACTCAGACTCGAATGTTCAAACCAACGGACGAAGCCATAGAGGCATTACGAAAGCAAGCCGACAAATAAACATAGCCTACATACTACTATTTAAGCAGAGACATCACAAGTGCCTCTGCTTTTTGTTTTTATGCGTAATTCAAACTTCAACAATAGTATAACCCTATTCTTCGAGTGTAATTCAAAAACATTCGAAGATGAAACTATTACTGAAACGAAAATTCAAAGGAGAGACCTATACGATAGGTGATCTCTATATTGATGGTGTGTGGTTCTGCAATACACTGGAAGACACTGTACGCATACTACCTTTACCTTGCCCCGATACACCACAGGGTATTGGTTGCCGCTGTAAGGAAAAGGTTTATGCACGGACAGCTATTCCTTGCGGTACATATAAAATCACGATGGCTCACAGCCCTCGATTCAAACGGGTGTTGCCGTATCTGCACGATGTGCCTCACTTCTTGGGCGTACTTATTCATAGCGGCAATACGGATGCTGATTCGGCAGGATGCATTCTCGTGGGACGAAATACCATTAAGGGGAAAGTTACAGAATCTCGTGTAACTTCTGACCGCCTCAATGCGATACTTGGTAAAGAGAAGAATATCACCATAGAGATTGAGTAGCTATGAATGTGTATATCCTTAAAGACCCCAACGACCTTACAGTAAGGTATGTGGGGTTAACTTCTAAATCCCCTTTACATAGGATGCGTATGCACATCAAAGATGCCAAAACTAAGCTAAGGCAAGAGCGAAATCTAAACACTAAAGAAGAGTGGCTGTTGCGTTTGATTGCGATTAATCAAAGTCCAATAGTTGTGTGTCTTGCTAAGCAAGTGAGTAAAGAGGTTGGCATTCAGGTTGAAAAGAACATCATTGCCATCTATGGTCGCCAATGCGATGGTGGAACACTTTATAATGTACAACGAGGTGGCTCCTATGAGAGTGACAAAGCTACTCCGTGGAATCGAGGGTTGAGTGGCTGTTATACTGAGAACTACATGTACAACATGAAGATTAATCAGAGTAATAGAAAGGATATTTTTCGATTCGATAAAAATGGCAACCTTATTGACTCGTGGCAAAGTATTAGAACAATGTGCTCTACATTGAACTTCGACAGAAGAACAGTACAACGATGTTTGGAGAAACGCAAGCATTACAATTCGCACAAAGGGTATATGTTTACTTATTCGCCAAATGATGTCCCTGTGTATATCAACCACTCTTGCTCAAACCAAATGAAGCAACACTATGGGAAAACTTCGTAAACTAAGGGCTCCCGAAAACCTGCACATCGATTTCACCCCCTCACCCAAGCAATACGAGCTCTGGAAGCTGCTGCAACCGGAGTGCCCAAAGTGCGGGGGCGTCATCCAACAGCAGTTGATAGGCTACGATGCCAACAAAAATCCTCAGTACAAACCATTCTGTTACCAGTGTGGCAACTCTAATATTCCGCAACTGATTTTGGGTGGCGGAGCAGCCGGTAAACGACACCACTGCCGGCCTGTGCAGTAATGCACTGACAATAAATCTCTTTAACTGCTGGGAACTCTGACCGTGTTATGGCGAAGACAATCAGCAACCAAGCCGGATAAACGGAAGGCTCAACGACTATCCCTGCGGGGAGTACGGCCAAGCGGTCGGAAACGGGAGACTCCTTAGAAATAAGGATGAAGATATAGTCTACTCCTTATGGAAACATAAGGCTGCGGAAGCGATTATCAAGTAGCGATTGATAATGAATTTGTTAGGGTGGAAAAAGTTTTGTTTCAAGCGTTTGGCTGGTGAGTAGTTGTATCCGATTTCCGGAGATTCGAGCAATTGTGGCTCGTAAGACATTGAAGTCTTTGAAAGAGTCCACGTGGAATACGATACGTGCTGTCATCAAGCGTTGGGGGCTGATAGAAGATGTTCATTACAGGGTGAATAACCTTGCCGGAACACTGACCTTTTGGAACGATTCTATCATCTTGATGTTAGAGATGGCCGACTTGCCATCTGACCCGAATTTTGAACGGTTCGGTTCGATGGAAGCGACGATCTGCGCAGTCGATGAGGTGTCGGAGATTGGTCAGAAAGCCATAGAAGTGTTGTTCTCCCGTTTGCGTTGGCGTACTCACGAGACGTTTATGGTCTCTAAAATGCTACTCACTACAAACCCAACTACCAACTGGGTACGTAGTCGCTTTGTGCAGGACGACAATGGCGATAAGGTGGAAACACGAGAAGGAGAATATTACATTCCTTTCAGTGTGTTTGATAATCCCGATATCGGGTTTCGTCAGACATACGAGGCGGCTCTGAATAAGATTTCAGACCAAGCTACCAAGGAACGTCTGCTATATGGTAACTGGGATTTTGTGGAGGCCAACGATATGGCAATCTACAATCGCTTTGATGGAGCGAAGCATCTTATCTCAGGACTGAAAGAGCGTGCGTATGACCCGACCAAACCGCTCATCACGGTATGGGACTTTAACGTGGCTCCCCAGATGTCGGTTCTGTCGGCTCAGATAGACTACGAAAACAAGAAGGTCTATGTACTGGAAGAGATACTTGGAAAGCCGCAGGACAAGGAGAATAATACTCCGGCGTTGTCTCGCAGAGTTCAACAGAAACTCTATCGAGAGAAACATATCGGGGGTGTGGATGTGACGGGCGATCCATCAGGACTGCAACGCTCGACAACTACCGAAGATGGCATCAATAACTATACGGTGATTCTTGATACGTTCGGTAAAGGTGTTCTCAGACCAAAGTTGAAGCTGCTGAGAAAGCAACCACCACAAGTAACGAGATGTGAATTTGTAAATGAACTATTCACGGGCTACAACGGCTGGACGATTGAGATAGACCTGAAATGCCGAAAGCTGACCGAAGACTTGATTTACCAACTAAAAAACGAAGACGGCACCAAGTGTAAGCAGAAAGTAACAGACCCAAAGACTGGTGTAAAGTATGAGAAGTACGGTCACTTGTCGGATTGTTTAGACTATCTGCTTTGTTACTATCTCAGGGATAGCTGGTATAAGTTCAAGAGTGGAGATAGCAACGGAAGTATCATTGCGACCACTCCCGCAGTATATGATGGATTTAACTATTAAAAGACGAATATGTACAGACGATTTCTAAATGATAATGATTACTTGGGCGTGATTACCGTCGATGCCCTTGCGCAAATGACACGAGGCAATTCCGATCGGTTTGCTCAGGCAGAGGAATCAGCTGAGATGAGCATCATCGAAAATCTCAGCGAGAATTACGAGATAGAAAAAGAGCTCAGTAAGGGGAAATATATTGCCGAGCACGATCGGCGGATTACCTTCCCTGTGGGTGCGTTCATCTATCTGGAAGGGCGAATATATGAGGTTATTCGTTCGATAAGTGGCTACAAAGTACCTTCAACATTGATGTATTGGGAAGAATATGTATCGTTGAATCCCGAAGAAAAGCCTATCACACAATATTCCCAGTTCGGTACATATTATGAGGGCGATATTGCGATGTACAACGATGTGGCATATATCTGTAAAGCCGACAATGGTTATAAATTCGGCGATATCCGCATTCCGATGGTGGTAGCTTGGATGGAGAAAGAGACCGCCGAATGGTTACCGATTGAGTATAACCTTTGGGAGGTCGTATCGTTCAACGGAGCATTCTATACATTGACCACACTGGACGAATTTGATAATAATATCAACCCGTTTGACTCTCCTTGTTGGGGTGCTATTGCCGACTATGACCCGGCTTACAACAATTATGAGCTGGAGAGTCACGAGTATGTGGTCTATGGGGACAAAGTATTCTATCCGGGAATGGACGTAAATGCCGATGTGCCTATCGTTGGGCACAACATAGCCTTGAACGACCCTCGCAATTACAACCTCAAAAAACATATGGTGCGACTGGCAATCTATGAACTCACGAAGTTGATCGCTCCAAACAATGTAAGTACGGTACGGTTGAAAGACCATGAGGAGTCGATGAAGTGGCTGAATGATGCTTCGAAGTTGCGACTCAATCCTCAGATACCCCGAAAACTGGCGGAGGATAACAAACCAGTGACGGATTGGCAACTATCGACTTTTCAGACCGATTACGACCCCTACAAAAATCCGTGGCTGACGTAATTATCTGATAACTCGACGATAAATCAGAAAATTTGATTAACTTTGTACTTCAATAGAAGAGAAAATACCTATGTAGAATATTCATTAAAACATATCGTTTGCTGTTTAAACCTCCCAGAAGCGACCAAGAATTGAGAGAAATAAAATAGCAACAAGACATTAAGCGGCACGAGCTAATATAGCACGGGGCTGGCTTGTGTCTTGTAGGTTGCTTGGTCGCACCTTGGGAGGTCTTGTCGGTTTCCGTGCTTCTTTTTATGGTGTGCGGTTTAACGACAGCTAAATTTAACCAAGCACCCCAATAATTTTATGGATATTATTAAAGAAAAGACAGTGTCTTTCACTGGAAATCGCACACTCACAACATCAGACAATCAGCCTGATGCAAACCTTGAAAACGTAATACGAACAGAACTTTCTCTTTGTCTTGAGGATTGCTATCGAGAAGGAAAGACAAATTTTATCTCAGGAATGGCAATCGGCTGGGATATGCTTTGTGCCGAAGAGGTGCTGAAACTTCGAGAGCAGCACTCGGATATACGCCTGATAATAGCTATTCCGTTTCAAGGACAGGAACTTCTATATAACGAGAAGGATAAGCACCGTTACAAAGCTATTTTTGAGGCTGCCGACCATAAAGAGTTTATCACAGATGGTGATTACGACAAAGATGCCTATCACAAACGCAATGACTGGATGATAGCTGGTAGCAGTGAGATTATCGCATACGATAGCGGCAGACCTCGTAGCGGCACTGCTTCAACCGTAAGGAAAGCACGGCTTTCTGGAGTGGAAGTTCTCAATATTTATGACGAATTGAAAAATTATTTCACCATATCTCATTTTGCAAAACGGTATTTACAGAGATTTCCATTTGTTACAAGCTTCCGTTATGGACGTGAAGGATTGTTGTTTTGCGGCAATCAACAGTTTATCCCAGTGCCATTTACAAACATCAAGGGAATAGAAATATCCGGTGAATATTTAGTGTTTACACTGGCAAACGATATTACATACAGAGCGTCTATTTATTCCGATGAATGCTTCGTGGATTTCAACAAAACTACGGCTCAGGCATAGCTCGGCTTTTTGTTATTCAGTTAGTTGTGCTATATTTGCACCATATTAAAAGCATAAACTATGACTAAAGCAGACATCATTAGCGAAATAGCTAAATCGACCGGAGTAGACAAGACTACGGTTGCCTCAGTAATCGAAGGCTTTATGGAGAGCGTAAAAGGCTCTATGGCTTCGGGTGAGAACGTTTACCTGAGAGGCTTCGGAACGTTCCTGATTAAACGACGTGCCGAAAAAGTGGCGCGCAACATCTCCAAGAATACAACGATTACCATTCCGGCTCACAACATTCCGGCATTCAAACCTGCTAAGGAGTTTCAGAAAGCAGTGAAAGGAGAGTAATTGAATAATATCACGAAATATAATCTGAAAGCGACACTAATATCCCTGCTCTGTCTGATATTGGTGTTTTGTGTATTGGCATATCTGAACGCTCCTCAGAGTGACACATTCCTGTTTAGTTCCATCAATCCGTGGAGCTTTCTGCAAGGGATGACTTTTGCTTTGGGGTTTGGATTGGGTTTTCCGATATGGCTTTCAGCCATCACAATCGGACTATTTTCGTTTTTATTATTTGTCGCCTTTCTCTGGATTGCACGGAAGCTAATAAAATAACAAAAGGACATCGATTGATGTCCTTTCTTGTTCTTGGATATATTCCGAGCCTTATTTCTTAGACTCTTCCAATGATACTTTGCGAAACTCTTTCATAGTCTTTTCAATCTCCAAAGAAGACTTGCGAGCACGAGTTCCTGCTGCCTTATTTCCGTTTTCTGCCTGAGCTACCGCATCATTTTTGAAAGCCGTAAAAGCGGCTTCGAGCTTTTCAATTAGTTCTTTCATTTTTCTTATAATGTTAGTTTATACATATTTGAAGACAAAGATAATCAGAATTCTTAGATTATTGTTACTACCTGATTGTCTGTTTCTTTTTGGCTGGTATTTTTAAAGTAGTGTTTAAATATTGTTTGAGGACTATTCCCCGCCATTTCTGCCACAATAGCAGGATGTACATTCTCAGCAATCATAGTTGTAATAAATGTACCTCTGGCGGAATACCAAGTTATCTTTTCGTTATACTTAATCTCTTTTGATAATTTGCTCAAAGTAGCATTTACCTTTGTTCGGATCTTATTCATTCGGCTTCTTTTCTTTGACTCTGTTGTGTGTCTGAAAGTAAAAATAGGCAGAACATAGTTCCCAAAGCATTTAACTTTGTATTTTTCCGCTATAGCTCTTGCTTTAGGGTGAAAAATAATAGAAGCTCTTTTGGGAAATTTTGTTCGCTCATAACTCAATCGCCCATCTTTATCGATGCAGTCCCACGTTAAATAGCAAACATCAACATTTGCCATACCTCCTGTGTAGAAACTAAATAGGAATAAGTCAATGTGAAATTGTTCTAAGCGTGAAAATACACTTTTATCAAAATCCTCAATCTTCCTTATAATATCCAAGGGTATTGTCTTTGGCTCAAACTTTTTAGGTTTCATCTTTTGTTGGACACGTTGAAAAATTGTCAGGTCAGCATCAGGGACACCTAAATTCTTTGCATAATAAACAAGACCTCTCAGAACTTTCAAATTGCCATACAGGTTACCTTCATTACCTCGTTCTGCACCACGCTTTTGAATAAAGAAACTAAAATCATCCGCAAACTCTTCAGTGATGTCGTTGAAATAGAAAGAGGATAGTGCACGACCATATTTTTGAAGAGTAAATTCTTCCATTACACGTCTCGAACATCTATATCTCCGGGCTGTACTTGCGCTTGTCAAAACAGCACCGTTTTTGATTCGTTCGCGATTACGGAGTTTATCGTCGAGTATATCAAACATCTGACAAACAGAAATAACTTTTGTGGCTTGACGTTTTTTATCAACGTTATCGAAGCAGTGCGACCATTGCACGGGAGCCCATTGTTTTCCCTCTGCTTCCCAGTCCTCCGCTACTTTAAGATACTTGGTTTTGAATTCAATTAGATTTTTGTTTTTCTCGGAAGCTTCAACACCTTTGGTCTTGAATTGCTGAGTCTGATTATCCCAATCTTTAATGGGACCTGTGATGTTTAGAGCCTTAGTGACTCTCGCATAGCCGGTTTTGAAGAATACGGCTTCAAGCTTCACCAACTGAGGTGTTTTAGGGTTTTCTTTCCCTTTGATGTTAATTGTAAACATAGCGTACAAGTTTAATTGTTATACATTTCTTTTTCGACAATTCAAGGCCCGAAACCGGACTACATGAACCACTACATCCGAATAGTGTCTTTTGCCAAAAAAAGGTTATTTTTGCCTTGAGATTGACCTCTTTAGCTCTAACCCTGTATGATTAAATTAAACTAATACGCTATGTTACTGCTGTTTACGATATACTTACTATGTATATCTCAAAAAGGGGCTGCCTCCCGATTGGAACACACCCTATTTTTCATCTTAAAGAAAGATTAGATTATTTCTTTTTACGGTCACCGTAACGGCTCATGAACTTATCAACACGACCAGCTGTATCCACCAGTGTAGATTTACCAGTGTAGAAAGGGTGAGAAGTGTTTGAAATTTCAATCTTCAGCAACGGATAAGTTTCACCTTCGAATTCGATGGTTTCCTTAGATGCTACAGTTGATTTAGACAAAAACATATCACCGTTTGACATATCTTTGAATACTACCGGACGGTATGATTCTGGATGAAGACCTTTTTTCATTTCAGTATCTATTTTTAAAATTATTATATTTGGTTACTATTTTGGTAAAAAATAGTGTAATGGTCATTTTCAGTGCGCAAAGATAAAGCTTTTCTGTGAAATAGAAAAAGGTTTTGCGAAAAAACTTTGGCTAATAACTTTATGACTTTGAATTGAGAATGCTATAAGAATGAATTTATATTATATCGCTTTACTCCTCCATCTTCTAAAATTGCATAAATGTGACCTTTTCTAGAATCCAATGCTATGTAATAAATAGATTCTGGAATGATTAGACTATGGTGATGTTTACCGTTCCAGTCATAAATTTCCAAATAAGATTTATACTTTTCTTCAAAAAGTGAAGTGTTACTTTGTCCTTTATTACTTAGTAAGATAATTCGGTCATCGGTAGCTAAGCAATCTTGGTAGTAGCTTTGGTCTTCCATTTGGCTTACAATCTTATCAATGTTTGTTTTTTCTCCATCAGGAAAGATCTGTAACAATTCTCCTGTTTTAAGGTCGGTAATACTAATTATATTTAGAAAAGAGCCAGCGAAACAAATTTTTGTTTGCTTGGGATGCAATGCTGTTCGTCCGGAATATAGCAAAAAATAGTTTGATGAAGGTAAATTAGTGTATTGGAAGGATTTTATCTCCTTCTTTTGCTTTATATCGTACAAAGTGCCAAATATATTGTAATTATTGCAGTCTTTTATTCTTTGAGGAGCTCTATTGAATAGTATGGTATCATTGTTAATCCTATAAGCAATATTTGAACTGAGCATGATGTCATGATTTGAACCTGTTTCATAGGAGTCTCGGCTATCAAATACTGCTTTTCCTTCTTTGAGGGATTGCTCCAAATTTAGAATGGCAATAAAAGTTGGATAAGATTGTATGAGTATTTTGCATCCATCATTTTCTTTCCATACTTGAGTAAAATTAGACCATATTGCTACTTCGTTTGGACCTCCACCTTTGTTTAGAAAACAGCCTAAAAATGTAGTATCATTGAGACTATAAACATGAATTAAATTTTTGTCTTTATGTTGAGCAATTAAAAGGAAGGTATCGACAATACAAATTCCTGTGGGATACAGAGCGTTATAAAGCATAGTATCTCCTTCTAATGCACTTTTCGTTGTGGGAATTGCTTCTATATAGTCGGTTGTTTTATTCTGACTATTTATACCTCTCTGATTATTTTTTCTGCAAGAAGTTGAAAATAGAATAAAACAAGTAATACATAAATATAATGAGAATTTCATAAAGTTCATTTTACCATTCACGAATACATTGTAAACACTCACGAGCCCCCACGGTGTTGTAAGTAATCTGCTATCTACCGTTCCGCATTCAACTAAACCGCCAACTACAGAAGAACCACCTGCACATGAAGTATAATAATCAGGTTTATACTTATCTGTGAAAAATTATAACAGTTCTTCTTTACTCATTCACGGCATCGATAATCTTCTGGTGAACCAGCTAATGCTTCAATATGGGCTAATGTTAAATCAGAAATGAGTAGAGGATTTTAAAAATGGTATTTACAGTAACATCCAAGGATTACTATGGTGAAAATAGCCATGAGAATTGTGTGTCTTTTCATAAGTACATTTTTTTTTATAAGTAAATAGATACAATTATTTTTTATCTATAATTATATTGTACAAATATAATAAAAGAATATATCATAAAAAATAGTTTTTGTTGTTTTATTATGATATATTTTTAATTTCCTATGATTTACTGAAGGCTGGAGTGGAAAATATTAGGGATACGAATTAGTTTGTAAGGTAGACATTACAAAAAGTATTTTTCCGTTTTCTTCCTGCCATATTCTATATTTATTTAACTCATTTCGACTATATTTTCTTTTCCAGCGTTCGTTATTAACAGGATAATGCTTACTTTTGCATAGAATTTTTATTCACTAACAATAAATTTTAAACAAAATGGTAAATTACAAAGACTTAGGCTTGGTAAACACTAAAGAAATGTTTGCTAAAGCTATTAAAGGCGGATATGCTATTCCGGCTTTCAACTTCAACAATATGGAACAGATGCAGGCTATCGTAAAGGCTGCTGTTGAAACTAAGTCTCCCGTGATTCTTCAGGTATCTAAAGGTGCTCGTCAATATGCTAATGCTACTCTATTGCGTTACATGGCTCAGGGTGCTGTAGAATACGCAAAAGAATTAGGTTGTGCTCATCCTGAAATAGTTCTTCATCTTGACCACGGAGATACTTTCGAAACTTGTAAATCTTGTATCGACTCTGGTTTCTCTTCAGTAATGATTGACGGTTCTCACTTGCCTTACGAAGAAAACGTAGCTTTGACTAAGAAAGTTGTAGAATATGCACATCAGTTCGATGTAACAGTAGAAGGTGAACTTGGCGTATTGGCTGGTGTAGAAGATGAAGTTTCTGCTGAACACCATACATATACTGACCCTGAAGAAGTAATTGATTTCGCTACTCGTACAGGTTGCGATTCATTGGCTATCTCAATCGGTACTTCTCACGGTGCATACAAATTTACTCCGGAGCAATGTCATATTGATCCTGCTACAGGTGTTATGGTTCCTCCTCCATTGGCGTTCGAAGTTTTGGATGCTGTTATGGAAAAACTTCCGGGATTCCCTATCGTTCTGCACGGTTCTTCTTCTGTACCTCAGGAAGAAGTTGCAACAATCAATAAATTTGGTGGTAACTTGAAAGCTGCTATTGGTATTCCTGAAGAGTGGTTACGTAAAGCTGCTACTTCTGCAGTTTGCAAGATCAACATCGACTCAGACTCTCGTTTGGCTATGACTGCTGCTATCCGTCAGACATTCGCTGAAAAACCAGCTGAATTCGACCCACGTAAGTATCTTGGTCCGGCTCGTGACAATATGGAAAAACTGTACAAGCACAAAATCATCAATGTGTTAGGCTCAGACAATAAATTGGCTAAGTAATCAGAATTTTCTATTATAAAGAAAGGCTGCAATCTTTAAATAGGCTGCAGCCTTTTCTTATTTGTTTCCGGTAGACATGGGCTTTCCGTTTTGGAAAAAATCTTCTATCTTTTGTTTGTTTTGGAGGTCTTTCAACCAGTTGGCAGCGGCATTGTAATAACTGGCTTCTCCCAATATACGACCTTCCTGCACATATTCTTCCGTTTGATTTTCTTTCTCATTCTTGGGATGTGTTTTTAGAAATGCTTCCAAATATCGTTCCGTATTCTTTTTGTCTTTTAGATTATGAAAGTATATATAGGCTATGTCATATAATAATTTGTGGTTCTCTTTATCATATTTCTGATAGCGTTCTTTAATGGACCCTATTTGTTCTTTGTACATTTGTGACATTTTGTAGCAATCTGCCATTCCGATATAAAGCCGTGACATCATGCTATCTTTGGGTATGGCCAGATTAATTGCTTTTTCCAAATGTTCTACTCCCTGTTTTTTCCATGATGTTTTGGCACAGGCACGTCCCAAATAATAAAGTAGGTCAATGTTTTCCGGTTCGTATCTATAGGCTACTTCCAAAGCGTCATGGGCCTCATAATACTTCTCGACTGCATAGTAACTAATTCCCAAGTAAAAACAAGTGAAGTAAGCATTATCTCCTTGACTGACGAGATATTTATAACGCCGGATAGCATTGGGATAATCTTTCTTTAAACAATAAGCTAAAGCATTTAGCCGATTGATAGCAATATTTGTAGTATCAATTTGGCGGTATTTCTCTGTTACTTCAAGGGCTTTATCATAAGAAGAATCGGTCACATAAAGGGCACCTAACTTTGCTGCCGATAAATAGTCGAGTGGGTATTTGTCTTGAATATGACGGTAACAATCTATCGCAGATGAAATTTGTTTCATTCCTTCATAACATTGTGCCTGTAGGTGTAAGACAGTAGCAGAACTGTCAGTTTCTGTCATCACATTACTTTCTTTTAATGCTTTCTGATATTTCTCTTGAGACAAAAGTAGAGTGATGTATTGAATGTGTGCATATTTGTTTTTAGGAGCTAGGCGGATTGCTTGCTCATAGTATTTTAGTGCTTGATTGTATTGAGCAAGTTTTCGGCAACAATCTGCTGCTTCGATAAATCCACAAGTGTTGGTGGTGTCACTATATATCACTTCCTGATAAGTAGAGAGGGCTTCTCTATTTAATCCTAATCCTCGTAAGGCTTTTCCTTTTTGCAAGAGTAGTGGAACGGTCTGCTCCTTTTGATCAATGAGGGTAAGGGCTGTTTCATAATCATAATTGGCCATTGCCTCCTGGATACGATCCATATGCTGTGCTTTTAGTAGGGCACTAAAACAGAGAAATAATAGAAGAAGAGTGTGTTTCATAAATGATTATTTTAATTAATTGTTTATGCAAATGCAAGTTACTAAAATAATAGTATTTACGAAATAATCGTAGAAGTTTTTAGATAGATTAACGTGATAAGAAAGGATAAATAAAGTTATTTGAATGTGTAAAGTGGTAAAAAGAAAGCCTCTTTCAAAGTTGAGAGAGGCTTTCTTTTATAAAATAATAAATGGTTTACATTAAGAATCCAAGCAAGATACCGGCAGCAACTGCTGAACCAATTACACCAGCTACATTTGGCCCCATAGCGTGCATCAATAAATAGTTGGTTGGATCATATTCCAAACCGACTATCTGTGAAATTCGTGCAGAGTCGGGAACAGCAGATACACCTGCGTTACCGATCAACGGATTGATCTTGTTATCTTTCTTCAAGAAGACATTAAAGATCTTAACGAATAACACTCCCGAAGCAGTAGCAATGATGAATGACAATGCACCGAGTGCAAAAATCTTAATAGAGTCCAGAGTTAGAAATTCTGATGCCTGTGTAGAAGCACCTACGGTCAAACCTAACAAGATAGTGATTGTATCAATCAGCGGACCGCTTGCAGTATTAGCAAGACGGCGAGTTACACCACTTTCTTTCAATAAGTTACCAAAGAACAACATACCTAATAAAGGCAAACCTGAGGGAACCAGGAAGCAAGTTAGCAACAAACCGATGATTGGGAAAATCACCTTTTCTGTATGCGAAACGGCACGAGGAGGTTTCATACGGATCAAACGTTCGTGTTTCGTGGTGAACAGACGCATGATAGGTGGTTGTATCACCGGTACTAACGCCATATAAGAATAGGCGGACACAGCAATCGCTCCCATCAGGTTAGGTGCTAGTTTGGACGAAAGGAAGATTGCCGTTGGACCATCAGCTCCCCCGATGATACCAATAGCACCCGCTTGCATCGGATCGAATCCCATTTCCAGTGCAATCATGTAAGCACCAAAGATACCAAACTGCGCAGCTGCACCAATTAACATCAATTTCGGATTGGAGATCAATGCCGAGAAATCTGTCATGGCACCGATACCCAGAAATATGAGTGGTGGATACCAACCGGATGTTACTCCCTGATATAATATATTCAAGACAGAACCTTCTTCATAAATACCGACTTTTAGTCCGGCTTCCATGTTGAAGGGAATATTACCAATTAAAATACCGAATCCAATAGGAATTAGCAACATTGGCTCAAACTCCTTGGCTACGGCCAGATAGATAAAGAACAAACCTACCAGAATCATGACGATATGTCCTAGGGTTGCGTTCGCAAATCCCGTATAAGTCCAGAAGTCAGCTAGGTTGTTTCCTAAAAAGTTAATAAAATCTCCCATATCACTCAATAATTACGAGGTCATTACCTTCAAGAACAGAATCTCCCTTATTTACGTTGATAGCGGTGATCTTACCATCTTTATCAGCGTTAATGTTATTTTCCATTTTCATGGCTTCCAGGATGATAATAGTCTGTCCTTTTTTTACTGTGTCACCTACATTTACTTTAATGTCGAGGATCACACCGGGAAGTGGAGACTTAACACCTGATTTGCCAGTGGAAGCAGTAGCCGGTTTAACTACTTGTGTAGTAGGAGCCGCAGGAGTAGTTGCTACTGGACGAACAACCGGTTTCACTACAGTCTGTTTCGCAGGTTGGTGTTCCATTTCTACTTTATAAGGAGTACCGTTCACTTCTACATGAGCGATATTATCTTCAATATCTCCAATCGTTACTTTATATAAGTTACCATTGATTTTATATTTGTATTCTTTCATCGTTTTATCTTTTTATTGAGTGACTTACTTTTTGTTAGGAGTTTCACGCAGTGTATAAATCTTCGAACTCCATGGTGAATAGCTACGTTTTACACGAGTGATGGTTAGTACAGTTTCTTCTACGTCGTGTACATCATTTTGCATTTCGTGTAAAGCCATAGAAATAGCTGCATAAACTTCACCTGGAGCTTGGGTTAATTCCTTCGCTTCGTGTTTGTTGATGCCTTTAGCTTTCATCGCATTGCGTTTGCTCAGATTAACAGAAATCTTACCAACAATTTTGAAAGAAACATAAAGAAGAATCAAACCGATGAATACGACGCTCATAGCAGAAATTGACATACCAATACCAACAGCATCATGCTCTTCGAATTTCTCCATTTTTGCATTACTGTTGATCGTTTTGTTATTGGTACTTGGAGTCACATACTTGTCGGGAGATCCACCTTTTACTTCCCATTGGTTGGCAGCGTCGCTAACACGTGCATACGATTGGTCAGCAGAGAGAGTTCCTGCAGGAACTACAATCTGGTCAATCAACTTA
Organism: Bacteroides sp.; assembly: GCF_028690125.1. Taxonomy (GTDB): domain Bacteria; phylum Bacteroidota; class Bacteroidia; order Bacteroidales; family Bacteroidaceae; genus Bacteroides. Next base: position 31,592 of record NZ_JAQVBV010000039.1, on the reverse strand, counting down.
CGACCTGAATCGAATAAGCCGATCCAGTTGTCAGTCTGTGCATTCAATTTGAAGTTGGTGTGGAATGTTCCACGGTTAGGTTCGCCGTCTGCCCAAAAAAGAGCGTGTTGGCGTGGCTTTACCAGAGTTAGCACATCACCTTTAGGGATAAAGTATGTAGCAGTATCCCCAGGTTGATTGCTTACTTTCAGCAACCAGCCAGCCAGATCGGCACTACCATATGATCTGTTGAATATTTCAATCCATGCACTGTGTACTCCGTAGTCGTCCTGATAGCTATTTTGATTATCAATCAGTACTTCATTTAATACCAGTTTATTGTTCGATTTCTGTTCCTGGCAAGAGCACAAACCAATCAACATCAACAAGGAAAGGAATATTCCGATTTTGGTTTTATTCATAATCGTTTTTCTTTTTAATGTTTACAATGGAATATTACCATGCTTCTTGGAAGGATTGGCTAATTTCTTAGTCTGCAACTGTTGCAGTGCACGGATAATACGGAAACGAGTGTTACGCGGTTCGATCACATCATCAATATAACCATATTTAGCTGCATTATAAGGATTAGCAAATAATTTCGTGTATTCTGCTTCTTTTTCTGCAAGGAACTGAGCCGGATTTTCCTGCTCTTTGGCTTCTCTTGCATAAAGAACTTCTACAGCACCGGCACCACCCATCACGGCGATCTCAGCTGTAGGCCATGCATAGTTCATATCACCGCGAAGTTGTTTACAGCTCATTACAATGTGTGAGCCACCATAAGACTTACGTAATGTGATAGTTACTTTAGGTACAGTAGCTTCTCCATATGCATACAACAATTTAGCACCATGCAGGATTACACCGTTATATTCCTGTCCTGTTCCCGGAAGGAATCCCGGTACGTCTACCAAAGATACGATAGGAATGTTGAATGCATCGCAGAAACGAACGAAACGCGCAGCTTTGCGGGAAGCATTGCTGTCGAGTACACCAGCCAGATATTTTGGCTGGTTGGCAACTATACCAACAGACTGTCCGTTGAAACGTGCAAAGCCGATGATAATATTTTTAGCGTAATCTTTCTGAACTTCAAGGAATTCGCCATTATCGACAATAGCACCGATAATTTCATACATATCGTATGGCTTGTTCGGATTGTCAGGAATAATTTCGTTCAATGAATCTTCCAGACGATCGATAGGGTCTATACAATCAATATAAGGAGGTTCTTCTAGATTGTTCTGAGGAATGTAACCCAGTAATTTGCGGATTAGAGCCAAACCTTCCTCTTCGGTAGTAGCTGTAAAATGGGTAACACCCGATTTCGTAGAGTGAACACTTGCGCCACCTAAATTTTCCTGAGATACATCTTCACCTGTTACAGTCTTTACAACTTTCGGTCCGGTAAGGAACATATAAGAAGTCCCTTCCATCATTAAAGTGAAGTCAGTCAGTGCCGGAGAATAAACCGCACCACCGGCACAAGGACCGAATATACCGGAAATCTGAGGTATTACACCGGAAGAAAGAATATTACGTTGGAAAATTTCTGCAAATCCGGCTAATGCATTGATACCTTCCTGAATACGTGCGCCACCTGAATCGTTGATACCGATACAAGGAGCACCCATTTTCATAGCTTGGTCCATAATTTTGCAGATTTTCTGTGCCATAGTTTCCGATAATGAACCGGCAGAAACAGTAAAGTCCTGTGCGAAGATATATACCAGACGACCTTCAATTGTTCCGCAACCGGTTACAACGCCATCACCCGGATAATGTTTTTTTTCCATGCCGAAGTTTGTACATCTATGTTCTACGAACATATCCATTTCTTCGAAGCTACCTTCGTCCAACAACATGGCTATACGTTCACGTGCTGTGTATTTACCTTTTTCATGTTGTTTGGCTATTGCTTTTTCACCACCTCCAATACGCGCTATGGCGCGGCGTTCAATAAGCTCTTTAATTTTGTCAAGTTGATTACTCATGAGTTCTTGTAGTTTTTTAGAGTTTATAGATTAGTGTTCGCAGAGTTCTGTCAGTACCCCCAAAGTCGATTTCGGGTGAAGGAAAGCGATATTTAATCCTTCTGCACCTTTACGGGGAGCTTTGTCAATCAGGCGGATTTCTTTGCCTTCTGCTTCTGCCAAAGCACCAGCCACGCCGTCTTCTACTGCGAATGCAACATGGTGCACACCCACTCCTTTGTTTTCAATGAATTTAGCAATCGTGCTTTCAGGGCAAGTTGGTTCCAATAACTCGATTTTTGTTTCACCTACTTTTAAGAAAGCGGTTCTTACTTTTTGGTCTTCAACTGTCTCAATATTGTAACATTTTAGACCTAATACATTTTCGTAGTAAGGAAGGGCCTCTTCGATGCTTTTTACAGCAATGCCCAGATGCTCAATGTGTGAAATCTTCATAACGAATTTATTTTAAATTGGTTTTAAATCAGTTTTTGCATAGCATAAAACAAGCACAAAGAAAGACATTTCTTACCTAATAAAGAAATTTTTCAGCATTTTATTATTGGAGGATAAAGGATTCAAAGTGATAAGATTGGAAGATAGAGGAGATTTTGTAATCCTGAGATTGCATTTATACATAGAATTTAACTACTAGCTCATTAAGCCAAGGCCAATTGATGCGAAACCAACGGCGGGTACTGCTTTGTTTGCCGCCAAAGCGGAGCACAAAATCACGATAACCATGTTTGCGGAAAGGAAGTCCTACATCCATAAATTCCATATGTCGGAAACCACGTTCATGCGCATCTTCTAATGCCTTCCATACAGCTATTATACCCGGATATTGTAGTGCATAAGTTTTCCGCATTCCTCCAGAAAACCAGAGATAGGCATTATCCCCCGAATAGATGCAGACAGCTCCTCCAATAATTTTTTCCTTATATTTAACAATAAATATTTTGCCTTGCTTCCCTTTGATAAGCAAATTGTTCATGTGGCTGAAAAAATCTTTATTCGGAAAATAGCGGCGTATGCGGGATGAGTATATTTTATGTAGCATATGTGAGAATTCTTTTATTTCTTCTACAGCATGAGCTTCTTTCACTATGGCTCCGTTGTGAAGTCCTTTTTTAACCTGACGAATACGAGATGGGCTGAATTTGTCTTCTACCCTTTTCATGCTGTGAAGAGAGTTCCGAACTCGCAGCCAATTGACAGGAAAGAATCCATTACTTCGGAAGAAACGGTATCCGAACATCGAATTTTCCAAGTTTCTAAATTCGATGAGGAGGCAAGTGCGGGATGCTTCTTGGGTTAGGTGTTCTAAAATCTCTCCGAAAATTTCTTCTTCCTCGTTTGAATATGAAGGTTCAATCAATAATTCACCAGAACCATATACAACGCATTGCTTTGTTAGAGAGGAGGGAAGCCACTTTCTGGTTTTACGAATGGCTGCCAGCAGACGTGCTACAGGTCTATCGTCCAAGGTTGCTACAATCAGTAGAGGTACATATCCGGGAGTTGCTTCATATATTTGAAACAACTCTTTCGAATGAAATGTGTTTTTCCCCGGTAAATCGGGAATATCCTTTCCGCGATAATATGTAGTTAATTTAAGTGGCATATAAGTACAAATTTACACTTTTTATTTGTCTTTCAACAAAAAGTAGAATATTTTTGTTGAAAATGTCATAAATGAAAAAGATATTTTTCATTATCTTTGTGTGTCTACTAACTTTTAAATACAGATTAATTTATGATTGAAGAAATGTTAGCCTACAATAAACAGTTTGTAGAAAATGAGGGATATAAGGAATATATTACTAATAAGTACCCTGATAAAAAGATAGCAATTCTTTCTTGTATGGACACTCGGCTGACAGCATTGCTACCTGCTGCATTGGGTATAAAGAATGGAGATGTGAAAATGATTAAGAATGCAGGAGGTGTTATTTCGCATCCATTTGGTAGTGTTATTCGTAGTTTATTAGTGGCTATCTATGAACTGGGAGTAGAAGAGATTATGGTGATTGCCCACTCCGACTGCGGTGCTTGTCATATGCATAGTGAAGAAATGGTACAGAAAATGGAAGCACGTGGAGTCAATGCTGATTATATTGATATGATGCGATTTTGTGGTGTCGATTTTCATTCATGGCTGGATGGCTTTGAAGATACAGAAAAATCAGTGCACGGTACAGTCGATTTCATAATCCGTCACCCTTTGATTCCTTCGGATGTGAAAGTGTACGGTTTTATTATTGATTCTACCACTGGTAAATTGTCCAGAATTATTTGATTCTATCAAATAATATCATAAATTTTGATATAATAAGTAAGGCAGCTCATTTGGGGTTGCCTTTATTTTTTTGCGGTTATATACTTTCTTTGATGGTGTCTCTCTTATGACAAATGAGATGTCCATACATCTTAATTTCGGCCTCACGGCTTGCTTTGCGATTTGCTTTAATGTAATCGTCTTGCGTAATTCGTTTTCTCATAATCAATATAATATTTTACAATGCAAAAATACAATTTATTCTCTATTTTAGAGACTTTTTCTATTTTTTGGTCGATGACTTTTACCTTAGCTATAAGAAATGAAAAACAGAGTTTTATTTCTTATTCCGCTTAGTTTACACTATCTTTGCATACATTAATTATTATGTAATCGCAAAACGATATGGAAAAATTCAGTGAGTTGATAAAGAATCGTCGCAGTATCCGCAAGTTTACTGAAGAAGAACTGACTCAGGATCAGGTAGTAACTTTGATGAAAGCAGCTTTGATGGCGCCTACTTCCAAACGCAGTAATAGTTGGCAATTTGTTGTAGTAGATGATAAAGAGATATTGAAAGAATTATCACATTGTAAAGAGCAGGCTTCTAGCTTTATCGCAGATGCAGCTTTGGCAATTGTTGTGATGGCAGACCCATTGGCAAGTGACGTTTGGATTGAAGATACTGCTATTGCTTCTATTATTATTCAATTACAGGCAGAAGATTTAGGACTGGGTAGTTGTTGGGTACAGGTTCGTGAGCGTTTTACTGCGACCGGAATGCCTTCGGATGAATTTATTCATGGTATTCTTGATATTCCTTTGCAACTTCAAATACTTTCTGTAGTAGCTATTGGTCATAAGGGAATGGAACGGAAGCCTTTTAACGAAGAACATTTGCAATGGGAAAAAATTCATATCAATAAGTTTGGAGGAAAATAAGAATGGCTACTGCAAAAGCAAATAATCACAAGGATACTTACAAAGCAACTGCTGTTTCTCTGATTGTAATCGGAGTGCTTTTTTTGATAGACAAGTTGATTCATTTCGCTTCTATCGGATTGCCTTGGGTGATGAATAAAGACAATTTATTGTTATATGCTTCTATTTGTTTTCTGATATTCAAACGGGACAAGTCGGTAGGATTTGTACTTTTGGCGCTTTGGCTAGTTATGAATATTGGTTTAGTGATGTCATTGCTCGGTTCCTTGTCCGGTTATTTATTGCCATTGGCGTTACTGGTTATAGGAGGTATTTTGTTGTTTGTTTCGAGACGATAATATTGAAAAAAGATGAAAAGAAGTGTTGAAGATACTCCGATAGTATTTATTGGTGCCGGCAATCTTGCTACTAATCTGGCGAAAGCGCTTTATCGCAAAGGATTCCGTATTGAGCAAATATATAGCCGTACAGAAGAGGCTGCATATACATTGGCAAGAGAAGTAGAAGCCGGATTTACTACAGATTTACAGGAAATATCCGAAGAAGCAAAGCTTTATATCGTTTCGCTGAAAGATGCAGCTTTCGTAGAGTTGTTGCCTCAGATAACAGCAGGAAAACACGGACCGTTATTAGTACATACAGCCGGAAGCATTCCTATGAGTGTCTGGGAAGGTTATACGGAGCGTTATGGTGTGTTTTATCCAATGCAAACTTTTAGTAAGCAACGCGAAGTCGATTTTGAAGAAATTCCCTTTTTTATTGAGGCTAAGAGTCACGAAGATGTCGAGTTGCTGAAGGCTGTTGCGGGGACTCTTTCTGAGAAAGTATACGAAGCTACTTCCGAGCAACGGAAGAGTTTGCATTTGGCTGCTGTCTTTACATGTAATTTTACGAACCATATGTATACTTTAGCTGCCGAGTTGCTTAATAAGTATCATCTACCTTTTGATGTTATGTTGCCGTTAATCGATGAAACAGCGCGCAAAGTTCATGAGTTAGCCCCTCATGATGCACAAACGGGTCCTGCAGTACGTTATGACGAAAATGTGATCAATAACCATCTTGCTATGCTGGAGGATACTTCGGATTTGCAAGAAATATATAAATTAATCAGTAAAAGTATTCATGAGCACCATTAATTACGATTTAGTTCGTATCAAGGCACTAGCATTTGATGTAGACGGTGTCTTAAGTTCGACCACCGTTCCGTTGCATCCTTCGGGAGAACCGATGCGCACCGTGAATATAAAGGATGGTTATGCTTTGCAGTTGGCTGTTAAAAAAGGGATCCATCTTGCCATCATTACCGGAGGACGAACGGAAGCGGTGCGTATTCGTTTTGCAGCATTGGGAATAACAGATTTATATATGGGATCGGCTGTGAAAATTCATGATTACCGTGATTTTCGTGATAAGTATGGTTTATCTGATGACGAGATTTTGTATGTGGGAGATGATATACCGGATATAGAGGTGATGCGTGAATGCGGATTGCCTTGCTGTCCAAAAGATGCTGTTCCGGAAGTAAAAGCCATTGCGAAATATATTTCTTATGCTGATGGCGGTCGTGGTTGCGGACGTGACGTAATAGAGCAAGTGTTGAAAGCACATGGCAAATGGATGGCACAAGATGCTTTTGGCTGGTAAGAATAGAATAATAGATTCTGTGTTAATGGAATGTTAGCAAATTGTTTTTTATAATAAGGTTGATATGCTTGATAATTTAAAGAAATACAATATTATATTAGCTTCTAATTCTCCCCGCCGGAAAGAATTGATGTCTGGGTTAGGTGTTGATTATGTAGTAAGAACTTTACCCGATGTTGATGAATCATATCCTGAAACGTTAATTGGAGCAGAAATCCCCGAATTTATTTCACGGGAAAAGGCGGATGCTTACCGAACGACGATGGAGCCAAGTGAATTGTTGATTACTGCGGATACAATCGTTTGGTTGGATGGTCAAGTGCTTGGAAAACCGATAGGGCGGGAAGGAGCTATTGAAATGTTGCGTGCTCTTTCGGGAAAGTCTCATCAAGTTTTTACGGGTGTCTGTCTCACTACAACAGAATGGCAAAAGAGCTTTACCGTAGCTTCCGATGTTCAGTTTGACGAATTGTTGGAAGAGGAAATTGAATATTATGTTGATCGTTATCAACCAATGGATAAAGCAGGGGCATATGGGGTACAGGAGTGGATTGGATATGTAGGGGTCAAGTCTATTTCCGGAAGTTTTTACAATATTATGGGGCTCCCTATACAGAAACTATACGTAGAGTTAAAGAAGCTGTAAAATAGAATAGCTATGGAGATCAAATATTTGGATAATATAGACTTCTATGACGTATTTGAGTTGTTCTGACAAGCTTTTCTGATTATGAAGCTCAATTGAATAATGTCGAACTTAAAGCAAATTTAGAATGGCGTGGCTTTGATCTTAAGCTTTCTTTTATAGTGTTTGAATATTCTATTCCTTGACTAAAAAAAGAGGTGGGTGTTAAAGAATGTTTATTGGAAGTATCGCAACATAATGTTAAGACTGTTTCTATTTACCAAAAATTAGGATTTGATGTAATATGTAAGTTTTATTACTTTAAATCGGAAAATAGACAGTTTAACAGAGAAGCTAAAAATGTAATTCGATCACTGCTTTTCTAAAATTAAAGCCTACTGGAAAATAATTTGAGATGATAAGAATATTGTAGGGATATCTTTTAAAGTGTAATAGCTCAGAATATTATTTCCATCCTGAGCTATTTTCGGTTCAGCTTTCAGTTCACTTTTGTAGCACTCGCATTAATTACAGTATATTACAATAAATCAAGCATTAATGGAATGTCCTCCTCTCTAATGCCTAGTTTAAGAAGAGATTCCTCGTCTTTGTGGAACATTTCCAAAAAATGTTCTCTACTGCCACTTATGGTAATAGCTTTTCCATAAAATATGGCGGCTTTCTGAATATCTCCCATTACCCAAGCGACATGCCCGGCATTCATGAAGTCGATAGCCAATGGTTTCTGTTCAATAATTTTTTCATAGTACTTGATTGCCTGTTCGTATTTCAAACCGATGAATGAACACCAACCAATCCCACGCCATGCTCTGATACTATTATTTTCCATGAAATCCAGTTTGAAGAAATAATTTAATGCTTCTTCATTTTGTCGGAGTTCGGTGAGACAACTGCCAATATAGAAAGTGACATTTGTATCTTTGGGAGCTACTTCTTCTACCTTCTTATAATAAGTGAGTGATGCCTGATAATTTCTATTCAAACGATAACAAGTCGCCAAATGACGATTGTTCCAAATATTGTCAGGTTTCAATGTGTCAGCTTTCAGATAGGCATCAATGGCTGCTGCATACTTCTTCTTCTTTTGTAAGGCAAAGCCCAGTTTCTGATAGCATTCTGCTGCATTTTTGTCTAAAGCTTCAATCACTTCCAATTCTTCATAAATTTCAATTGCTTCGTCCCAGCGTTCTTTCTTTATGTAAAAGTCGGCAATCGGGAATAATATATCTTCCCGATAAAGCACATTGTCTAGGGCGGGGATATGATGTAAATCGAGTTTTTCTTTAAATATATCCCTAAACTCTTGGCGACGTAGGCTAAGTTTGAAGAACCTGTATAGGTCGTGCAAATATTGGTTACTGACAGTTCCCGGTCGTTCGAAGAATCTTTTCATCGTTTCTGCATTCGACTTTTCTGTTAATTCTGCCATTTGTTGCTCGTTAAGCTGACTTAACATCATGTCTTGTTGTGCTTTAGGCAACTGTTGAATAGTAAAGAAGAGAGAATATTTATCACTATTGCTAAAGAATCCTGATTGAAGGAGTATGTCTAACAAACTATTTTTTTCGTTTGCTTTTGATTCCAACATTTTATGTACGTCAGACTGTTGTTTAGTGAACGGATAAAACCAATTATGTACTTCGCGGAAAAACGGATAACTTTTCAGACCGGCAAAGGTACTCATATATACATCTGCTCCTTCCAATTGCAATTCGTTCATTTCACGCAACTTATCGCTCAAACCTGATTTCTCAAATGCTTCCTCCCAATCCGGATTTGTATCATTGTTTTCTTCTTCGTTTTCTTCCATGCCGAATCGAGTATTCCGTATGGATGAGGCGTTCTTCAACATTTCGGGGATAATTTCTTCTCTCATTTTTTTGTCTATCTTCTCTGTTTCTTGGCAAAGCAACATTTGGTGATAGATACGTGCTACATCTTTTTGGAAAGAAGAGTTTTCTGCTATGAGGTCTATTCTTTTGAGTAATTCCGGATAGAGAGTAAGGCGGTTCCTATAGATATGAAAGGTAATAACAACACTCACCAAAGCCCGTTGGCTCACATTTACATTTGAGTGTTGATAGGCATTTAGTAGCCACATGATTTTGCGTAAATCGAAACACTCCATCAGACTGAGCATGATTGCACTGATGTATAAACATAAGTCATCTATTGAAAGCTGTTCTGAAACAAGCAAAGCTTTGGCATCCTCTTCTTGTTGGAGATTCCATGCATTATTAGTCCAACCTTCTAGAAATAAAAATTTGAGGGTGTCTTCATGACGTTTCATAACTTCAAGTGTTTTAGCTTCAGAAAGAAGCCCGCTTACTGCCATATCGTCATTGAAAGATTCTAATACGTGTAACAACCTTTTTAGATCGTAAGTTGCTAGTTCTTCTGTACGAGGAGTACGTCGTACCTCATGGTAATATCTTGAAGAGGCATTGTCCGACATCAATACACGTGACTGATCGGCAATACTCCATGTATCAGCTACTAATTTACGGTGTACATTCCAGCGTTCAGGGTCATTAATCCCTTGGCGCATATAGTCTAGCATATACTTGTAGGAAGTCTGAAGTTGTTCCAGTTGTGTCCGTAAGTTCCAATCGGGACATTGCCAGAGTAAAGACTCTAACTGCATTAATGCCTCTTTGAGTCTTTTATCTTCAAGAAGGGTACGTATATATGCGTATTGATCATTAATTGTTTTTTCGTTCATCATTGTTCAATCATTTATTTCAATCCGTAAATGAATAAATATAGTTTGTTATATAACAAAAAGAATGCCAAAAAGGATATGAAAGAAAGCTTTTAGAATCGAACTTGTACTTGTGCTTGTATTAGATTTGAGCTTTTCAGTCCATTTCCTTTTTTGTCACAGAATGTATATTGAGCTTGCAGACGACATCTTGGATAAAACCAATATTGCAGTCCGGCTATATAATTATTTTGTTTGAAGTCAGCTGCTTTGTTAGGATTAAAATAATCAAAAGAGGCTATCAAATCGAGATTCTGTACTAAACGTAAGCTTCCTGTAGCATAGAATCCTTCACTTTTTACTTCTTTGTCTTTTCCTGCAAGATATTCAGAACGGAAATTGATCATAGTAGAAGTAAACATACCCCCTATGCTCCAACGTTTTTTAGCATAGTTCTCTCCGGTTTTAATCCCTGTATATTCGGAATCTGCTATGGCATGTCCGGTTCCCCGGATAAACGAGCCTCCGACAGATAAACATTTTAGCGGATAAATCATCAAATTGCCGACAATATCTTTTTGGCTGTTTTTGTCTTTTGTATTCAGTCCCTGGCCATTCATTACAGCAGCTTTATATTGCAAAAAGTCATTAAATAGTTTTCCATAAAGCATTAAACCGATATCTCGTCCTGAGGTCATGCCATAGCATTTGTCGCTACCACTAACGCCTGCTAGATAGCATACTGATTGAGAATAACAATTAATTAATTCTACGGTTGTAGGGGATAATTCATTCTCAATGGTATAGGGAACTTTGAATTCTCCAATACGTGCTGTGAGTCCATTAAAAAACTGATAATCTGTATAGATTTCCAGTAGCATACCACTATTATAGAAATCGTACATGAAGTCGCAGGTCCATCGGTCTGTGATTTTTCCATGGGCCATAAAGATGATGCGCTTAATGTCGAATGTATTGTCTGGTTTAGTGGCATCGTCGTACGTATATCCAAGTTGTGCATAACCAGCGAGGCTGATTCGTTCTTTTAGAGTATTGACGACTTGATTGAGTGGTCTGTTTTCCTGAGCATTAATAGTATTTTGCATACTTAGTATGCTTAATACAATAATAGAGATTTGAAGGATTTTTTTTTTCATGAGTTGTTGTTTATTGCATAGTGGTTAATCCGAGGTGGCTATACGTGGTGTCTATCAGATTATTTCCTTTGTATGTTTCGGGTATACGGTGATGTGCTTTCAGCCAGTTTATTGCTTTTATTGCTGTTTCCGGTGAAGGGTGTGTCGCTTTTTTGTAAGCAGGAAGTGCAATTAATCCAGTCAGATTTTCCGGGATACCTATTTCTATCAACACTTGTTCCCATTCTTTTTGTGGATGTGTCTTCATATAATCTACACCGAGGTTGTATCCTATAATAAGTAATTTGATTTCTTTCCTTTTTTCGTTAAGAGCTTTACGGGAAAAAGCAGTGACGCTGAAGTTAATGCCTAACTCTCGGGTACTTACTAAAGAACGATGTCCATTGTTCATGGCAATAGTAGCAGCAGGATCGGGTAAAAAAGAGGCATCCAATTGGTCAAAGTCTAACATTTGTGAACGGAGAGGAATTTGACCTATTTCAGGTTTATTTATTTGTGTAGTTTTAATTCCTGCTTTATCTAGTAATAAATCGGTAGCGTATTCGATAATTGTATTACGCGAAACGGCAATATTTTTATTTTTGAGTTCTTTTAATTGGTTGATACCACTTTCTTTGGATACGATAAAGCAGAAATATCCGTCATTTTTCTGAATAAGTCCTAAATCTGTGTGGTGGTTGGCTTGTAGAATTACAGCACTTGAATAATCGGTAATTATGCCATCTACTTGCTGAGCCTGAAATGCAGCATCCCGATCGTTGGCAGAATAAAAGGGAAGAATCTTTAATTGTAACTTTAATGAATCATAGATACCTTGTTTTTGAGCGATGTAGAAAGGAATTCCCTCTAAAGTTGGCATCACACCTAATTTGAGAGACTGTAATTCTGTTGGAGTAAGAAAAGAACTTTCTCCTTTTTTTCTTTGACAAGAAGAAAGAAAAGAAAGTAAGATACAGAATAAAAGTATCAGCTTTTTCATACCTTCATATTTGTAATTAAGGGCAACTCTTTTCACAAAGAACTGCCCTTTATAATCTATCTTTTAGATCTTAACATTATTTCAACTAATTGATCTTATTCTTTAATAGCAGCAATGCCCGGAAGAATTTTTCCTTCGATTGCTTCGAGCAATGCTCCACCACCTGTAGAAACATAAGATACACCGTTCGCTAAACCAAACTTGTTTACACAAGCTACAGAGTCACCACCACCAACAAGTGAGAATGCGCCGTTTTTAGTTGCTTCAACAATAGCCTCGCCTACTGTACGTGAACCGTGAGTAAAATTATCAAATTCGAATACGCCTGTAGGACCATTCCAAAGGATAGTCTTAGACTGTTTGATAACATTAGCGAAGATTTCTTCAGTTTTAGGACCGATATCAAGACCTTCCCATCCGTCAGGAATTTCATCAACAGGGCAGAACTGAGTATTAGCATCGTTAGAGAAAGCATCAGCGATCTTAGCGTCTACAGCCAATACTAGATTTACACCTTTTTCTTTAGCTTTTTTTACCAAATCCAAAGCCAGGTCAAGTTTATCATCTTCACAGATAGAGATACCGATTTTACCGCCCATAGCTTTGGTAAATGTATAAGTCATACCACCTGCAATGATCAGATTATCTACCTTGCTCAACAGGTTTTCAATGATTTCAATTTTAGAAGAAACTTTGGAACCACCCATGATAGCAGTGAATGGACGTTTAATGTCATTCAATACTTTATCAACGGCTTTAACTTCTTTCTCCATCAAGTAACCGAACATCTTTTTATCTGCATCGAAATATTTAGCGATTAATGCAGTAGAAGCGTGAGCACGGTGAGCAGTACCAAATGCATCATTTACATAACAGTCTGCATAAGAAGCCAATTTCTTGGTGAATTCTTTTTGGCTTTCTTTTACAGCCTTTTTAGCAGTAGCTTTTTCCTCATCTGTTGCATCTTCTGCCAAACCTCTTGGTTTGCCTTCTTCTTCAGCATAGAAGCGGAGGTTTTCGAGCAGCAGAACTTCGCCCGGTTGCAGAGCAGCAGCTTTCACAGCGGCTTCTTCACCCATACAGTCGTTAGCAAACTGAACTTCAACGCCCAACAATTCTGACAGATGTTTGAGGATATGTTTTAAAGAGAATTTATCGGCAACGCCTTTCGGACGGCCCAAGTGAGAACCTATGATGATGCTACCGCCGTCTGCAAGAATCTTCTTCAAAGTAGGAAGAGCTGCACGCATACGAGTGTCATCTGTAATGTTGAAGTTTTCGTCCAGAGGTACATTGAAGTCCACGCGAACAAATGCCTTTTTACCGGCAAAATTGAATTTGTCAATTGTCTGCATAATACTCTATTTTATTTAAAAGTGTTTAAGTTCATCGTTTTTTTGATTGACCGCAAAGTTACTATTTATTTCGGTTTCCTACTATTAAATCGTTATTTATTCTTGGCTTTTGGTGTCTCTTTTGCAACTTTATATGTGTTGCAGAAATGTTTGCACATCAATTGTAAACCACAGGTGTCACATTTAGGAGTTCGTGCCTGACAAACGTAACGACCGTGCAGGATAAGCCAATGATGAGCTTTTGCTACCAGACTTTCAGGAATATTTTTCATCAATTCTTTTTCTACACTAAACGGAGTTTTACAACTGTCAGAAACCAGCCCTATACGGTGACTAACACGGAATACATGCGTATCTACTGCCATTGCCGCTTTATTGAACACAACGGATTGAATAACATTTGCTGTTTTTCTTCCTACCCCGGGTAGTTTCACCAAATCTTCCAGATTGTCTGGAACCTCACTATTAAAATCATTTACCAACATTTTTGCCATACCTACCAGATGTTTGGCTTTATTGTTAGGATAAGAAACACTCCGGATATATTCAAAAACCACTTCCGGTGTGCTTTCGGCAAGTACTTCTGGAGTCGGGAAATCTTTGTACAGTGGAGGGGTAATAATATTCACCCGCTTATCCGTACATTGTGCGGAAAGAATTACTGCAATCAACAACTCATAAGGATTTTTGTAATGTAATTCTGTTTCGGCTACCGGCATATTTTCCTGAAACCAGGCAATAACCTTTTCATAACGTTCTGTTTTTCTCATCTTAGTTTGTTTTTATGGTAGTGAGGCGTTACTTTTATATTGAAATAAATGGAGGATACCACAGTTAGACAAGCCCCGAAGAGGTATGCTTTGTCGAAAGTACTGATTTCGGCAATATAACCTCCCGCCAGCATTCCGATGCCAATTCCTACATCCCAAGACGTAAGGTATGTAGATGTTGCCGTTCCGCGCTGGTTGTTAGGGGCGAGATTGACAAACAATGTATTAAACGCCGGAAACATGATTCCGAATCCGACGCCAAGCAATAGCGCGATTCCGAAAAAGATAATCATGCAAGCGTTATCGTTCCATTGAATCAGATATACACAAGAGGCTAGTAGAAAAAAGCTGAATACAACGAGATAAAGTCCTGCTGCAATCACTTGTGTAATCTTTCCCCGGTCTACTATTTTTCCCGAGAAAATTCGTGAAATCGCCATGCCAATTGCCATGAAAGTGAAGAAAAAACCAGTTTGAGTATTAAGACCTATTTGGCGGGCGTACATGGCAATATAATTGGTTGTCATTCCGTAAGGAATTGAAAGTAATAAAAGACTGAACCCTGCCGGTAATCCTTTCAGTAAAATAAAACGGTCAAGTGAAATGGGTTCCCGCTTTACAGGTGGCTTATAAGGTGTCTTAACCAGATTTGCAGCTAAAAAACCTAAGATACATGAGCCTAGTGAATAACAGAAAATAGTGGCAAAAGCTACACCTGCATCATGTAGAAATAATCCGAACATTGGGCCGATGGACATAGCTATGTTGTTGGTAAGCCCATAATACCCCAATCCTTCTCCTCTGCGTGAAGATGGCATAATATCGATCACTACCGTATTCCCGCCTACGGTCACCATTCCGAAAGAAACGCCATGAATGATTCGGAATGTAATGAATAAAGTGAGAGTGCCGGCAATTAGATATCCGGCAAACATTAACATAAAGATGAAGTAAGCAAATAGATAAAGAGGTTTACGTGCAAACGTGTCAAGAAGATAACCGGAAAATGGTCGGATGCAAAGTGCTGCTACCGTATAACAAGAGAGTACCAAACCAATAGTCGAATTTCCCGTTTGAAAGAATTCTGATAAGTAGAACGGCAAAACAGGAATCAGCAACCAGAAACCAAAGTAGAGTAAGAAGTTGGCTGCCAAGATGAAACAGTAACTGGAAGTAATGAGTCTATCTTTTGCCATAATGAATAATGTATTCAGTCGTCTTTGCAGAACGTATAAAAAAATGAGGCATAGATTACACGGATTTCACGGTTTTAAGGAGTAAGAACGAGAACCGTGAAATCCGCGTAATCTATGCCTGAAAGAAAGTTGTTTATTACTTATGCAAAATTTTCCTACTTGTTAGTTATAACCTTCAACTTAGATAAATTTTACTAAGGTTTTATTCACTCCGATTTTTTAATAAGCTGCCTCGAATTCCTTCAAGAAGCGTGTATCATTTTCGGAGAACATACGAAGGTCTTTTACCTGATATTTCAAGTTAGTGATACGTTCGATACCCATACCGAGCGCATAACCACTGTATATTTTGCTATCAATTCCATTGGCATCCAATACATTCGGATCAACCATACCACAACCAAGAATTTCTACCCAACCGGTGTGTTTGCAGAATGGGCAACCTTTGCCACCACAGATGTTACAACTGATGTCCATTTCCGCACTAGGTTCAGTGAATGGGAAATATGACGGGCGCAGACGAATTTTTGTATCTGCACCGAACATTTCTTTTGCAAAGAGTAGTAATACCTGTTTCAGGTCAGTGAATGATACTTCTTTATCTACATACAATGCTTCTACCTGATGGAAGAAACAGTGCGCACGGTAGCTGATCGCTTCGTTACGGTATACGCGTCCCGGACAGATAATACGGATAGGAGGCTGAGAAACTTCCATTACACGGCTTTGCACGGAAGAGGTGTGCGTACGTAATAAAATATCCGGGTGTGATTCAATAAAGAAAGTGTCCTGCATATCGCGTGCCGGATGGTCTTCTGCAAAATTCAGTGCAGAGAATACATGCCAGTCATCCTCAATTTCCGGACCTTCGGCAATACTGAATCCTAAGCGGGCGAAAATATCAATAATTTCATTTCTTACAATAGAAAGTGGATGGCGTGTACCAAGTTCTACGGGATAAGCCGAACGAGTCAAATCTACTCCGTCGCAACCATTATCCTGACTTTCAAACTGTTCTTTAAGCGCGTTGATTTTATCCTGCACTAGTGTTTTCAGTTCGTTCAATTTCATGCCGACTACCTTTTTCTGGTCAGAAGCTACGTTACGGAAATCAGCCATTAAGTCGTTAATGGCGCCCTTCTTACTAAGGTATTTAATGCGGAGAGCTTCGAGTTCCTCAGCATTGGAGGCATGCATAGTTTCTACCTCTTTCAGAAGTTGTTCAATCTTAGCTATCATATTTTAGATATATTGTTATTCAGTTTCTTAGTAAAAACCGTGCAAAGATATAATTTTATCACGAACCTTCGAAATATTTTGTATCTTTGTTGCCGACTTACACCGAAAATCCGGCGATATATGAAAAAGATTGTTGTCTCTCTTTTACTTTTGTTTTTTTCTTTCCACCTTTCGGCACAGATTGATTATTTGGAGCCGGTAAAACCTTTCAGCACTTATCCGGGTGAACTGGGAGAGTACTATAGAAATGTATTCTCTTTATTAAATATAGACTTTCAACAACAACCTTATGCCCGTTTTGTAGTTATTCCTTCTTTCTCACCTGAATATGCGATGTCAGTTGAAAAGAAGAATGGGCGTTTTTGTCTGATTTCAAATACTTTGTCACGTACTTATTGGCAATCAGAGAAAGGAACAGTAAAGGTGGAAAAGAAATCAACCTTTATCAATCCGTCTTTATATCAGTCTTTAGGAGCTATTTTCCGTTTAGTAACTAGTCAGATACAAGACTTGGACGGTTCTACTGCTGGATTAGATGGCGTAGCTTATTACTTTGCTTCGACAGATAGCAAAGGTAATATTTTAAATGGACGGAAGTGGTCGTCCGAAAAAGGATCTTTGATGGAACGTCTTGTGTTAGTTTCCCAATCGGCATATTTATTATCTATTGGTGAAAATATTTCGGAAGACACCTTGACAAAAGAAGCTGCGGCTTTGTTGAAAGAGTTGCAAAAACGTACTAAAGAGCAGCCTGAGGCTTATAAACGTCCGGTATATGTTGGAATATATCAAGTTGGACCTCAACTTGCCACGATTTCGGGTAAATTGGTAGAAAAGACGCCTAAGTTTTCTTCAGGTACTCCGGAAAAGTATGTGGAAGCTGAGATGATTTATCCGGAGGCTTTGTTGGTAAAAAACGTAGAAGGTTATGCACTTTGTGAATTTACAATTGATAAAACGGGAGCTATCCTTCGTCCTCATATCCTAAAGTCTACTCATTCCGAATTTGCAGAAGAAGTATTGCGTATCGTCAAAGAAATGCCGAACTGGATACCGGCAATAGCTGAAGGTAAGGCGGTTGAATCAAATTATACTCTTTATGTTCCATTCCGTTCTCAAGTTTATCGAGAGTGTATTCAAAAGAAACTCTCTCAAAAATGATTAAAAAAGAAAACTTTTCTATTTGTTTTATTGTAGTAATACGGTAAATCATTTAAAGTAATAACATTATGGATGATATGATTAATAGACATGACTCGATTGCCGAAGAAAACATCGAGCCGAATGGACGTCCAGCATCTAATCAATTTGGTGAATGGAGTGAAGAAGTTTCCAGCCGTGCGGATAATGTGTATAAAGACAAAAAACATCTAACGAAAAAGGAGCGTGAGAAACGTTTAAAAGAAATGGATGAAGTCGTAAAAAAAGATTTGGAATAAATCTTTATCTTAAATATGATATTTATTGTTCTGATAGGTTTTTTCTTTATTAATTAAATGAAAATAGGTCTATTCTGAAATAATAAATATCATATTTTTTATGTTAAAACAAAATAACTATTATTTTTGCAACTGTTGGGTATAAAATAAACACGATCTAACTAATACTTGAACATTATGATACGTTATGCACTTTTCTTTTTATCCTTTTTCTTTTTATTACCTTTAAATGCCACAGTAAAAAAATTGCAGGTAGAGTATTTGACGAATCCTATTGGCTTGGATGTGAAGACTCCCAGGTTTAGTTGGCAACTTCAATCTGATCAAAGAGGAATCAAGCAGTTGGCATATCGAATAACAGTGGCCAAAGATAAAGATTTTATAAGTCAAGTGTGGGACTCCAAGAAAGTTCAGACTGATAAATCTGTTCATATTGATTATGCAGGACCGGCTCTTTTGCCATCAACTCGTTATTATTGGAAAGTGACTGTTTGGAATAATAAAACAGGTGAAGAGTCATCTATTGAAAAAGCTTTTTTTGAAACCGGATTATTGGATGAAGGATGGGCGGATGCAAAATGGATTAAGGCTACAAACATAAACAAAAACTCCGAAATAGATCCTGAGAATTCGCAAATAGGAAAAGCCTGGATGACATTGGATGTTGATGTGATAGTGACTTTCGGTAATGCGTCCGTGCTTTTTGGCGTTCAGAATACTGCAAATTTATTTATGTGGTCTATCAATACATTAGATCATGAGAAAGAACCGTTGATTAGAAGACATATTTACGAACATGGTAGATTACAATCAAGTGATACGCCTATTGGGAAATATTTTTCAAAAAAGGACTTGCTAAACAAGGAGTTCCATTTGAGAATTGATGCAAAAGATGGTGTTGTTAAGACATTTATCAATCATGTGTTGGTAGATACATACGTAGATCAAGAATCCAAACTGAAAAATGGTGCCGTTGGTTTCCGTGCTTATAGGGGAAATGACAATGAAACAGCGGTTTATGATAATGTTGTCCTTACAGAGTATGAGAAAAAAGGGGATAAGATTATATCAAAAGTCGTGCTCGATGAAGATTTTGAGAATGGTGCTTCTGCTTTCGACGGTGGAGAAGTGATAACAATTGATGGAAATCATAAGTTGAATATTGTTTCTGCCTCCGGTGATTTTAAAGTATTACAACCTATCCTAGATGGCATTCCAATGTTTCGAAAAGATTTTAACTTGAGAAAGAAAATTGTTTCGGCTCGTATATATAGTTCAGCATTAGGAATATATGATCTGTTTATTAATGGTCAGCGGGTCGGTACACCGCAAGAAGATGGTAGTATGCTTTACGATGAATTGAAACCTGAATGGACAGATTACAGAAAAACCGTTCATTATCAGACTTATGATGTGACTTCCTTACTACATAAAGGGTTAAATGCTGTAGGAGCACAGGTAAGTTCAGGCTGGTTTACAGGAGATGTAAATCATGGTGAATATGGTATTCATGATTTAGGATTCATAGCTAAAATGGTGATTAATTATACAGACGGAAGTACAGAAACAGTTGTGACTGATCCTTCGTGGCTGTCTTCTACTTCCGGTCCAATATGTTTAGGAGATATTTATCATGGGGAAACTTATGATGCGCGTCGCGAAACAGAGTGGACAAAACCGGGATATAATACATCCAAGTGGAATAAGACTGCTGTGAATACTTATTTTAAAGGGCAGATTATTGGTTTTGCCGGTCCCACTGTTCAAGTACGTTCGGAAATGAAACGTATACCGGTGAGTATCACGACTTATCATGGTGAAACAAATAATAAAATTAATATTCTCAATGTGACTGATGGGCCGGCTACCATCCATTTAAAAAAAGGGGAGACAGCTGTTTATAATTTAGGTCAGAACATGGTCGGCTGGGTGTATTTCAAAGTTAAAGGTAGTTCAGGAGCAAAGATGAAGATTCGTTTTGCCGAAATACTGAATGATACAGGTGATAAGTCCCGTGGAGATGATGGACCTGCCGGAAGTGTTTATACTGCTAACCTTCGTTCGGCGAAAGCTACTTTAAAATATATTTTGAAAGGTAGTAAAGAAGGTGAATCATTTCATCCTTCTATGACTTTTTTCGGTTTCCAATATTGTGAAGTGACAGCTGATGAAGATATAGACCTTATTTCTTTTGAAGGTCAGGTTCTTGGTTCAGCTACTGAAGAAGGTTCTTCTTTTGCTACAAGTAGTTCTCTTATCAATCAGCTCTATAGTAATGTATTGTGGGGACAACGTGGTAACTATCTGAGTATCCCTACAGACTGTCCACAAAGAGATGAGCGTTTGGGATGGACAGGGGATACACAAGTTTTCTGCCGGGCAGCTTCCTATAATGCAAATGTGTCTTCATTTTTTGAAAAATGGATGGGCGATATGCGTGATTGCCAATCAGCTGACGGTGCTTATCCAAGTGTAGCTCCTCATTGTTGGGGAGTGCCTCATGGGCAATCTGCCTGGTCTGATGCAGGAATTATTGTACCGTGGACTATATATTTGGTATATGGAAATAAAGGTATTTTGAAAGATAATTATGACTCCATGGAAAAATATATGGAGTTTTTATCCCGCCAAAAAGCTGATGGATTTGATTATAATGGTGCAGGAGTCAGCTTTGGTGACTGGTTGGCGTATGAAGGAACTGAAAACCGCTATATCAGCGTATGCTATTATGCTTATGTTGCACAGTTAATGGCAAAGATTTCTTCGGCTTTAAGTGTGGTTGGTGGAGATAAATATGACTTGAAAGCTCGAGAATACAAAACTTTAGCCCAAAAAATTAAAGAAGAATTTCAAAAACGTTATGTAGATAGCCAAGGAGACTTAATACAAAAAAGTCAGACTGCTTATTTGCTAGCTTTAAAATTGGATTTATTTCCTACGGAAGAAGCAACGAAAAGAGGTTTGGAAAAACTTGTCAATAAAATAATAGCCAATGGTAATCGCCTTAGCACAGGCTTTGTTGGAACGGCTACTTTGAATCAAACCTTGAGTCAATACGGAGCTACAGGGATTGCTTATAATCTTTTGTTGCAAAGACAAAATCCTTCTTGGCTTTATAGTATAGATCAAGGTGCGACAACAATTTGGGAGCGTTGGGATTCCTATACGAAAGAGAAGGGTTTTAATACAGTTACCATGAACTCGTTCAATCATTACTCTTATGGTGCCGTTCTTGAATGGATGTATAAAACTATGGCAGGTATCGACGCGGATGAAACTTGTCCTGGTTTCAAGCATATTGTATTGCGACCGGAACCGGATAATCGTACTACAGTGCCTGATGCACAAGAAAGAGTTACTTGGGTAGACGCCTCTTTCCATTCAAACTATGGAGATATTAAGAGTGCATGGGAAAAAGAGAGTGGTGGGACAGTGACCTATAAGGTGACAGTTCCTGCAAATACTACTGCAACACTTCATTTGCAATTGCCTACACTTGATTACGTGATAGAAGAAAATGGTCATGCGGCAGTGAAATCAGAAGGCGTTTCTTCCGTTACATTTATGAAAGGACAAGCTGTATTGGAGTTACAATCTGGAAGTTATATATTTGTCGTTAAAAATGCGAAATAACTGAAGCAGGTGATGAAAGAGAAAAGCATTGATAATCAGGGTTTCAGATTGATTGTCAATGCTTTTGTGGAATTTGTGGAGCGTATCGGACTCGAACCGATCACCTTAACACTGCCAGTGTTATTTCAAAAACGGGCTTATCTGGTTAATAATTAATTAGTTATAACGATAGATTTTTAAGCCTCCGACAGGCGGAAGTAAAAAACGATTTTTTAATGTTGTTTTAATGTTCATTTTTATTCATTTAAAAATAACTCTTGTTTGGTATCATTATCATCGCATTTGTCATCTTGGTTCTTAGCTTTATTTTTTAAAAGCTCGCTTATCAATAATACAATGTTATCTTGATCCTCTGATATAGGTAAATGAGCTAGAATTTTTTGAGAAATTTCTAAAAGTGGCTTAGTTATAAATTGATAATCTTTGTTACTGTCGTGTTGGTTAAAAAAAACATTATAAGTATACAAAATATCTGATGCTATGATTCTGTAATATAGAGGATCATTTAGTAATGTTGCATACTTGAACATTTTTTCAAAAATTAGTTCAACATAATAAAACTGATCTGTCGCCAAACAAGAATCCAAGTAATTCGATTCTTGTTTAAAGAGAGCTTCTGTCAAAGCCCTAGAATTGGATAAGGATAAATCCTTACGCGCCTTATCTATGCTTTTATTTAATAAATCTTTAACTAGCTCTACTTCACTCTTTATCCTTTTCTCTATTGTCACCGCATTATAAATTTGCCAACCTATCAATAATGTAACCAGAAATGATAAAATTCCTACTATAACCCCAATATAATCTATACCTAACTCCGGTGATGACGGCAACGAAACGCATATAGCGACTATGCTAAATATTATCGCAGCAATCGACAGGCAGTTACTCCAATACGACTTCATCCAATCCTTCATAACTTTATTAATTGAAACGTTTAATTTCCGAAGCGTCAAAATCACCTTCATGTGAAACGCCGCCATTTGTATAACAGCTATATTTTCCGTCCTTTGTGATCTCTTTAATTCGCATTTGCTTATTTGCCTTTATCTCTGTCACCAATTCGCCTATATTAAATTCGGGTAGTTGAGTAGGTGATATGCTTTTCTTTGGATCAGTCGAGGAAAGATATTTTTCTTTGATCTCCCTAATGTCGTTCGTCATTCCCCAAATTTTGAAGAATAAGATGATTTGAAGAATTCCAAATACAATGATAATTAAGCCAATGAATACTTGCATGGTGTTTTGTTTTTAGTGGTTATTATTTAATGAGATTTCTTCTAGCTCCTTTTTTGACTTCGCGCAATCAGTTTCTAACCATTCTACTTTTTTAAGAGAGTTAGTCATCTCTCCTTCATAATGTACTTCGCCATCCTTTATTTTAATGTCAATAATATTGCAATTCTTTATTTTTCCTTCGATTTGTACCCAAACTCTTTGGCCATGTCTAAATTTTGATGGATATCTACAATTCATAGGAATTGAAAAGTCAAATACAGATTGATTCGTGTATCCTCCTTGCGGGATTACGCCCTGATAGAAAAAACAATATTCTCCGGGTTGTAATATATCTTCGGGAATTACTTTAAATTCAAAATCATTAGTTTTTGATATGGTGAATTTTATAATGGATTCTTCATCTATGCCCATAGACGACCCTGCATATACATTCACCTTTCCTGTACCTAGCTCCCTGCTTTTTTCTTTTTTATTTAGTTTTACCAATACAAATTGACTCGGAGATGAGGCAACCGAAAACCACCATTCAGATAAAGGAGCGTTCTCTTGTTTTTTATCGAATAAAAATATAAATTCGGGGGTAACTGTGTTTACTATATTTTTTGAAGAACTTCCCGGCATGGTTGATTTTATTTTTGCACTTGCAATTCCGTATGAAAACGCAGACCCCAATGTATTGGTTTTTGTGCCTGAAAATGTTGTAGGAAATATTTTTATTAAGCTATCGTTATCGTTAAAATATAAACCGGGTAAAAGCGTCTTACTTTGTTCGTTATTGTCCTTCTCTTGCTTTACCATTGCTATTATGATATTATCACTAACACCCTTTTCCTTTAAATCTTTAAGATCATTTATTGATATACTAAAGTCACATTCCGATGTTGTTATTTTCGCTATAATAACATCTTCGCCTAACCCAATCTCTAACATATCTATTACAGATTGATTTGTCAATACTTCCTGTGCATTTGAAATAGTATATCCCGCCAATAAGAAAATAAATAAAAGTATTAGTTTCTTCATATTATTTCATTTTTTATATTTTAAATCCAAGTCTTTACGCTCACCACACCTACAACTAACGCCCAATCATATATTTCATTAACTGGAACATCATAAGACTTAAATCCTTCTTCGTTATTAAAAGGGACACATTTAATACACCCTTCTTTGTCGGATTCTTCGATTCTTTTTATCATTATTCCGTCTTGTGTTGCTAAGGCATAAACTTCGCCCCAACGCACATGTGAACGAGTTGTTATAATGCGACACCCTACAATATCACGATCATTAATGCTCCGTTCTGGAATATTCCGATTTATCATACTTCGACCACCTGCACGAATGGTAAAATCACAACCGGGCATATCTGGAATGATGAAACGTTCGCAGTCTCCTTTCATTATAGCCGAGTTGAACCCATTTGGCAAACCACATGAGGCGGTTACTATGTCGATATGTGGAATAGCCTTGCCTTTCAGATCGTCATAGTGAATAGTAGACCTTTCTTTACTGAAAAGACTATCTAAATCTATATCGTCATTTATCAATACATCTGTTGGTACATTAAAATATTTAGCTAATAGGTGTAAATTATCACCGCTTGGCTTGGCGGTCCCATTCATATACCGCATTATTGATTGTTTTGCAATTCCTGTATCTCGCCAAATTTTATAGGCTGTAACTTCCTTTTCTTCAAGTAGTTTCTTTAACTTATCTGCTAAAATCATAATTTAGAACGATTTTAAATTATTATTTTGGGTGATAAAAATCACCTATTTGTTTTGTTGGGTGATTCTTGTTACCTATCTTTGTCGCATCAAAGTTAATAAATGAATGAATAAATAGCAAATAAATGAATCAGTATATCAGCATTTCAGCATATCAGCAAATAAAGCTAATAAATGAATTATGAACAATGAACACAACACCAATTAAACCAACGCGTAAAAACCTACTTAATTTAAACGTAGGTGATCCGGTTTTCTTCACTAAAGATCATGAAGATACCGCAAAGGCGACAGCAAGCCAACTTAAAAGAAAAGGCTTAGCGCTGTTTAAAACAAAATCAACAGAGTTAGGAATTTTTTTAACTAGGTTGCAATGATAACACCAGAACGTTACAATGAAATACTAGCGGATGAAATAAACCGAATTTATTCCGCTACGAAAGTGATAACTTTTAGTAAGAATATGGCGGCAGAAATTGTTGGAGGTCGTCGAAGGTTGGAGGATTTAGTCGGACATGGAAAAATTGAAGTTGATAAACCGACAGCGCACCAGCATGGGAAATGGCGGTGTAAGGCGGACGATGTACTACGGTACGCTTATAGCGAAGAATATCCAATTTAAAACGAAATATTATGCTAACACTAAAACAAAGCCCTATCGCTATAATCTTAATGCTTCTAGCGTGTAGTCTCGCAGAGGGTGAACCGGAACGAGGCAAATTAATTATCGCACTATTGATCGTATTTCTAACGATTGTATATGTGCTAGTCTGTAACTATTTAAACGTAAAAAAGCATGGCGAATCCTCAATGTATCGGTAATTGCCGAATTTGCAAAGTGTTAGGCGCATGTCCTTCCGATACTCTACATTGCGAAGATTGCGGCGAAGAGATCGAGTCGGGCGAAGAGGTAGAGTTAGAGGTCGAGACGTACGAACGTGGCAGACGCGGTACAAAAATGATTACTGTTTGTGCGCGTTGTTATGAATCGCTTTATCAAAATGTATCAGATAATTTTTAAATATACAATTATGACACACTGGAAAACTCAATTTAATTATGACTACTTAGGCGCTTACAGCCTACCGGACGGTAAAGATATAATTCTTACCATCCGCGAAACGAAAAAAGAGCAGGTAGTCGGCGCATCTGGGAAAAAAGAAGAGTGCTTCGTCGCTTACTTTTACGAGAACGTTAAACCGATGATTCTAAATCGAACTAATTGCAAGACAATGACGAAGATTTTCAAAACTCCGAATTTTGAAGAATGGATAAACAAGCAAATTCAAATTGGATCGGCAATTGTGGACGCTTTTGGCGAAAAAGTTGATTCTCTCCGTATTCGTCCATTCATCCCGAAGATAGAAAACTCATTACCTGTAGTCGAAACTGGGTCCGCCGTCTGGAAAAATATTCTCGATGCGCTCGCGGGTGGTTATACAGTCGCTCAGGTTCAAACGAAATATAAACTAACTAAAGAACAAATCAAAGAATTAGTAGCACATGAAATCAATTGAAGAGAAAGAAATTGAATGGAGGGAAAAGAGACGCGGAAAAATAACCGCCTCTACGCTTCCCGATCTAATGAAATCGGGCAAGGGTTGTCCGTTCGGTAAAGCTGCTTTAGATGTGATGTATATCGTTCGCTATGAACGCAGAACCGGGATGATACGAGAGAATGGAAGTAATAAGGCGTTTGATTGGGGACATGAGAACGAACCACTTGCAATAGAGTGGGTACGCAGTCAATTGCTGAATGAGATAAAGTCGTGTACAACCGATTTTAACGACATCGTTTTCAATGAACCGTTTGAAGGCTTCGGAGATTCGCCCGACTTCTATGTATATGGATTTGACGGAAAAGTTATCGCTCTGGGCGAGATCAAGTGTCCGATGTCGCAGGGCAAAATTGAATCATTGCAATTCGGGAATACTATTAACGAAAAGGACGAGTATTACTATCAGTTTCTCGGACACTTTTTAGGTCGCCCGGATGTAGATAAGTTGTACTATGTTATTTATGACGGATATGTTAATGATGGGCGAATACTAGAGATGAATCGCGCCGATCATGTCGAAAATATAAAGAGGCTCTATGATCGTATCCGGTTAGCTAGTGAAATGATAGACGAATCAATTCGTTCCGGTCTGGATTTGCTGGATTGCGTTGATAAGGCAGGGGCGGTCCTAGATTTAAAATTGCAGATCGAGGTGTTAAAACCTCAATCAAAAGGAAACGTTCCGGTACAGAATCAAATCTATAAATTAAAGAAAGAATTACGAAAGCTGACAAAGAAAGTACCGTCACAACACTAACACAACACGATTAATTACATTTTTTTATAAACACTTTAATAAACACGAATTATTATGCACACTTGGTTTTTATGTAAAATCCGTTACGAGAAAGTAGTAGGGGACGGAAGCAATAAGAAAGTAACTGAACCGTACTTAGTCGATGCGCTAAGTTTTACCGAAGCAGAGGCGAGGATAATTGAAGAAATGACACCGTTTATTTCCGGTGAGTTTACAGTCGTAGACATTTCCCGCGCACATTATAGCGAGATATTTACGAGCGAAGAGGATTCCGCCGATAAATGGTTTGCTGGGCGACTCGCATTTATTACACTTGATGAGGTGAGCGGCAAGGAAAAACGGACTTATACGAATATACTTGTACAAGCCGCAGACATTCACGACGCGATGAAGAAACTCGATGAAGGTATGAAAGGAACGATGGCGGATTATATTTCTATTCTTCTTAAAGAAACGGCTATTGTAGATGTTTATCCGTATGATGCAAAGAAAGACGACGAAGTATGAAAAAGATGATACTATTTGTTTTAATGATTCTCTTTATATGTGCATGTGATCGACACAGGTTAAATAACCATTTGGTTAAAGACGCTAATGGTAACGTATACCTTCTAAGAAGTATTTCGGGTAATAGATATCGTATATATAAATGCGATTCGTTAATATCTGATTCTATTAAATTTTGACAACAAGCCGGGTGAAAGTCCCGGCAAATCGGATAAGTGGCGGAATTGGTAGACGCTAAAGCGCTTGTAAGTCCACGCAATAAATAACAAGCTATGCAGAGAAAGTCGGGCGGCTTTCATCCCGGTTCGAATCGGGCTTATCCACAATTCACAAACCTAATTAATATGGCAAAGTATAACAATGTAAAGATAGACGGATACGATTCTAAAAAAGAGTATCGACGCGCTAAGGAGTTGAAACTACTCGAAAAGAAGGGAATTATAACCGGACTACAAGAACAAGTTAGATACGAGCTTATTTCGCCTCAATATCGTTTCTACGAAGTACAGGGAGCGCGAAAGATGTTATGTAAAAAAGAGCTTCTCGAACGAGGTGTTTACTACATCGCGGATTTCGTTTACTATCGTGACGGAGAATATGTCGTCGAGGATACGAAAGGAGTTCGAACAAAGGAGTATATAATTAAACGAAAACTCATGCTTTATATTCATGGGATAAAAATAAAGGAGGTATAAAATGGCGAAGAAAACAACACAGGCGCAAGTAAAACACGATTGTCGAACGTGTCGCAACGGCGGAGAAAAGAAGAATTTTATTTGCTATTGCTCCGTCCTCAAAGTGGGGCGGTCCATAGGGATAAGGATTTGTAGTTATTATGTAGCGCGATAGACTTTATAAGTGTGATGAATATAGACGGATATACGCTAACTGAGAAGATGAGAAAAGCGAGACGACGTTTCAGATTTACCGCCACCGAACAAGCCCTATTTTACGAATTAGTGGCTATTTGTAACGGCGAAGATTGGAGGGACGTTTTCGATTGCTCGAACATTGAACTTTGTTTTGCGCTTAACGTGAACGAGAGAACACTTGTAAAAGCTCGCGAGTCTTTGATAAACGCAGGATTGGTTTATTATAAATCTGGTAAAAGTAGACGTGTTGTTAGTTCCTATTCTTTTGTGAAGGAGTTTAAAACTACCGTATTATCTACCGTAAATAATACGGTAGATAATACGCCCGATAAACCAACCGATAAGATGGGAGATAAGGCAACCAATAGTACTACCAATAGTATGGACTATAATAAACTAAAACAGAAACCAAACGAAAATATACTCTCTAAAGTCTCTCATGGAGATTTTGATTTTATATCTAACGAGTTTTTAGAGACGTTTATTCTTTGGCTTGAATACAAAAAAGACAGACGGGAAAATTACAAATCGGAAAAGTCACTTAAAGCGTGTTACAGCAAATTAGTGAAATTGAGCAAAGATAATCCGGCGATTGCATCTCAAATCATAAATGAGGCGATTGCAAATAATTGGGCGGGATTCTTTGAACTGAAAAACAATAAAAATGAATATGGAAACAAGAAGCAAACAAACTCTATCGATAGCGGCGATACTATCATACGGACTACCGTATTATGATGAGCCGATAGAAATAGGAAAACGCCCGGAATGGTTTAAAGCGTGTTGTAAGTACGTTTGTCCCGGTTTTAAGATTGACGACTCCAATAAGAACCTAATGAATCAACTCTTTTTGTACACAGAAGGACATTCCGAGAAGCTAGACGCAAATAAAGGGCTATTGCTACGAGGTGATATCGGTACGGGTAAAAGTACTATCATGCAGATTTTAAACCGATACGGGTATTTCACACGCGGTAAAGAGAAGGGCGGTTATCCGATCGGCGGTTTTAGGGTAGATTCGGCCTCCTTCATTGCGAATAGCTTTTCAATGCGTGGGAAGGATGCGTTAGAGTTGTACACGTACAACAACGGTTCGCCGCGAATGATCTGTTTCGATGAATTAGGCCGCGAGCCAATCCCGGCGAAATACTTCGGCACTGAGTTGAACGTGATGCAGTATATTTTTCAATGTCGGTACGAGTTGAGACATGAAGCGATAACACATGTAACAACAAATCTAACGATCAAGGAAATACAGACTATTTACGGGGCGTATATCGCGGATCGAATAAATGAGATGTTCAACGTTTTAGACTTGAACGGAGCTAGTAGAAGGTAAACTTAAATAATAAACCATGCGAAGAAGAAAAAAGAAATTCGTGTACTTCAAAAAGATTCCTGTACGTGTCGATCTGGAACAATGGCGGCGGCTTGATAAGATACGGGCTGACTATCATTTCAAAAGCACATATGAAATTATGCAGTACATTCTAGGCTGCTTCCTTCGTGTCGCCGATCCGACACCGGGCGACGATGACGAGGAAGTTTTGCCGGACGAAATCAAGGAAATGTTTTACGACTTATCAGAGGCGGAACGACATTTCGAATATGTTAAACCAAAACGAAAACTACCTCAATACAAGGTAGATGAAATGAACGGACAATTACGATTAGGAGGATTTTAATATGATTAGAAAACTATCAAACACAAATTATTTACGCGACGTATTAGTAAATCCCATCGCGGTAAATGAACAGAATCGGAGATATATTGACCGATTCGTTGCAGAGAATTATAACGGCTTAGTAGCCAAATTTTCACCTTTGGACGTTACGATAAACTCGAGCTCATACGGAGCGTTAGATAAACTAAACGAAACGATCCTGTCGCTCTATACTGATCCAGATTTGCATTTTTCAAGTTGGACCGAGGCGAAACAGTATCTATCGAGTAAGTTCACAGAAAAGGCAATTCGCGTTCCGGTAAAGAAGCCTGTAAGAAGCGAAGAAGAGAGTAAAGACGAGTTTATTAATCAATATGAAGATCAATAATGAAAACATTTGAATATAGGCTAATCCGTTCGCCTGCGGAAGAATTTCAATACTATGCGTGTGTAATACATCCTTGTTACAATGCATTTAGACCTTGCTAATTTAAGCGTTATTTCAGGATTATATTTGCTTCTTTTGGCGATTTTTAAAGCAGCATTTAACAAGCAGAAAGAGCATTCCAGGTTCTTGTCGAGAAGGTTTTTCCAGTCTTTTTCAGAGTCCAGCTCTGGAAAATAAACTACTAGAAACTCATAGACATTTTCGGATAATTCCATGTCTATTTTCATTGAACAGGGGCAATTGTGTGCTTCTTTAGACCTCATAGTATTTATTTTTAAGTTGAGATCAGGCACGAAAAACGTGCCCTAATCCAGTTACAGAATCTTTGAGGAAGCGGCTAAACGACCCGACATTACATGCAACCGGACGGGCACGTATATTGTCGTTAAACAACATACGAATTACCATCCGGTTTCGCTGTAATGTCTTTTTAGAAAAAATTAGCCGCTTTTCCAAAGATTACGCAAAACCGAAAAAATTAAATCGAAAGAATGCTCTTTTGCATTCGTGACAAAGATATAAAAAAAGTAGATATGAAATTAAGACAAGCGAAAAAAATAATGAAAAACGTCCAAACGTATAAAGGCATGATTTGGATATATGGAAGCGGAAGGGTAGATAAAGCGAACGATCGTATGTGTCGATATTATTCGGCAAAAGACGAGTTATTTAAAGCAATTATGCAACTATCTAATAAAAAACCGTTAGCAGCCCTTAAACTTCTAAGAGGGAAGGTTTAACTAATAACAAAGAAGTAATGAGGTAAATCGAGCCTCTGAAAATCGGTAATTGTTCTTTGACGTATTGGATTTATCGCTTTATGTTTATATTTGCATAAAACATTTTAAATTATGGATAAAAGATATGAAACATTAGATA
>NZ_JAQVBV010000038.1 GCF_028690125.1 Bacteroides sp. | reverse complement strand
ACTCTAAGAATGCGCTGCCTATTCTCGATTGTTTCCTTTTCGAATTGGAAGATGGAACATTGTCTGTGACTGTTTCTGACAGTGAGACGACTATGGTAACCACAGTAGAAGTGAATGATAGCGATGCGAACGGGCGTTTTGCCGTAGTGGCAAAAACGTTGCTTGATGCACTGAAGGAAATTCCGGAACAGCCGCTGACATTTGAAGTCAATCCGAATACTTATGAAATAACAGTACAGTATCAAAACGGAAAATATAGCCTGATGGGACAAAATGCAGATGAATTTCCACAATCAGCTACATTGGGAGATAGTGCAGTCCGTGTAGAAATGGAAGCAGACATATTGTTGGGTGGCATTAACCGTTCTGTATTTGCTACAGCAGATGACGAACTTCGTCCCGTAATGAATGGTATTTATTTCGATATTACAACAGAAGATATTACGATGGTTGCTTCAGACGGCCATAAACTTGTGCGCTGTAAGACATTGGCTGCTAAAGGGAACGAACGTGCTGCTTTCATCTTACCCAAAAAACCGGCTACATTACTTAAAAATCTTCTTCCGAAAGAGCAGGGAACAGTGACTATTGAATTTGACGAACGCAATGCCACGTTTATGCTTGAACGCTTTCGTATGGTTTGTCGGTTGATTGAAGGTCGTTATCCGAATTACAATT
This sequence comes from Bacteroides sp., assembly GCF_028690125.1. GTDB lineage: Bacteria > Bacteroidota > Bacteroidia > Bacteroidales > Bacteroidaceae > Bacteroides. The sequence continues at coordinate 47,575 of NZ_JAQVBV010000038.1, read as the reverse complement.
CAGTTATTCCCCAGAATAATCCTCATAAAGTAACAGTAGACCGTCAGCAATTGATCGGAGCTTTGCGTCGTGTATCTATATTCTCTTCGCAAGCAAGTAGCTTAATTAAACTTCGTATGCAGGAAAACCAGATCGTGATCTCTGCTCAAGATATTGACTTTTCTACTTCTGCGGAAGAAACACAAGTTTGTCAATATGCCGGTGCTTCAATGAGTATAGGATTCAAATCGACCTTTCTGATTGATATTTTGAATAATATATCAGCTGAAGAAGTCATTATTGAACTTGCAGACCCTTCACGTGCTGGGGTTGTGATTCCTGTTGAACAAGAAGAAAACGAGGACTTATTGATGTTATTGATGCCGATGATGCTAAATGATTAATTGAGATGAAATTAAACCTGAAAAACCCTATTGTTTTCTTTGATTTAGAGACAACGGGAACTAATATAAATACAGACAGAATTGTAGAGATCTGTTATTTGAAAATTTATCCTAACGGAAACGAAGAGTCAAAGACAATGCGTATCAATCCTGAAATGCATATTCCCGAAGCATCTTCTGACGTACATGGTATTTATGACGCAGATGTAGCAGATTGTCCGACTTTCAAAGAAGTTGCAAAAAACATAGCTAAAGATATTGAGGGATGTGATTTGGCAGGATTTAATTCTAATCGTTTTGATATTCCCGTGTTGGCAGAAGAGTTTCTTCGTGCCGGAGTAGATATCGATATGACCAAACGCAAATTTGTTGATGTACAAGTTATATTTCACAAGATGGAGCAACGTACTCTTTCTGCTGCTTACAAGTTTTATTGTGAACAGAATCTGGAAGATGCCCATACTGCCGAAGCCGATACACGTGCCACTTATGAAGTATTGAAGGCGCAACTTGATCGTTATTCAGAACTTCAGAATGACATCGCCTTTTTAGCCGAATATTCAAGCTATACTAAGAATGTGGACTTTGCCGGACGAATGGTATATGATGAAAACGGGATCGAAGTCTTCAATTTTGGAAAATATAAAGGTATGTCTGTAGTTGAAGTATTAAAGAAAGATCCTGGCTACTACAGTTGGATTTTAAACAGTGATTTCACGTTGAATACGAAGGCGGTACTGACAAAAATTCGTTTGCGTGAATTGAGCAATTTGATTACAAAATAATGTTGAAAGGAAAAAAAATAATTCTTGGAATAACCGGAAGCATTGCGGCTTACAAAGCCTGTTACATAATTCGTGGATTGATTAAGTGTGGAGCGGAAGTTCAGGTCGTTATCACTCCGGCGGGAAAAGAATTTATTACACCTATTACTCTTTCGGCTCTGACCGGCAAGCCTGTTATCAGTGAGTTTTTTGCTCAACGTGATGGAACGTGGAATAGCCATGTGGATCTTGGGCTATGGGCAGATGCCATGCTGATTGCTCCTGCTACAGCTTCTACCATCGGAAAGATGGCTAATGGAATAGCTGACAATATGCTGATCACCACCTATCTTTCGGCAAAAGCTCCGGTATTTATAGCCCCGGCTATGGATCTTGATATGTATGCCCATCCTTCTACACAGAAGAATCTGGATACATTGCGTTCTTATGGCAATCATATCATAGAACCGGGGACTGGTGAATTAGCCAGTCATCTGGTAGGGAAAGGGCGTATGGAAGAACCGGATCATATAATTCGTGTATTAGATGAATTCTTTTCTGCAAATTCAGATTTACAAGGAAAAAAAATCATGATAACAGCCGGACCAACCTATGAAAAGATTGATCCGGTCCGTTTTATTGGTAATTATTCCTCCGGGAAAATGGGATTTGCCTTGGCCGAAGAATGTGCTCGACGTGGAGCAAAAGTTATATTGATTGCCGGTCCGGTACAGTTAGAAACTAAACATTCCCTTATTTACCGTATTGATGTAGAATCAGCTCAGGAAATGTATGAAGCTGCACAAATCTATTATCCGGATTCTGATGCAGGGATTCTTTGTGCAGCAGTAGCCGATTTCCGTCCGGAGACGATAGCCGACAAAAAAATCAAGCGGGAAAAAGAGGAAGAGCTGACTTTGCACCTTCAGGCAACACAAGATATTGCAGCTGACTTGGGAGTAATCAAGCGGAAGAGTCAGTTGTTGATAGGATTTGCCCTTGAAACGAATAACGAACAGCAAAATGCCGAAGGTAAACTTGAACGCAAGAATTTTGACTTTATAGTCTTGAATTCTCTGAACGATGCGGGAGCAGGATTTCGTCACGATACAAATAAAGTCAGTATTATTGATCGGAAAGGTCGTACCGATTATTTATTAAAATCAAAAACGGAAGTTGCACAGGATATTGTTGATCGTTTGGTGCTGTCACTATCTCCAAATTCATAAATTATAATTCATAATTCGAAGAAAGTGTTACGTTCATTATATATACAGAATTACGCGTTAATAGAAAAACTGGACATCAGTTTTGAAACAGGTTTTTCCGTTATAACAGGTGAGACAGGAGCTGGAAAATCGATCATTCTGGGAGCGATCGGTTTATTGCTTGGTCAGCGTGCAGATGTAAAATCAATTCGTCAAGGAGCTTCGAAATGTGTAATAGAAGCACATTTTGATATTTCTGCTTACAATATGCATCCATTTTTCGAAGAGAATGGGCTTGAATATGATGCAGAATGTATTCTCCGGCGTGAAGTGCAGTCATCAGGTAAGAGCCGTGCATTTATTAATGATACGCCTGCTTCGTTAGCTCAGGTAAAAGAGTTGGGAGAACAGTTGATTGATGTTCATTCGCAACATCAGAACTTATTACTGAATAAAGAAGGCTTTCAATTGAATGTACTCGATATTCTCGCTCACAATGATGTAGTTTTGGATGAATATTATTCGTTGTATGGTGAATGGCGTCAGATAGAGCATGAGCTATCCGGACTATTATCATTAGCAGAACAGAGTCGTACCGATGAAGATTATATTCGTTTTCAATTGGAGCAACTCGAAGAAGCTCATTTGTCCGAAGGCGAACAAGAAGAACTGGAGCAAGAAGCCGAATTGTTGAGTAATGCTGAAGAAATCAGGGCAGGGTTATATCATGTCGAGCAATCTTTTGCATCAGATGAAGGCGGATTACTTTCTTATTTGAAAGATAGCTTGAACACGCTGAATAGTCTTCAAAAAGTATATCAGCCGGCTAGAGAACTTGCCGAACGGGTAGAAAGTACTTACATCGAACTAAAAGATATTTCACAGGAGGTATCTTCACAAGGTGAATCCGTCGAATTTAATCCTGTTCGGTTGGAAGAGGTAAACGATCGTTTAAATCTGATATATTCCTTGCAGCAGAAGCATCGGGTACAGACATTAGAAGAATTGATCACTCTGACCGATGAATATCGAAATAAACTTTCTGCCATCACTTCGTATGATGAACGTATTGCCGAATTGACAACACGCAAGGAAACGCAATATAAAAAGGTAAAGAAACAGGCAGAAGTATTGACCCAGGCACGTACAAAAGCTGCTCGCGAAGTGGAAACCCAGCTTGCTGCCCGTTTGGTTCCATTGGGAATGCCTAATGTCCGCTTTCAGGTAGAGATGGGGTTGAAGAAAGAACCCGGAATGCAGGGAGAAGATACTGTCAATTTTCTTTTTTCTGCTAATAAGAACGGAATGTTACAAAGCATCTCAACTGTGGCTTCAGGAGGTGAAATTGCACGTGTCATGCTTTCTATCAAAGCAATGATTGCCGGAGCGGTTAAACTTCCAACTATTGTATTTGACGAAATAGATACCGGAGTTTCCGGTGAAATAGCCGACCGTATGGCAGATATGATGCAGGAAATGGGAGATTCTAATCGTCAGGTAATCAGTATTACCCATTTGCCGCAAATTGCTGCACGTGGTCGTGCTCATTATAAAGTATATAAAAAAGATAGCGATACGGAGACAAATAGTCATATTCGCCGTCTGACAGATAATGAACGGGTAGAAGAGATTGCCCATATGCTGAGTGGTGCTACTTTGACAGAAGCGGCGCTTAGTAATGCCAGATCTCTTTTAACACGCAACTAAATCGTAATAACTAATAAAAATAATAAGTAAATAGACAGCATGCTCGATAAAAGTGAAATGATTTTCGGTGTTCGTGCCGTGATAGAAGCCATTCAGGCGGGAAAAGAAATTGATAAAATTCTGGTAAAAAAAGATATTCAAAGCGATCTTTCCAAGGAACTTTTTGCAGCCTTGAAAGGAACGTTAATACCTGTCCAACGTGTGCCGGTGGAACGTATTAATCGTATTACCATGAAGAATCATCAAGGTGTAATTGCTTTCATCTCTTCCGTAACCTATCAGAAAACCGAAGATTTGGTTCCGTTTATGTTTGAACAGGGAAAAAATCCTTTTTTCGTGATGTTAGACGGTGTGACCGATGTACGTAATTTTGGTGCGATTGCACGTACTTGTGAATGTGCTGCCGTAGATGCTATTATCATTCCGGCACGTGGTAGCGTGTCAGTGAATGCCGATGCGATGAAGACATCAGCAGGGGCACTGCATACTTTACCTGTTTGTCGCGAACAGAGTCTTCGGAATACATTGAAATATCTGAAAGATTGTGGATTTCGTATTGTAGCCGCTACCGAAAAAGGTGATTATGACTATTCGAAAGGTGATTATACAGGTCCGCTCTGTATTATTATGGGTGCTGAAGATACGGGCGTATCGTATGATAATCTGGCACTTTGTGATGAATGGGTAAAAATCCCGATGCTTGGAACGATTGAATCACTGAACGTTTCCGTGGCTGCCGGGATACTTATATATGAAGCTGTAAAACAAAGAAACAACGACTGATATGAAGAAGATTTTAATTCTGCCTTTGGTACTCGTCTGCCTGATTCAGGGAAGTATGGCACAAGTAACTCCTAAATGGGTGGAGAAGGCAAAGCGTGCGGTCTTTTCTATAGTGACTTATGACAAGAATGATAAAATGCTGAATACCGGAAACGGATTTTTTGTTTCCGAAGATGGGTTGGCACTTTCAGATTATACTCTTTTCAAGGGAGCTGCACGGGCTGTGATTATTACTCCGGATGGAAAAGAAATGCCGGTAAACGTAATTCTGGGTGCTAATGATATGTATGATGTCATAAAATTCCGTGTTGCAATTACTGAGAAAAAGGTACCGGCATTAACAGTGGCAACAACAGTTCCGGCAGTAGAATCCAGTGCATGGCTGTTGCCTTATTCTACACAGAAAAGTATAGCCTGTGAATCTGGTAAAGTGAAAGAGGTATCGAAAATTGCCGGTGAATACCATTATTATACATTAGGTATGCCGATGAAAGACAAGATGGTAAGTTGTCCGGTGATGAATGCGGAAGGACAGGTTTTCGGAGTTTCACAGAAATCTTCTGGTGCTGATTCTGTGAATACTTGTTATGCTGTAGGAGTATCATTTGCTATGTCTCAGAAGATTACAGCTCTTTCGTTGGGAGATGCGACTTTGAGGAATATTGGAATTCGAAAAGGACTGCCCGAAGATGAAGAACAAGCATTAGTATATCTCTATATGACTGCTAGCCAGTTGCCAGCAGCAGATTATTTACGAGTATTAGATGAATTTGTTGCCCAATTCCCCAATAATACCGAAGGTTACTACCGTCGTGCCAGTTATAACATAGCTAATGCTAAAGGGGATGAAGCACTTCTTGATAAAGCAGCGGCCGATTTGGAACAAGCGTTGAAAATAGCTCAGAAAAAAGAAGATGCTTACTATAGTATTGCAAAAATTATTCATGCTTATCAGTTGTCAAAACCTGAAAAAACTTATAAAGACTGGACTTACGATACTGCATTGGCAGATGTCCGCAAAGCCTTAGCATTAGATCCTTTGCCTCTTTATAGTCAGTTGGAAGGGGACATTCTTTTTGCTAAACAAGATTATGCAGGCGCGTTGGCTAGCTATGAAAAAGTAAATGCAAGTAATCTTGCTTCAGCTGCTACCTACTATAGTGCTGCTAAGACAAAAGAACTGATGAAGGGCGATCTTAAAGAGGTAATGGCATTAATGGATAGCTGTGTTGCCCGTTGTCCTAAACCGCTTACGGATGAATATGCTCCTTACGTTTTGGAACGTGCTCAAATGTATATGAATGCAGATGAACCAAGAAAAGCACTTTTAGATTATGATGATTACTTTAAAGCAACGAATGGTAATGTTAATGACCTTTTTTACTATTATCGTGAACAAGCAGCGCTGAAATCTCGTCAATATCAACGTGCATTAGATGATATTGCCAAAGCTATCGAATTAAATCCAAAAGACTTGACTTATCAGACAGAAAATGCTGTGGTTAATTTACGTGTCGGACGTTATGATGAAGCTATACAGATATTAGATAAAATCATAAATGAGGACCCCAAATATGCGGAAGCATATCGTTTGCGCGGACTTTGTAAGGCACAACAGAAAAAGACAGATGATGCTTGCATAGATTTAAAGAAAGCGAAAGAGTTGGGAGATACGAATGCAGATACACTTATTGAAAAATACTGCAAATAATAGAAACATTTATTGCATAGATAGATTGAGCCCCTGCTAACCTTCACGGTTAGCAGGGGCTCTTGTTTTGGGGGATCGCATAACATTTTTCTCTCTCATCATTTTCCCCACTTGTCAAGTTCAGGTTTTAGGTCTTAATATTATAAATAAATCTGATTTTCTTTTTCCTTTTATAGATTAAATGCAGAAAAATGTCAGATACTGCATCACTTCCAACTTTTTTTTTCAGATTTGCAATTTTTTCTGTTAGTTTCATCTACCCCATGCTAATATGAACTAATTCAAAAATAAATGATGGAAAAGAACAGATTTACAATTTGTGCGAATAGTTATATCGAATCTTTGAGAAAAGAGGGACGTTACTCTACAGCACATGTATACAAAAACGCTTTGCGTTCTTTTACTCAATTCAGTGGAACGCCTTCCATTGCTTTCCACCAAGTAAACCGTGAGAGCTTGAAGCGTTATGGTAATTATCTTCTTGCCCGCCGTTTGAAGCTTAATACCATTTCTACTTATATGCGTATGTTGCGTTGTATTTATAATCAAGGAGTCGATTTAGGACAAGCACCTTATATACATCGTCTTTTTCGCGATGTTTTCACCGGAGTAGACACCAGACAAAAGAAAGCGCTTCCCATACATGAACTTCATACCTTATTATATAAAGATCCTCAGTCAGAATCTCTTCGTCGTACACAAGCCATTGCTAATTTATTATTTCAGTTTTGTGGAATGCCTTTTGCTGATTTTGCTCATTTGGAAATATCAAATTTGAAACATGGCATTCTGAAATATCATCGTACCAAAACGGGGACACCTATGAGTGTTGAGATTTTGGATACCTCTATAGAAGATATTGCAAAGCTTCGCAATAAACACTTGTCTCGTCGTTCAGATTATCCTGATTATCTCTTTCATGTATTGAGTGGTAATTATAAAAAGCATGAAGAAGATGCTTATATAGAGTACCAATCAGCATTGCGTCGTTTTAATAATCAACTGAAGAGTTTAGCCAGACGGTTATGTATCCATTCTTCAGTTACTTCATATACATTTCGGCACTCATGGGCTACCACTGCCAAGTATCGGGGAACTCCGATTGAGATGATTAGCGAATCCTTGGGGCATAAATCGATTAAAACTACACAAATTTATTTGAAAGGTTTCGAATTGGAGGAGAGAACAAAGGTTAATAGACAGAATTGTTTTTACATTAAAAACTGTAGAAAAAGATATTTAGAGATGGTAAATAGTTGATTTATAGTTATGTTTCGCTTCCATTACTTCTTAGGTAACGGATTCTAATTTGCTGCAAAGATAGGCAAAAATGTCAATAGCATACAAGTAAAAAAATCTTTTTTTTCTTTACTGATTAGAAATATATAGTAGATATATCTTAGGACACGAAAATACTCGTTTCGTGTCCTAAGATACTCTATTCTCTATATGTCAGTGAGTACCCTTTACATCAAACGAGACTCTTCTTAACATTTGATATAACTTTTCTGTCCGTTACCTAAGAAGTAACAGATGAACAAGGGGTAAAAATAGATGATTCTTAACAAAAATGACGATTCCCAAATTCTGCCGGCAAATGTGACTGGCAGAAGCGTAGCACACTCAAAACGTTGGTTGGTAGCCATTGTCCATATTTATCATGAGAAAAAAACAAGTGAGCGCCTTACTAAAATGGGTATCGAGAACTTTCTACCTGTTCAACAAGAACTTCATCAGTGGAGTGACCGTCGTAAAGTAATTGACCGCGTATTACTTCCAATGATGCTTTTTGTTCATGTCGATCTTCAGGAACAAAAAGAAGTCTTAACATTATCTGCAATCACTCGATATATGGTACTACGTGGTGAGAGTACTCCGGCAGTGATTCCCGATGAGCAGATGTTACGTTTCAAGTTTATGCTCGATTATTCAGAAGAAACTATCAGCATGAGTTCATCTCCTTTGTCTCCGGGAGAAAAGATCCGAGTTATAAAGGGTCCTTTAACAGGATTGGAAGGAGAGTTGGTTACGGTTAATGGAAAATCGAAAGTTGCTGTTCGTTTAACCATGTTAGGATGTGCTTTTGTCGATATGCCTGTCGGCTGCATAGAGTCTCTTAACAAAGAACTCTGATAAAGGGTAAATATAGAATCATTAATTGGGAAATGGGGAATATATTATTGCAAGACAAAATTGATAATCTGCATAATTTAGCAGATAGCTTCCTTCACATTGGCAGTAAAAATGGGTATGTGTATGCCGATGATCTTTCTTTACTTAATAAAGAAATTCACAATCAGATTAATGAATTGTATCCTCAACGAGGTAAAACAGTAGAGCAGGAGGCTGCTTTATGTTTGGCTCTTTTAATGGGATATAGTGTATCGTTGTATGCCAACTCTGAAGATGAATTGAAAAAACAAGCTATTTTGATTCGTTCCTGGAAAATTCTTCCAAAACTCCCCCCTTCTTTTTTAAAAGAACAATTACTTATCTTTTGTAATGAATTGAAACACTCATTTGAAATCAATTGATATTTATTAATTAGTAAATGAAAATACAAAAACTATTTAGTGTATTTCTCTTCATTTTGATGTTAGGAAGTACCTCTGTATTAATGGCTCAAAACATGAGCGATCAGCAAGTACTTGAATATGTAAAAGAGGGCATCAAACAAGGAAAGGAGCAAAAACAGATAGCTTCTGAACTGGCACGCAAAGGTATAACCAAAGAACAGGCAATTCGCGTTAAAGAATTGTATGAGAAGCAGAATAATGTAAATACTTTCAGATCCACCGGGACAGATGTCAATGAATCCCGTCTTCGTGAAGAAATGAAGGAAAACACTTCGGATATGTTGGAAGATCAGCCTACCACTCAAGATTTGGCTCGTGAAGATCAAGTGTTTGGTCGTAATATCTTCAATACCCGAAACCTGACTTTTGAGCCTAGTGTCAATCTGGCTACTCCTTCCAATTATCGTTTGGGTCCCGGTGACGAAGTAATCATTGATATCTGGGGAGCGAGTCAAAATACTATCCGGCAAGCTATATCCCCTGAAGGTACTATTAATATTCAAAAAATCGGTCCTGTTTCTCTGAGTGGATTAACAGTTTCCGAAGCGAACGATTATCTAAAGAAATCCCTGAATAAGATATATAATGGTTTGAATAACAGCGTCGATCCGAGTTCCGATATCCGTTTGACATTAGGTAATATTCGGACTATCCAGATTAATATCATGGGTGAAGTTGTTCAGCCCGGTACTTATGCGCTCTCTTCCTTCTCCACCGTCTTTCATGCACTGTATCGCGCAGGTGGAGTAAGTAATATTGGAAGTCTGCGTAACGTCCAACTGGTAAGAAATGGTAAGAAAATTGCTACCATTGATGTTTACGAATTCATCATGAAGGGAAATACACAAGACGACATTCGTCTGCAAGAAAGTGATGTTGTTATTGTTCCGGCTTATGAAGTCTTAGTTAAGATCAGTGGTAAAGTAAAACGTCCTATGCGTTTTGAAATGAAGAAAGATGAAACACTTTCCACTTTAATCAAATATGCCGGTAATTTTGATGCTGATGCTTACACTCGATCCTTGCGAGTTGTTCGTCAGAATGGACAGGAGTATGAAGTGAATACGGTGAAAGATATAGATTATAGTATTTACCCGATGCGTAACGGTGATGTTGTTACTGCAGAAGCCATCCTCAACCGTTTCACCAATAAACTGGAAATTCGTGGTGCTGTCTACCGTCCCGGTATCTATCAATTAAGCGGCAAGCTCAATACTATCCGTGAGTTAGTAAATGAAGCCCAAGGCTTGACCGGTGATGCTTTTCTAAACCGTTCTGTTTTATATCGTCAGCGTGAAGACCTTACTACAGAAGTAATACCTATAGATATAAAATCTATTATGAATGGTACAGTTCCCAATATCGCCTTGATGAAGAATGATATTCTTTATATTCCCAGTATTCATGATTTAGAAGATCGCGGTAATATAACGGTTCATGGTGAAGTTGCTAAACCGGATTCTTATCCCTACGCTGATAATATGACATTGGAAGATTTGATTATTCAGGCGGGAGGTTTGCGCGAAGCTGCTTCTACCGTTCGTGTGGATGTAACAAGACGAATTAAGAACCCCCGTAGTATATTAAATAATGATACTATTGGTCAAATGTATACTTTCTCTTTAAAAGATGGGTTTGTGGTGGATGGACAGCCCGGATTTGTACTTCAACCTTATGATGAAGTTTATGTGCGTCGTAGTCCGGGTTACCAACCTCAACAGAATGTAGCAATAGAGGGACAAATCTTATTTGGAGGTAATTATGCTTTGACTAGCCGCGAAGAGCGTTTATCTGATTTAATTAGCAAAGCTGGTGGCACCACTAATTACGCTTATTTACGTGGTGCAAAATTGACTCGTGTAGCCAATGCGAGTGAGAAAAAACGTATGAATGATGTCATTCGTTTGATGCGTCGTCAGTTGGGAGAGGCAATGATTGATTCTTTAGGAATTGAAGTAGAGAATACTTTTACTGTAGGTATCGATTTGGAAAAGGCGTTGGCTAACCCCAAAAGTTCTGCCGATATTGTTTTGCGCGAAGGCGATGTTATTTCTATACCAAAAAATACGAATACAGTAACCATCGATGGTGCCGTGATGATGCCGAATACTGTGTCTTATCTGGAAGGTAAAGATATTAATTACTATTTGAATCAGTCTGGTGGCTATTCAGACAATGCGAAGAAGAGTAAGAAGTTCATTGTGTATATGAACGGTCAGGTAACCAGGGTAAAAGGTAATGGTAAGAAACAGATTGAACCAGGGTGTGAGATTATAGTTCCAAGTAAATCGAAGAAGCGAACCAATATAGGAGAGATTTTAGGATATGCTACCTCTTTCAGTACAATGGGTATGATGATTGCTTCTATTGCTAATTTAATAAAGAAATAATATTCTTATGTCTGAAAAAGCATTAGAAAAGAAAGCAGAAGAGATGGAAATTGATTTATTAGATATCCTCCGTAGAATCATAGCTATGCGCAGGATGCTTTATAAGGCAACTATTGTAGGTATAATAATTGGTGTGATTGTGAGTTTGAGTATCCCTAAGCAATATACAGTGAATGTTACTTTATCTCCAGAAATGGGTACGAATAAAGCTGGGAATGGAATAGCTGGTCTTGCAGCCTCTTTTCTTGGAGGAAGTACTGCAATAGGAGAGGGGACAGATGCTTTGAATGCTTCTTTATCATCTGATATTGTTTCTTCTACTCCTTTTTTGCTGGAATTGCTAAATATGCAAGTTGTAGTAGATGAAGACAATCAAAAAACTTTATCTACTTATCTGGAAGATGAATCCTCTCCTTGGTGGAGTTATCTTATAGGATTGCCTGGTATGGCAATTAATGGGGTGAAATTATTATTTGCAGACAAAGAACTTACTAATGCGGCTAATTGGCAACATAGTGGAGTGATTAACTTGACAAAGAAAGAAAAAGAGAAAGTAGCTTTTTTGAAGAAAAATATTACAGCTTCCATTGATAAGAAGACGGCAATTACCAATGTGACTGTTATTCTGCAAGATCCTAGAGTAGCTGCAGTTGTAGCTGATTCTGTAGTTCATCGTTTACAAGAATATATAATTAACTATCGTACTTCCAAAGCAAAAGAAGATTGTGCTTATCTTGAAAAGCTATTTGAGGAAAGAAAACAGGAGTACTATGAAATTCAGAAAAAATATGCTGAATATGTGGATACACATGATAATTTAATACTTCAAAGTGTACGTGCTGAACAGGAGCGTCTACAAAATGATATGAGTTTGGCTTATCAAGTATATAGTCAAGTTGCTAACCAATTACAAGTTGCCAGAGCTAAAGTTCAGGAAGAGAAGCCAGTGTTTGCTGTTGTAGAACCTGCTGTTATACCTTTAAAGGCTTCTGGTATAAGTTCAAAAGTGTATATTATTCTATTTGGTTTTATGGCTGTTATGTGTACTATTGGTTGGATGCTTTTAGGTAAAGGAATGTGGACAAATTTTAGAGCACAATTGTAAACTTATATATTACCGACAACTTGCTATTTTGATTTGAAATTTGATGATCAATAAGATATATTTTAAAATATGGCTGTAAATTTATCTATGGGTAATAACTCTCAAAATAATAAAAGAATAGCAAGGAATACATTAATGCTTTATATTCGTATGGTACTGACTTTAGGAGTCGGTCTTTATACGAGCCGAGTGATCTTACGGGTATTGGGAATTGAGGATTATGGTATTTATAATATTGTTGGAGGTGTTATTGTACTTTTTTCATTTTTAAATAGTGCTCTGACGCAGGCTACTCAGCGTTTCTTGACTTATGAATTGGGAAGAAATGATCGACAAAGATTTAGGCAAGTTTTTAGTATTAGTATATTGGTTTATTTAGGTCTGTCAATAATAATAATTGGTATAGGAGAAACTGCAGGGCTATGGTTTCTTAATACAAAATTAAATATTGATGGTGATAAAATTGTTGAAGCTAATTGGGTCTATCAATTTTCCATTATTGCTTTCTTCTTTAATATGATGTATACTCCTTATAATGCAGCTATCATTGCTTATGAGAAAATGTCTTTTTATGCATATACTTCTATAATTGAGGTATTGTTGAAACTTTTTATAGTGTATTTATTAATATTGATTGAGTATGATAAATTAACTGTTTATGCAATTTTGGTTTCTCTTGTTTCGTTCGTTATTTTATGTATTTATGTAACGTATTGTACTTATAGATTTAAAGAATGTCGCTTTACGTTTTACTGGAATAAAAATATGTTTTTGAAATTGGTTAGTTTTTCAGGCTGGAGTATGTTTGGAAGTCTTTCAGTTATGGCAGCAAACCAAGGTGTAAATTTACTTTTAAACATATTTTTTGGAGTAGTAGTAAATGCTGCGATGGGGATTACAAATCAAATAAGTAATGCTATTAACCAATTAGTATTAAATATTCAGGTTGCTTTTAATCCTCAGATAACAAAGTCTTATGCAAAAGGTGATAGGGAGTATTGGGAAACATTAGTTTTTCGCTCAGCTAAATCCTCTTATCTTCTATTACTTTTAATTTCTTTTCCCTTTTTAATTGAAACTGATATGATATTACATATTTGGTTAGAGAATGTTCCTCCATATACAGTTTCATTTTGTCGGCTTGCAGTTATATCATTGTTGATAGATGCTTTATCAGGACCTCTTTGGATACTTATTCAAGCAAATGGTCGGATAAAAAAATATCAGTTGATTGTCGGCTCGGTTATATTATTGAATTTAGTTTTATCATATATGATGTTTTATTTAGGTTATAATCCTAATACTGCATTAATCATTCGATGTGTAATTTGTGGTGTATTATTGATAATACGGCTTGTCTTGTTTGTAGATATGTTGAATTTTCCGTCTGTGGAGTTTTGCAAACAAGTCATGCTGAGGGTAATGTTAGTGACATTGTTGGCTGCTCCGTTTCCTTTGATTATAAGTCAATATATAAATGGTGTTACTGGCTTAGTAATTACCTCAATAACTGCATTTATTTCAATTATATTATTTTCTTATCTAATAGGAATGAATGCTAATGAAAAATTTTTTTTGAAAAAATATATATATAGTAAGATAAAATGAAAAAATTGCTTTCTTGGATAAAACATTTTTGTTGGATTCTTAAAAATAAGTGTGCTGAACAAAGTTTAATAAGTTTGATTAGTTCTCATCAAGATAAAACTATTTTTCTGTTTGGCTCTCCATGGCATAGTAATATGGGGGATCAAGCTCAAACATATTGTATTCAAAAGTGGTTAGAAAAAAATTATACAGAATATCATTTGATCATTTTAACACTAATGACTTCAACAGACAAAGTAATAAACTGTATAAGGAAGCATATAAAGTCAGATGATTTATTAATGTGTCACAGTGGATATCATATAACAAATTTATATAAAGAAAAAGACGTTTATTGTAAGATAGCACGTCTGTTCCCTGATTTTAAGATTTTTATTTTCCCACAAACTATAAATTTTGTAAATGACCCAGAAGAAGAGAAAAATGTTTCAGATATGTTTAATAAGCATGGAAAAATAACATTATGTTGTAGAGATGAGTTTTCATTTCAATATGCCCAAGAAATATTTGTTAATTGTAGTCTATTGTTATATCCTGATATCGTAACTTCATTGATTGGTACTATGAAATATAATAATCTTCGTAAAGGAGTACTTTTTTGTATGAGGAATGATATAGAAGCTTTATATACTTCAGAAGAAATACAATTTTTACGTAATAGATTTGGAAGTATGAATACTGATATAACTGATACAACTATACCAACTTCTTATTCAGTGATAAAGAAAAAAAGAGAAAGTATTCTGTTAGAGATGTTTGAACAATTTTCAAAATATGAATTAGTTGTTACTGACCGTTATCATGGTACAATATTTTCATTAATAGCAGGTACACCCGTTATTGTGATTTCATCTACTGATCATAAATTGAGTTCGGGAGTTAGATGGTTTCCGGAAAGTTTTAATGATTATGTAAAATTTGCCTCTAATTTAGATGAAGTTTACCAGTTGGCGCAGGATGTTCTATCCAATAAAAATCGCACTTATTTACTTCCTGCGTATTTCGAACAAAAATATTATTCAGTATTAAAATCTAAACTTTAAAATGGAACTATGTAGCTTAGTAGAATGTACTGGATGTTTGGCATGTGTTAATTCATGTCCTAAGAATGCTTTAAAAATTTCTGTAAATGCAGAAGGATTTTATGAACCTTTATTGATTGCAGATGCATGTGTTGATTGTGGACTATGTGAGAGAAGTTGTCCAATACTAAAAAAAGTAGAGAAGACAAAAACAGAACAGTTTGGATATGCTATATGGAGTCGTAACAATGTAACTAGAAAAGTAAGCTCCTCAGGAGGTATTTTCTCAGAACTAGCTTTATATATCTTGAGAAAAGGAGGAGTTGTATTTGGTGTTGCCTTTGACCAAAATTTTAAAGTTTCGCATATCTTGGTAGATAGAAGTGAGGATTTGATAAAGTTGAGAGGATCTAAGTATTTACAAAGTGATGTGGGAGATTCTTACCAGAAGGTGAAAATATTATTAAAGAAAGGACAATTTGTTCTTTTTAGTGGGACTCCTTGTCAGATTGCAGGGCTTTATGGATACCTAAATAAAGATTATGAAAATCTTATAACATGTGATTTTGTTTGTCATGGAGTTCCTTCTCCTTCTGTATTTCTAAAATATAAAGAATGGTTAGAAATAAAATATAATTCTTCTCTTATTAATTATTCTTTTCGCGATAAAAGAAAAAGTTGGTGTTGGTTTAATACTAAAGCAACATTTCAATCTGGTGAAGTTTATATTGGGAGTTGGTTTAAGGACCCTTATATGAGGTTATTTTTAAGAGATAATATATTGCGTAAGTCTTGTTATCATTGTCATTATACAAATATGGATCGTATGGGCGATGTCACAATTGGTGATTTTTGGGGATATAAGGCATCTTGTAAACAAGATAAAGATACAGATGAGGGAATTTCGATGTTGTTAGTAAATTCATCAAAAGGGAAGAAAATATTTGATGAAATAAAAAATGATACAATTTATTTTGAAAGAAGCATTGAGTCTATTTCAGTTAGTCAAAAAAGTCTATCTTCTCCGTGGAAAGAACCTCATACAAGGGAGGACTTTTGGACTGATTTTAAAAAGATGGAGTTTAATGATATAATAAAAAAATGGGGATATTCAGAAAAAAGAAATTTACCACAATTTCTTATATCTGAATTTGGAAGCAATTTATGTACGACATCCATTGGTAATCTTTACTATAAATTGGTACGTTTCCTCTTTCGTTAATATTTGATATTTAGAGATATCTAATTAATTATTATAATCGATTTTTAGATTTTGAAATTTTCAATCATAATCCCTATATATAAAGTAGAAGACTATATAGCAGAATGTTTATATTCAGTTATTCATCAAACCTATAAAGATGGATTTGAGTGCATTCTAGTAGATGATAATACACCAGATGACAGTATGAAAATAGTTCGTCAAGTGTTATCTTCTTATCGTGGCAATATTCAGTTTAAAATAGTACATCATCAAGAGAATAAAGGTTTATCGGCTGCTAGGAATACAGGAGTAAGGGAGGCTACAGGAGATTACTTATATTTCTTGGATTCAGATGATCTTTTACCAGAACAGACTATTGAATCGTTATTAAAGACTTGCCAAAACGAATCGCCGGATGTCGTGATGGGAGATTTTGAATTAATAGGTGAAAGCGATAATGTTCCTAAGTTGAATACTCAAATTAGCAATTATAATAACCAAGTAGATATATTTAATGCATTTATTTCACGTCATTTATATGAAATGGCCTGGAATAAATTAGTTCGGAAGGATTTCTTTTTGCGCCATGAATTATGGTTTCGTGAGGGTATCCTTCATGAGGATAGTCTATGGTCTTTTTTCCTTTTCTATTATTGTCAGAATTTGAAGATTTGTTTTTCAAATACATATAGGTATCGTATTCGACAAAACTCAATAATGACAGATCCTGTAAATACAAATAGAAGTTATAGGAGTTGTTTTGAAATTTATTCTTTGAAAATGGGTTTTATTGAAAAATGCGTATTATTCCAGAAATGTGATCAACTGATTAAGTATATGGTTGATGAGAAATTTTCACTCCAAAGAAAGATGGTGGATTTAGGGATCAATAATGAGGAATATGTCCTAGTTAAAAATACAATAGGGTTTAGTTATATTTTAAAAAAAGGGTTGTCTAGTAGGACTAGAGTAAAAATAATTATTTCAAGTTTTCCATTGAATATATTTAAATTAGTACTGCCAATTCTTACAAATTAATTTATTAATTTTTATTTTCTCTCTGAAAATTAATGATGGAATATCTCTTATTTTATAGAGATGTATTTATAATGATTATATTTTAGTATAAAAATGAAGTTGTCCATAATTATACCTGTTTTTAATGTAGAACTATATTTACATAAGTGCCTACTTTCTTGTTTGGAACAAGATTTAGTGTGTGGAGATTATGAAATAATAATAATAGATGATGGTTCTACAGATTCTAGTTTGTTAATAGCACAAGAGTTTGCTGAAAAATATAGTAATATAAAAGTTTATTCCCAAAAGAATAGTGGGCAGAGTGTAGCTCGTAATCGAGGTCTTTCTCTTGCAAAGGGAGAATATGTATGGTATGTCGATCCTGATGATTGGTTAGAGCCTTCAATATTTCAAAAACTATATATGGAGGTGTCAAATAATAGCTTGGATTGTTTATGGTTCAAATGGAGAAGAATTGATGCTAATGGACGTTGTTATGTAAATAGCTCAGATAACACATCTCAACAGAAAGGAACTGATGTAGAATCAGGTATTTCTTTTTTGAATAATCATTTTGGATATGCTTGTTATTCTCCTGCTTTTTGGTTTAGAAGGCAATTTTTACTCGATAATTCTTTCTTTTTTAGAGAGGGAGTTATATTTGAAGATGCAGAGCTTATTCCTCGCATTTTATTAAAAGCTCAGAGAGTGAAATTTATTCCTCTGATCTGCTATAATTATTTTATTAGAAGTGGTTCCAGTATACAGCGTGTAAGTGAAAAAAAATACAGAGATTTAAAATCTGTAATAGAATCTGTCGATAATTTTAACAGTTTAGATACGAATGGTTATTTTGATAGATTATATAGCTCATTAGTTATTCTAGGTATTAGATTAGTTGCATCTGATATGTATAAAGACTATCGAGATGATTTTTTATCTTTTTTGAGTAAGATGTCTCGGAAATTGGTTGTTTTTGATAAATCAACATTGAATAGATCAATTATAGGAATGTTGCATTTGTCACCCAATATAGCATTAAATGTATTGATAATATTAAGAAAAATTTCAGGTAGATAAAATGTGGACAGCGATATTGTTGTTGCTTTTATTATTAATTTTCTCTTTGTTTTCTTACTCGACTGTCAATTCTATATTGGTAGAGTCCAGCAGGGTTAGAACTCCTTTTTTGATAAGTAGAAGTAAGTTTTTCTTGGTTCTATCTTTCTTGTTGTTTTATATATTAATGGCTTTTAGAGATATATCTGTTGGTATTGATACAGAAACTTATAGTGAATTATATCTTGAAATAGCTAATTCTGAAATATTTTTTTCTTCCCGATACGAATTGGGCTATGTTTTACTGAATAAGTTTATTGGATTTTTGTTTCCACATTCGCCTCAGGTATTCTTTATGATAGTGTCTATATTTGTTTTATATGGATATGCACGTTTTATTTTTAAATACTCTTATATTACCTGGCTCAGCGTTCTTTTTTTCTTTTTATTTGAGTATTTTGATTTAGCAATAAATCTGACTAGGCAGAGTATTGCAATGGTACTTGTTTTGTATGCTTATGATTTTCTTATTACTCGAAGGAAAAAGGCTTTTTTTTTATTAATTATTATTGCCGGACTTTTTCATTATACAGCCTTGCTTTTTGCAATAGCCTATATTGTAAATTTTATAAAGTTTAACCGGCAAAATATTTTATATTCCTTTGTTCTGATTTTTTTTGTATATGTTTTTGCTGAATATTTTGTTCAATTGGCTTTTGGATCAATTGGAATCTATGCAGACTATGCAAATACTGTATATGCTGATGGTAATGTAAGATTGGCTTCAATTTTGAATGCATTGGTTATACTAATTTTTATAGTATTCACTCTTTTGAATAAACAGACTACTAAAAAGTATTTTGAGTCTAAATTGGATTATGCCAATGGAGAAAAAATGTTTTGGTTAATAATGTTGGGGTTGTTAATATGGGTAGCTTCTTTTTATTTTAATCAATTAGGACGTTTAGCTAGATACTTTACTGTTTTTTCGATTGTTTATATTCCTAATTTATTGTACTTAATAAAACAAACACACATTAGGAAATACTTTTATTGGAATCTATTTTTTTGTTGTTTTGCTATCTTTTATTATTTAACGATTGTCTGTTTTCGTCCTGAATGGAATGGTGTATATCCTTATAAATTCTTTTTTTTATAAATGAATATTTTACATATTACTAACGGATTGTCAGAAGGGGGAGTTGAAACATTGTTGTATTCTTTCTCGAAAGTCTTATTGGAACGAGGACATTCAGTTTCTATTTTAGTTATCTCTCAGAATAATGTAAACTTAAAAAGAAAGTTTGAAGATTTAGGTGTTAAAGTTTTGGTGGGAAATTTCTGTAATCCTTATGATGTGAGGAATATTTTTTTAATTAGAAGATATTTGCCATTTTATGATATTATACATATTCATTTATTCCCAGTGCAACTTTATGCTGTATTGGCTAACATTTCATTAGGTAAACATAAAAAGCAATTAATAACAACTGAACATAATACTTGGAATAATAGGAGGAAGTACAAGTATACACGGTATTTGGATAAGTGGTTTTATAGAAGATATTATTCTATAATTGGAATAAGTAGTGATGCGTCTTATGAGTTAATAAGGTGGTTAGGTGAAGAGAGATTTAAAGATAAGATAGCAACAGTAAATAATGGAATAGAGCAACAAGTAAGAAGTAAAAAGACTGTCTCTATCTCAGATTTTAATTGTTCGGTGAATGATTTCATTTTAGTTATGGTCGCTCGTTTTGATGCTCAAAAAGATCAAGAAACTTTAATTAGAACTTTACCCTTATTACCTGAAAACGTTCATGTTATTTTTGTAGGATCTGGTGAAACACTTGAATATAATCGAAATTTAGCTTCTATATTAAAACTTGATAAAAGGGTGTTTTTTGCGGGATTTCGTGATGATGTATTTGATATTCTTAGCATAGCACATCTTGGTGTACTGTGTAGTAATTGGGAAGGATTTGGTTTGTCAATAGTCGAATATATGTTAGCCGGATTACCAGTATTGGCTTCTAATGTAGTAGGGTTAAAATCTGTAGTAGGATGGGATGAATTGTTATATGCTCCTAAGGATTGCCAAAATTTAGCTGATAAAATACTTAAATTAATGCAGAGCGAAGTGTATTATAATGAGGTGAAAAGCTTTTGTATTGATAGATGTGGTCATTTTACAATTGAACAAATGGCTGATGAATACCTGAAAGTATATAATAAAATATTGAAAAATAGTTGATCTTTTGTGTCTGTTCAAATTGGGAATTTATTTCAATATATTACGGATATCTTATAATAAATAATAGTACTGCTTAAATGTCATTTGATTTTTCTGTATTATTCTCTTTATATAACAAAGAGAATCCTGATTTTTTACGCCGAAGTCTGGATAGTATATTTTGTCAAACGTTAGCACCTGTTGAAGTTATTTTGATTAAAGATGGGCCTTTAACAGATGAATTGGAAAATGTAATATCAGAATATCTTATAAAATATCCAGTGTTTAAGGTTATACCTCTAATGAAAAACCAAGGATTAGGTAAGGCTTTAAATGAAGGTTTGAAACATTGTTCATGTGACTTAGTAGCTCGTATGGATACAGATGATATTGCCAAGCCTAATCGTTTTGAGAAACAAATAGCTGTTTTTGAAAAGTATCCTGATATTGACGTAATTAGTTCTTGGATAGAAGAATTTGAAGGGGATATATTAAATATATCATCAGTGAAGAAATTGCCCGAATTCCATAAAGATATATTTGAGTATGCAAAAGGTCGGTGCCCGATTAATCATCCGGTAGTAATGTTTAAGAAAAATGCTGTGATAAAATCAGGTGGATATTTACATTTTCCTCTTTTTGAAGATTATTATTTGTGGATAAGAATGTTGATGAATGGTGCCAAATTTTATAATATTCAGGAGAGTCTTCTGTATTTTCGTTTTTCTTCTGATATGTTTAAACGACGTGGAGGTTGTAAATATGCATTTGATGAATTACGGTTTCAAAATATGATGCGACATGTTGGTTTTATATCATTACAAATATTTATTAGAAATATCACGATTCGTTTTATGGTGAGAGTGTTGCCTAATTACATTCGAGCTTTGCTTTATAAGAAGTTTCTTCGATGAGTTTTCAAATTATACTAAGTTTTTGAGGGGAATAAAAATATAGTTACTATGAATATTGTTTTTATAATAATAGCTTTTGCTATTTCTGCTTATGTTGCCAGGCTTATCATTCCACGTATCTTGTTAATATCATTTCGTAAAAAATTGTTTGATATTCCAGATGAGAGGAAAGTCCACAAACGTGCTATTCCCAGATTAGGCGGGGTCTCTTTTTTTCCGACAATTCTACTTTCATGCTGTTCAGTACTTGCCATCCGTACATTAACAGGATATGGAATATCTAATATGCTGGCATTATATGTTTTGCCAGAATTCCTAGTATTAGTTTGTGGGTTGGTTCTTTTATATCTAACTGGTATTGCCGATGATTTAGTAGGAGTTCGGTATCGTCAGAAATTTGTTATTCAAATTATTTGTGCCAGTTTATTTCCTGTTGCAGGACTTTGGGTAAATGATTTTTATGGGTTGTTTGGAGTAGGTATGGTGTCTGCATGGTTTGGTGTACCTTTTACAATATTGACCATCGTATTTATTACAAATGCAATTAATCTGATTGACGGGATAGATGGTCTTGCTTCCGGATTAAGTAGTGTATCTCTTCTGGTTTTTGGCTTCCTTTTTATTGAAGAGGGATTATGGATTTACAGTATGCTTGCTTTTAGTACTTTCGGGGTATTAGTCCCTTTCTTTTATTATAATGTATTTGGTAGTGCAGAACATGCTCGAAAGATATTTATGGGAGATACAGGAAGCTTAACACTTGGGTATGTATTGAGCTTTCTAGCTATTAAATATAGCCAGAATACAGAGTATGTACCTGTTACACAAGGTGCTTTTGTGATAGCTTTCAGTACACTTATCGTTCCTGCTTTCGATGTGGTTCGTGTTGTTATTGTTCGCTTCTGTAATGGAAAGAGTCCTTTCGAACCAGATAAAAATCATATTCATCACCAGTTCTTGGCAATGGGATTTACAGCTCGAAAAGCCATGCTTATAATTTTACTAATCTCATGTTTGTTTAGTGGAGTGAATATCTTGTTAATGCCTTACGTAGATAATACATTAATGTTGATGGGAGATGTTGTGGCATGGATTGGACTTAATCTTTGGTGGAGTAGGATAAGACGACAGAAATTTAGTAATAATATGTCACATAAAAGTATTGTAAATAAGTGATTTATTTTGTACCTTTATAGCATATAATTCAACTATAAAGATACAATGAACCAATCAGATTTTGTAGTGAAATGCTACAACAAACAAGAACTTGCCCAAATGTATTTTCCCGATATAAGTGTCCGTGCTTCGGTTGATAAACTTCGTCGCTGGATGCGTCGCTGCAGGCCTTTGATGGATGAGATCGTGTCTACAGACTTTCATCCTAAAACGAAAGCCTTTTCTGTGAGGGAAGTTCGTTTGATAGCTTATTATCTGGGAAAACCCGGAGATTTTTAGAAATGAATGGAGATGATCATAAGTTGGGAATAATCATAAATAACTACGGGAGGCAGCATTTTCGCTGTCTCCCGTAATTATTTTAAGTCTGCTTACAAGATTATATTTCCGCATATTCTTTTCTCGCATCAAATACCGGACAAGCCTTATGTATATCAGCACTTAACTGATAGTGTCCTGCGATTTGCGCTTCCGGATACTGGTGTTTGAGAATCGTCAGCAGATCGATCAGGGCAAAGCGCTGTGCCTGAGTCCTTGTATCTGCAGGACGTCCTTCTTCATTGAGTCCTCCTTCATAACAAATTCCAATACTGTGCCGGTTGAATCCTCTCACATGGGCGCCCGGTTCTGTCACAGGGCGGCAATGATGCAGCTCTCCGTCACGCGTGATATAGAAATGATATCCGATATCCTTGAATCCGCGTTGGAGATGACATTCCCTTAATTGTTCTACAGTGAAGGAGACATTGCAGCGTGTCGCGCTGCAATGAATCACCAACAACTTGATCTCCCGTGGCAGATACTCTTCTTTGGGTGTTTCCATAAATCTTTTTTTATAGACTTGCTGAACAGGATGTTACTCCTAAAGCCGAAATGACGGATGTTGCAATGGTCACGATAAACTGAAGAATATTCTTCCAAAATTGTTTTTTCATACGAATCTACGTTTTAAATGACTAATTAATTTTTAGAAAATGAATATGGGACTCTCTTATAGTGTCGGGTCTGGAGATTCTCCCTCATCCGGATCGGATCCTCCTTCATCCGGCAATGGTTCATCACCCTTTGAATCCGTCTTGTTGTCACTCTTGTACAAAGCGAAATCCATTGCCTTGCACAATTTTTGCAGATCACTTCCCGGATGAAACAGCACTTTACCTTTCTCTATACAATATGCCTTGAATTCTTTTTCGGTTACTGTGGGCGTACCTGTTTTCAGACTCATTCTGAAATTCCCTAAATCTCCCATCTGTACGATGTTCCCCTCTTCCAGGACATTGAGAATCTCGAGCAGGAATTCTCCTATACATCCTTCCAGTTCCCCTTTGGAGTAGGAAGAGCGTTCAGTTATACGCTTGCATACCTCCTTTACTGATACTTTCTTTCCGCTTCTCGCCACTGCATAATACTTTGGCGCTTCGTCTGGTTTCAAAAGGTTCTTTCTCGCCATAATCACATAATTCTGAGCCATAACAATTAGAATTTTAAGTTTTTAAATTTAGAATATTTCTGTAACCGATTACATGGCAAAGATACGATACGGTGAAAGTAGGGTGACGTACAATGACGTACACCGACGTAGTGTAGAAGGATAAAAACATTGGGAAGTTTGTCTTGAATCTTCTTAATGTTTTAGTTCAATCATTGAGAAGTTTTTTTCAAACTTCCCAATGATTTTACAGGGCTTTTAAACTGACAAAGTGACAAAAATGACATATGGTACTATGATTCTGTAATCTTAGTATATATACCATGAGATACTTTCTTGATTTTCAATTTATTGAGTGATTTTAGCATCCTGTATACCTTGCGATTGTTAAACCCATATTTTTCGCCGATCCTGATAGCTTCTTCGGTACTGAATGTTTCCGGTAATTCTTTAATAAAATTTCGGTTACTGTTCGGATCTTTTAACGGATGCATGGTGGGAGAAGCGATGGATGATAATAGTAATCTGCTATGTTCATAGCAGCATAGTACTATTTTCATGGAACGTTTAAAATCTTCATCTCTACAGTAAATTTCGTGTGATAAGTTGTTTTCTTCAAACTGTCTGATGCGTGTTTGAATCATGCTAATCCGCATGACAAGGGAAGCATATCTCTTTACTACTGCCTGCAAATCGTCGTTACTCTCCAGGCTGACTGAAAATAATAACTGGGAAAAAGTGTGGTTCAAATGATCCCATTGCTTACGGCTTAGATGGAAAAGTACAGGATTGTTCAGGCAGAAGTGATACATTTGGAACACTTTGGCGGCTAAGGGTTTGAATGAATCCTCCAATGAGATGTTATCGTCTCCCATCTCTTTCCAATGGGGTATTCCCCGGAAGGTATAGTTTAGGATTCTGCTCAGTAGTCCGTTCTCATAATTACCCAGTAGGTTGTTTACTTGTCCCGGAGTTCCGGTAAGGAACATGGCAAGCTTTGGATGACGAATGCAGATAGGCTTGATCCCGTTGGCTTTGAAAGAGGAATCAATATTTTCATGTTCGAATGCTTTTCGGAGCATATCGTCAAAGTTTCCGCAGTCAAGATTGTTGGCTGTGGAAAGTGTTTGTGCTTCGGTATCGAAAATGATGCTTCCTTGCGCGTCGTTATCCTGCATTTGGGTTTGCATACGGGTATAGCTTGTAGTGGCTGAAAGAAATAATGTTTTGTAAGCGGGTTTCTCCGGTTCTTCAGGACATTCCTCGTGTGACTTTCTTTTGCGATTACATTCTGTTTGCCATTGGGTATGTTCATGCTGATAGGTCTTTTGTTGGTGATCACTTGTAGAGATAATCCAGTGTTGTATATCTTCCAACAGATAACGTCCTGTTTGCGCGGTACTTTTTCCACTACCTGCCGGGGCTATAACGAAACAGAAGATGTGAGGAGAATATTTCTTATGATTATAGATTCCCAATGTCTGGGGCAATGCGGCACTTAGTGCCGTTAGGTCCGAGAGCAGGGAGATATCTTTCTCACGGTCCTCTACATCTTCGAGGATACATTCGTTTAACAGGTTGGGAAGATTTTCGTACACGTATTCTTCAAAATGCGGGGTTTTTTTTCTAAATTCTTCTCCTTCCCAATAGGCATCATCGGCTTCTGCTGCTTTATCCAAAGTACCATATGTCATTTTTGTCACTTTGTCAGTTTGCAAAGAGGATTCAGCAGTTGGATTTTGTTTAAGTGGTAAAGAGCCAACTTTTTGATAACCAGAAGATAACGTATTTTCTAACTCTTTTATAGGGAAATTGCTTTGCTCAATAAAGGGTTTGATTTCGCGTAATATGCTTTCATGCGGATATCCTCTTCGGCAGGCTTCACAAGCAAGTTTGAAGAGGTTGGTATGCCGTTGTCCATTAACGAGCGGATTTAAGAAAATATAGGACGATAGGAATTGTTTGATTTCTTCTTCGGAGGCTTCGGCTATAATATTATCGGGAGTTACTTTATTGGATGAAATACTGGAATTTACTATATTTGTGGCAGAACAGGAAGGGGGTTCACAGAGTTCGAATGCCTGATACAGACCGGCGATGTAACCATTGGGTGAATAGGTAAAATAGCACAGGCGGCTTTCGTCTTTGCAGGCGGGATCGCTTTTTAGTCCAAGAAGATGGTCGTAGTAATTGCTTACCATTTGCTGTGCTTCACGGTAGTGTCCGGTGTTATACTCTACATAGGCAAAAATCTTCACTCCATCTGTAGGGCTTTCGAGTGCTGCCAAGGTATGTGAATCTGCTGCACAATGTTTGATTATTTCCAATCGTTCGGGCACATGGTCATAATCCAGTCCGACAATATGGCTGGGTTCAAGGAAATTTTTGATGGCATGTGCTCCTTTAAACGTCCCCGCAGGTGTGAAGCAGGGAAGTTTACTTTTCATTTGCTGTGCCGCTTCATGATCTCCTTCAAGGTGATAACGCCGGATGGTGTTGATAGTAGTTGCATAGGTTGGGTGGATACAGTTGAAAATGATTTCCTGAAAGTTTTCTATTTTAGGATTTTTTGAATATACATTTTCGTAAACTGAAATTTTGATTTCTTCTAAAAGTTTCATTTTGAATTGAAATTTTATGATTATCTGTCCCACTATCAGGATAGTGGGAGCAAAGGTAGAAGATTTGATTTTGAATGTAGTACCATAAGTAGAAACCGGTTTAATAACCAAATATGTAATAATAAATTATAAACAATTAACAAAAGACAGACATGGCAAAAGAACGGCATGAATCGTATGAATTTTTGAGTAAGATGATGATAAGTTTAATGAATGTAGATAAGTTGTATAATTATCCTTTTTTACAAGCTGAACTACATATGTCTAAGCGTGATGTGAGTGCTATTAAGAAAGGGCATGATATGTTCATTTATCAATATGTGCGTGTGGTTAATTATATAACAGAGCAGATTCATCTGGATATTTTGATGGATGTATTGTTGAAACAATTGAAGATTATGCTGGCAACTCACAGTGACTTGGTGATTGGCATTGTTCCACATAAAAATAATAGGGACAGCCGGCCCGAAGAGTGGGTGGTTGTAATGCGGTGGGATGGAGCTTATGTATAAAAACAGGGATATTAGTTGATTAATTCCCTAAACTATATTATTTTTGCTAGACCGTATTCACGAATTGTAGATAGAGAATAGAAAAACTGAATAAAAGAACAATTATGAAAAAAGTTATTTGCAGTGAGAAAGCACCCGGAGCTATCGGGCCGTATAGTCAGGCTATTGAAGCCAATGGAATGGTATTTGTATCCGGACAGTTGCCGATTGATGCTGCAACAGGGCAGATGGCAGAAGGGATAGAGGGACAGGCACGTCAGTCATTAGAAAACATAAAACATATTCTGGAAGAAGCCGGATTGACAATGGCTGACATTGTTAAAACAACTGTGTTCCTCCAGGATATGTCATTGTTTGCCGGAATGAACGG
This sequence comes from Bacteroides sp., assembly GCF_028690125.1. GTDB lineage: Bacteria > Bacteroidota > Bacteroidia > Bacteroidales > Bacteroidaceae > Bacteroides. The sequence goes on along the minus strand of NZ_JAQVBV010000038.1, from coordinate 19,780 downwards.
TGTATATGCCACCTATTTCGACGGCGCGTTTCCGGCACGTTCGGCAGTTGCTGTAAAAGCATTGCCGAAGGATGCGTTAGTAGAGATTGAGTGTATCGCGGTTCGCTAACAAGTCGGCTACAATAAAACTACTGCCTCCCACAAAGATGAAATCTTCCGGGGGGCATTTTTCTTTTGCAGCCCGTACAGCATCCACGACAGTGGGATAGGAGCTACCTTTCAGCCCGGCTTCGGCAGCCATCTTCATCAGTTCATTTTCCGGCAGGGCACGTTTCACACTCGCTTTGGTAAAGTAGTATGCAGCATTTTTCGGCAACAGTTTCAGTACGCTACTGATATCTTTGTCATTAACCATACCGAAAACGATGTGAACATTTTTATGTTGTTCTGTATGAATCGCTTCAAGATGTTTGCAAATGTATCGAATTCCATCTTCATTGTGACCTGTGTCGCAGATTAGATCCGGATATGATTGTAATTTTTGCCAGCGTCCCATTAAACCGGTCATCTCGCATACATGGGCAAATCCATTGTGATAGTCTTTGATTTCTAATTTATAGCCTAGTTTTTTGAGTTTATCCAGTGCGCATAAAATAGTTTGCTTGTTTTCCACTTGGCAGTAACCGCCTAATTCATACGTGATTCCGTCCGGATATTCGATATGCTTATTATACTCTTTTTCCCGTTTTTCTGCCGCATAATAGACAGGAGCTTCCATTTCTTTTGCCTTCATTGTGAAAACGCGCTTTACCGAACCGGATGCTCTACCGATAATTACCGGAGTTTTATGTTTGATGATCCCGGCTTTCTCTTTCGCTATTTTCGCTAATGTGTTGCCGAGATATTGCATATGATCGAAGCTGATGTTGGTGATAACACATAAATCCGGGTGAATGATATTAGTGCAATCCAATCGTCCTCCCAGCCCTACTTCAATAACCGCTATATCGACTTTTTGGTCGGCAAAATAACGGAAAGCCATTGCTGTGGTCAGTTCGAAGAAGGAAGGATGCAAAGGTTCGAAAAAGCAGCGATGTTCTTCTACAAAACGGACTACATATTCTTCCGGCATCATTTCTCCATTGATGCGGATACGCTCGCGAAAGTCTATCAGGTGTGGAGACGTGAATAGACCTACCCGGTAACCGGCGGACTGTAACACAGCTGCAATGGTGTGCGAACAGGAGCCTTTTCCATTGGTTCCCGCAATATGAATGGTTTTGAATTGTTGATGTGGGTGCCCGAAATACTCGTCTAACTTGTGTGTGGTATCTAACCCCGGTTTATATGCTTTACCACCTATTTGTTGAAACATAGGCACACTTTCATATAAGTACTTTAAAGTGTTCTGATAATCCATGTTTTATAATATTTAACTTCGAGCAATCTTTATTGCCCGTTAATTTGTTTATCTTTAGAACCATCAATCAGCCGTTACACAAGTGATTGATGAATGAGATTGCAAATATCAACAATAAAATCTAAGAAATCATGGGAACAAAGAAAAATTTTGTTTTAGACACAAATGTTATTCTTCACGACTGCAATTGTTTGAAGAACTTTCAGGAAAATGATATCTATCTCCCTATTGTAGTACTTGAAGAACTCGACAAGTTTAAAAAGGGGAATGAACAAATAAATTATAATGCTCGTGAGTTTGTGCGCGAACTGGACACTTTAACCGATGATGATCTTTTTTCAAAAGGGGTGAACTTAGGCGAAGGCTTGGGACGCTTGTTTATAGTAACCGGTCATGTGGAAGCTCCTAAGGTACAAGAATCGTTTCCGGTCAAGAAGCCTGACCATCTGATTCTTGCTGTGGCTGAATATCTGGCTAATAAGAATCGAAAAGTAAAGACTATCTTGGTGACAAAGGATGTGAATTTGCGCATGAAAGCCCGTTCTGTAGGCATTCTTTGTGAAGATTATATCACCGATAAGGTGCTTAACGTAGATATTTTTGAAAAGTCAAATGAGATATTTGATAATATAGATCCGGCACTTATCGATCGTATTTATTCTTCGAAAGAAGGCATTGATCTGGATGAATTTGATTTTAAGGGTTTGGTTCATCCTAATGAATGTTTTGTACTAAAGAGCGACAGGAATAGTGTACTGGCACGATATAATCCTTTTACACATACCATTACCCGTGTAACGAAAGTGCGTAACTATGGAATTGAACCTCGTAACGCTGAGCAAAGTTTTGCTTTTGAGATTTTGAATGATCCGAATGTGAAGTTGGTAGCATTGACCGGAAAAGCCGGAACAGGTAAAACATTATTGGCTCTTGCCGCTGCTTTGGGAAAGCTGACAGAGTACAAACAGATTTTATTAGCTCGCCCCATAGTAGCTCTTTCTAATAAAGATATAGGTTTCCTCCCGGGTGATGCACAGGAAAAAGTAGCTCCTTATATGCAACCGTTATTTGATAATCTGAATGTGATTAAACGTCAGTTTGCTTCCAATTCCAGTGAAGTGAAGCGTATTGAGGATATGCAGAAGAGTGAACAACTGGTTATTGAGGCTTTAGCTTTTATTCGTGGACGAAGCTTGAGTGAGATGTATTGTATCATTGATGAAGCCCAGAACTTGACTCCGAACGAAATAAAAACCATTATTACCCGCGCCGGAGAAGGTACGAAAATGGTATTTACCGGTGATATTCAACAGATAGACCAACCTTATCTGGATAGTCAATCCAATGGTCTTGTTTACATGATCGACCGTATGAAAGACCAGAATATCTTTGCGCACGTCAATCTGGTGAAGGGTGAGCGTAGTGAACTGAGTGAGTTGGCTAGTAATCTACTATAAATGAATAATTAAAAATGAAGAATGAAGAGTTTCTGTGCAGCATCAAAGCGCCGGTCCATTCTTCATTCTTCATTTTTAGTTCTTTATTCAATCTGCTTTTATTCTTTTTTTCCGAAGTATTTCAAGAATTGTGTGCGTTCGAATGTATTGATTCCCTGCACATCTTTGGCGTTGAGTTTTCCTTTAAACTGATCGATTGTCTCAAATCCTTTCCGGTCCATCCATATGCTGAGGAAGCGGGTTGCTTCTCCGATAAACATATTGGTATTCACATAGATGGCACTACAAACTTCTACGGCTGAGGCACCCGCCAGAATTGATTTTACAACGGATTCGGGTTCGGCTACACCTCCGGAAGCGGCGTAATCAATCTTGTCTATTGCTGAAGAGGCGATTCCGATCCAACGGAGCGGTGTAGAAAGAGCTGATGCGTTACTGAATATTTCGCCGGATGTATGTTCCATCTTTTCAATATTGATATCCGGTTGGTAGAAACGGTTGAAGAGAACAACTGCAGCTGCTCCGTTTGCATATAATTGGTCTATTAAAGCAATAGGATTGCTTAAGTTATCGCCCAATTTCATGATTACCGGAATCTTGATTGTATTTTTGATGTGACGTAGGATATCAATGTGGCGTTGTTCAAATGAACCATATGTATATTGTATATCCGTTTGCAGAGCCAGAATATTAATTTCCAATGCGTCGGCTCCGGCTTCTTCTATATGCTTGGCAAAGTCGATCCATTCGGAATCTGTATAGCAGTTGATGCTTGCAATGATAGGAATGGGGCAAACTTCTTTACTTTCTTTGATCAGAGCCAGATACTCGGATAGTTTATGTTCGCGGATATATTCTTCCAGATAATCACTGCTTTCAGGATAGTAAGCTGGATCTCTCAATTGATCGGCTTCCATCAGGATTTGTTCTTCGAAAAGTGACTTTAGTACGATAGCACCTGCACCGGCTTCAACGAATCTTCTGTTTTTTCCGGCGCTATTGGTTAGTCCCGAGCTACCGATGATAATAGGGTTTCTAAGTGAAAGCCCCGCGAAAGTAGTTTTTAAATCGGCCATGATAATTATGATTGATTAATTATTGTAATTTCTTTCTCCGAAAATCTTGCTTCCTACACGTACCATTGTACTTCCTGCCGTAATTGCCTCGTGATAATCGTGAGACATACCCATTGAAAGTTCACAAAAGTCAGCGGAATCAGCGAACAAAGTTGTCTTTATCTCCTCAAAGAGTCTCTTAAGTAAACGGAATTCACGGTCTATTTGTTCTGTATTATCCGTATTGCTTGCCATTCCCATAAGTCCGCAGATACGTATATGAGTAAGATTTTTCCATTCACCCGCAGCCAGCATTTCTTTGCACTCTTCAGGGCTGAATCCAAATTTGGTTTCTTCTTGGGCAACGTGAATCTGCAACAAACAATTTACCACACGTCCTGCTTTGACAGCCTGTTTGTTTACTTCTTCAAGCAACTTGTAAGTATCAATTCCATGAATCATCGCTACGTAGGGTATCATGAATTTGATTTTGTTTGTCTGCAAATGTCCGATGAAATGCCATTCTATATCTTTCGGCAAACTTTCGTATTTCGCTGTCATTTCCTGCACTTTGCTTTCTCCAAAAATACGTTGTCCCGCTTGATAGGCCTCTTCTATCGCTTCGTTGGGATGAAATTTTGAGACAGCAACCAACCGAACTCCTTGAGGGAGCTCGGTTAATACTTGCTTTAAATTGTCAGCAATACTCATGATTACTTATGCTTTATTAGGATCAAATTCAGGTTTGTCATTAGGTTCGGAGCTATATGGATATACATCCATGATAGCAGTCTCAGATACTGAACCGATTTGGTAGTCGGCCATAGTACCTTTCATGCCTTCATCCAGTTTCTTAACAGCGTCACGCAGGTCGGTAGCTTGTACCAATACTTGTGTAGAAGTCTTTTTCTCTGCACCACTTTTTTCGTCGAGAGTAATAAAAACGAGTTTGCACTTGAACCAACGGTCCGCACTTTCTTCTTCGCTGGAAAACAGTTCGCTGTAGTTGGCACGTTTGATGTCCGAAACAGTAAACTCTCCTGATATGAACGGAGTCATTTCTTCAATAATACGAGCTTCAGCTTCAGTAAAGCTAAGTGCATCAACAAGATAAGGTTCGGTTACTTTCTTTTGCATTCCGTTTTCCATTACTTTCTCATAACGGATTTTACATTCAAACCATGTATGCATTGCCATAATTTTCTTATTTTTTTTAGTTAATTGATTTATGTAAATTGCCTACAAATATAAGCAATAAAACGGAAAGTGAGAACGGAATAAAGAAAGAAGGTGGCAAACAATTTATTGGGGTGATGAGGAAACTATTTATATAATTATGACTAAATGGATTAAATTTGATATATAGTTCTGTGTTTTTCAACATTTTCGTGCAAATAAATGAATAAAAATATCTGTATGTCACAACCTATCATTATTTTTGTCGAAAGGGAATATCTTAGTAAAAAAGATAAGAGGAATGTCACGATAGAAATAAATAATAACTAATAATTTGTTGTTATGTTGGAAAATGTAATTTGTGCATATGCATCAGAAGCATCAAAAGCGGTAGAAACTGCTGTGAAGGATGACAATGGTCTATTGACTAATCTGTTACATGATGGTTACTTCTCGTTTGGGCTGTTTTTTTTATTGCTGGCTTTGTTGGCAGTCATATTTGGTATTAAGGCTTCCCGGCGTTTTGTAATCAATCATTTAAAATACATAGCTCTCGTTATATTTCTTTTAGGTGTGATTCTCTATGGAATAGGATACAATGAGGAAAATTCCGGTTCCGAATGGAATTTCATTGCTTTAGGATTCCGTTCGGTCTTATCCTCATTAGAAATGTTCATATCCCACTCTGACTTGATTGAGGTGGATAAGATATGGCATCATTGTCCAATTTATATGGCAGCTTTCTCTTTGATTCACTTTCTGGCAGTGTTAGTGAGTGCTATATTTGTCGTTCAGCTTTTGGGCTTCCGTTTAATCTCATGGATTCGGATGATTTTTCTCTGGATACAAACATTTAACAGGAAAAAACTCAATCTATATATATTCTGGGGATTTAATGATATTTCGTTCACTTTGGCAAAAGATATAGTCAATGTGGAAAAGCAGAAAAAAGAAAAATGGACGAAGGAAAAAACTGATAAAACAGAAAACTATAAAATTATATTCGTTGCTTTGCCCTCAGAAGAGAGTGGTAGTCATCAACGGTTTACATTCAGCCATTTTTTTAGTGGAACCTCACACGGAAAAAGTAAACTTGACAAATGCGAAGATCTCAATGCATTGGTCATCTACAGCAAGAAAAATCTTTCAATAGACGATGTTCCGGCAGAGGAAACATCTAAGAAATGGAATCTCTTTAAGAAAGTTGGTCTGAAAGTGCTTGGTAGACTTTTAGAAAGAGTCCACACGACAAAAATATTCTTTCTCTCTGATAACGAGGATGATAATATTAAATCAACTTTAATAATGCGATTGGCAGCTTCTAAAGGAGATGCCAGTTTGCAAAACAAGCCGATAAATATTTATTGCCATGCCAGACGTGATAACCAAAACGTTATTCTTGAGAATATGGCATTGGACGGAAATGAGACATCCAACATTACGGTACATATTATAGATTCTTCTTATTTATCAGTGCTTTCGCTGAAAATGAACCCAGTTTATCATCCGGTAAATTTTGTAAAGAAGGATACAACCCGTGGCATTGTTCAATCGCCTTTCACTGCTTTAATTATTGGTTTTGGTGAGACGGGACAAGATGCGTTGAAGTTTCTCTATGAGTTTGGAGCTTTTGTAGGTGAAGATGGAAACAAAAGCCCATTTAAGTGTTATGCTATAGATCAACATATGGATGCTTTGCGAGGAGACTTTTATATGAAAGCTCCTGCTCTAGTTGGCAATGATGAAGTAGAACTCATTCAGGGTTCTAATCAAATGCCACAGTTCTGGGACGAGTTACATAAAATAATTAATCAGCTCAATTATGTAGTAATTGCTATTGGGGATGATCAGAAAAGTATTTCGTTTGCCATAAACTTGTATGAGTTTGCTTGCCGGTATAGAGAAAATAATCTGGAGCATTTTAAAATTTTTGTCAGAAGCTCTTATAACTCAGAGAAAAACATTCAGTTGAGAGATATTGCAAACTATTATAATCAAAGCAACCGGGAGAGTCTTGGAGAAATTATAATTTTTGGATCTACCAAAGAAGTGTTCACCTATGACATGGTAGTAAATGACAGGGTTAAAAGAGATGCCATGGGATTCTTGAATGTGTACGAAGGCAAGCCGCTGGGTGACATTGACAGTGTTGAATATTCAACACTTTGGACTGACAGGCACAATGTAAATGCAACCGTAGAAAAATATAGAAGCAAGAATAATCCTAAAGCCAAACCGACTATCAGGCACTTTGTCATTCAAGATATAAAGCGACAGGAATTTCAGGATATGGCAAATGTCTATCATGTGGCAACCAAGCTTAAACTGGTAGGAATGTTTGATGCTACTGTGGAGGAACTCAACCGTATATGTGAAAGCTTTACGGGTAAAAAGGTAACAAGTACGGATGTTGAATATCCTAATGGCAGTGAACAACTGAATGATATGATGAAGAATCTTGCTAAATGTGAACACTTACGTTGGAATACTTCACATGAGATGATGGGATATACCAGAAATGAAGATATAACGTCTGCTTATATTATTGCTCAGAAGCATCATTGCCTTGTAGCATGGGACGAAATGGATCGTTTAAATCTGGGTAGTTATAAGGAGTATGACTACCTGGTAGTAGAGACAAGCTTTAAACTCAGAAAAGATACATTATCGAAACTCTAAATTGAGTGAGTAGGAATGTATTAAAAGTCTGTAATCATTAATTTTCAGACGCGGAAGACGCGGATAATACGGATATTAATATTTTTTAAATCCGCGTTGTCCGCGTCATCTGCGTCTGAAAGTTACATATTAATTGTCTGGTATACCTTCTATAAAAAGATACATTTAAACTTGTTTTCTTTTATGCAATCTCCTCAGTTCGAACGAAAGCATGACGCGGAACAGTCCGATGATAAGGAAAGTGAATGAAATCATATATACAGCGTACAAAGCTCCGATAGCCGGTTGCCATAATATTAATAAAGAACAGATGATGGCTAGTATACCAAATGCCATATACCATCCCCAATCGCGAGTGCCGTAACGTTTTAGATCGATGGCATATCCGGTAGAGGAGAAACCACGGAACATAAGCCAGAAGGCAATGATAATAGGGATGACTTCCATACTGACCATAGGATAAGCAATGAGGTAAATTCCTAGAATGAAGTCTATGATTCCTCCGACAATGTACCAGCCCCAACTTGGAACTCCTTTTCGGTTGCTCAGAGCGAATATAATTTCCAGAATACCGCTGATCAGCATAGAGATACTAAAAATAATGCTGAGAGCTAAGTAGCTGCTAAGGGGTGAGAACATGAGACAGAGAGCCACGATGATATAGACAATTCCTAAAAGGAGAGAGGTCCACCAATTTTTTACAGAGTCTTTAATTTCATTGAATACTGTTTCCATACGTTTTTTATTTTAAATAAGTACTTGATGATATAATGAAGTTATAACAAATTGATTTTGGAAAAGTTTTGCAGGTGAACATATTTAGACTTTCGGTTGTTGTAATAATAGAGTAAATTAAAATATAAATGCATTATGGCAACAACAAATTTCAAAGGACAACCGGTGAAACTGATCGGTGAATTTATACAAGTTGGCAAAGTGGCTCCTGATTTCGAGCTGGTAAAAACAGATCTATCTTCTTTCTCATTGAAAGATCTGAATGGTAAAAATGTGATTCTAAATATTTTCCCGAGTCTGGACACTAGTGTTTGTGCAACTTCAGTTCGTAAATTTAATAAATTGGCTGCCGGTCTGAAAGATACTGTTGTATTGGCTATTTCTAAAGATCTCCCTTTTGCACACGGACGTTTCTGTACAATAGAAGGAATTGAGAATGTAATCCCATTGTCAGATTTCCGTTTTTCTGATTTTGACGAGAGTTATGGCGTTCGTATGGCAGATGGTCCGTTGGCGGGATTACTGGCACGTGCAGTAGTAGTGATTGCAAAAGATGGAAAAGTAGCATATACAGAGTTGGTTCCGGAAATCACTCAGGAACCTGATTATGATAAAGCATTAGCTGCTATAAAATAAATAGATCTACCTGCATTTGCTTTTCAACACTAGCAGATGGTATATCTTTAATTTTTTTGACCTAATAAGAACCTGTACCTTGATTTTGCTTTCTGCAAATTCATCGGCTCTTATTAGGTCATGTGTTTTCTGCTAAACCTAAATTATATTTATATGAATAAAATGCAATCTCTTTGCATCGCTTTTGTATGCTTGGGCGCCGGAAACTTATCGGCTCAACCTGCTGATACTACAAATATCTCTCCGTGGACTAAAGAAGTATTTGCGGGACTGAAAATGACACAGGTGAGCCTGACTATTTGATGTTTTATTTCTTTTTCATTCCTTTATATACAAGGAATCCTACGATAAATATTCCGATTGCAATAAAGGCATAACCAATTTCATGGCTGTATTCTGTCACTTTGGCAATCAGTTGTTCTTCGCTTTCAATGCCGGGTACAGTAGAAAGATAATATCCTATAATTGCCAGGATGGTGTTCCATAATCCGGCTCCTAATGTTGTATAAATAAGGAAAGTGGATAGTTTCATTTTTGCCAGACCTGCCGGAATAGAAATTAATTGGCGTACTGCCGGAATCAAACGTCCGATGAAAGTTGATAAAGCACCGCGTTGATCAAAGTAAATTTCGGCTCTGTGTACTTTGGCTTCATCAATCAGGCACATATGTCCAAAGCGGCTGTTGGCGAACTTGTAGATGATGGGACGTCCCAGCCATTTAGCCAGATAATAATTGATTAGTGCTCCAAGATCAGCTCCGATAGTAGCGAACAGAACTACCAGATAAATATTGAGTTCATCATTGACGGCTGCTTTGTATGCAGCGGGAGGAATGACCACTTCCGAAGGGAAAGGGATAAAAGAGCTTTCGATGGTCATTAATAAAGTGATGGTCCAATAATTAAGGTGATCAAGACACCATTGGATAAAGGCTACAGATTCCATACGTTTTACTAGTAGTTTTGATGATTTGAATTATTTATTTCCTTTTTCTTTTTTCATACGTTCCCAAACTTGCTTGAGTATATCTTCTCCTTCTTCGGTACGTTCATGAGGTTGAGACAACAAATCTGCTATCATATCTTCGTTGATTGGATTGGCAGTTTCATTATTGTAACGGAAAAAGTCGTCGATTCTGCCATCTATCAGAGCAAGCGCTGCTAATTTTCCGGCAACATTCTCGTAATTCGGATCAATATCGTATACTTCTTCATAACAAATTTTTGCCTGGGATAACATTTCTTCCTCCGAATAGGCTGTGGCAACCAGATACCACATTTCGGGATTGGGGTCATAGTCTAAGGCTTTTTTGAAAGAATCAAAAGCTTCTTTATCCAGACCTTCTTTCAGATAAAGCTTTCCTTCGGTGAAATCGATTAACGGTTCTTTGGGATTGATTTTTCTTGCTCTTGTACACATCTGATGTGCCTCTTCATGGTTACCCAATTCGAAGGTAGCAAGAGCGGCGTTAGTGTAGGTGTCTACCAATAATGGAGAGTTGCCGTCTCCTTTCTCTTTAAATATACGGATGACCTCCAGATAACATTGGTCAGCATTTGACCAATCCTCTTTGTTGGTATACGCCATTCCGATAAACATATTTCCTACCTCCGGAGCAACAGCTTTGTATTCTATTGCCTTTTGATAATCCGCAATTGCTGCATCTGAGTTGTTAAGATAGAAATAACTATGCGCACGATATGCATAAGCCTCTCCGAATTTCTCGTTGGCGGCCAAAGCGAAGTCGCAGGCTTCAATCGCTTTTTCACAATTTTCTGTGATAAAATAGCATTTAGCCAGTCCTACCCAATAAGAAGCATTGTATGGATCGACGTCAATGAGCTGGTTATATTGGGTGATGGCAGCTTCATTCTGATTGGTTGCTGCCAGATAATCGGCTGTTACTGCGATAAAATCTTCTTCATTTTCATACGCTTTTTTATTTCTGTCCAGCCAATCTTTGGCATTTTCCGGATAACCCATATCCAGGTAAAGGTAGACGATGTTGATTATTGTTTCCAGTTCATCGGCCTCCTCTATCGTGTTTAATATATATTGAGCAGCTTCCAGTTTACCTTCGTTGAGCAATAGTTCTGCTTTCAGCATTTTCACTTCCGAATTATATTCTTCTGTGATGCTGGCGGCCACTTCTTTAGCTTCATATATCTTTTGAGTATCCAAGTAGAGGTAGGCTTGTTCTACTAGCAGATCGGTGTTTTCGGGATGCAGGTAAAGACCATAATTGATAACCTCTTGTGCCTCACTGAATCTTCGTTCGGAAGCATATCGGTCGGCAATGTCGGCGAATTGGTCTCCGTCCAAATAAATTTGGTGATTTTCGGCTTTTGACGTTTCATATTGCTCGATCAGTTTGTCTAGCTCCTGACCCTCGGACGGTGAATTTTTTCTCCCCATTCTACTTTTTTTAAATTTAATTTTCCAGATGCGGATAACACGGAGGACGCGGATATTGAGTCATCCGTGTAATCCGTGTCATCAACGTCTGAAATTAGTGAACTATCACTTAGTGACGCATTCTATATCTGAACTGAGCCTAAAAAGGAATCAGTTATTTATTGAGCTTACCCCATGTGTCTTTTAAACCCACTGTACGGTTGAATATCAGTTTTTCGGGAGTTGAATCTTTATCAACGTTGAAATAACCGATACGTTGGAATTGCAGGTATGAAAGGGCAGGCAGGGTAGCTGCAAATTTTTCGATATAACAGTTAGGCAATACCTTCAGTGAATCAGGATTGATGATTTCCTTCATAGCTTCCAGTGCATCGCAGTTTTTAGCTTCGCGGATAGCAGCTAGTTCATCACGAGGATTCTCTACTTTCCAAAGACGGTCGTACAGACGCACTTCGGCTGTCAAGCAGTGGTCACAACTAACCCAATGAAGTGTGCCTTTTACTTTACGGTTTGCATCTGCCATACCACTACGAGTGTGTGGGTCATATTCGCAATATACTTCAGTAACAATACCGTTTTCGTCTTTTTTACATCCGGTACATTTTACAATATATGCGTTTTTAAGGCGAACTTCCTGTCCCGGTGTCATACGGAAATACTTTTTAGGAGCATCTTCCATGAAGTCTTCACGTTCCATCCAAAGTTCACGGCTGAACTCGATGGTGTGGCTTCCTGATTCCGGATCTTCCGGATTATTAATAGCTTCCAGATGTTCTACTTGTCCTTCCGGATAATTGGTGATAACCAACTTTACCGGATTGATGACAGCAGATACACGGATGGCACGACTGTTGAGGTCATCACGTAGAGAGCTTTCAAGCAATGCAATATCATTCAATGCATCGTATGTGGTATAACCGATTTTATCGATAAACTTGTGGATAGACTCCGGAGAGTAACCACGGCGACGGAAACCACAGATAGTCGGCATACGAGGATCATCCCAAGCATTAACCAAACCTTCTTTTACCAAAGTCAGCAGATTACGCTTGCTCATCAGGGTGTAGCTGAGGTTCAATTTGTTGAACTCGGTCTGACGGGGACGGTTATCGTTCAAGTCTTTACCTTCTTTCAGCCAGTCGATAAAGAGATCGTAAAGCGGACGGTGTACGACAAATTCGAGCGTACAAAGTGAGTGGGTAACTCCTTCGAAGAAGTCACTCTGTCCGTGTGCGAAGTCATACATCGGATACGCTTTCCAGGTAGTACCTGTACGATGGTGCGGATGTTTTACGACACGGTAAATAATCGGATCGCGGAAGTGCATATTCGGATTTGCCATGTCTATTTTGGCACGGAGAACCATAGCACCTTCTTCTATTTCACCGGTATTCATCTTTTTGAAGAGCTCGAGGCTTTCTTCTGTCGGACGATTACGGTAAGGACTATCTACACCTGCTTGAGTAGGAGTGCCTTTCTGTTGTGCAATCTGTTCGGCAGACTGCTCATCAATATATGCTTTTCCCTCTTGGATAAGGCGGATGGCAAAGTCCCAAAGTTGTTGGAAGTAATCGGAAGCATAGTATTCGTTTCCCCATTGGTAACCTAACCATTGTATATCCTCTTTGATAGCTTCCACATATTCTACATCCTCTTTCGTAGGGTTTGTGTCGTCGAAACGAAGGTTGCATACACCGCCATGTTTTTCTGCGATGCCGAAGTCAAGGCAAATAGCTTTAGCATGACCGATATGAAGGTATCCGTTCGGTTCCGGCGGGAAACGAGTTTGTACTTTTCCACCATTTTTACCTTCTTTCAAATCTTTCTCTAGTGCCTGTTCAATGAAGTTCAGGCTTTTCTTTTCACCTGTTTCTTCGTTTTTAATATCTGTCATAACGGTAAATATTAACTGTCTATTAGGCTACAAAAGTAGGACATTTTTTTCATTTAACAGGGATATAACCGCTCTTTTTTATAATGTCTTGTCCTTGAGGCGAAAGAATGAACTGAAGCAGGGGATCCACTTGCTCTTTATTTTTCACATTATAGTAATAATAAAGAGGTCGCACGATGGGGTAGGATTTGTTTGTGGCATTCTCCACTGACGGGACTGCATAGTGCGCGTCATCGTAGGAAACAGAAAGAGTTTTAATACGTGGAGATACATATGCCAGTCCTACGTAACCAATTGCCCCTTTGGTCTGGCTGACGGATTGGATGATGGCTCCTGTTGCCGGCATAGAGAGACTTCCCGCCATATAATTTTTATTTTTGAGGACACTTTCTTTGAAGAATTCATAAGTTCCCGAAGACGTTTCGCGAGAGTAGACAACGATTTTTTGGTCATCTCCTCCTACCTGTTTCCAATTAGTAATCTTTCCGCGGAATATATCTTCCAGTTGTTTGCGTGTCAATTGTTTGACAGGGTTGGAAGGATGAACTACCACTGCAAGTGCATCGTAGGCAACGATGACTTCTTCTACTTCTTCACCGGCTTCTTTAATTTTCATTTTCTCACTGAATTTGATGGGGCGTGAAGCCATGGCAATATCGGTAGTATTATCCATCAAAGCGGAAATTCCGACTCCTGTACCTCCTCCGGTAACTGTAACCCGACCGTCAGGGTATTGCTTCATGAATTGCTCGGCTGTTTGCTGGGCTACAGGGAGGACTGTATCACTACCTTTGATTCGTTGCGCACTGGCTGTGAGTGATAAAAAAGAAAGGGCAACTACTAAGATTCCTTTTGATTTCATATTATTCGTTTTTTTACTGATGCAAATAAAACAATTGGATGTTACATTTGTATTGCAATATATTTGTTAATGAAAGTTGTAACATAAATGTAATACGTTTGAAACATTTCCTTCAAACGTTAGTCACACAGCTTTAACAAAGAGTCTTTTACTTTGCATCAGAAATTATTAAGTATGAAAAAGATTCTGGATAAAATTATAGAAGGGATTCTGACTTGTAGTGGCTTTGTAACAAGTATTACAATCCTTCTGATTATACTCTTTCTGTTTACGGAGGCTTTTGGGCTATTTAAAAGCAAAGTGATTGAAGAAGGATATGTATTGGCTCTTAATAAGAGCAATAAGGTAAGTGTACTAAGTCCTGCCCAAATCAAAGATGTTTTTGACGAGGAAATAACTAATTGGAAAGAACTCGGTGGAGAGGATCTTCCTATCCGTGTTTTTCGTTTAGAAGACATTACGCAACATTACTCGGAAGAAGAACTTGGACCGGCTTATGAATATGCCGGTGCGAAGATTACCGAATTGGTCGAGAAAACACCGGGTATTGTGGCGTTTGTTCCGCAACGTTTTATTACTGAGCCGGATGAGGTGAATTTTATCGAGGATAATACGATTTCATTGAAAGATGTTTTTGCGGGAGCTGAATGGTTCCCTACTGCTACTCCTGCAGCACAATTTGGATTTCTGCCTTTGATAACGGGAACACTTTGGGTCAGTCTGTTTGCGATTCTGTTTGCTCTACCTTTCGGACTCTCTGTTTCTATTTATATGTCTGAAGTGGCGAATCCGAAGGTACGTAACTGGTTGAAACCAATTATAGAATTGTTGAGTGGAATTCCTTCTGTTGTCTATGGCTTTTTCGGGTTGATTGTGATTGTTCCCTTGATACAAAAATTATTTGATTTGCCCGTAGGAGAGAGTGGATTGGCAGGAAGTATTATTCTGGCAATTATGGCATTGCCTACCATTATTACAGTAACCGAAGATGCTATGCGTAACTGTCCTCGTTCGATGCGGGAAGCGAGCTTGGCATTAGGGGCTTCACAGTGGCAAACTATCTATAAAGTCGTTATTCCTTATTCCATATCCGGAATCACTTCGGGAGTAGTGTTAGGCATCGGACGTGCTATCGGTGAAACCATGGCTGTGTTGATGGTGACGGGAAATGCTGCAGTAATCCCTACAACAATTCTTGAACCTCTTCGTACGATACCTGCCACCATTGCGGCGGAGTTGGGAGAGGCTCCTGCCGGAGGACCACACTATCAGGCTTTGTTCTTGTTGGGCGTGGTATTATTCTTTATCACTTTAATCATCAACTTTAGTGTAGAATATATTTCTTCTAAAGGAGTAAAACGTAGCAAATAGTATGGAAATAAAAAGTAATAAAAGAGCCAAACGCCGTTCGCAGTTGTTTGCATTCGGTATTTTCCGTTTGTTAAGCCTGTGTATCGTTCTTATTTTGTTTGCTATTCTCGGTTTCATTATATATAAAGGTATCGGGGCTATCAGTTGGGAATTCATTACTTCAGCTCCTACTGATGGAATGACCGGGGGAGGCATCTGGCCAGCCATTGTAGGTACCTTCTACTTGATGGTAGGAAGTGCATTATTTGCTTTCCCGGTGGGCGTGATGAGTGGTATTTATATGAATGAGTATGCTCCGAAAGGAAAGCTGGTGCGATTTATACGGGTAATGACAAATAACCTGAGTGGAATTCCTTCCATTGTATTTGGTCTGTTCGGTATGGCTTTGTTTGTCAATTATATGGGCTTTGGAGATAGTATTCTAGCCGGTTCGCTGACGTTGGGATTACTTTGTGTACCTTTGGTGATTAGGACGACAGAGGAAGCATTGAAAGCAATTCCCGACAGTATGCGGGAAGGAAGCCGTGCTTTGGGAGCTACCAAGTTACAAACGATCTGGTATGTGGTACTACCGATGGGATTGCCCAATATTATAACAGGATTAATTCTTGCCTTGGGACGTGTTTCTGGAGAAACTGCCCCGATTTTGTTCACTTGTGCCGCTTACTTCTTGCCGCACTTACCAACGAGCATTTTCGACCAATGTATGGCGTTACCTTATCATTTGTATGTGATTTCAACAAGTGGAACTAATATGGAAGCACAATTGCCTTTGGCATATGGAACTGCTTTAGTGTTGATTGTTATCATTCTGTTTGTCAATCTGCTGGCAAATGCTTTGAGAAAATATTTTGAGAAAAGAGTAAAAACGAACTAACGAAGCGATATGAGTACAATAAAAATAGATGCACGCAATGTGAATTTCTGGTATGGTGACTTTCAGGCATTGAAAGGCATCAGTATGGAGATAGAAGAAAAGTCGGTAGTGGCTTTTATTGGTCCTTCCGGTTGTGGAAAATCGACTTTTTTGCGGCTTTTCAACCGGATGAATGATTTAATTCCCGGTAGCCGGCTGGAAGGAGAAATATTGATTGACGGACAGAATATATATTCTAAAGGAGTAGAGGTGGATGAATTGCGTAGAAACGTAGGAATGGTATTTCAACGTCCTAATCCTTTTCCAAAAAGTATTTTTGAGAATGTAGCCTACGGGCTTCGTGTCAATGGAGTTAAGGATAATGCATTTATCCGTCAGCGGGTGGAAGAAACGTTGAAGGGGGCAGCACTTTGGGATGAAGTGAAAGATAAGTTGAAGGAATCGGCTTTTGCCTTATCAGGTGGTCAGCAACAACGACTTTGTATTGCCCGTGCAATGGCGGTATCTCCTTCGGTATTGTTGATGGACGAACCGGCTTCAGCACTCGATCCTATTTCTACTGCTAAGGTAGAGGAGTTGATTCATGAGTTGAAAAAGGAGTATACAATTGTGATTGTTACCCATAATATGCAACAGGCGGCACGTATCAGTGACAAGACTGCTTTCTTTTATATGGGGCAAATGGTGGAATTTGGCGATACAAAACGTATCTTTACCAATCCGGAGAAGGAGGCTACACAGAACTATATCACCGGACGTTTCGGATAAGAATAAATAAAATAAGTAATACACCTAAAGAAAAACAGAATTATGGTAAAGTTTATAGAATCGGAATTGATTCTGCTCAAGAAGGAGATTGATGAAATGTGGACGTTGGTTTACAATCAGCTTGACCGTGCCGGTGAGTCTGTACTTACGCTCGATAAAGAATTAGCTCAGCAGGTCATTGTCCGCGAACGCCGGGTAAATGCTTTTGAGTTGAAGATAGATAGTGATGTGGAGGATATAATTGCATTGTATAATCCGGTGGCGATCGATTTGCGTTTTGTGTTAGCAATGCTAAAGATTAATACGAATCTGGAACGTTTGGGAGACTTTGCAGAAGGTATTGCTCGCTTTGTGTTGAGATGCAAAGAACCTGTATTAGACTCGGATTTACTGAAGCAGTTGCGGTTGGAAGAAATGCTGGCAGAAGTACGTTCTATGCTCGAACTTGCCAAGCGTGCTTTGAATGATGAAAGTATGGAATTGGCTACGGCTGTATTTGCCAAAGATAACTTGGTGGATGAGATTAATGCGAGTGTTACTGAAATACTGGCTGATTATATCAACAAACATCCCGAAAATATTCATTCGTGCCTTGATCTTGTTGGAGTATTCCGAAAGTTGGAGCGTTCTGGTGATCACATTACCAATATTGCCGAGGAAATTGTATTTTTTATCGACGCGAAAGTGTTAAAACATAGCGGAAAAACAGACGAAAATTATCCAATTAAATAAGTTTTTGCTACTTTTTAAACAAAAATTAGTGCTGCTTAGAAAAAAGTCATATATTTGTCCCCTGTAACAAGCAAGTTACAGGGTTTTTACTGTAAATGATAATAAATCCAAAGAAATTTCAAAAAGATGTTATATGACATGTTTTATAATTTGGAGAGTAACGGTAAAAGCTCCTATATTTGCAACGTTATCCTGAAAACAATCTTTTTACCTTAAAAAAAACTAATACCTATTGAAAACTGAAAAATGGGGCTTTGTGAAAAGCCCTATTTTTTTATACCTATTTGAAACTACTCAATCGGCGTTTAACGGTCTCTGGGAGGCTTTTTTCATTGTGTTATACTAGCTTTATTTTCCTGTTAGAACGGATTTGAAGAACGAGTTTGGAACTCAAAATTGGAGTTCTCGTTCATGTAGGGGAAGAGTGAAGTCTAATTTTGTTCTATACTTTTGGAAGTCTTGATTATTGCAATCCCTGGTAAAAGTCTTTCAAATAACTTTTTCCTATAGGTATACGTACATTGCCGATTTTTACAACGTTACGTTCTATGTTGTCGATCTTATTAATGGCTATCAGATATGATTTATGGATACGTATGAATTGTTCGGAAGGCAACAATGACTCTATTTCCTTAAAGCTGAGCAAAGTCATGATTCTTGCTGTTTCAGTAATTACGTGCAGATAGGCTCCTTTTCCTTCTACGTATAAGATGTCGCATAAGTTTATGCGTACCATCCGATATTCAGTTTTAAGAAAGATATATTCCCTTGGAGTTGATGGGCCAAGAAAAGTGGATGACATTTCTGCTTGTACTTTGTTCACTGCTTTCAGAAAGCGCTCAAAGGAATAAGGTTTCAATAGATAGTCGGTAACATCATATTCGAATCCTTGTACGGCATATTCTCCGTATGCAGATACAATAATAATGTATGGACGTGTATGGAGTGCTTTTAATAATTGAAGTCCAGTAAATTGTTCCATTTGAATATCTAGGAACAATAAATCTATTGTATTAGTCTGGAGGTAGTCAAAAGCCTCCAGACCATTTTCAAAAGTGCACACTAAATGCAGTAAAGGTACTTTGCTTATAAAGTTCTTTAATTTCTCTATGGCTAGTGGAGCGTCTTCTATGATAATACAATTGATCATGTAAGCTTAATTGTTAATGAAACATCAAAGTAACCGTTTTTCTGATTCATTTGCAAATCATATCTATGTGGATAAAGATATGGCAACAAAAATATGAATAGGTTAATGAGAGCAAAGAAAGGTATGGAAGGGTCTGTGATGCGAAAAGATATGACTCTGCAGAATATATTTTCATACTTAAAGGCAGCACAAGAGTATATATTCCATAGAAAAGATAATAAGCGAGTATAGGAAGCATGATTCCTATTTTCCGGACTGTGAATTGTGATTTTCTGATTTTCATAATTTTCTTTTTTTAAGTAAAACCTACCACAAAACTCTATTAATTTCTTCTTTTTAAAAAATTAAATGAACGAACGGCCGGAATTTCTTCACAAGTAAATGGTTGCAATATATGAAAAAAAACAGAATGTTTTTCAACTTCCTTCCTTATTCGTATCTTTGACGGCATATTGAAGATGTGTCTCTTCAATAATAACATATAATTTAAAATTCAAAATTCATATTATGTTTTCTGGAATCGTTGAAGAATATGCTACTTTGGTAGCGCTGGTGAAAGACCAGGAGAATATACACTTTACTTTTAAGTGTTCGTTTGTAAATGAGTTAAAG
>NZ_JAQVBV010000077.1 GCF_028690125.1 Bacteroides sp. | reverse complement strand
TTAACTGTATGCAAAAATAATGGAACGAACCGCAATTGTTTGATTATGAGGTGTGTTTGATTCCGCATCGGAGTGCAAACGATTGCACTGTGCTAAATGCAGATTTGACTAAATAAGTTGTATCGCTTATGTTAAGAAGTCCTATTTTTGTTGCAGTTACAAACGAACAGAATGAGAGGTTCTGTTAGTGATGTGAAATGTATATTCAATATATTGTTAACTTTAATTTTAAGAATGCATGAAGCAAGTTAATCTTAGAATCCTTCGAACGATTCTTCCCCTGCTATTAGGGATGTTCTTGTCAATTGGCGCTTTTGCTCAACAGATCTCTATTAAGGGACATGTGAAAGATGTAACAGGCGAGCCAATTATTGGTGCTAACATATTGGTTAAAGGCACTTCGAACGGAACAATTACAGATTTTGATGGTAACTTTGTTCTGAATGCTCCTCAGAATTCTATTTTAGTATTCTCATTTGTAGGATACGAGTCGGCCGAGATTCCAGCAGCCCGTAACATGGTAGTTACGCTTCAGGATGATGCGGTGATGCTTGAGGAGGCTGTAGTTATCGGCTACGGTACAGTGAAGAAAAAC
Source organism: Bacteroides sp. (assembly GCF_028690125.1). Lineage (GTDB taxonomy): Bacteria > Bacteroidota > Bacteroidia > Bacteroidales > Bacteroidaceae > Bacteroides. The sequence continues at coordinate 10,135 of NZ_JAQVBV010000077.1, read as the reverse complement.
GATGCAACAGGTTCGGTTACGGCTATAAAACCTGATAAATTGAATCGTGGACTTACAACCAATGCGCAAGATTTAATGGCCGGTAAAATAGCCGGTGTAAATGTTGTGTCCAATGGTGGTACGCCGGGTGGTGGAGCAACGATACGTATTCGTGGTGGTTCTTCTCTTTCGGCCAGTAATGATCCGTTGATTATCATTGATGGCTTGGCAATGGATAACGATGGCGTTAAAGGTTTGGCCAACCCTTTGTCAATGGTAAACCCCAACGACATTGAAACATTTACGGTATTAAAGGATGCCTCAGCAACTGCTATCTACGGTTCACGTGCATCAAACGGTGTGATTATCATCACTACTAAAAAAGGTTCTGCCGGGGCAGCACCTAGTGTGGCATACGACGGTAATGTTTCAATGAGTAATGTCAAAGAGACGCTTGATGTACTGAACGCAAGTGATTATCGTAAGTGGATTGTAGAACTCTATGGAGAAGATAGTGATGCCTACAGAGCTTTGGGAAACAGTAATACTGACTGGCAAGATGAGATCTATAGAACTGCATTGAGTACAGACCATAATCTTACCATATCCGGAGGCTTGAAGAATATGCCTTATCGCGTTTCTTTGGGGTATACCAATCAGAATGGTATTATTGAAACTTCTAAATTTGAACGTTATACGGCATCTGTTAATGTAGCTCCTTCGTTCCTTGATGGTTATTTGAAATTGAACGGAAACTTGAAGGCGATGTTGGCTAAAAGCCGTTATGCCGATGGTGGGGTAGTGGGAGCAGCCGCTCGTTTTGATCCAACACAGTCTGTTTATTCTTCTGATGATGTTTACAAAAACTATTTTGGTGGGTATTTCCAGTGGACAACAAATGGTACTTCTTTGAATGATCCGAACTGGACGCGCACATTCAACTCATTGGCACCTGCCAATCCGGTTTCTACACTCGAAATGAAAAACGATAGAGCCACATCGAAATCTTTAGTAGGTAATCTGGAAGTTGATTATAAATTTCATTTCTTACCCGATCTTCGTCTTCACATGAATGGAGGTATGGATGTTTCAACCGGTAAGCAGAACACGGATGTAAGTCCTTATTCAGCTTCTAATAACTATTACGGTAGTTATGGATGGGAAAAGATTGATAAATATAATCTTTCTTTCAACTCTTATTTACAATATACTAAGGAGTTGAACATTCACAACTTTGATGTAATGGGTGGTTACGAGTGGCAACATTTTCACCGCGAAGGATCTTCACGGTACAATGGTTATTATCAGTCTACTCATACTGAAAAACCGGGTGAAGCATATAACCTGACAACAAAAGAATGGGCTTCAGAGAACTTTCTGGTTTCTTTCTTTGGTCGTTTGAATTATTCTTTATTGGATAGGTATTTGTTTACTGCAACTGTACGTCATGACGGTTCTTCTCGTTTCCACAAAGACAATCGTTGGGGAACATTCCCTTCATTCGCATTGGGATGGAAAATAAAAGAAGAGGCTTTTATGAAAGATGTAGATCTTTTCTCTGATTTGAAACTCAGATTAGGATATGGTATGACAGGACAGCAAAACATTGGTAGTGATTATGCTTATTTTGCTTCTTACAATGCCAACAAAGATGGTGCTTATTATCCTATCGGTTACGGAGATGGTGAGACTTATAGGCCCAATGCTTATAATAAAAACCTGAAGTGGGAAAAAACAACAACTTACAATGCCGGATTGGATTTTGGTTTCCTTAATGGTCGCATCACTGCTTCGGCTGATTATTATTTCCGCAAGACTGATGACTTGTTGAATTATGTATATGTTGCTGCCGGTACAAACTTTAAGAATCAGGTAAATGCGAATGTAGGTTCTTTGGAAAACAGAGGCTTTGAATTTACAATCAACGCAAAACCGATTGTTGAAAAGGATTTGACTTGGGATGTTGGTTTTAATCTGACATATAATAAGACTGAAATTACTAAATTAACCAGTGGTGACGGCGAAGGATACTATGTTACTACAGGTGGTATTTCCGCCGGAACAGGTAATACGGTTCAGGCGCATGCTGTTGGACATCCGGCTTCTTCTTTCTATGTATACCAACAAGTATATGATAAAAACGGTAAACCGATTGAAAACTTGTTTGTAGATCGCAATGGTGATGGCGTAGTCAATGAAAGTGATAAATACTTCTACAAAAAACCAACAGCAGATGTGTTGATGGGATTCACCTCTAAATTAATTTATAAAGCTTGGGATTTGAGCTTTTCACTGCGTGCCAGCTTTAATAATTATGTATATAATGATGTAGAATCAAACAACAGTGATATGGGCACACTCTATGCTCCTTCGAATTTCTTGGTTAACCGTCCTACCATGGTACTTGCCAATAACTTCCAGGGAACCGGTAACTACTATATGTCCGATTATTATGTACAGAATGCTTCTTTCCTGAAATGTGATAATATTACGTTGGGATATTCATTCAAGAGACTCTTTGGATTAGGTGTTAGTGGGCGTGCTTATGCAGCAGTATCCAATGTCTTTACGATTACTGATTACAAAGGCCTTGATCCGGAAGTAAACGGAGGTATTGACAGAGATATCTATCCACGTCCGTTGGTTTCACTTATCGGTTTAAGTCTTAACTTCTAAATCACTTAACATTTAAAGAACATCATTATGAAATTAAGATATTTAAAATCAATTATACCGGCAGCAGCCTTGACATTGGCGCTCAGTGTAACCTCTTGTGTGAGCGATTTGGATGTTAATCCGATTGATCCGAGCACAACAATGGAATTTAATCAAAACGAAGTTTTTACTAAAATTTATGCAACACTCGGCTTGACAGGACAGGAAGGTCCTGCCGGAAGTGGTGACGTAGATGGAATTGATGAAGGAACTTCTGATTTTGTACGCTTGATATGGAATCTGAACGAATTACCCACCGATGAGGCTCATTGCAACTGGACTGATGTAGGTATTCCTGAATTGAATTATGGCGCATGGGGAGCTTCTCACAGCCAGATTACAGGTTTGTATTATCGTTTGTTTTTTGATGTGACTCTATGTAACTTCTTCTTGGAACAAACGGAAGGAAAAACGGATGCGGAGTCTGTTGCTCAGCGTGCGGAAGCCCGTTTTATTCGCGCATTGAATTATTACTACCTGATTGATATGTTTGGCAATGTTCCTTTGGTAACAAGTGTGTCAACAGAGAATCCTCAACAAGCTAAGAGAAGTGAGCTGTTCAACTTTGTTGAAACGGAATTATTAGCTATTGAACCTGATATGAAGGAGCCACGTACTAATACGTATGGCCGTGTTGATAGGGCAGCTGCATGGTTATTGTTGTCACGCTTGTACTTGAATGCTGAAGTCTATACCGGTACTGCACGTTGGACAGATGCTGCTACTTATGCCGAAAAAGTGATGAACTCTGCTTATACATTGAGCACTACTTATAAACATTTGTTTATGGCTGATAACAATGGCAGTTCTGTTAATACAGCGAACACTGAAATTATCCTTCCTATTTTGCAAGATGGAGCTACAACCAAAAATTACGGTGGCAGTTTGTACTTGATTGCATCAACACAGAAGGATGATATGCCTTACTACGGCACTACCGAAGGATGGGCCGGAAACAGTTGCCGTCCTCAACTGATGGCTAAATTCTTTCCAACATCCGATGCTCCTAATGTAGGAGTTACTGAAATGGTTACAGCTGCTAAAGATGATCGTGCTTTGTTTTACGGAACTGATCGTACGTTGTCCATAGATGATGAATCCAAATTTGTCAATGGCTTCTCTTGTGCTAAGTATTCAAACGTAAGAGCAGATGGAGCTTTATCTAATGATTCCAAATTCACCGATACGGATGTGCCTTTTATGCGGGCTGCCGAAGCTTACCTTACTTTTGCTGAAGCAACTCTCAGAGCAAACAACAACATCAGTTCGGATCCCGTAAAAAATGCGATTAATGCTCTTCGTACACGTGCTAATGCAAAGACGGAGACTTCTTATACCTTGAGTATGATTTTGGATGAGTGGTCCAGAGAATTTGCATTCGAAGGCCGTCGTCGCTCTGATTTGATCCGTTTTGATAAATTTGGTGGTAACTCTGATTATACTTGGCAATGGAAAGGTGGTACTCAGGCAGGAACCAGTTTTAGTGTAAACTATAACTTATATCCTATTCCTACCAACGACTTGAATTCTAACTCTAACCTGACACAGAATCCTGGTTATTAATGAGGTTGCAACAAGATTTAGTAATTAATAAAAAGTAATGATTATGAAAAAAATAACGATATGGGCATCCTTGTTCTTGGGATTATCTCTTTTCACAGCTTGTGAGGATGACAGAGATTCAAATCCGATATTACAGGATCCAACTGCTTTTGTATTGAATACGCCTGCCTACTCTACGGCAGTGTATGACTTGTCGAAGTCTTCAAGCGTGGAACTGACTTGTTCGCAGCCGGATTATGGTTTTACTGCTGCAACAGTCTATACGGTTCAGGTTTCGTTAAACAACGATTTTACAACCGAAGGAACTTATACTACTTTAGCTACTACTTATACAACAGCCAAAATGAATGTTGATGCATCGGAAATTGCGACAGCAGCAACTACAATGGCTTTAGCTAATGGCAAGACAGAAGATGAATTTCCTATTGTGACCAAGATGTATGTTCGTCTTAAGGCGGCATTAACAACCGGAACGGGAGAAATATATTCCAACGTAGTTGAATTACAGAATGTTCGCGTACATTTCGCATTAAGTCCGGTTGTGTTACCCAAAACAATGAATATCATCGGAAGCGGTGTTGGCGGATGGGATTGGGAGAAAAACGCTATTGCAATGATTCCTACCTATGACAATAACGGTACGTTCTGGAGAATGATTTATGTTCCTGAGAAGGGCGAACTGAAGTTCAACATTGAAAAGGCTTGGGATGGCGTTGAGTTTGCAACCACTGCTACGTTGAAAGATAATGCAGAGGCTGGTTTAAGTGGTGACGGTAATATTGTTGTAGCGAATGCCGGTTGGTATCTGGTGGTTGTAAAAGCCGAGATCGTTGGCCGTAACATCGTTTACACCGTTGAGTTTAATAAACCTGAGGTCTATTTGACCGGTGGTACAGCCGGCGGCTGGGATTTCTTTGATGAGACCAACAAGTTTACTGTTCCTGCAGATGGAGAAGGGTTCTTTACTTCCATTCCTTTTGTTGCTACAGGCGAGGTACGTATGTGCGTTAAACTGAAAGATGTTGATTGGTGGAAAACTGAGTTTATCGTTTTGGCAGATGGCCTTATTTCTTATCGTGGTACCGGAGGAGATCAGGACAAATTTACTGGTAGTGCAGGACAGAAAGCTTACCTGAACTTTATGACTGGTAAAGGAAAGTATGAGTAATAACATTGTAATCAGGAAATGAATATGAAAAAGATAGCATTATATATGCTCATGCTGGCATCAGCATTGGTTGCTTGCGATGAGGACTTTAACGAAGATGTTGCTGCTCCGCAGAGTTGGGAACAGGAAGATGGTAAATCGGTTTCTTTCTCAGCTACGGCTGCTTCGGCAATTGATTTAGCAACGGTTACGACCGATTCGGTTGCTGTTTGTTCATTCACCGCTCCGCCGGTGAGTGAAGGGCAAACGATTACCGGTTTCGATCTGAGCTTTGACCAAAAAATACTTTTGAATCTAACGCCAACGGGTAAAGTTGCAACAGCCGATTTACAATCGGCTGTAACACAGCTTTTTGGCAAACGTCCGCAAGCGAGAACCATGAAAGGTGTTGTTCATGCATACATGAAGACGAATGGTCAGGTGTTCCGCGCTTCTTCCGATACGATTGATATTATTGTTACCCCGGTGGCTCCCGTTATTGAGACTGCTTATTACTTGATCGGTGATATGAATGCTTGGGACGGAACCAAATTAGTTAAATTCAATCACAGCGGTAAAGATGTGTATGAAGATCCTTATTTTACTGTTATCGTTAAGGTGCCTGCCAATTGTTACTGGAAAATCATTCCTCAATCGAATGTGGATGCAAGTAATGTATCGGCTAACCCCGGCGTTCTTGGTCCGTCTGCTGATGGTGATACTTCTGCAACGGGTACATTAGTAAACGATAATGCTAAAGCCGGTAAAATAGCTGAGGAAGCAGGCTACGTTAAGTTTACATTGAATATGATGGAATCAACTTACACCATTGACTACATTGGTGACATGGCTCTTCAATTATATGTACCGGGAGCGCATCAAGATTGGAAGCCTGAGTTGGCACCTATTATTTATTGTCAGAACTATGACATGAAGTATGATGGATATGTTAACTTTACAGCTGCCGATCAAGCGTTTAAGTTTACCGCTCAACCAAGCTGGGACGGTACTAATTACGGTAACGGAGGAGACGGAACGCTAAGTACCGACGCTAACGCTGGAAACATGAGTGTAACCGAAGCCGGTTATTACCGCTTAACTGCTAATTTAGCAACAACTCCTATGACCTATACGGTGACCAAAACTGTTTGGGGAATTATTGGTGATGCAACACCGGGTAGCTGGGATACTTCAACTGATATGACTTACAATGCAACGACCGGTGAATGGACTGTAACGGCTGAATTAACAGGAGGAAAGGTCATGAAGTTCAGAGCTAATAATGCATGGGATATTAACTTAGGAGGTAATGCAAGTAATCTGACTTATGGCGGCGACAATATGAGCATTGCTGAAAGTGGTAATTATTTAATTACCTTAAACTTAAGTGATCCTAAGGCTTATAAATGCACAATTGTAAAACAGTAATTACATACTGTTCAGTATAATGATCGGGGCTTCAACAGGTACACTGCTTGGAGCCCTGATTTTAAAATTTTAGTTTTATGAAGAGATATAAGTATTGGTTTTTATTATTAATCCCTTTTTTAATAGCTGCTTGCAGTGGTAGTGATGATCCTGTCATAGAACCACCGGTTGTTCTCAAAGAAGGTTTGAACTATTCTCCAACTGCTCCCGATGCGGATCAGGAGCTGACAATTACTTTTAAAGCAGGTAGTACTTCTGCTTTGTATAATTATGTTGGAGATGTTTATGTTCACATAGGCGTAATCGTTGATGGAAGCTGGAAGTATGTTCCTGCCGAATGGACGGAAAATATCTCAAAATGTAAAATGACAAAAGCGGCCGACAATGTGTGGAGTGTCAAGCTGTCTCCTACTGTTCGGCAATGGTTTGCTTCGGGTGAAACTTCCATTCAGAATCTGGGCATTGTGATTCGCAACGCCGATGGCAGCAAGAAGGGCTTAACTGATGATGCCTTTGTTTCTGTTACCGATTCAAAATACAAGCCATTTACGCCTGCGGCTATTAAGTATGCTACCTTGCCTGCCGGAGTAAAGGAGGGAATTAATATTGTTAATAGTTCTACTGTTACGTTGGTGCTTTACGACAAGGATAAGAATGGTAATCACAAAGATTATGCGCATGTGATAGGTGATTTCAATAGCTGGAAGTTGACAAATGATGATAAATCTCAGATGAATCGGGATGACGCTGCCGGCTGTTGGTGGATTACATTAAGCGGTTTGACGGGGACTAAAGAGTATGCTTTCCAATATTATGTAGGAACGGCGGCAGAAGGTGCCACGCGTCTGGCTGATGCCTATAGCAGAAAAATACTTGATCCGGATAATGATTCTTATATATCTTCTACTACCTATAATGAAGACAAGACGTATCCTCAAGGAGCTGAAGGCATTGTTTCCGTGTTTAAAACAGAACCGGATACTTACACGTGGAAGAATACTGCTTTCAAAATGAAGGATAAAGATGATCTGGTGATTTATGAGATGTTGTTGCGTGACTTCACTGCTTCGGGCGACCTCAACGGAGCTAAAGATAAATTGAGCTACCTCAAATCTTTAGGGGTAAATGCCATTGAATTGATGCCCGTACAGGAATTCGACGGCAACGATAGTTGGGGCTATAATCCTTGTTTCTTCTTTGCGCTCGATAAAGCGTATGGAACAGACAAGATGTATAAGGAGTTCATTGATGCATGTCACGGAGAAGGTATTGCTGTTATTTTTGATGTGGTTTATAATCATGCCACCGGCTCACATCCGTTTGCTAAACTTTATTGGAACAGTGCAACGAACAAAACGTCTGCTCAGAATCCATGGTTTAATGTGGATGCACCTCACCCTTACAGTGTGTTTCATGACTTCAATCATGAATCTCCTTTGGTTCGTGCTTTTGTAAAACGGAACCTTGAATTCTTACTAAAAGAGTATAAGATTGATGGTTTCCGCTTTGACCTGACGAAAGGATTTACACAAAAAAGCAGCACGGAGAGTAAGGCTTCTGCTTACGATGCTACTCGCGTTGCCATTCTTAAAGATTACAACAGTACGGTGAAAACAGTCAATCCTTCGGCCATGATGATATTGGAGCATTTTTGTGATAACGCAGAAGAGAAGGAGTTAGCTAATGACGGCATGTATTTGTGGCGTAACATGAACTATGCCTATTGCGAATCGGCTATGGGACTTCCCGATAATTCTGATTTCTCGGGCTTGTATGACACTTCAATGCCTATGGGCTCTTTGGTTGGGTTCATGGAAAGCCACGACGAGGAGCGCATGAGTTTTAAACAAATCGCTTATGGCAATTATACGTTTAAAACGAGTCTGGCAGATCGGATGAAGCAACTGAAAGTGAATACGGCTTTCTTCCTTACTGTACCCGGCCCGAAAATGATTTGGCAATTTGGTGAGTTGGGTTACGATCATTCCATCGAAGAGAACGGACGTACCGGCAAGAAACCTATTGAGTGGGAGTATTATGTTGATGCAAACCGTAAAGCGCTTTATGACACCTATGCCAAACTGATGACTTTGCGCAATGCAAATACTGAATTATTTGATACTTCAGCAATCTTTAGCTGGCAGGTAAAAGGAAATACCAACTGGTTGAACGGCCGCTTCCTGACTCTTGAAGGGGGAGGTAAGAAACTTGTTGTTGCAGGCAACTTTACGAATCAGGCAGGCAGCTACACTGTTACCTTCCCGCATACGGGTACGTGGTATAACTACATGACGGGAGAATCTGTTTCTGTGTCGGCTACTAATCAAACGATAAGCATACCTGCACACGAATTCAAATTGTTTGTAGATTTTCAGTCTAACTAAATTGTATTTGTATTCGTTGATATCTAACATGTTAAGTGGCAACTTTGTGCATACAAAACACAAAGTTGCCACTTTCTTTTTAAGACTATTTATTTCGTTTGCAATGCGCGTGTACGCGTGTTGCCTTAATTGGCTATAGCAAATGTAGCTAATGTTTGGGAACCTTTTCGAAGTTCAAGTTTATTGTCCTTAATTCTGTAATTATCCGTTTCGCTCAACGCTTTCAATACGGCATTTTCTATTTCCATACTTTCCATGCAGTACTTACTGGTTGACGCTAAATCGCCAAACTTGAGACTCTTTTCTTTCAACTCTACAGGTCCCGAGAAATAATTGCAACCACTGTTGCCACTTGCCTGGTTGTTCTCTATTTTTAGTGTCACAGGGTTTTCTTCGCTCGGTATAAGTTCCTTTGAAGAGGTGCCCACAGTTATCAATTTCCATTGTGTTGCCGTAATAGAAACTTCCTGTTGTGCTCTTTTTGATGTGGCACATGAACTTAAAATCAGGCAAAATGTAAAAATAAGAATCGATACTTTTTTCATTACTTCATTATTTTGATTGGTTATTTATAGTCTAAATGAAGTAAAAGTGCATTGCTTGCTTCGTGAAGGGTGTAATTTAGATTTGTTTAACGGTCACAAAAAAAGGTATCTGTAATAGATACCTTTTCATGGTTTGTCTCATTAGTGTACAGATGCTTCTTTACAATCATGCTATTTGCGTCTTTTTTTCTTCTTGCGCCACCAAATGATGAATCCGGTTACTGGGAGTGAAGCAATGATGAGGCTCGCAAGAAATACTATAATTCTACCGGGGAGACCTAAAATGGAACCCGTATGTATGTCATAATTCATTCGGTATAATTTATCACCTGCGCTTGCCTCGGCCAGCTTGATGCCATACGTTCCTCCGGCTT
>NZ_JAQVBV010000076.1 GCF_028690125.1 Bacteroides sp. | reverse complement strand
GGATGGGTAAGTTCGGGCTGGAACTTGCAATGGACAAAACGAAGCTGCTTTCATTCGGTAGATTCGCAAAGGAAAACAGCAAGGATGGCAAAACAGACACATTCGATTTTCTGGGATTCACATTCTGCAACGGCACAAGCAGAAACGGAAAATACAAAGTGCATATCCAAACAAGTCAGAAGAAACTCAAGGTGAAGAGACAGGCTGTGAAAGAGTGGCTGAAGGAGCATATGCATGCGCCGGTAGCGCTGACATTTCAAAGCCTGAACCGTAAACTGCAGGGGCACGTCAACTATTATGGCATCAATGGTAACTCGAAGATGGTGGCGAACTTCTTCTTATACGTAAAGATAGCATTCATCCGAGTTCTGAGGGCCAGAGGTCAAAAGCGGCCAATAAAATGGTCTGCATTCAACAGGATGTGGGATTACTACATCAAGCCGCCAAAGGTTTCTGTAATGATTAGGTCATGACGAAGCGAAAGTACGCAAGTATAGGTGTGTTAGAAGAGCCGTATGCGGGAAAACTGCACGTACGGTTCTGTGAGGGGCAATAGACAATCCCTTCACGATTACAAAATCTTGAAAGGAGAGTCGAGTTGTCTACTCGACGGAATAGAATATGAAGTATTTGATTTTAGGGGCTGGGCCAGCTGGATTGACGGTTGCAAATAGATTTATGCAAAAAGGAATAATGGATTTTATTATTTTAGAAAAAGAATCAGAAGCAGGTGGTTTATGCAGATCTAAAATAGTTGATGGATCACCATTTGACGTAGGTGGAGGTCACTTCCTTGACGTAAGAAGGCCCAAGGTAAATGAGTTCTTATTTGGTTTTATGCCGGAAGAAGAGTGGGATAAGTATGATAGAGATAGCAGAATTATGGTTAACGAAAATGAAATAAACCATCCAATAGAAGCAAATATATGGCAGATGAATGTGGAAGATCAGGTAGAATACCTAAAATCCATTGCTATCGCAGGTTGTAATCTAGGAACTGAGATGCCTGAAGAGTTTGTTGATTGGATTTATTGGAAACTGGGATCAAAAGTAGCAGAAGACTATATGATACCTTATAATCAGAAAATGTTCAGCAAAGACTTAAACCAACTTGGTACATACTGGCTCGATAAACTCCCTAATGTTAGCTTTGAAGAGACAATATTAGCTTGCTTGACAAAAAAAGCATATGGAAAACAGCCTGGACATGCACAGTTTTATTATCCAAAGAATCATGGATACGGTGAATTATGGATAAGAATGGCAAATGCAATTGAGGATAATATTGAATATAACAAAGATATTAATGGCATTGATTTTACATCAAAGACAGTGACAACAACGGATGGCAGCAAATATCAGGCAGATTGCATTATTACAACGATTCCTTGGATGGAGTTTGAGGACATTATTGGTATGCCTGATGAAGTAAGAAATAGCATTAAGGAACTAAAGTATAGCTCAATTCAAACAGAATATTATGCAGAAAACCTTGATACAGAAGCTCAGTGGATTTATTACCCAGATCTAAAGCTATCATATCATCGTATTTTGGTCCGCCATAATTTTTGCCCAAATAGCAAAGGATATTGGACTGAAACAAATATTGAACGAATCCATATGGACAAGCCTAACGATAATTACAAATATATGAATCAGTATGCTTATCCTTTAAACACAAGAACAAAACCGGTAATTATGCTAGAACTTTTGAATTGGAGCAGGGAACAAGGTGTTTATGGACTTGGACGCTGGGGAGAACATCAACATTATAATTCTGATGTAACCGTTGAACTGGCGATGAAGATGGCAGATGAATTGGAGACAATTTATTAATGGGTAGAAGAACTAATCCATCATTAAAAGTAAACATGGTACTAAATATTATTAAGAGTGTGATGGGTGTCTTGTTTCCACTTATTACTTTTCCATATATTACCAGAGTGCTAGGGGTGGAGAATATCGGACGATTTACCTTTGCTCAATCAGTAGTAAGTTATTTTGTATTACTCGCTGGTTTAGGAGTATCTACATATGCGATAAGAGAGGCACCCGTAATAAGGGATGATCAAGAGAAAATGAGTAGGTTTTCTAGCGAAGTGTTCTCAATTAATCTTGTTGCGACAGTCTTTTCTTATCTTCTGATGCTAGTTTTGCTGGTGATCGTTCCAAAATTCAATGATTACAGTATATTGATACTCATTTTGTCATTACAAATAATCTTTAAAACCATAGGACTTGAATGGATTTTTTCTGTTTATGAAGATTTTCTTTTTACTACGGTTAGAAATATTCTTTTTCAAGTAATATCGTTGGCTGTATTGTTCCTTTTTGTGAGACAACCAGGAGACTTATATCTTTATACAGCAATTGTGGTTCTCACTAGTGCCGGGGCTGAGATTGTTAACTGTGTTTATGTAAGAAGATACTGTCATATCTCATTTAAGTGGCATCAAAATCTAAAAAAGCATATGAGACCAATACTAACATTGTTTGCGATGGCTGCAGCTGTGATGATATATGTAAGTATAGATATAACAATGCTTGGATTTTTGTGTGACGATTTTACAGTTGGTATATATTCAGTATCGGTAAAGGTATATACCGTATTGAAAACAGTTGCGTCTGCGGCACTGATTGTGTTTATTCCTAGAATCTCTTTACACATTGAAAGAAGACAAACGGAACAGGTAAATGCTGTAGCATCGGAAGCTCACAATACAATGGTGACAATTCTTCTTCCAGTGGCAGTGGGAGTTTTTGTTTTGCGAGAAGAGGCAATTGCATTTCTTGCAGGAGCCGAATACTCAGAAGCTGTGATGTCACTAGCGATTTTGTGTGGATCACTTGTATTTTGTTTACTTGCAGGCTACTGGAGCCAGGTGATTCTTATTCCTTTTCGAGAAGAAAAAAGTGTACTAATCGCAACCATAATTAGTGCAATTGCAAACCTTGTATTGAATTTGTTGTTGATTCCTTTATGGCAAGAGAAAGCAGCAGCTTTAACAACGCTACTTTCTGAAATGATTGCTTTTATTTACTGTTATACCTGTGCAAAAGATAAAATTCAGCTAAATCAGGCTAAGGAGACCTTGCTGAAAGTTATAATTGGATGCTCGGCAATTGTAGTAATTGATTATCTTGTATCCTTACTGTCACTTTCAATGATACTGAGGACGATTATTGTTATTAGTTGTAGCATGATAACTTACTTTGGTATTGAAGTTATCTTGAAAAATGATGCGGTAATTAGCATTTGTAAATCCGTTTATGCAAGAATTAGGAAGAGATAATAAGCTTTGTTTGAGAGGAGGTTTCTTATATTATGAGCAGTCATTTTGAAAATGAATATACAGTAACCTCACGTATTATTTACACACCTTCACCTTTTGCACGAGTAAATCTACTTTCATTACAGGAAACAGGCCATTTAAAGGCATTAAAGTCTCATATGAGTAGAAGAACAAAACTAGTCTCATACTTGTTCTTTATTGTAACAAATGGAGAGGGAAATGTTATATACAATGGTAAAAAAGTATCTCTTCAAAAAGGAGACTGTTTCTTTATTGATTGCCGAAAACCATATAGCCAATGCTCAAGCGTAGAAAACCCGTGGTCTTTATCATGGGTTCATTTTACAGGTGCGACTGTAGCTGCAATATATGAAAAGTATTCTGGAAGAAATGGAAAGCCATTTTTTACAGCAAAGGATTCTCTTATCTATATATCATTACTGAATGGGCTTTTTGATATCGCATCCGGAAACTCCTACATTCGTGATATGCAGATTAATACAAAACTTAGCGAGTTGTTGGAACATGTCATGGCAGAAACTATTGTTGCTGATCATGAGAGGACTTCTGATATCGCGTTAAAGCGTACGGATATTCAAAATGTGAAGCAATTCATAGAGGAAAATTATACAGACAGTATTTCTTTAGATGATATTGCAGACTTACATTACATTAATAAGAATTATCTTTCAAAGGTATTTAAGGAGCAATATGGGCTCACGGTTAATGGTTATATTATGTTGCTTCGAGTAAATAAAGCTAAGGGATGTCTTCGTTTTAGCAATATGACGGTTGAACAAATTAGTCAAGAATGTGGTTTTTTGGATAGTAATTATTTCAGCCGAATGTTTAAAAAAATTGAAGGAATAAGCCCTACAGGGTATAGAGAGAATTGGTTAACTAAAAACTAATATTGTGCTAATGGAAGTGAATGCAGTCCATTAAGTAATTGTTTCGATTATGATAGAATCTCGTGTATACAGAGTACATTAGACTCTTTAAGGAGGAAAATATAAAATGAAAAAAGCAATTATTACCGGTGTTACCGGACAAGATGGTTCTTATCTAGCAGAGTTTTTGTTAGATAAAGGTTATGAAGTACACGGTGTTATCCGTCGTTCAAGTGTGGATTACAGAGAAAGAATCGCACACTTAGAGGGAACTCCTAATTTCCATCTTCATTATGGTGATTTATCAGATTCATCAAGTATCATGGCTTTGGTTGGTACAATCAGACCGGATGAAATTTATAACCTAGCAGCACAGTCTCACGTTCAGGTTTCTTTTGATGTTCCTGAATATACAGCAGATGTTGTTGCAACAGGTGTTCTTCGTGTACTTGAAGCAGTTAGACTTTGTGGTTTAGCTGAAACTTGTCGTGTATATCAGGCATCTACTTCAGAGCTTTATGGAAAGGTAGAGGAAGTACCTCAAAGAGAGACTACACCATTCCATCCATACAGTCCTTATGCTGTAGCTAAGCTGTATGGTTTCTGGATAGTGAAAGAATACAGAGAAGCATACAACATGTTCTGTTGTTCAGGTATCCTTTTCAATCATGAATCAGAAAGAAGAGGAGAAACATTTGTTACAAGAAAGATTACTCTTGCTGCTGCACGTATTGCACAAGGCAAACAGGATAAGTTATATCTTGGAAATCTTTCATCTCTTCGTGACTGGGGCTATGCTAAAGACTACGTTGAGTGTATGTGGTTAATCCTTCAGAATGATAAACCAGAGGATTTTGTTATTGCTACAGGTGAGCAGCATTCAGTTAGAGAGTTTGCAACACTTGCTTTCCATCATGCAGGTATTGAACTTGAGTGGCAAAGTGAAGGCATGGATGAAAAAGGTATTGATAAAGCAACAGGTAAAGTTGTTGTCGAAGTTTCACAAGACTTCTACAGACCTACAGATGTAGTTAACCTTTGGGGTGATCCAACAAAGGCTAAGACCGAACTTGGATGGAATCCTACAAGGACTACATTTGAGGAACTTGTAAAGATTATGGTTGAGCATGATATGGAGAAAGTTGCTGTAGAAAGAGCTGAAGAACACATCAGAATGAACTTGGCTGAATACTTAGAAAAGGGTGTTGTAAAATAATGATGGAAGAGAACGCAAAAATTTATGTAGCAGGACACCGTGGAATGGTGGGTAGTGCTATTGTTAGAGAGCTTGAAAAACAGGGTTATAATAATATTATAACAAGAACACATACAGAACTAGATTTATGTAGACAGGATGCAGTTGAAAAATTCTTTGAAGCAGAAAAGCCGGAGTATGTCTTCCTCGCAGCAGCTAAAGTCGGTGGTATTATTGCTAATGAATCTGCTCTTGCTGATTTCATGTATGATAACATGATACTGGAAATGAACGTGATCAACTCTGCATGGAAAAGTGGTTGTAAGAAGCTAGAATTTCTAGGCTCTTCCTGCATATATCCACGCATGGCACCTCAACCAATGAAGGAGAGCTACCTATTGACTGGAGAATTGGAGAAAACAAATGAAGCCTACGCTTTGGCAAAAATATCTGGCTTGAAATATTGCGAGTTCTTGAACCGTCAATATGGCACTGATTTTATATCCGTTATGCCTACAAATCTGTACGGTCCTAATGATAACTACCATCCGACGCACTCACATGTTCTACCTGCTCTGATTCGTAGGATTCATGAAGCAAAAGAGAATGGATTGGGTAGTGTTACTTGTTGGGGCGATGGAAGTCCACTTCGCGAATTTCTTTATGTTGATGATCTTGCCAATCTCTGTGTATTCCTTATGAACAACTATTCCGGTAATGAAACTGTAAATGCCGGTACAGGTAAAGAATTAAGCATAAAAGAGCTGACGGAGCTAGTGGCAAAGGTAATCGGATATACTGGAGAAATTCTATGGGATACATCTAAACCTAATGGCACCCCTCGAAAACTACTTGATGTAAGCAAGGCAGAAGATTTAGGTTGGACATATAAGACTGAACTGGAAGATGGGATTAAACTATCCTATGAAGACTTTCTAAACAATCCTACAAGGGCAGGGAGGTGACGATATGAACATTATTTTACTATCAGGAGGATCAGGGAAAAGGCTATGGCCTTTGTCTAACGACATTCGGTCTAAGCAGTTTATTAAAATTTTCAAGAATGATAATGAGTATGAGTCCATGGTGCAACGTGTGTATAGACAAATTAAGTCAGTTGACCCAAGTGCTAAAGTAACCATTGCCACTTCAAAAACACAGGTTTCTACTATTAATAATCAGATAGGGTCTGATGTTGGTATTAGTGTAGAGCCTTGCCGACGAGATACTTTCCCTGCAATTGCTCTTGCTACTGCATACCTTCATGATATTCAGGGTGTGAGTGAGGACGAGGCTGTTATTGTTTGTCCAGTTGATCCATATGTTGAAAATGACTACTTTGAGGCTATTAAAAGGCTGGGAGATCAAGCAGCTAAAGGTGAAGCTAATCTAGTTTTGATGGGAATCGAGCCTACTTATCCAAGTGAAAAGTATGGATATATTATTCTAAAATCAGATGATAAAACCAGTTCTGTATCTACATTTAAAGAGAAGCCAGACAAAGAGACTGCAGAGAAATACATAGCTCAGGGTGCTCTTTGGAATGGCGGTGTTTTTGCATATAAGATAGGCTATGTTCTTAACAAAGCACGTCAACTCCTTAACTACACCGATTATGATGATTTGTTTTTTCGATATGACTCACTTACTAAGATTTCATTTGACTATGCTGTAGTTGAAAATGAGTCGAATATTCAGGTTATGAGATTTGCTGGGCAGTGGATGGATATAGGTACTTGGAATACACTAACAGAAGTCATGGATGAATCTATAATAGGCGAAGCTGTGTTAGATGAGACTTGTGAAAATGTTCACGTCTTAAACGAGCTAGACGTACCTGTTCTTTGTTTGGGGCTAAAAGATATTGTTGTGGCTGCCAGCCCTGAAGGAATCTTGGTTTCAGACAAAGAGCAGTCAAGTCACATCAAACCATATGTGGACAAGTTTAATGGTCCAGTAATGTTTGCAGATAAGTCCTGGGGGAGTTATAAGGTGCTTGAGGTTGAAGAGGAGAGTCTTACTATAAAGGTAACACTAAACCCAGGTAATAAGATGAATTATCATAGTCACGAGAGACGTGACGAGGTCTGGTCTATAATATCAGGTGAAGGAACAGCAATAGTAGATGGTATGGAAACACCTGTCAAGGCAGGAGATGTTCTTACCATGGCAGCTGGGTGCAGACACATGATTATTGCCACAACAGAGCTGAAGGTTATAGAGGTACAACTCGGTAAGGAGATTAGCGTCAATGATAAGCAGAAATACGAAATTGAGCATTAATACTAATAACACTCCGTTCCAACTCAAGCCTGCAGGGCAGGATTATCTTTGGGGTGGGAATAAGCTTAATGAGGATTTTAGTAAAAATATAGATATGACCCCTCTTGCTGAAACATGGGAGTGTTCTGTTCACCCTGATGGGGAGAGTGTAGTATCTGGGAGCATTTATGATGGTCAGAAATTATCTTATGTGTTAGAGAAGCATCCGGAATATATGGGAACACACCCAGGCTCAACTCTTCCAATTCTTATTAAGCTCATTGATGCAAAGAAAGACTTATCAGTTCAGGTTCATCCTGATGATGATTACGCTTTGGAGAATGAAGGACAACTTGGTAAAACTGAATTGTGGTATGTGATGGAAGCAACAAAGGATGCTAAGCTTGTATACGGATTTTCAAGGAATGTAAGTAAGGAAGAGATAGAAAGAGCGGTTGTTAAGGACAGAATTGAATAATACCTTCAATTTGTTCCCATAAAGAAAATTGATTGAATTATTACTATGATGAAAGGATAATCAATGAACAGCGTGATAAAATGGGAGAAAAGCCAATTTTGTGGAAGAGATTTGTTAAAAAAATAGCAAAATGTAACATATCCCAATAACAACTATTGACTTTTCATTGGCAACTTGTGTGGAAAATATCCTTTGATTGCAACGCTTTCACAGTGATCAAAGATGAAGTCCACCAAAATCTTCCCTTTGCTCATCATGTGAATTGACTGTACTGCGCTCTCAAAAATGTCTCGTCTGAAAGGAATTCGCTCCGATTCGGGTTCGAACGGCTGGAGCGTCTTGAGCAGGGTTGGGAAATGTTTGAGCCTGTCACGGTTGTCGGCAATCGTTTTTTTGACATGATCAAGTTGATCAATCTCCGCATTGATTTGCAGCACCTTTTCCGTCAATGCTTCAATCCGGTCAACAAACTGGATGCTCTCATTCTCCTCCGTGCTCACCATTGAGTGAATGGTGTGGTAGAGACTGGTTCGCTGGTCCATGAGTTACTGCATGGTGTTCTGTGTATCCTGCCCATACTGTTTGCACGCTTCAAAATAGGAGTGCCATGAATCCTGTCCTCCCGGCCATTTATAACGATGATATAGCTGAAAACCTTTTGCTGCAATGATTTTATCTAAAACCCTCTTGATTTCCTTCTTCAAACACGTTATAATCATAACGTGCAAAGGAGGAAGTCATATGGCTATCGTACATTTGAAAAACAAGCAAAATGGTACGACATATGTTTATGAGTCTGAAAATTACTGGGATAAAAATAAAAAACAGTCTCGAAGTAGGCGGAAATGCCTTGGTAAGCTGGATCCAGCGACAGGAGAATTGATACTATCTAAGAATATTCAATATCAGCTTCCTGTGATTTCTAAGCCGGGACCAGTTCCGATTACGGAGATAAAGCATTCATTCTACGGAGCCACATTTTTGTTGGACAATATTGGTGAACTGACTGGGATTACGGCCGATCTTCGGAAGTGCTTCCCGACGACGTACAAGCAAATCCTCTCCATCGCATACTTCCTTATTTTGGAGGACTACAATCCGCTCTATCGATTCCCTAAATGGTCTGCCACTCACCGTCACCCGTATGGTAAAGACATAACGTCACTACGAAGCAGCGAGTTTTTCATGAGTATTACCGAGGCTGATCGAGAACGTTTCTTCCAGCTTCAAGGCCGCAGAAGGCTGGAAAACGAGTACTGGGCATATGACATCACCAGTCTTTCATCATACTCAGAATGTCTCAAACAGGTGCGGTATGGAAAGAACAAGGAGCATGATCATCTAGAGCAAATCAATTTAGCGATGTTGTTTGGTGAAAAGTCTGGATTGCCTTTCTACTACAGGAAATTGCCAGGGAATATTCCCGATGTCAAGACAGTCAAAAACCTACTGTCTGACATCGATTTTCTTGATTATGGTAAAGTCAAGTTGGTCATGGACCGTGGTTTCTATAGCGAAGAAAACATCAATGGTCTATTTCATGAACACCTGAAATTTATAGTTGCCACGAAGACCAATCTTCGATATGTAAAAGACGCAATTGACAGTGTCAAGCCGACAATCGGTAATTGGAGCAACTATGATCCAGACCAAAACCTCTATATCACCTCGCAGAGCATCTGGTGGGACTACCGCAAAGAGCGGCCCAACAAGGGGGATATCGAAAGAGGAAAACGGCGGGTGTACCTCCATATCTATTTCGATAAGGAACGGGAATCCAATGAATCTCAAAAGTTCAGCAAACAGCTTGTCTCGCTTAAACGCGAACTTGAAAGCGGGAAAAGGGTGGTTGAACATGAACCCCAGTATGTGAAGTACTTCCTGATAGAAGGAAATACAAATTCAGGAATCAAGGTGATTCCGCGGCAGGAAGTTATCGACCTTGTTCAAAAGCATCATGGATTCTTTGCTTTGCTGAGTAATGATGTAAAGGACCCAATACTGGCGCTCCAGCTATACAGAAGCAAGGATCTTATCGAAAAGGGTTTCGGAGATCTGAAAGACCATCTGAGCTTTCGTAGAATGGAAGTTTCCTCTGAACTGAGTCTTGATGGAAAGCTCTTTATAGAGTTTATTGCACTCATTTTCTTATCTTACATCAAGAAGATTATGCAGGATAAGCATTTGTTTCAGAACTATACGATGCATGGGCTGCTTGATGAGTTTGATATCATCGATTGTTATGAACAGCCAGGTCACGATATTCGTTGGGGAGAAACAACAAAAAAGCAAAGAGATTTATTCAAAGAATTCGGAGTGCAGTTTCCGACCACGTTATAAAACTGCCGGGAACTCAGGATACAGATAATCGCCGGTATAGGCCACGTTGCCAAGAATCCTGTCCACAATCGATGGCCCCCAGTCCTCGAGCCCTTTAGCTGTGGGAATGTGTGCCTGTGTCAATTCCTTTGCGATGAGGTAGGTGGATTTGCCTTGGAGGAACGCCTGATACACGCGCTGCACAACAGCAGCACGATCCGGATGGATGCGCCAGGAGCCGCCCTCCGCCTTGGTGTAGCCGTACGGCATGGGACCTGAATGACGAAAGGTTCCGTTGAGAATGCTCTTGCGCTTTGCCCAGCTGACATTCTCACTGAAAGCCTGCGCCTCACTTTGCGCGACCGCGGCATGAAGTGTCAGCATCAGGTCTCCCTGGTTGCCGTCGGTTCGGATG
>NZ_JAQVBV010000075.1 GCF_028690125.1 Bacteroides sp. | reverse complement strand
ATTTATTGTCATGAACGTTGAAAAGAGGATTCGGGATTTTTTGTCCCAATTATTTATTTTCAAAAAATTCAATTTTCAATGTTCAATATTTCTGTTTGGATGAAAAAGCGAGATGTTCAGCAGACCCCATGTACGCGGCCGTCGCCCAGCAGGAGGCCCTCAACATTTCCATGAACACGGCATGGGCATACAGAAGCCGCGCGCTGCAGGGCAACCCGAAGTTCCGCCGCCTGTACGGCTACAGGGTGGTGGGGCGCGGCAAGGACCAGATGCTCGAACCCGTCCCCGATGAAGTCGAGGTGGTCAAGGGCGTCTTCACCGACTTCACAGCCGGTGTGCCCATCATGGACATTGCCCACCGGCTGTCCAAGGCCGCCATTCCCACCGTACGCAACCGTTCCACCTGGACGGGCAAGGCCATCCGCAACATGCTGCCTGGATTCCCGGATTAGCGTAACGAGGGTGGCTCAACCCCCATTAGTTTGAACAAATCAATTTGTTTGCTTGTCATTTCTCCCCATTTCAGCTTCCGTCCGTTTTCCTCAAAGCACTCAATCACATCAAATTCGTCAAGCAGACCCTGAAGTGTGTACTTGCTGAATAGATCGTTCTCCGTCATTCTCTTCTTGATGTAGGATAGATAGATGAGCGCAACAAACTCTACAAACAGCTTCCCGTCCAGACTTTGCTCGGAAGATACCAGGGTTCGTCGCAGATTCAGCCTTTCCTTCAGGTTTCCAAATGCTTTTTCTACCAGGTCTTTCGTTCGATATATATCGAGTGCGGGAATCGCGTCCTTCACATCATTGCTTATGAGAGCGAAGTATCCATAATTCTTTTTAGCCTCATCAATTGCTTCTTGACTTGCAGTAATCTGTCTCTCTCCATTCGCTAGAATTTGCACGGTGAAATACTTTTTGTAGTCGCTATCGTGCTTCTCATGCAGCTCATCGCTTTCAAGTTCTGTCTGCAGCGTCCTCAATAGAAGGTTTTGTCTCTTCTCATCTTCGACAGCTTTTTCATGATTGAAGTACAGGTGAAGATAGAGTTTCCTGTCTTCCCTTAGTTGGTCGCCAATGATTGGCCGGTCCTGCTTGTATTTCCACTTTATGATGGCTGTGCTCGAATACAGCTCCCGCTCATCATCGTAGTGATCGAAGTTCCGTATCGTGCTTCTTGCTTTTTCAAGTTCCAGCTTTACATACTTGAGGTTGATTTTAGTGGCCATGATGAATCGATAGTGCGCTTGAAATAAGCCATTCACATTATCTTCACTATAGAAGCCACGATCCATGACAAGTTTGATATTGTTATAGCCAAGTGTCTTCATGTCGGTTAACAGTTTTCGAACCGTTTTGACATCTGCAATATTTCCGGCCAACTTCCTGTAGTAGAAAGGCAGTCCTGATTCCTGACCAAACAAGAGAGCCAGGTTGATTTGAGCCAGACGGTCATGTTCTTTGTTCAAGCCGTATTTGACTTGCGACAACGCTGTCGAATAACTCGAAATGGAAGTGATGTCGTATGCCCAATACTCTTTCTCGGTGCGACGATACCCTTGCAGGCGGAAAAACCGTTGCTTCGCCTCTTCTGTTATTGCAGCAAAGACCTCACTGCTTCTTTGTGATGGGATATCATGCCCTGCTGGATGACGATGTAGCACATTCCATTTATTAAATCGGCTCAACGGGTTATTCTCTTCAAGAATCAAATAGTAGGCGATGGAACGGATTTGCTTGTGTATCTCAGGAAAGCATGTCTTGAGGTCAGCTGAGAGATTGAGGTTCTGTCCGATTTGATCGAAGAGGTAGGTCGCGCCTCCGAAAAAACGAGCTGTTTGCGTTGCAGGGACAGGGCCACGCTTTGCTGTTATCTCTGCTGCTGGTTTTGCCTTCTTTCGAGTCGGTATGATTTCGCCTGTTTGGGGGTCGACTTTGCCAATGCACACTCGCTTGGCGCGAGACTGTTGTTTCTCTTTGTCCCAATGGGATACTGATTGGTAAGCGTAGGTGATTCCAGTCACTTTGTTCTTTTGATAAACAATGGCAGCCATTTTTCAGCCCCCTCTCACCTCGTTACTTTAATATATCATGTAACGAGGCGAGATGCAAGAGAATTATGGCTAAAACTATTGAAAATAAAGCGTTTCAAGCTCTTTCATCGTTACTATTCCCGGGAATCCAGGAGGCACACATTCCCACGGCTCAAGGTCTCAATGACTGGGGGCCATCGATTGTGGACAGGATTCTTGGCAACGTGGCTTATACCGGCGATTATCTGTATGGGAAGCGGTATCGGCCGGACATCACAAGCCCAAGACTCGTACCAAACCAAGGTGAGGTGGAACAATTTTTCATTGAGTCGCACCATCCAGCCATCATTTCCAGGGAGGACTGGGAAGCGGTGCAGGCCATCCGGCGAAACCGAACACACCCGGTACGCGGCCTTTCCTTTCGCGACATCCAGACCGAGGAGATGAACAAGACGGATGAGGCCATCAAGTCCCGCCTGGTATGCGGCCACTGTGGGCACACTGCCCATTCTCATCCCGTGATGCGCAGCAAGAAGAGCGACCAGCCCCACGGTTATTGGAAATGCAATGGCACACTGGCCCGCAACCCGAACAGCCGCTGTCACCTCCCCGCCTTCCGAAAAGAGCTGATGGAACACGCCGTCATGATTGTGTTCCAACAGATGAAGCATCAACGCAACTGGCAGGATTCATGGCACTCCTATTTTGAAGCGTGCAAACAGTACGGGCAGGATACACATAATGCCATGCAGCACCTCTTGGGCCAGCGAACCAGTCTCTACCACACCATTAACTCACTGGTGAGCACGGAGGAGAATGAGAGCATCCAGTTTGTTGACCGGATTGAAGCATTGACGGAAAAGGTGCTGCAAATCAATGCGGAGATCGATCAACTTGATCATGTCAAAAAAACGACTGCCGACAACCGTGACAGGCTCAAACATTTCCCAACCCTGCTCAAGACGCTCCAGCCGTTCGAACCCGAGACTGAGCGAATTCCTTTCAGGCGAGACATCTTTGAGAGCGCGGTACAGTCAATCCACATGATGAGCAAAGGGAAGATTCTGGTGGACTTCATCTTTGATCACTGTGAAACCGTTGCTATCAAAGGATATTTACCACACAGGTTGTTAATGAGAAGTCAATAGTTGTTATTGGCATATGTTTCTTTTTGTTATTTTTTTTAACAATACCCTTATACAAAACTGGTTTTTCTCCCATTTTAGCACGCTGTTTATTGATTATCCTTTTATCATAGTAACAAGTCTAAAAATGCCCGTTCTCTTTCACTGCTAATCACGGTGTCAAACTGATTATGGATATCTGAAAAGTTACCGTCACTGCTAATCTGAAAAGTTACCATCACAGCACATCATGGTGTTACTATCACTGCTTATCTGGGATGTTTACCATCACAGCACATCCAGGTGTTACCATCACTGCTTATCTGAGGGTCAAGTTAATCATGCTTATCTGGGTGTCAGGTTAATCACGCTATCAACCAGATTGAGCTCACCCATATATAACCCTTATTAGAGCTAAGCCTCATATAAGATTCCCAAAATTTACTTATGTGGTTGAATAGATTCTTGGGGAGTTGGGGGATGGGTGGAAATAACAATACAACTATTAAACAGCTCCTCTTCCAAGCTTCTTCTTAATCGCTCCAACAATTACATCAACATCTTCAATTTTCATAAAGTAGATAATCACGAAATATGATAACGCTCCAACGCCGATCGCTAATAAGAGTGAAAGGTTCTGAGATATAGAAGTCGTTAAGTAATTAAAGCTTAGTTTTGCTAATCCGCCCATAACCAATGAAGCAAATAGGATTTTTAGGAATGAAATGCTGATTTGCTTCATTCCGAATGGGCCTATCTTTTTACGTAAATTGATTAGCATCAACAACGATGTGAATATTGCAGATATTGATGTTGCTAATGCAAGCCCTCCAATACCTAATAATCGAGAAAAAATAAAATTAAGTATTATATTAACTATCATTCCAATAGCACCATTTAACATTGGAGTTTTTGTATCTTGCAATGAATAAAATACTCTAGATAATGTTTCTCTTACTCCAATCCCAATCAAACCTATAGAGTAGAATAGTAAAGAATATGTTGTCATTTCTAGAGCATTAACATCAAAGGATCCTCTTTGAAAAAGCAAACTTACAATTTCTTTTGTAAATATCATAGCTCCTATTACAATTGGAATAATAAAAATATTAACTATATTCAGTGATTCAGCGATTATTTCTTTCAATTTTTTCATATCGTTTCTACTTGCTAAATTTGATATAGTCGGATACATAACAGTAATCAAAGATGTAACAAATAATCCTTCAATAAAAACATTTAATCTGTTTGCATAATTTAATGCAGAAATACCGCCAACAGCGAGCGTTGATGCTATTGTTCGATCTATTAAAATATTAATTTGATTTACTGATGTACCCAATATAGCAGGCAATGCAACAAAAAAAGTCTTTCTCAAATTGATATCTTTTGTATCAAATATTAATTTGTATTTAAAACCTTCTTTTTTTATGAACGGAATCAAGAATAATAACTGTGATGCTAATGCAGCCAGTGTCCCAATTGCAAGTACTCGATAGTTAGTTCTGGAAGATAATACAATAGATATAATAATAACAAGATTAAATGGAATTCCAATTAACGCTGGCACAAGAAATTTTTCTTTAACATTAAGATATGAACGAAAAATTGAAATTAAAGTAGTTAAATACATCCCGATTAATCCGATTTTTGTGAACTCTTTAGCAATTTCAAAAGTTTCACCTGTGAATCCATATGCAAATATCCTGACTAGAGGTTCTGTAAATGTAATCCCCAAAACAAAAATAACTGTAATTGCTATCATAAAGAAATTTATTAATTTGCTAGTATACAAAGATGCTTGTTTTTCACCAAGATTAGATCTTACTCTACTTAAGATAGGTAGGTAAGCTGTAGTTATCGCTACACCAAGAAAACCAAATATTACACTGGGTATAGTTTGAGAAATTAGATATGCATCAGTTATATTAGTAGCTCCATAAAAATAAGACAGAACTATATCACGAGCAAAACCAAATACTTTTGATAAAAAAGTTATCACCATAATAATTAGAGCCGTTTTTTTCATCTACCTTAATTCTCCTTGATTGAGAATAAACATTAAAATATTTAATTATTGTACCGTAAAAAATTATCCTAATATTATTATTCTAATATTCTCTTGTATTTTTTTCATTTCTGTATTCTTAACAAACTGATATTTTGCAATCACGGACATAAGTTCGAAATCAATTTCATGATCAATATCGAGAACTGCTGTATCCATCATTTTAATGACATCACATTTTCCCTCAAAAATTCCTTTACCGCTCTCAAGAAATTCTGGGGAATAAGCATACATAGAAGCATTCATATCAAAGATTTCTGGTGCTTCCTGTCTTGCGTTGAAGTTCGACTTGATAACACGTTCATACCCCTTCGCAGTTTTCATCACCATATTGAAATACGGATTTCTTCGTGAGTCTGTTACAGAGAAAACCACATCAGCATCTGAGTTAACCTTTTTTTCTACCAAAGTTTCAAGATCTTTCAAGGTTCTTAATGGTGAGGTAATATCTAAGTCAACAACTAAATCATAATCTTCCTTCAGTCGTTCTTTGAGTACCGTATAACTGTTCTGGATTACATGAACTTTTGGTGTATTATCTTCGCCAAGTTTAGGCTCTCTTTTAACAATATGGATTGGTAACGTCAATTTATTTCTGAATAGGTCAATTAAATCATCACTATCAGTATTTAAAACAATATCACAATCGTATTGTTTATTATTTTTTATAAACAAATCAATTACTGATACAGTATAAAACGGCAAAGGATAACCTAAGAACTCTTTTAGATTCTTGTTCTTTACTCCTTTTGAACCTGCTCTACCACATATTGTAAATAATATCTTCATTAAAGTTTACCTTCCTTTGCAATTTTTAATGTAGCTAAAGCTGTATAAATATCATTTTCATTATTTACTTTGTCTTCTAAAACATCAAAGAAGTTAGCAATTTCCTTAAATTGATAAGAATTTCTATCTTCACTAAATTGAATGACTTTATTTTCATTCAAAAATCGAATTTCACTGTTTATAATATCAGCAACTATAGTTTCATCTGCAGTGAAGAGTTGTAATTCTCTTATTGGCTTTCGTCCAAAGTAGTCTAGATGTACTTCAGCTAGCATCTTCTCATATTCAGCTATGTAAACTGATAAGTCATCACTGTCTACTTCTAACCGAGAAAATTTGCCCCGAAAATTTAAAACTTGTTTAGGCTTCCCAAATAAATACATCATATAATCCCACTCATGTATAAGATCAATTGATACGCCACCGCCTTGGTCCAAGTGTGCACTATATGTTTCTCGATAGTCTAACCCCGGTCTCCAATCTGGTAAAAAACTGGAACAAATCACTCTTGCACTGTATACCGAATTCAAATCAATCTTATTTTTTACATACTGGATAACCTCAGTATATCTTAAAGGACATGCAACGTAATAAATGCCCTTTGTGTCCAATGATAAATCTGATAGTTTCAAAGATGTTTTATGAAAAACTGGTTTTTCAATAAACATATTTTTTGCCTTATGGCAAAATTCTTTTATCGTATCATAGTGTAGATGAGTCGGATTGGTAATAAATATAACATCATAGTCATCGGGAATATGTTCATGTTCTATATATACATTAGAAATAAGCTCGCTTAACGATTCATCCAAAGCCCTACTGTTTTTCCTTCTAATCACATCTATAGAATATTCAACGTCTCTGCTTCTAAGGACCTTATCTATATTAATTAGATGTCTTTTTCCTATTGAGCCTAAACCAATCATTCCTATTTTATATCTTCTTTGCATAGTTAGGCCTCAATTCTATCTATTAAATCGAGTATTATTTTGTCTTTCTCGAAATCGTAAATAGGTTCAATATTGTTAGATATCACGTTAAAAAAAAATACTATTTCATCATAGTAAGCATTTTCAACAACAAACTTACTGTACTGATTGAGTTGATCTATTTTTTCATACAATAGGATATTCGCCTCTATTCTCTTCTCAATATCCATCATTTTTAGTCCTTCGGCTGAACCATCCCAAGATAAGTATAGATTTTCACCAAAAACTTCAAGGTTTCTCACCGCTTTTCTTGATACTATATCAACAGCGAGCATACCTTTATGTCCTGATTCATGTTCTAGAATAACCATGTAATTGTCATCATAATCAATATTTAATGAGCTGATTCTACTTTTTCTTACAATGATGTCTTTAACATTACCAAAAACCTCAATAAGCCATGGTAATTCTATCGCAAAAATTTCTCTGCACCCATTAGTTCTCTTATCACCAACAAAAAAATCTTTATAATTCTCCCATGGGTGCCAATCTGGCAAATACTGACCGATATGGTAGTTATAATTCAATCTTTCATCTTGCATCTTGACTAACTTTTTTATTTGATTAATCTCCGCTCTATGTAAGAATGTCGAAGATAAGAAAAGAACTTTATTTTTTTCTTCTGCTAATTGAATATTCTCATCATATCCATCAGTAACTAGATTTAATTCTGTAAAAACATGTAGATTATTCTCTAAGCACAATTTAATTAGTTTACTGTGTGATAATGGTGAAGTACAAATGATTGCACTGTCAAGACTGTTGTTTTTTATTGCCTCCTCTAAACTATCAATTGTTTCAATTCCAAATTCAGATTCGGATGCTATTCTTCTCTCTTTATTTAAATCAACACCAATGATTTTATAAGAATCGTTATACTGTTTGATTAAACGAATTCTTCTTCTCCCCATTGATCCAAGTCCAATCACAACAATATTCATCTATTTCACCTCGCAATCGTAAAACTTTTTTTTAAGATCAATTTTATCATTAATCAGATATTCTTTTATTACTTCAATTACTTTGTCAGATGTATCTCCATTACCATATGGATTGACAGTTACCTTAGCTTTCTGCACAAATTCTTCGCTTAATGCTAACTCCAACGCTTGTCTAATACTTTCTTGCGTTGGTTCACAGTTAATTACACTACTTGCTTGTAGCCTTCCTTTTTGGCGGTCTCCTATATTGACCGTAGGTATAGCAAAGCTAGGAGCTTCTAGTAATCCACTCGATGAGTTTCCAATAACCATTGAACAATACTTAAGTGCACTTAGATATCGTCTCATACCAAGAGATGTAAACGCAAGAATGTTTTCATTTTCCCTGGCATAGTTATCAATTAACTGATTTATTATGCGACCTTCAGCATCTGCATTTGCTTTAGTGTAGATAAAATTTAATTTAGTATATTCTTTACAGACTTCTAGAAGCGATTCAATTTGCTTCTCAGAGCTGTTATTTTCAAGTGTTACTGGATGGAATGTAACCACCGCATATGGTTTTGATAAACTGATATTAAGTTCATTCTCTAATTCTTCTTTTTGTAGCAATTTTTCATTTATGATATTTTCAATACCAATTGCTCCGACATTGAATACACGTTCTGGATTCTCTCCTAATTGAACAACCCTTTTTCCGTATTCATCTGTACTTGTAAAATGAAGATAACTTAGCTTTGTTATCGCATGACGAATAGACTCATCGATTGCCCCTTCGGTTGTTTCTCCTCCATAAAGATGAGCTATTGGAATTCTATGATTCATTGCTGTAGTTGCTACAGCCAGTGTTTCATATCGATCACCAAGAACAATCAACAAATCGGGATTTAGCTTCTCAAAATAATCAGCAAAGCTAATCATCGCAAGTCCCATTGATTTGGAAATGGACGATGGGGTATCTGAGCTTAAAAGGATCTCGATTTTCTCATCAATAACAAAACCATCCTTTTCGATTTCTCGATATGTTAAGCCAAACTCTGGTGAAAGATGTGCACCAGTGGCTACGATTCTTACATCGAATTCATCAATTGTATTAAGTTTTGCGATTATTGGTTTCAACAGACCATATTCAGCTCTTGTTGCTGTTAGAATACTGATTATTTTCTTCATAGCTCTATCAACTCATCTTCTTCAAAATCTCTCGGTGCAGATTTTCCTATGACATCAAACCATCTCATAGGACTTATACCATGACCTGGCCTTTTTACTGCAAGGTTCTCTTCCGTAAAAATTTCACCCGCTTTAATGTCTTTACTTGCAATAATACTCTTACGAGCAACTGCCATGTTCTTCTTCTCTGATTCGGCTGGCTGTTTCATTCCATTACCTAGAGCCAGTTCAATATGTCTTATGAAATCAACCATAGCTTTAAGCTCATTAGGTTCTAAGCTCGCTTTATGATCAGGTCCCTCCATATTTCTATCTAAGGTAAAATGCTTCTCTATAACTGTAGCACCTAAAGCAACCGCGGCAATAGGAACCTCTATGCCTTTAGTGTGATCCGAATAACCCACCTTTACGCCAAATTCTTCCTTTATAGTGTTCATAGCATTCAAATTTACATCTTCAAATGGTGTCGGGTACTCTGTAGTACAATGAAGAACTGTAAGTTCCACAACTCCATTTTCTTTTAAGGCTTTAATAGCGCTTCTTATGTCTTCCATTGTGCTCATACCCGTGGAAAGTATCACAGGTTTATTAAGTTTAGCAATCTTGATTAGATAAGGTAGGTTGGTAATATCTCCTGAAGGAATTTTCCAAGTGCCCATCTCTAAACTATCTAAAAAATCAATGCTGTCAAAATCAAAAGCCGTAGACATAAATTCAATATCTTTACTTTTACAATAATCATTCAGCTTGACAAATTCATTAAAGGAGAGTTCAAGTTTCTTAAGCATATCATGTTGAGATTCTTCTGGCTCAGTTTGCTGCTTTTGATATTCAGCTTTTACCGCATTTTTTGATACGATATTCTTAGAAACAAAAGTCTGAAACTTTACGCAATCAGCCCCTGCATCTTTAGCTGCATCGACTAGTTTTTTTGCTAATTCCAAACTTCCATTATGATTTACACCAGCTTCTGCAATAACGAATACACTCATAGTTTCTTCACCTCCCTGCATGGATTTCCGTAAGCCACTGTATGAGAATCAATATTTTGTAGAACAACACTTCCCATACCAATAATCGAATTAAAGCCTATTTGAATTTGCTGTTTAACCGTTGCATTTGAGCCAACGTGAGAATTCTCCCCAACAACTACTTCTCCACCTAAGACAGCTCCTGGAGCAATGTGGGAAAAGGCACCAATCTGACAGTCATGCTCCACTATAGATCCAGAATTTATGATAGACCCTCTTTGAATTAGGGCTCCAGCATTAATAGTACTCTGTTTCCCTATAAACACACCCTGTTTAATTTCTGCATACTTACTGACTTTAGCTGAATTATCAATGATGAAAGGGATCTCATAACCAATTTCACTAAGAAGCTTGAAGAGTTTTATCCGAAGAGTTGGATTCCCGATACTTCCAACTGTGATAAAGGCGTACCTGTAACCATATCTAAATAAAGCAGGTAGATCATCATCACATCCCACTACAGGAACACCCATCACTGAGTTGCCAACATTTTCATTCTTATCGACAATTCCGATTTCTGCATATTCATTCAGTTCAAGAAGACTGTCCAATACTGATTTACAATGGCCTCCGCCACCAATTAAAAGTATATTCTTTTTCATTTTTATCTCCGATCTAAATTAATATAAACAATGGTAACTTAAGATTCTTTTTCACTTATAATTTTGTAGTCTCTCGAAAACTCAAACACCTTGCTATCAGGCCGTCTTATAAGTCGTGAACATAACGTTCACCTCCAGAAAGACGGCTTTTTGTTTTTATCTATTTCCAAATTTATCATTACAATTCTTTG